>CARVLU010000001.1:0-33354 GCA_949082785.1 uncultured Alphaproteobacteria bacterium
AAAACTGTCTGGATCCCACCGGCAAATATATTGTCAACGGTAAAATTGTCGTGGGTTCTGTCCCGGGGGACGCCGCCGTCCCCAGTGATGCGGACATGGCAAATTTCTTGCGACCAAAAATTGGAAAACTGGACAGTCGCGGTCGGGCGTCGGGCATGTGCGGCAAAGTCATGCTGAAATGTCAAAATTCCGTTAAAAAGAATGATAAATATGACGCGGATAATCCGTTGGTCACGGAATATCTGGCGCGAACGATACCGCGGATTCGGGCGTTGCGTGCAAAAATGCTAAGTGATTATGGCGCGACCTGTGCAACCGATGTCATCAGTTGTGTGAACCAAAACGGATACGAACAATCGCGTGATGCGGCGGCGCGGGCATGTGCGGCGGTTATTCGCACGTGCCGCAGTCTGATTGACGATGATGGCGGGGACAGTTTTGACGATATTCGCAATTGGCTGACATCAATATTGGGCACACCCCCAACATCGGACAGTGATACTAACCAGTGGCCCGGGGTGCCGGGATTTCCGGACGCGAATGTGGAAAAAACACCGACCGACGCAGAATTGTCGTTGTGGCAACGCCAGGACATAGATGCGTGTTTATCAATCGGTAATACAAAAATATCCAAGTCAGGTGCATTTTGTGTCATGTACGGCAAAGATGTCAATGAAACCGAAGATGAATTACAGAAACGCGCCCAACAGGCTGTGTCCAGATACGGTGGTGTGGTTAATTTTAGTCTTTCCCGTCGCCGCGGGTACAGCGAAACAATTAAGAAAGTCCCCACTGTGAATGTTCAAATGTATATGATGCGCTTTGCGTATTATATCGCAAAAACGGGGTGTAAAGAAATGGGGGGCGAATATCCCACTTCACTGGGGGGACGTAATTCTTGGCCAAAGTGTACGGGGATTTCTGTTTCGGATGCAGAACAATGCAAAACCCTGCATCTTAAAACATTGGTTGGATTGAACCCGATTCCGCACAGTCTGGGACCGCTGACAGTAAGTTATAATTACAACAAAAACACAGGTATGTGCAATGTGGGGCTTGTGGGCGGGTTCTATACCGCGGCAGATATACCGGGTACATGCCAAAATGGCTTTGAACCAGATCCAAAAGACCCGACGGAATGCATCGCCACATACTGTTTGACCGGCGATCTGCCCGAACATTCATCGCCAACGGTTTGCATGACTGTTGATGAAATTCCGGCCAGGTCTTCCAATTTTTGATAACGGTTCCGTATCCACACACGAATAAAAAACACCCCGAAATGGGGCGTTTTTTTATCCTGGTGGATGATGGCGGACTGTATATTCCCATCCAAAATCAATCCAATCGCGGTTGCTCTTGGTGATTTTGGTGGGCCCCTTTCACTGCGCGGTCTGACGACCGCTGCGTTCCGAACCTGCGGTTCTCGTCCGTATCCACACACGAACAAAAAACACCCCATTCGGGGCGTTTTTTTATCCTGGTGGATGATGGCGGACTGTATATTCCCATCCAAAATCAATCCAATCGCGGTTGCTCTTGGTGATTTTGGTGGGCCCCTTTCACTGCGCGGTCTGACGACCGCTGCGTTCCGAACCTGCGGTTCTCGTCCGTATCCACACACGAACAAAAAACACCCCATTCGGGGCGTTTTTTATTCTGGTGGATGATGGCGGACTCGAACCGTCGACCTCTTCGATGTGAACGAAGCGCTCTAACCAACTGAGCTAATCATCCAAAACTGCATCTTTGGTGGGGATAGTGGGACTCGAACCCACACGGTTGCAATAACCAAAGGATTTTAAGTCCCATCCATCGAGCCGAAATTCAGCGGGCTTGCTGGATTATTGTGCAAATTTTGTGCAAAGTCAATTTGATTTTTGATTATTTTGCGTATCGTGTCCAGTTGTCCAGGTATTCAGCAACAGTCCCCTTGCCGTGTTTGGTGTTGTAATATTGTTTCCAATATGCGGCTTGGCCCGCTAAATCTGTGGGGATGGCCCCAGGAACGCGTAAATAATGAATTCGAGCCAAGGCACACGCATAAGCCAGGTTGGATGTTAAAGCATCAGTGATGCTTTGGCCGGCACCACGCAACTTTTCCACGGCGACTTTTAATTCAGGTTTATAACGCAAATAATTGTCGTATATATCCCGTGCCGTGGCCAGTTCCATTTGCCAGACACCAAAGGCGCCCACCATGCCGCTACATCCAACCTGGCGAATATATCGGCCGCAATGTGATTCTTGGGCTGCGGTGCCCATCATTAAATCTTCGGCCGCAGGCGACCATGCGTTTAACGTATGCAGGGTTGGTCTGATAATCAGTTCACGTAATTGTTTGGGGTTCATAATGTCTAACTTTGGTTATAATAACGGCATTTTTCAATCGCGATACGATAATCGCGGCGTTCATCGGGGGCCATGGCCCGATACGTTGCGGCGCGTAACATAGGGGGACAAGATGGAATTTTAATTGGCGCGGGCATATTCCCGCAGCAACCAGTCAAGATTATCACCATCAGGAACAGCCAGAACCCTGTGCTCAATTTGTTGGCCAATTGTTCGATTATGGTGTTCTTGGTTGGCCGTGGCCTGTGCGACAGACGTTCTGCAAGCTGCATCACCCGCCCGATAAGCCAAATAGACACAAATGCCAAAACAAAAAGCAAAAAAATAAATTCCATATTTCATGCCTTTAACCATTTTTTCTAAGCTTTTGGGCAATTTCTGCAATAAATTCGCGGCTTTCGTATAATCGCGTAAAGAAATAACTGCCCAGGCCAACCCAGCCGGGGGATGTTCGAACCACAGCTTCGGGCCATGTTACATCCCCGATGCTTCCCAGTTCCCACATTGCTGTTATGGGTAACAGAAACAGGCCGCACATGAATGCAAATCGCCCCAGACAAGGTTCGCCCACATCATCTAGAAATAGTCCGCTGAAAAACTGAGATATTTTCATTTTTTTGCTCTGTTTTGCTGCCACTTATGAACGTATCGGGTGACGTAGGAATTTCCGCCTTTCTGGCGATATTCGTCCCACAAGGTCAAAATGGTGTGGGTGTCATCTGGATGGTGTTCAATCATAAAAAGTAATTCCAAACGAATAGATTTTAACTGGGTGTCTTTTATAATTTTTCCTTCGTCATGTTTATGGAGAAAAAACAATACAGTAGGCGCCACAATCGTGGTAATAATTGCAATCCATACTTGTATCATACTTCATCCCCCGACAGTAAATATTCTTCAAAAGTCATTATTTGGGTTGGAATGGGAATCTGTTGCGGGACATGCCGTAAATATTCCCGGTAAGCCACATACTTGTTTTTCGTTTCCGTATCAATTGGAAAGTCGGACAGCATGTACTTGTCAGTTTTGTCCAACAAAAGATTGCGTTGAATGCGCAAAATATCTAGTTTTGCTTCTTCGGATAATTCAGGCAATTCCGCAATTATATAGGCGCCATCTTTTGTCTGAATAATGGTTGCATTATTCTTATTACACCAAATTGCAGCCGCCGCATAATTTTGTGGTTTTATGGCGTCACCAATTTTAAACATCTTATGCCTTTTTTTTAAATATTTGGGATGATTATTTTAAACTTTTTGGGTGTTTATTTTAAACTTTGCCGCCATTATTCATTGGTACTGGCGGCAATGCCATATACCATCCAACTTCCCCCGTTTCCACCACCGGTTCCAGTATTATAAAAGGTATAAACAAACGAAGTGGTGGTGCGCCCTGACCAGCCCTGATTTTGACCGCCGGTCTGGCCCGCGCCGAATGTTCCCAACACCAAGGTATAATTGGTGTCGGACATGGGGACCGCGTATGTAACCGTGACGCGCAATGGATTTGAACTGCCCAGGTATCCGCCCTGTTCAACCCAACCATCAGCATATTTACGATACCATGTATAATTATTCTCAGCTGTTGGTGTCTGGTATTCGACCAATTGGTGGCCAACATCTACCTTTTTGTTAAAAAGTTCTGCATTTAATCCAGCAGTGTTTTTAATAGAATTTGCTGAAAAATTACCAACATAATAATATTCCCGGACCACCGGTTCATTGGCCATAACAGAATCAGTAGCATATCCGCAGACGCGCCACTGCGCATACGTTATGTAAGAGAAAGATGGGACGGAAAAGTATGCCACCGTGGACGTGTCTTCCGTGCCGCCGCTTACAGTGGTTGCCACACTATCCCAGCCCAATCCAGAATTACCGGCCACCCCAGCACCAAACATTTTACTTTTTTGGTAAGGCAGCTTAACTGGGATTGTAAGATTGGCGGGCGCCTTCGGCCGCGACGTTTGCGTAGCTAAAATCTGGCCGCCTTGTTCAACCCAGCCGTCTGAGTATAGATTATACCAAGAATTATCCGGGCGCGTTACAGACCGAATTAGTTGACGTTGTTTGGTTCGCGGCAATTTAAAACGCTGGTTTTCCACGTCCAGGATATAAAAATTAGCATCTTGGGCCGACGCATATAGAGATACTATTTTTTCTTCCTGGTCGGGGGCGCAGATTCTGTGACCGTCCGCGGCTAAGATATAATTAATAGTTATATCTTCGATGGTGACTGTTGACGCCGTGCCGCCGGCCATATCATCAGACAAATGTTGATAAACCTGTTCGTATGTTTCGCCTGGGTGCCATGTGAATGTGTCCGCATTCAACCATGACATGTCATTTAGCTGGAAGTCGGACACGTATTTGACCAAAATAGGCAGACTTGCCCCATTTTGCCCCACCAATGCGTCATCCCAATACGTCCCGATGTAATCAGGATTGGCATTAAAGTCATAAGTGTTATTCGGAATTAAAGACTTTAAGGTGCGAACGCGACCATCTTCCGGCGATAAATACCACAGGATGCTATCCTGTGGATAGCCACCAATAGCCTGGGATACTTCTGGGTCAAATGTGGGCCACCAACCATTTTGAAAGGCGAAATAAAACTGGGACATCAGGTTAAAGATGCCATTGAAATCTTTGCCATCCGGGGGCGTGCCACCCAGGGCCAGTGGCTGCATTGTAATGGCGGGAAACCCTTCATCAACTGATGCCAAATATGTTCCGGTTGGATTTTCTGGGATATTATTTTTTAATCCATTGCGCGCAAAGGGACCAGCAATAACGTTTGGTTTTTCAATCGTTTGCATAATTTTTTCCGTTGTTTTGGTTGGTTTGGATTTTTACGAAGATGGTGTTTGTAAGATTTTGTATTATTTGGACCGAAATCGCTGGGATGTTATTCATTCAGATACCTGGGGTTGAACCACCATCGGTTGCACAAAAATCGGTATATGGGTTAAAACAGTTTTACCCAGCCCATTGTTGTCAAATATCTTAAAGCCTGCATAATGCGTCCCGGGGGTAAGTGCCGCCGATTGTTGGGACGTGATAATTAATTCCAATTTCTTGGAACTAATATCATTCCAACGCCAAGATTGGTCTGATACCTGAAATACGGCGAACCAACCCGTCAAATCCATATCGGTTGAAATTTCTATAAAAATTGAATTGTTCAAGGCATTGGAATCGTCCCCTTGTGTAATGACAATCCCCGAATTTTTGCATTTCATTACGCCTGTCCCCCCCAAAATGTTCCCTGATTGAATGGCTGGAATTCCGTATTATGAAATCCAAACACCTTTGTTGGGTCTAATTCATAAATGCTGGTACCAATGCCCGCGGGTCGCGGTAATACGTCTTGGGTTTTGAATAAGTAAGATTCCCAAGGTTCCAGTTGAAACGCGAACACAAAAATTTGCGTAGACATATCCTGGGAATCGACCATATATACTGTGCCACGGTCCCGAAATAAATCGCCCAGGAATTCATTCATTGACAAAACGTCACCTTGCCAGCGTGTTCCAAAAGCTCGGATTTTGATTATTTCCCGAAATTGGTCGTCTGTCAGGCTGAAAGCGTTTCCGTTTTCGTCTTTGAAATTACGGCTGATTTTAAAAATTTTCCCCCAAAAATAATCCAGGGCAGATGGAACACAGGTATTATAATTTAAAATGTCATCAACAAACCGCGTGGAAATATCGCCAAAATGTTTATCCCACACCCCCGCACGTTTCATCAACAGGTCGGACAGATTGGTATAGGTATTCTCTTTCTGCAATACATCCAATGTGACATTTTTAAACATGGGAAACTTCTTCTATCACGATATCGGCAGATGATAAGTTCGGTATTTGAGATATTGTGGTGTCAATAAAATCAACATAATCACCGGTTGTTCCTGACCGGACTTTAAAAGACAACAAATCAATCTGGTTGAATCCATTCAATGCCTGTGCTAGGATATTTCCGGATACAACTTGCCCAATTTTAAAAGGATTGTTGGCAATATAGGCCATCACAGTATCTCTAATCTGCTGGTCAATATCAGCCCCTGTATAATTATTTGCGGCATATTTAATTTGGACCCCAATAGGAAGCGTATTGGGACGCTGGATGTGATAAACATAATTATAATTAATCACATCGTCGGTAAATGTAATCTCGGTATTGCCAACAGTGCCTGCGCCCAATGTTTTTTGTGCAGCAATTGTTTGCGCAATATCTGTGCCCTGACCGCCCAGAACAGCTAAATAAATACTATGTGGCGGTATAACTACGCCATCTATTGTATTCTGGGTGTTGCTGGGGTTTTCACGGCCCACCACACTGACAACGCCATTTAATGCCGCAATGTTGTCCACAATGGCGCCCAAAATGCTGCGACCGCGCACATTCAACCAATTGGCCGTAATTCTTGCCCGAAAAACATTATCAGGTTCAGTATCAAACCCAAGCACACCATTAAAAGAGTTATTCACACTTTCCCACCCAGAAATTTGCGTAACCATTGTGGTTAATGTATTTGGGGGGCATGGTATGGGGCCCGAAACGGTACAGCTGAACTGAATGGTCGTTGTTCCGTTTTCGCCGATGACCGCTGTATCCAATGATTTATAATCATATGTTCCATCTGATGCGATAGAACCGGCTGGCACAATTGTTCCGGCTTGACCAGACAAAGTTGCAACCACTGTTGTGGCCTGGGCTGATTTGCGATAATATCCCCAAAAGGCGCCAGATACATCTAGGGCGTGACCAGTGGTGTAATATGGCGAAAAACTGTTGGCAATATTGACAACTTCGGCCTGTGCACGTGTTAAAGTGGCGGTGTCATTGACAATCATATTACCTTGGGGCGTGCCTGTTTTAATATCCAAGTCGGCCCCAAGCGCTTCACGATAGGCAGTTTCAAAATCCGCCCGAATATCGCCTGTATCAACTGTAATAACCCCTTGGGGTGTGACTGTAAACATGCTCATAATGTGAAAGTTCCATATATGGTGGTAATGTCAGCGGTAACAGTTATCGTTCCTTTTGAACTGATAACGTCCAAGGAATTGATTTTTACAATATCGGGACTGTCCAGAATTCGGCGACGTATTTCTTCACGGATATAATCCATCCCCCCCAGCTTTCCCAAAAGTTCATTAAAATAGTCAATTCCTTCCTGGATGTCGTATGGATTTTCGCCGCGGCACAAACCCAAGCGTGTACGCGTGTTTTGGGCCGCCGCATAGATGCCATCAATTACCACCAGGTTTCCATTTTCAACAATCAAATTGTTGTCGGGGTCGAGTTTTAATGTTTGCATTTCATGCGGCCTTTACAGTGGCACTGCCACCAGTGATTGTTCCTACATATGGAACGTTGGGTACCGGCGGGGTTGGGAAAATAATTTGAATCTGGTCACCTGTACGGGCAACTGGCATGCCACCTGTCCCCCCCAGGTCCACATTGCCTGTAATGGTTGTGTCTGCTTGGATATCTACTTGGGCCGATGACATCGATATGGTGTCGGGGGATAAGTCTATTTTGCTGTTACCATTTTGGATTGCAACGCCATCGCCAGTTGGTTGAAAATCTAAGGGCAAAAAGAACCCATCTGACCAATTAAACTGCCTGTTAGAGCCGACTGGTGTTTGATTGTGGGCCTGTTTATACTGTGACACATCATATGCACATGCAATAATAATGCCCTGGTCCCCGACTGATGGGGCGATTTGTAAATGTCCATTTTTTCCAAACGGTTGAACAACAGGAACATTGGGTATTATGTCTGCGTCAGTAATGGGTATTTCACGCCCCCCAGTATCATATCTGGTCAGTAATGGCTTGACGCTGACAAACTGTCCACCATTTTTTACCGATGTCACAGATACAGGCTGTACCGTGGCCATATGGACCCCCAGATATTGACGGATGGCCATTTCAAAAATACCAAAAGGTGTTTGCAGGTTTCCCGGGTCAAACCTTAATGGATTGGCGATTTTATTCGGCATTTTTTAAAAATCCAAGCCCTTGTTTGGTTAAGACTAAACGCGTGTACCAATCGCGTCCACACGTGTCCCCCACATGTGACATAACGTCAAGAAAAAAATGGATTGGGTTCATTTGGGGGTATCGGATACTGTTCAGTGAAACCGGACAGCCGGTTCGGGCTTGGGGTTTCATCCGTACATTGACAATACAGCCTGTATCCGTGGGTTCGGGACTTCCGATGATATCCTGGCTGCGTATCGATAAAGTTGGCAGACCAGCGATGGGTTCATTTTGTTTTTGTAAATATAACCGGCCGCCTGACACATACATATTAACTGGCACAGCATTCGATATAGTGCGCATAATGCCAGGAAGATTTTGCTGCGTTACCGTAAAGTCCGAAATCGTCGGAACCGCATCTGTAATTCCATTTACGAAGGCTAATCCATGGTCGTTAGCCAGTTTGGCGGCAATCATCGTAACAGATACGGCTCCGGGGAAACTGTAAGAACGTGGTTCGGTTATTGTTTCGAACCCTGTAATACATTTTAATGACAGGGTAAAATTGGCCGATTCCAAATTCGGTTTTGCCGACACTACAATCCCGTCATAAATAACAGAATGATGATTGTAATATCCAGCTTCAATAACCAATCGGTGTTGAATCCAGTCTTTTCGCCACTGGGTCGTGGATGTGGCCACATTAAACATATTTTGCACCAACATCCCCCCAATAACTATGTTGGCTTCTGTTAATGCACCGCTGACTGCGTCTGTCGTATTGAATTTGACATACATGTCTTCGGTCAATGTGTTAAATGTTCGGACAGTGTTTCGTCCCCTATATAATGTTAAACGCAAATATCGTTTGGGGATATTCCATCCCGCGTCATTACTGGATACAGTTACCGGCATTGTATTATCTCAACTGATATTCGTCGTCATAAATTAAAAGATATTCATTGCCCAGGTCCGTATAAACGGGGTTAGAATTGCCGAATAAATCAACAAAATAAAAATTCCCAGGAATGGTCCCGCCCAGCATAAGCGGCATTCTATCAATACATCGACGTCCATAAAAAACGGCCGTCCCATCAATTGATATGTCCGCAATCATTTGACCATCGTAAAGTGTCCGCAGGTTGATATCTACAATGTGTATCTCGCCATTAATGTCGGTAATGTTGGCGGACAGACTTTGATTGGGGGCCTGAATAAGATTTATTGATGTTTTCATCGCAGTATTTTTTAATCAGACGCAATGATTTGCGTCTGTGTGATGCCCACATCTTGGGTGGGGCTGTCAGACGGATTCAGCACGGTCTGCCCGGCCGCATTAAACAATGGGACTTCTTCAAATTGCATGCTTATTAATAGTGACCCCATGTTGTCCGCGGTTTCATCGATGGTGTATCCCGTCATGGTCATGTTGCGACGCAAACCACTGTTGCGTGTTTGGATTGTAACCAACGTCATTTGCGCAACCAAATCCGCACAATTTTTGCGGATATTCTCAATCGCCGTCTTGCGGTCCCACGTGCCCAATCTGGCAATAACAGACCCGTATCCCGTCAATCCGCCAGCGCTGATAACACCCACCATGGATACGCTGTCGGGATTGCGGTATTTGTAATCAGTTGCCATAATCCCTGTTTCTGTGGGATATTTAGTGGCCGTGGCGCTGCCAGATACGCTGCATTCTTCTACGGTGTCAAATTCCAAAAGGATTTGCAACGGATTGTCACTATAAACAGAATAAGTCACACTGTTTAAACTTGCCAAGGCGTTATCAACAAATCGCAAACCAACGGCCATTTAACGATATCCTATTGTTGGTGTGATGCCCTGGGTCGCCAATGAACGCAAGCGCGACATCATATCTTCGGCGCCTGTCACGCCATATATATTAATCGTTTGGTTACTGTTACTGTTGTCTATTTGGGTCTGGCTTGAACGTGGCGTGGACATGCCGCCCCAAGCGTCCGTTCGCGCCGCGGCGGGCGTTGGTGTGTATGGCATGGCCATTTGTCTGGCTTCGGGGGACAGGTTGTCCCAAAATTCGGCGGCCATACCTTGTCGCGCGTACTGCATTAAATCTGCATCACTGCGGCGTTCTGCATAAGAATATATCGCCGCATAATCCTTGCTGTCGGCAATGCCGAAAAGTGCACGTATTCCAGCATCCGCCGCCTTTACATCGGATTTAAAGTTACCCAACCATTCCCCAAGTGCGCCGCCCACTTTAATGGCGATTTTCATCGTCCAGTGTTTGCTGGCCAGTTCGTTCAGCATGGATTCTAATTCGCGCCCATCATGAATAACTTCGCGCATCCCTTTGGCAAAGTCCCAAATCCCGGTAAGTCCATCCCAGATAAACCACCCCTTGGCCAGGGTGCCAGCAATACCGTTGCCAGCTCCCCCAAACATGGAAAGCACGCCCCCCAAACCACGCAGTAAGGGAATGCCAATTATCAGCCCCGCAATTATCCGGCGGATTGTTGGGTCTAAACGATTGAATTCCAAAACCACGTCGCGAACGATTTCTAGAACCGGTTTCAGAACGTCCACCAACGGTTGAACCGCCATGAATAACGCCTGTTGTGTTTCTGACGCGATACGTTGCAATTCGGTTAAAGAATCAGCCGTTTCAGTGGTCATCACGCCGAACTGTTCACCACGTTTGACGGCGGCCTCCAATTCCGCATCGGAAGCATTCAGCATGCGTTGCAGGGCAATGTTATCCATGCCCAGCATATTTAATACTTCGGTCCGGGCATCCTTATTCAACGTGGACCATTGCCGCCGCAATGCCTGAATTATTCCCATATAATCCTGGCCGTACAGATTTTCACCGATAATGGCAGACAATTCTCGCAATGGGCCGGACGAATGGAATCGCAGGCTGTTTGCCATTTGTTGGAATTTTTCGATGGTGTCGGCCGCCCCGTCAACATTTCCACCGAATACGGCGAACGTGTTGGCAAAGGCACTTACCTTTTCTATGGGCAGATTAAAGCGTTCGGATAACGTTGCCAGACGCTGCATCTGATTATACATACCCAGAATTCCGCGCGCACCCAATACACCTAAAATCACATTACGGATACTGCCCACACTGGATTCAACCTGTTTTTGAAAACTGACCAGGCCTTGTTCCGCATCTTTGCTGTTCAGGAAAAGGTTGATAACCATATCCGAAAATGTGGCCATTGCTATTTCTTTTTGCTGGTCCGGTTATGATACACGTATTCATTTTGGGTTTGTACGTACAGCACCAGAGAGTTGAGGTATAAATCCCCCAAGTCCATGCGCTGCATTTCTAACACGCCCACCTGGGGGGTAATAATATTGCCTATGATATTTGGGAATCCGAAGTCTGCATATTGAACAAGTGTTGTACGCGACCGCTGAATTTTCGGAATACTTCGGATTCGTTCATAAAAACCATCTGATGTTCCAGGATTTTCATGCCTAATTCCAACGGGGCCAACGGGCTTTCAAAATAGGTGTCAATGGTCCCAAACGACATTGTGATGCCGGGGCCGCCCGTTCCATCCAATAACGTCGCCAGGGGCAATAAATCAGCCAACACGGCCTTTACGGAAATGCCTTTGTCTAATTTCATCAGGCTTTCCACAAAATCGATGCCTTCCATTGCGCCAAACAGGCGGACAGAAAAGTTTTTGTCCGTCCCCATATCTTTAATCGTCACCTTGATAACTTTTTGCATGATTTCCCCCAATTATAATGGCAAGATTGTTCGGTCAACAAATGTCAACCGGTAAGCTTTATCTGCCTGGCCGTCATCCAGATTGGCACTGTCACCGGCGTCAATTTCTTCAATGCTTCCGCCTGTGTACACTGTTTTTTGGCCGGTGGTATAATTCGAAACTGTCATTACAATGACATAATCAACCAAACTTTTGCCATATTTGGTGGTGGTGGCCGAAATCAAATTATCCAAAGCCAAACGGGAATTAGATGTCGGCAACAGATTAATGGTACACGTGTAAAGGACGGCCCGCGAATTTACCACTGCTTTTCCATCGGCCCCCAGTCGGGTTGATGTCGGTTGGGACCGTTCCCATTGAACCCCATCGGGGGCAAAGCCATCAATTTTCAAAAATGGCAATACCGGTAATGCTGTTAATGTGTAGGACAGGTTTTTAAATCCCACCTGGTTGGTGCTTATATCTGGCATTATTTTACTCCATTTAAAAACCCCGATTTAATCGGGGCTGTATATTCTTTTTCTGCATATTACGCGCCATAAATATTGTTGTTAATGCGCAGCACATTGACCACACCGCCGCACAGATAACAAACAATCATCCGAACTTGACGGGCCGCAATGTCGGCGGCCGTCAATTCGGCTATTTGAAAATAATATCCGTTATTCGCAACAGCATCGGCGGCCGCATCATTATTGGTGATGGAAAAAATATTACTGCGGTCTGTATCGCTTAAAATACCATTGTACGCAATGGACCCATTAACCTGAGCTCTTTCAAAGCAAGGGGTAACCATGGTTGCCATAAATTCACGTGCATCATCCCCCTGTAATTTCAGCTTATTTAAACCCACAAATCCATTTACAACCGTTGTCTGTAAATCGACTTCCAGTGCAGATTCATTGACCTGGATGTCTTCGGTGCCAAAATCACCTTGCATCAGACCCATGCCGTATAACACCTGGATTTGCTGGCCAACGCCTACCGAATATACATACGATATTTTCAACTCGTCCAGCTCTGTCGCGATGGACATGTTGGTAATACCCTGTTGGTAATTCAGGACATCGCCAACATTTGTGATGGGCGTATAACCAACGGCGGGCTGAAAATTAAAGTTAATTGCCCCGTTGGCAGCGTTATAATCAATTGCGGCGCAAATTGCGCAATCCAAGACATTAACATATTGATGGTTGGGGTCATAACAAACGACATAACCTGTATATGACAATTCCGCCAACGTCGCTTGCAGGGTTTTTGCCGTGGCTTTATCTGTCATATTAAATACCAGTCGAACCATGGTATTAATGGTCTGATTGCCAACCGAGCCCTGTAACCACGCCACAGCTGGTTCGATATCGGAAATGTCCAGGTCTTCCAGGGTAGTTATGGAATATCCACCAGAATTAGCATGATAAACCCGGTCACAAAATTCGGCATACGTTTCGGCATTTACCCCTTGGGATAATACGGCATCGGCCAAGCCCAGCATGCCACTAATATCTGTTCCTGTTGTACCTGCCGTTACTGGAGAAATTGTTGCCCCTTTGCCACTGGCGCCTGATTGAACAATAAAACCGCCTGTGAGTGTATTATAGGTAACTGTTGCGTTTGCCCATGCTTCGCCCGCAGATGCTTCGCCCCGGATTGCTGTTTGAATTAACGCGGCGACGTCTGTATAACTGGTAATGGATGACAGGTCCGTGACGACTTCAAACGGGTGCCCATCCATGGTCAAGCCAAAACTGCCGCTGGCGATAGATTTCAACTCGGCCACGGTTGATGTTACTTTGGTCCCGCGTAAAAACGGCGCCGCGCTTGTTTTATACCAACGCGCAACAATCAATTTGTCTGGCGATATTCCGTTTTTGGACAAGAATCCAAAATATTTCTGTACGGCCTGATATTCAGGGACCTGTGTACCAAAATCGGCACGAAAATTCGTTAATGCAGATGGACCGGAATAAGTACGATAGGCTTCACCACTGCCAATTAAGGGCGACGTCATGGCCAACAGCATGTGTTTCTTTTCAACTGTAAAAGCCGGTGATTGAACGACCGCCGAGATGGGAACAAATTTAGAAAAAGGAAGTGACATATTTGATATCCTGTTGGTTATGATTTAGCGCCGGCGCGATATATCTTTGTAATAATCGCTTTTTCAATAACCGGTGCCGTCTGGGTAATTGTGTCGACAACAAAAATGTCGACATCAAAGTTGTATCGGGGCATATATTCTTTGTCTTCTTGCAAAAACGTAAGATTACGGATGCCGGAAAGAGCCTTTAAATCACCAATGCCGTGTTGGCGTGCCAGTGCCACTTGCAGAGTTTGTTTAAAAACGGACGCATTTTCAAACGCATTTGGCCCATAAAAATCAAGTTGCAGACTGTAAATGCGCTGCACATCGTACGCTAATGTAATTATGCCGGTGTTTTCATCATAAGACGTCTGGCGCGGCTGTGACCAACCGCGGTCGTCCACACGCATAATGTTAAATGTCGCCCAGTCTGTATCAACGGGGGGGATGGCATCATCGCTTAAATATGGATTAGCCCATTGCAGGGGGGGCATTAAAGATTGCAAAAAATCATAAATTTGATTGGGCGCCATGCGCATCCCCTAAATATTTCATGCGGTACGCATAAGTTTCGCGCCATCCGGCATCATCCCATGGTTCTTTGGCCACAACTTTGTATAGGTAGTCACCACAAATAAATTCGTCACATGCAAATTGACGCAATCGGTCCAGCTGTGTCGGGGCACCAGTAATAAATACTTTGAAATATTGATATTCGGTCAAATTAAATCCAATCTCGCGCAGTTCTTGCAACGACGCGGGCTGTACCTTTCCACGGACAATTAATTGGGTTGACGTGCGCACGGGCTCACGTGATTCCGTCGACCATGTTAATTGGGTTTTGGTAAATATCAGGGTTTGCCAATCATTGACAATGGTTAAGGCATCGCCAACAACTTCGTGTAAATTCAGGGACATGCCGTTATTCTTTTTGCGCTTTTTTATTGATTAATCCCCAGTGTATTGCCCCCAACATGGCACCGGTATCAATCAGCGTGTGTGTGCTGCCTTTTCTTTTAATAGTTGCGGGAGCATTGGGCGGTGGCGTATTGGACCGGATGGATTTTCGGATTTCTTCGGCCATGGCCACACCAGCTGATTGTAGAGCGTCTGTCAAATCTGCCCCATCGTCCATCCGAGCCTTGATAATATTATGCCCCCGTTTTTGGGCGGGAACGGTGGCATTACGCATAAAGGGACGTGGGGGGATATTTTTTGACGGCACCCCAAATTCATTGGCCTTTGCGATGATATGAATGGGTGTGGGCCCATTTGGGCCAACAGATTCATCTTTATAAAAACCTGCCTGTACCCCGCGGGGCGCAATTTTTAGGTTTTTTTTGGCGTCTGATAACATTTTCAGAACCCCCGATGTATTTGCGCGTACACCAGATTTCATAGATTATATCCCCCCATAATATGGAAATATGTTACGCGGCTTGCGTGGCATCGGTGGTTGAATGGTTGACAGTATTGCCAACAGTTCCAGACCATATGGCGTCAAAGACAAATAATATTGGAACAAGTCTTTTGTTGGTGGAACAGCAAAAGATGCAGACACGCTGCCTTCGGATGCACTGGATAATGCACGGAATTTATCGGGATTTTTCATTAAATAGGCAATGTGCGCCGTGGCTAAATATACCCCGCGGGTCTGCGTAGCTAAATCCAACCCAATCACCCCAGGCATTGTCGCAATATAACTTCCTGCCCCCTGATATGCCGCGCAAATGGATTCGTCGGGAATATCGGAAAAATATGGGAATAATTCGCGGAATCGCGCGGTGTCAATGGTGATTGGGGTTGTCATTTATTTTGTCTTTTTGTTTTTATTTTCAATTACAATGGGGGCCGACGCATCTTTCTTGTCACCAATTTCGGCCGATTGGGCCCGCGCGGCGGCTTCCGAATTATGGACGATAAAACATCCATCCGGATTCTTGTCGCTGATGATGCGGGGCTTGATGAATGTCCCATATTCCGCCATCAGGGCGTCGTAATCAGCGTCACTGATTACATTCAGCAAATCACCGCCACCGGGCGCCACATTGATTTTGATTGTCTTGCCATTGCGCAGACGAAAAACGCTGCTATTTGTGCCTTTTTTTATAATAACGGCCATATATTTTCCTTTTGGTTTTTATTGGGGGCAGGGGCCCCATTGTTAACGCGCGGTCGTCTGACCAATCCCGTTGTATCGAACGACAGCCCACGGATACTGAACCACTGCGCCAGATGTTGCAGCGCTGATTTTTTGTGATACGACACTGTCTTTTTGGAAAATCGGATAGGCGCGTGCCAGTTCGATATATGAATTCAAAATGGTGGCCGGCCCATCGTTCATTTGGAAAATAACGTAAAAAACGTCTGAATTGCTGTCGGCGTTGTTAAATTGGGGAACCGCCACAATTTTCAAACGATTGCCGTAAGTTTCCTTTAAAATTGCGCGGGCGGATTTACCGTACATATTTGTACGGTCCAATTGGCCAATCGAACCGACTGCAACTGCCAAGATGATTGTGCCATTTTCTAATTCGTCTTCAACAATACCATTAGACTGTGTGTACAGCTGACTGATGGCAGTGACCACGTCATTGGCGATTTGTTCCGGTGTTTTGTTAATCCAATATGTTGACGGCGTTTCGGCACCATTGGATGCCACCGTTTCATAAGCAGCCAGGTTGGGTTCGTTCAAAATACCGTAGATAGGCGACATCCCACTTGCGGTTTGGACACCGGTAAAGAAAAAATCATTACGGGCGATTGCCAAGGTTCGCAGTGTCCCTGTTGCTTGGTCGGCGCGATAATTTTCATTCATTGCGGCAGATGTGGCGTCTTCCAAATCCGTCGCCAACCAGCTGTCCATGTAATAATACACGCCACGCATGACATAGGAATAGTTGGTTTTCTGTTCCAGACCATCCGCAGTCAGACCATCGTCCGGGCTAACAGTCCCCAGATATTCTTTCAGTTTAATGGTGACTGCCTTATCCCCCCAGCGACCGTTCTTTTCTGGACGCGCAATAGTGTCAGATACACGGGGCGCGGTCAGTACTTCAATGGCCTTGGGGCGAATATAGTTCAATGCCCCCAGCGGTACATTAATGTTTGGCGTTGTAACCATGGGGGCGGCTGTAATATTCGACACAGAAATTACCCCTTTGGCACGGGCGGCCGCCAATAAATCACGGTTGTCAGTGTGAGCAATCGAAACCGCGTTATTTACTTTAAATTTTGTCATGAATTGTCCTTGTTAAATGTTGTAAATTTCGCACGTCTGACCTGCTGCATTGCCGGTTTGGACTTTCCAGCCGGTATCAATAAAATTCTCTGGCGCGGATGTGCCCGTCTGAATTTCGCCGGTGGTTGTGTTGACGTAAACTGATTGCCCATGGACGGACGCAGTGGCAGACAGAACATAGACATAGCCACGTTTAACGGTGGCGCATTCTTCGCCTGGATTGACGTTCAATGTGGCCAGGCCATCGCCGTTATCACCACCCCGCAGTGCCATTTGAAATTTTTCAAACACGCAAACGCCAGCAATGTCTGCCGTCGTTTTGGATGCGGTGTCGGCACTGGGACCAATGATTTGCAATTCCGGGTTGGTGCCTTCAAAAACAAAACCGCCGGCAAATACGGCGGTTCCTTCGGCAATCATCGGGATTCTTGTCAGGGGATTTTGACGGGCAATTGTCCCCGGTTTACCCACTGCTTGGGTCGAATATACTGTGCTCTGAAAGGGCATGTATTGTTCCTTTGGTTAAATGTTAATGGTGATTTCTTCTTTATTGTTATCAACGTCGTAATTAAAGCCGTTGTCGATTTTTGTCTGGCTATTACAGACTTTTAACATGGCGTATAATTCAGGCACTGATTCCTGGCCCACATCAACACCGCAATGGTTCAGCGCGCGGACCAACATATCGCGTTCAGACAGGCCAAATGGATTGAATTCACCCATCAGTTCGCGCGCGGCATTATACGCGCGGCGTTGCCCGTCGCGTTCGGTGTCTTGCCGTTGTTTCCAGGCATTAAATAGTTTTTTCAGATTTTCGGCAGAGTTCTGCGATTTTACCCCACAATCTTTGGGGTCGTCGGGTTCTTCGTTATCACTGCGCGAATCTTCCGACGGATTGTATGCCAACTGTTCCGCCAGCTTTGCAATTTCGCGAACTTTTTCGTCTTCGCCACCGTCAAATTCATCATTAGACTTGCCGGCGACGGCCATTATTTCACGGATTAATTCGCGTTTGTCCACATTGTCGGCTTTGGACGTTTCCGATGCGTCATAGGCCAATTTTTCGGCCTTGCCGATAACTGTGCGCCACAATTCTTCGTCAACTTTGCCTTTCAGAATGCCGCCGATTTCATCTATTAACTTACGCTTATCCACGCTTTCTTCGTTTTCCACGATTGCGCCGGTATCTCGGTGGGCGTCTTCCTGTTCTTCCTGGCGAAAAAATTTATCCAGGTCAATGGTCTGGTCACCAATGACCAGTTTCATTCCATTTTTTACTTTCATATGATTAGCCTTGTTTGGTTGTTGGTTTAATACGCGTACTGCGGGTCCACAACGGCCGCGCGTGACCAGGGCCACATGGTTGCCCCGTATATCAGACGCCACAAAGTCATAATCAGGGTTATCTGATTTGGTAAGCTTGTTTGTATATGACGCTGATAATTCTTCTTTCCCGTCCAAAATATCCTGGATAATCCCATCACCAGTGAATTTTAGCGGCACATAAATTGCATTGTTTTTAAACACCGCGGTTTCGCCGGTGGTCCCTTCTTGATAATCGCGGGCATCTGCCCCTTCGACACCCAGCCATTGATGGTCATTGGTAATGGGCAATAATTTAAAGGTATCGGCGCCACGTTCCAGTTCTTCCGGTGGAACATAGACTTTATATATCTCGTCTGGCTGGACCGATACCCCATCTATCGTTGTTTCGTCGGGGCCTAATAATTCATGCCCGTAATATTCCAGTATGCCCGCCTGTAATACAGGGGATTCATCAACGAATAAATATCCATTTTCATCGCGGCGGCGATGGCTGGGTGCATTGGAAATTTTGAAATTTTGCGAAAGAAACATGCTTATAATCGTCCTTTTTTTATTATCCAATCGCCATCCGCGGTCTGCCGGGCTTCGTAATCATTGGCCAAGATGATGCCTTCGGCGGTGCATCGGCAGTTGGGGCGTTGATGGGGCAGTCCCCGGTGCCCATAACTGTCCACCACCGGATAATGTACGGTATCGCCATATTTGTATATCTTGCCGTCTAACTGCTTATGCCCGCCGTATCCGGTTGATACACGTTCGTCGCCGACCGTTTTCCATTCAAAAAATTGAACACCGGCGGACCGTTGCATCAGCTGGTTTAAAGCTTCGTTCGCTTTCCCGGTCTGGTCGCGCGCAATACGCTTAATCCGGTCGTGGGCGATATGTTTTTGTGTACGCAGGTCTTTTTCCACTGCCCGCCAGTTTTGGCCCGTCACAACCCCATCAAACACGATATTTTCGATGTTCGACAATGTCTGGCTGGTGGTGTTGCGGATTAAGGCCACGTTGCGTTTTATAATCAAACGCATGATTTCGTCATATTTGGACGCATCCCAGGGAATGGTAAACTTATCGTCCCCATACAGGTTTTGCAGACTGTGGGTAACTGACCGCCGAATGTTACGTGTGGAACGTTCCAGCCATTTCTGTATTATTTTTTCACAATTGCGCACAAATATGGGTGTGTATTCAATCCGGTAGTAATCCAGCAGCTTTTCAATATTTTTGACGCTGGGGCGGGTCAGTTTTGGCGCCGCATTCTGTACTCGGATTGATGTATAAACGCGGCCCAGGCCCGAAAATATCGCCGATAACATACGGTCGGCTTCTTTGTCGATGGCATTACGATAAAAGACATCGGCGGATTTGTTGCGTATAATTGATGGCATCACGCGATACCCACCCGCGGCGCGTGCGCGTGCGTTTTGGCGCTGGGCTTCGGTCATGGATTATTCCCCATAAAAGAACATGTTGGCAATCAGGTCGGATTCTGTTATGCTGTTGTTAACTCCCTTAGCCAGCCCGGATTCGTTTAGCCGGTCGTTGTTCGCTAAGGGTTTTTGTCTTGACTTTATAGATATGGCCGGTATACTATAAGTACACTCAACGGTGAACGAAGAATTAGGTCTGTCGTTCTTAATGGTAGCCATAGTGCAAAAGTCAGCTATCGCCGTTGAGCTTTCTAATTTCAAAAGCCGTCAAAACAAATTTAATGTTTTTGCCATATAATTGCGGTGAAATAATCGCGGCATTATCGCCTTGTTTTATTTCCAAGCGTCCGGTAGACCTATTAAAGCTCAGCGTGCCGCGTTCAATGGTGTTGGTCAAATTGTTCAGCAACTTTTCCAAATTCTGACCTGTTTCTGTTCGACGCTTAATAATATGTTGCAACCCCATATTATCGTTGCCCCAAATCAGGTCAATATCTCCAATGTCTGCCCGATTGAACGCTGCCGGCACATGACCAGCCCGCACGTCAAGCAATTTTTTAATAGCTGCTTGACCTTTGATGTTTTCATATTTGGGCCCCATGATATCGGACGGGGAAGCGCCCCCAGACCCAAATTTTCCATCTTTGTCGCGGGGGTGTTTGTTTTCGTCCCAGTCCGCATTTGACAGCGGGGTATCCAATCCAGAAGACAGGTCGCCCCCATCAGGGTCATCGTCCGGATAATCGTCCAGGTCCGACGCCAGTTCTTCCAACGCGATATTGTCCAGGTGAAATTCCTTGAACGATTTCAGCCATTCAAACACATCAGACTGCTTGCCGCCCAGTTCAATCAGGGCCCGCGCCACATCGGCATACGACCGAATGTTTTCGGCGCGTTCTTTTTCACTGGATTCTTCCAGGGGATTGAACACATAATCCGGAAACTGTACATATTTCCCGGTAACGGTCCCCGCAACAACCCCGTATGCAATCAGGATATTGTCCTTGGCGTCGGTCTGAATCGCACGACAGGTATCATACCACTTGCGTCGGTCGCCGTCGCCAGTCGCATCCATGCCTTGGGCGGACTTACCCATCAGCTCAGTGTATGGGATATTTGTCTTGGCTGACACCAACAGATAGAACAATTCGACATTGGCATCCATTCCGGTCAGTGGCGTGATTAACTGCGACACGTCATCGTCGTGCCGTAACGGACAAACTCCGAAGTTGTCCTGCGCCATGGACATGAATTCCAATTTTTGGCGCAATTGCTCGCCATTGTTTGTGACAAACGCAGACGGGTCCGATTTCATATAGATATATCGAAACCGCCCCATCAGGTTGGCCAGCGATTGTGACGCCAGGTTTGAATTGGCCACATCCTGTTTAATCAACTGGGTCAGCGGCATCCCAAAATACAGGGTCATGGGCCGCATCACTAATTCAGGGATGTTTGCTTCAAACTTCAAAAAATGACTGTGGTGAACAGTACCGATGCCAATAACGTACCACATGGTCGGATTCATATAATCCGCGGCCGCAGGGTTAATCGTATCAACTTTGATTGGGACACAGTTAATTGGGTCGATATGCCGGAAACCACGAAAACGCGACATGTTTATGCGCGTCAGGTCCAAAGGCTGACTTAATTCTTCCTGGCTTAAACCGAAATCCAGGTACAATAAACAGCCACCCGTGACATATTCACTGCGCACGGCACTAATTATATGTCGCCATAGGTCATATTTCTTTGCGGCGGCATCCACCTGGTCCATGTCCAGCCCACTGTCGTCTGGCAAGACAAGGTTGCCGCCTTTGGCGAATGGCGTTTGTGACAGCAGGTTAAACACCTTGGCGAACAAGGGGTCCTGGGCCAGCGAATAACATTCATAATAATTCACCGGTTGATACAGGTAAACACTGTTGTGGACAGTGCCGTATCCGCTGTTCACTGATTCCAATGGATTAATCCATTGGTTCTGTAACCGGCGCCTATGCGCATTATACATCGGGCGTGCTTTCCATGCGCCGACGTCTTTGGCGCCACCGGTTAATCGGGCATGGGCCAATGTCCACGGTTCAGCCAGTGAAACAGGGGCCTGGTTTGCCATTCCGGCTTTTAAAATACTGTAATTTGGGCCGCTATTATTCGCTGGGCTTCTGATTTCTGCTGGCTGCGTTCCAGGTATAACATCAGGTGTTGTGTTATCCGATTTTTTCTTTTTGAATAAATGAAACATGGGATTACCGTCTTATAAAGCTGGTACGCAGCGCGGCCCAGTCTGTAATCTGATTTTGACGCCGAATTTTCAACGCATAAATCAACAGGTCCACAAAGTCGTCGTGGGCGGATTGTTTCCCGCCCGTGAAGGCTTCGCATTCCGAAATAAATTCCAGCAACCACGGGGCAGATTCTGGGATGTGGAAATATCCACTTTCCAAATCGGCGGCAATTTCGTTAAAGCGGGTAAATTTGTCCGTGACTTGGTCTTTGCGCAGATAGGCGTTATGAACAGTGGGCATCAATTCCCGAACGGGCATCCCGCGTTCGCGCAATTGCTGAATCAAAGATATGCCACTGCCTTTGTTTTCAATATAAACAGCACTGACTGGTGTTGTCGTATATCTGGCACAGGCAGATTCATAAAAACTGACCATGTCACGACACAGGTCGGGAAATATTACCTTTTTGCAATATCCATCCAGCATGTACAGGTCTTTGCCGCAAATGCCGAATAATCCGAATGCACTGTTGTCGGCAGATTTCTTTTCGGTGAACGCGGTATCTGCCAAAATAAACAATTGGTCAAACGTATGGGGCGCCACACTGTATCGACGCATCCAGGCTGTTTGAATCAGGTTCCCGCCTTCTTTTACGGGCATCTGCTGATATTGTGCGGCAAATGTAAAGGTGTCTTTCTGCAATTCCTTGACACGGTCGTCTGTGTATTGACGCGGTAATGCACACACATTATCTGCGTCCAATAATGGATGACGCCATGTTGTGAATTCGTACACCGTTTCCAGGAAACCGGTCAGGTCTTCCAGGTGCAGTCTTTGCTGGATGTTTAATATGGGGGTATTGCTGTGATTTAATCGTGTCAGCAACGTGTCAACAAAATACGTATGGACTTTCTTGCGCATGTTGGGGCTGCGGATGTCGGCGGGCTTGTTCCCGTCATCGATTATCAGCATGCCGCCAAATTCGTGTGCGTTGCGTCGTCCAGCGCCAAATCCAGTAATAGCAGACCCAATCGACGCAAATAAAATTACGCCCCCCTGTGCGGTGGTTATTTTATGGCTGGTATATTTGGATTCTTTGTTTTGATTAAATAAATAATCTTTCCAAAATTCATCGACGGGGTCACAAATCGTTTCACTTAATTGGGGTTGACGGCCGCCATACATGGCAATATATGCAGGATGCTGCAATATTCCGGCAATTTCCTGGGCGATTTGCCCCAGCAAGTCTTGTGAATAGGACGTATAAATAAAATGTGCACGTGGATTCCAGGTTATCCCGTAGGCGACCAAATACTTGGCAAAAGTTGTCTTGGCGGTACGGGGCGGACAATTACTGTTTGCGCGCGTTTCTTTCCCGTCCAGTAATGACTGGAATTCAGCCAACATTTGTTCATGAACCGGGTCCAAGTCAAAGGTTGTACCTTCCACGACGCGGAACATATACAAGAACCAGTCGCGAAACCCGCGGTCTAATAAAACCTGGCCCAGATAACCTTTGTCAATTTCCGCCGTCATTTGGATTGATTACACTGTCAATGTGATTATTAGCGGCGCGGGTATCTTCGACCGTAACATATCGGATAATGGGCGCCGTGGGTTCTACAATGGATTTTGTGCAGAATTCTTCCTTGCGCTTTCGTTCCAACAACCATCTGGCTGTGGCGGCGTCGCCCGTGGCCAATGCGCCAGCAACGGCTTGGCGGGCCTTTATAACCTGTGTTTCTTTCAGGTCTTCTTTTCGCTGGGTAAATTCTGGGATTTTTTTTTGGTAATCATACAAAGATGTGGGATTTATGCCGGCAAAGATACATGCTTCGCGGTCGCTGCACCCCATTGAGAAAGCATATTCCAATTTGCCAATCACCGCAGGCGTCATCACACTGGGACGGCCAGCGTTGCTTTTTTTCTTTCTAGACATGATATTTTAAAACTGGTGGGCGGCACAAGAAAAGAAAATGTATATACAAAGGTCTGAACAAAAGGATAAAAAGGAGATTCAGAGAATTAAGCCGCCCAAAACAAAAAAATACCCGCACACTGGGGCAGGTAAGTGATGGGTTGGAGAGTGTAGTTAGGAATTGTCCTATATCCGCAACGGGCTAAAAACAGACAAATCCTATCTTACACCCTAATATACACTACGACCCCCAATGTGTCAAGATAAAGTTTGGGCTATTGGTGCAAAATCCCCAGAAATCCGGGATTTTTTATGTGTAAATTGGGGGACAATTATACAACCCAAAAAATTGTCCCGCCATGGTTATCATTATTTTTTTTGCGCCTTCTTTTTCATTGGGGGTTCTGCCATGACAACAATGGTCCCCATTATCCACAGCATCAACCCAATGGCTAGTACAAGCGCCGCTGGCCCCCAGATTGGGATTGTCACCCACCACCACGACCAATCAATGTAGCCGGTCAGCTTTAATACGATAAAAGCCACAGTCAGTAAGCCCGAAAAACCTATGCTCTCGACGGTTTGGGATTTATTCACTTTTTACTCCTTTGGTTTTGTGAATTCGTTGGTATTTGCGGTGGATGGGTCCCAATTCCGCGTATTCAGTGGCATCCACCCACCAGCTGATACGTATTTTTTTGTGCGTGGAAGATGTTCTGGGGCGTCCCGGATGCTGTGCTGCCTTGTTTGATGCAACAAAATCCACCAGGTGGGGATATTTTTTACAAAACACAATCTGGCCGCGCTGATTTCGTTTTTTGGCAGCGTCAAGCGAAATCTGCG
Organism: uncultured Alphaproteobacteria bacterium; assembly: GCA_949082785.1. Classification (GTDB taxonomy): domain Bacteria; phylum Pseudomonadota; class Alphaproteobacteria; order Rs-D84; family Rs-D84; genus Enterousia. Next base: position 25,137 of record CARVLU010000001.1, read on the forward strand.
CCCAACGCGCATATGCAGACAGGGTTCCGCGTAATTCATATTCTGGCGTTGGCGTCATTGTGTGCCCCCCTTTAATTTCCGACAGATATCCAGTAATGCCGCATTTAACGCCTTGCGCGTAAAATTAAAATTCAGCTGGCCAGCATCAATTAACTGTAAAATATTGACGTCCCATGTGGTGCATTTGGCTAAAAAATCCCGTTCGTCGGCATCAGTACAATAACTCAACAGTCTTTGGCGTTTGACCAGCCATTCCCCATGACGTTCCAGGGGGGGGATTAATTGCATGCTGTGTGACGTCTTGTCCGTATTTGCCAATACCTGCGGCGTGCCGGCATAGCCGCGCGCAGACAGGGTATATAATTTTTTAAATACTTGCATTTTCCATGCGGCCCATGGCGGGGTCATTAATTTTTTGTCATAAATCTGGTCAAAATAATCTTTTTTTAAGTTCATCGTCTTCCCCCGTTTTGCAGACACCATGTCAGGGCATCATTGATGTTCCGCCATATTTGGTACGTGTGACCGCGACGTTCTACAACTTCTTGGAAAAATTTTTGATGATTGGATTGTCGCCCATTGGCCGTTTTTAATTCCACAAAGGCAATTTTTCCGCCCTGTAATATAATCACCAGGTCGGGAATACCAGGCTTGCCCCCGTTTGCTTTAAATGCCCGCCGTTCCCATGGGGTGCGGCGTCCTTCGTTCGCCGGATGAAAATAGAAAAATCCATTTAAATCCAAAACCCGACACACCTGTTTTGACAATTCCATTTCTGGCAAAAGCATAAATCACCCCCTATGGCTGTTATCGCGATACCGGTTTCAATGCGCGGCGGGCGGCATTTGCCCGTGCCAGATTGGCCAGCCGCGTTTCTGCAATCTGCTCCTTGCGCTGCTTAATTTTTAAGATGCGCAGTATTTCCGGAATAATGGGCACGGCGCCAGTGTCCTTTTCCAATGCGGACAACACGGCATCTTCAAATGATTTGTAAGACAGGTTCAAAATAATTTTTTTATCTGTGTGCATATGTATTACTCCTATTTTCGGTTATCTTTTTCTTACACAGCCCCTATTGTGTATACCGTGCCACCACAGGCTGACGCATGCTCTTCCGCATCTTGTTTAATGCAATATGTGGCTATTGTTGCCCCCCCCCAGTCGCACTTCATAAACAAATTTTGTGAATTTTTTCATTATGTGATTCCTTACATTGCCGCCAGTGATTCCAAGTATGCGTCCGGCGGGGTGATGATTTCATATTCGCCGCCCGATTCCGCCGCCATGGTCCCCTGGATTTTATCCACGAAATCGCCGAATTCTTTGGTGGACAGTTTTGCAGTGGACCCAATGCCCAGCCGCGCTTTCCAGTATTCTTTTTGCACGTCCGTCCGCATCGCCCACGCAGCACATCCGGCTGGCATGTACCCGGTATCGTGATAAAACTGCACAATGTGTTCCATCACCGCCATCAAATACCGGTTTTGCTGGTATGTACGCTGTCTTTTGTGGGGTTTGATTTCCACGTCCCATCCGTATTTGACGGCATCACGCGTCGCGTCAATCTGGCGCGCGACCCATGCAGAAATGGAATCTGTCGATGTGATATTTTGAAAAAACATACCTACACCTCCAACACGCCAACCGTTGCTGCGCCGGGCCACGCGGCAATCATGGCATTGACACGGTCCGCGGTCTGGCCCATGACGTTGGTGTCCCGATTGGCAATCACGACCCGGATATTCCCCGGCACCCCCTGATGGGACGCGTGCCAATCCCGAACGCGCAGATGTATCAATCCATGCTGGACCGCCACGGCCAATTCTTCCCAAAACGACAAAGACGGATATGGCGCAAACAGGTCCGGGCGCCGGTTCTTGGCGGCTGTTGTCATTTCGCGTAACCGACGCTTTGGGTTCAACATGGGCAGATTGTTTGTATCCAACAAACTGTATCCCGGCGCCAGGGGTGCATCCATCGGGTTTTCGGGTTTCAAAATTTCACACCGGATCATGGCCTTGATAACCCGGTCGAATGCGTCCTGAATAGACCACAGCTTGGTGCGCGGCAGATGGTATTCGTCCGGTTCCGGATCGGGTTGGATTTTGGATATACCACGGGTGTTTTCCAAAATCTGGACAATCTGGGCAATCCGGGGACGCTGTTTGTCGCTTTGGGTGCGAAAATATTTTTCAATTGCACCCCGAACGTCCGTCCAGTAATAACATCCCAGTGCCGCGTCAATCTGGTCAGATGCGTCGCGCAGCTTATCGGCGCCCTTGTCCGAAATCGGGTAAAGGCGTGATAATTCAGCGATGTATTTTTCTGCGATTTCTTGTATCACTTTTGGCTCCTGTGGTTGCGGTTTAAACTGGCAAATCGTCGTTGTTTACCAGCGGGGGCGGCGCGGCATTTCGTCCCGGCCCAGCGCCCCGTGCCCACATCCGCAACGCGGCCCGCCAGTCCCGAACCGGTGTTTCGGCATCGTTGGACTTTCGCCATCCCTGGGACTGGTAATGGGCCCAAAACTGTTCCGCCACATACGGCGCACAGGGAAAGCCACCCACGCCAGCCAGTTCGGTTTGTTGTTTGGCATATGCCAAAACCTCGTCCAAGGTGGGCGGCGAAAAAATATTCGTTTTGGGGGTTGGGGGTACACCCTTGGTGTTTAGTGTTTGGTGTTTGGTGTTTAGTGTTTCATGTCCGGATTCGTTTGATTCGTTTTTATTCGTTTCTATTCGTTTAGATTCGTTTTTATTCGTTTTATTGGAATTATTCGCAGATTTCTGGGCGTTTTTGTTGCCAGCTTGACCGCCACGGCCCTTTTTGTCCAGGGATGGTTTTAAAATTTGCAATAACGCAGCGAACACCGGGTCAGACGGTTCAACACCATCAAACACATAATTTTCAATTGCTTCACGGAATGCCAATTGCTGGTCCCGCGGCAATTTTTTTATTGCCGTTCGTATATTTTCAAAAAAACAAAAATATTTTTCGGCCATATCCCCATCCTTTCCTGTCCCAACCGTATTTGTCATACCCGACAGGCGGTTGGGGGATACCTGTCGGGTACGATTGTTTTAGCTGCCTTGACAGCCAAAACCCCTGTGGTATAGTGGATTTTGCAAATAACAACCAACCATAGGGAAAAACTGATGAACAAAACCGAACATCTGGCTATTAAATTGACGCAGATTTAGTCGGCGCACTTTTGGCCTCCTGTTTTAATCCACCGCAAAACTGCTCGAAAATACGCTTCGTCGGGGTGGCCATAATGTTCAAAGAACCACTTGCGCTGACGGCGCAGTCGAAATTCACGAAAATATGTGATTATTTTGTGCTTGTTCTTTGCCATCGCTTCTCCTTTCTGATTATAAATCATATCACATTGATATATTAAGTCAAGCTTTTATATTGGGGTGATTTTGCGTAGACAAAAAAATTTTTGATAATTAAAAAAAAGGATTAAAAAGTGGCAGGACGACAAACATCCGAAGAATCCAAAAAATTGGGCCTTAAAATAAAGAGCATACTGAAATCAAAAGGAATATCCCAAGAACAAGCTGCCTTAACTTTGGGATTAAGCGCACAAGCTGTTTTTAATAATTATATAAATGGTCGGTCGGAAATACCTATTTCTGTTTTAGTAGGGCTAATTAATCATTTTGATATATCTCCACTCGATTTATTTGATTTGGGCTCACAGACTAATGCGGCTTTCATGAAAATGTCCCCAGAAGCTCAATTGAACTTGCTGCGACAATTTTTCGTAAAAGACGTAACGAAAGAATAAGTGTCAAAATAGCCGCAAAGAAATTTGAAATGATTCATAGAAAAAATTGAAAAATGATTAAATTTATATGCGCTATCTTTTTGGTACTAATTTGTGCCGTATTGAGTAATGGGCTTATTGTTGCGCCAATTTTAACCGTCCAAAGCATTTGCGGAATGTTTTCTAATGCTGCATTCTCAATTCCCGGTGCTGTATTAATTGTTATATTTTATTTCCGAAAGGAAATTCGTTTCTCTATGCGATATGGAAGATTTAGAATTTGGAAGACCGGGATAGAAATATCTGCACAGCCATCAGAATATGAAAATGATAAGATACAAGATATATGGAAAAAGAACAATGCAAACTATTCTTAAAAATGCCACCGAGGCTACTATTGATGCTATTAAGAATGTTGTTAAGATAACAAACGAAAGTAAAAACAAAAAGTTAGAAGCGCGCTTGAATGATTTGGAACGTCAGTATGCAATCTTGTGGATGACTTTCGGGTTTGAAAAAATTTATCATCAAATTAATGGCAGTCAAATTGCGTTCTTGTTCTGGCTTTTTAAGAACAATATAACAGCAGACTATTTTGACATCGCGGACTTTTGCAAAAAACAATTTATAAAAAGACGTATTGTTGAAGATATTCCATTAAAACCATGGGTGCATTTTTTACAGAGTCGCCAAATAATCTTATATGAAAACGGATTGTATAAACTTACCGATAAAGGTCTTGCCTTTCTGAAATACCTGCTGGACAACGAATACGATTTGAAAGAAAATCAATTATAGGTAAAAGTTAATGAATTAAATACTAATAACCGCCGGTGAGTTTATTCTGGGTACGATTGCGGTCGCAATCCAAATAAATGTCCATATTTCAGCCCACAACCATAGTCAGATTGTTGTTGGCGATGGTCAGAATCGCAGTGGTCGAAGTTTGGTCTTTTTGCCCGCGACCAGCATTCGTGCCCAAAGTGTTGGCGTAAATTAATGTGGGACCCGCGTTATCGGGAACCTATTTGTCCGAAACATGGTCCGCGTCACGGCTGACCAGCGGGTCGGGTAATTGATATGCGCGTGGCAGTTCCAACAGCCCCAAATATATCAACTGACGAATTGCCGCCGACACGGCCGCACGGTCACCGTCGGATAATTTGGGCAAATATTCATCACACCATTCACTTAATTCTTGATTCCTGTCGTGGCATATGATGGCCAAAACGACCGTCATCCCCACAGTGACCACAGCCGAAATTATTGCACTTATAATACACACCCAAATCATATTTTCTCCTTTTTTATTTTATCCGCCGCTGGCGGTATTTTTTTTGCATCGTTTGCTATTTTTGACTACGGTTTTACATTTTTTATCTTTTTGTGATATTTTTTCTTGACTTAATATATCACTATGATATATTTCATATCACAAAGGTAAAGAAAAAAATGTCAGAACAAACACAATTTAAAATCATTGGGGCCCTGTGGTTCTTTTTCGCGGCGATGGCTTTATGGGTTATTGCCGTCCAATGTCGCCACAGTGTTCATGATATTACGCACGATGAATGCGTTGCGTATTGGTCCAATCGTACCGACGGATGGGCAAATGCCCCAACGGCGGCCACAATCAGCAACAGCGTTGTCTTTTGTGGCGACGTCGCTTAAAGCTTGGCGGGTCCCTTTGTTAAATGTTCGTTCCACTCTCTCGGCAAAGACCCGCCACCAAGATTAAAAAGACACACAATGAAAAAAGAATTTGAAGGATTATTTTTTGTGTTTATTTGGTTTGCCGTGTTCTTCTTTGTCTGGGCGGCATATCGGGGCAGTCGCCCAACGGTATATCCGCGCACATGCGCATACACCGATAAACAGGAAAAAGATTTCCGCCAATCCCCAAATTCCGTCCGGAATATGGGCGATAACGGGTGTGGCATCAATATTTACATTCATGGTCAAAAGCCTTTGGTGATGTGTAGCGAAACCCACATTATACCACAAGATTTGACCATCACAAGATAAGAGAAGACCATGTTAAAAACCATCATCGAAAATGAATTTCGACGCTTTACGGGCCAGAATATGTCCGATTATGAAATAACGGTCTGCATGGATTATGTGGAATTTTTCTACGGATTGGACTGGACGACCGCAGACCTGCGCGCGGCAATTAATGACTTTGTCGCGGATTGTTATGAGCAAGATTTTACCGCCAATACATACACCATTCGTGATTGGTGGGGATTTCCCATGGCGCACAAGGAAATACTTTCGGACCGCGTGGTTATCACGTATCGCGGTGGGCGTGCGACCCAATATATTAGTCAGGGGGTGACAAAATGACAGATAAAAGTATATTCAGTCAGTTAACGTCAATTGATGTGAATGACCATATTGATAAGAAAGAAACGGGCAAAGATAGATTTGGGCGCGCAATCACCTTGTCTTATTTGTCTTGGGCGTGGGCATGGGATTATTTTAAAAAAGCCTGCCCGGACGCCAAGTATGAAATCAGACACTGGGACACCCGTCCGTATTTGTATGATGAAAACCTGGGTTATATGGTGGAAACATCAATTACGGCCAATGGTGAAACACACGCCATGTGGTTGCCGGTAATGGATGGTACTAACAGTGCCATGAAAGCCACACAACAAACATTTGCAACGAAACGCAAAGATGGCACAACATATAACAAGGTGGTCGCGCCTGCCACGATGTTCGATATCAATAAAACAATTATGCGGTGTTTGGTAAAAAACATGGCAATGTTTGGGCTGGGGTTATACATCTATGCGGGGGAAGACTTGCCGTCGGACAATGAAGAACCCCAAACTATTACACAATCGCCGTATGCACCAACACACCACAACCCGGCGCGTGATATTCATCCCGATGATTGGATGACGATTAATGCGTTTGCCGGCGAACTGGCCCGCGCCGAAAGCGTCGCCGCCATTCAAACACTGGTCAATGGCCAGCGGGGCAATCCGCACCTGAATGAAATGTTAGCCATGGCGGGCAAACGCAAGGCGGAAATTATCGACCAATTATCAGAACAACAGGGGGAATAAATGTCCATTTATGCAGATGTAAAACATATAGAAGATGCCATCGATGCGGTAACCGCCGGAAATGATGACGGTGTGATTGATTTGGATGCGTTAAGTAATTTGATGCACGCCCGCACCCAAACCATTGCCGACGGCCTGGAAAACTTATGCAAAGTTCGCGCCAACCATATGGCCCGGATTGACGCTATGAAGTCTGAATGCGCACGCATCACAGAACGCATGAAACATTTGGGACGTCAGGTTGAATCACTGGAATCCTATATGATATCGCTGTTGAAAATGTCTGGTCAAAAGAAAATTGGTGCCGGTTCTTTTGATGTGGGGACGCGCCGCAGTACCCGCGTTATAACGACACCCGATTTTCACAACCCGGAATTTGAACAAACGCAGGTTGTAACCACGGTGGATAAAAAAATGTTGGGCGATGCGTTGAAATCGGGCCGTGATATCCCGGGGGCATATCTGCAAGTTCGTGAAAACCTGGCAATAAAATAAAGGCTTAAAAATGGTTTATGATTTGATTTTATCTGAAATTACCAGTGGCATTTATGCGGCCGCTTTGGATTACCATGGATATACTTTCACATCTATCTGTCCCGAAAAGTCTGCCAAATCAGCGGAACAAAAAATCAAAGCACGTTTTTGCTCATGGCGACACAGCATGGGACTAACCACGAATATGCCGGTCTGGCAACGTGGGGTTGATAAAATAAATGTGGTTTGGAAAAAAACAACTTCTTTGTCCGGAATTGTTGGTGGCGGCCCTGCTGTCAACCCGGAACCGCATTTATATGAAGTAATTCACAACGTTCGGCCAGACGGTTGTCGTTCTTTTGAAATACGTAAGCATGACCGGCCGTTAATGACCGAAACAGAAGCTAAAATGTTTATTTTTGAATCAACCATTAATGGAAAATAAGGGGGATATTATGGAAAATTCTTTATCAATCACGGCGGATGCGTTGGTGTTTTTAAATCAGGTGACTGATTTTTTCAAAAGAATCCAGGCGTGTAATTTTATTGCGCGATGGGTTGGTTTAATGTCAAACGCCGCCCGCGCCATAGATGGTAACGATGGTCAATCCGCGGTCAATGGTGCCCGGGGTCAATCCGCGGTCAATGGTGACGATGGTCAATCCGCGGTCAATGGTAACGATGGTCAATCCGCGGTCAATGGTGCCCGGGGTAAATCCGCGGTCAATGGTGCCCGGGGTCAATCCGCGGTCAATGGTGACGATGGTCAATCCGCGGTCAATGGTGACTGGGGTAAATCCGCGGTCAATGGTGACGATGGTAAATCCGCGGTCAATGGTGACGATGGTCAATCCGCGGTCAATGGTGCCCGGGGTCAATCCGCGGTCAATGGTGA
>CARVLU010000001.1:33454-340771 GCA_949082785.1 uncultured Alphaproteobacteria bacterium
CGATGGTCAATCCGCGGTCAATGGTGACTGGGGTAAATCCGCGGTCAATGGTGACTGGGGTAAATCCGCGGTCAATGGTAACGATGGTCAATCCGCGGTCAATGGTGACTGGGGTAAATCCGCGGTCAATGGTGCCCGGGGTCAATCCGCGGTCAATGGTGACGATGGTCAATCCGCGGTCAATGGTGACTGGGGTAAATCCGCGGTCAATGGTGACGATGGTCAATCCGCGGTCAATGGTGACTGGGGACGCGCGGAAGCCACGGGAAAACATTGCGCGGTATCTGCCCTGGGATATCGGGCCGCAGTTCGGGGCAGTATTGGTACATTGTTGATGTGCAGTGAATATATTCCCGCCGGCCAAAATAAATATAAGCCTGTGGGTGGTTTTGCGTGTTTGGTTGACGGGAAAAAGGTCAAACCCAACTGCTGGTATATTTGCGAGAAAAGCCGCCCCGTCGAAGTTGATTTTACAGATGGTATATTCGGCCGGGTACAATCATCCTATACGGCGGGGGATTTAACGATAAAAAAAATCATTATAGATGGCGATGTCACACTATCGTATGTGGTTATTCGACAGGATGGTGTGGCGGCACACGGTAAAACAATTCAGGCCGCAAAAAAAGATTTAATTTACAAAATATCTAACCACGATACGTCGGCTTATAAAGATTGGCGTTTGGATGATGTCAAATCTTGCGATGTATTAATCCAGGCCTATCGGGCAATTACCGGCGCATGTTTCTTGGGGACCAAATCTTTTTGTGAATCTATAACGCTGCCAAAAACAGCCACCCTACGTCAAGCGATTGAATTAACGCGCGGCCGCTGGGGGCATGCAAAGTTTTGCAAATTCTTTGGGGTAAATGAATAACTGTTACGGACGTGTAGCTCAACGGTCAGAGCTAAGCTCTCATAAAGCTAAGGTTGTGGGTTCGAATCCCGCCGCGTCCACCAATAAAAAAGAAAGGAAAGGTATCAATGGGAAAAATATTATCACGTCATGCCGCAATTATGTACTTGCGCAATGCGTGTGGCAGTATGTCGCCAAAAACATTTGCTGCCGAAGTTGCCGCGGGGCGTATCCCCGCCAAACCTTATGGAACCACATTCAGATTCAGACAAGAAGATTTAGACCAATGGCAAAAAATAACACAAACCCATGTCGTATTTTCAAACGTGGCCAAATCTGGCACGCCTATATCGCGTTCTCGGCAGGTGGGCGCCGATATGTCATTCGTGAAACGACGGGGTGTACAGACGAAAACGATGCACGGACATGGTGTGCACAACGCATAGCGGCCATTGTCAATGACCCTGTGGTCACGCATGAAATCACCCTGGATATGGCCGCTGAAAAATGGTGGTTGGAACGGGGACAATATCAAGACACCCGGGGTATGACATCACGGTTAAAAAATTTGGTGTTGGAAATGGGGCCGAATATTCTTTTGTCACAAATCAGCAAAAATGACGTGATGGGTTTTATCGCGTCATGTCGGACGCGCGGACGTGCGCCGGCGACAATTAATCGTTATTTGGCGATGTTGTCAGCCCTGTGTACCCGTGCACGTAATTATTGGGATTGTCGTACCCCAACGTTTAAAATTTTGTCTTTTCGTTTAAAAGAACCACGCGAAAATATAAAATTTTTTCGCAATATGGACCAGGTCCAGGCAATTATTGATAATGCGGCCCCACACATTCGACCGGTTATACTGACTGCTCTTTATACAGGCCTGCGATACGGGCGGCTGATGTCTTTGAAATGGGAACAGATTGATTGGGATAACCATCAAATAATTTACATCGACAAGGATGGCAAACCCGACAGCGTTCCAATGGTGTCTGCGTTACGGTCAGTTTTGGAATCTTTGCCCCAGGTAAACGAATTTGTTTTTACATATCGCGGTCATCGTTTGCGGGATTGCCGTACGGGATATATTTTGGCATGTAAGCGTGCCGGGGTTCCATATTTGTCTTTTCATGCGTTGCGACATACCACGGCGACATGGTTGTTGCGTTCGACGGGCAATATGCGATTAGTACAGCGGGTTATGGGGCATGCAAATATTTCGACAACAACTAAATATGCACACCTGACCCAAGGGCTCTCTTATTCGGCAATGGAAATGTTATTTAATAAGGACGGCAGAGATGAATAACGACAGATTTAAATTTCGGACACCGACGATTTGTGACCCATTAAATGCTTTTTATATCCCAAATAAATTTGAAGTCATCGGCAATATACATATACAAAAGGATACGAAATGAAAGAATCTTTTTACAATTCCCGGACGGGACACATTATCAAAGATAAGGGTGATTATAGTGTCCCGATTGGCATGAACAAACGTCGTCATTTTGTGTCTGTCCGGGCGGCGATGCAGGCTATCCGCAAAAACCCGGATTACCAAAAGTGTATTTCTTACAAAGCAGATGTGATTTGTTATTTGACAAATAACGAATTTCGTTATGTTTCCGCAGATGTAAAAAAGATTCACGCAACCACTAAACCTTATGGATGGTAATGATAAATGTCAGAAAAACGAATGACCAATATTTCTTGTTGTGATAAAGCGATAGAAAAAGGCGCATTGGTTCGCAAAGGTCGGGCGAACTGGATATGTCCAATATGCGGAAAAGACCAGGTGCTAAAATTGGTTTGGTTGCATGACTGCGGTTTTAAGCATAAGCCAGGTAAAGGATTAAAATAAAAGGAACAACAATGACAGGTTTAGAATTTATTAATCAACAAATGGTGCAAGCACAGGATGCGCGATACAAAGTATATAAAGCAATAGGAGAGAATAATTGGCTTTGGCAACAATACGATTGTATGAGTCGTAAGATAGGTACTTACTTGTATAAAGTTTTACACCTATTTCCTGAACGCTACCCGCGAATTAATGAATGGTTAAGAGCAGAATTGCCAGGAGCAACAATGAAAAATGAGGTTTTGTAAAAAATGGCACGAATAAAATGGTATTCCCCAAAACAAGAACCCCAATGTGATGCCTTGGTAGTTTCGGATACCGGAAAGTTCATTGTTCACATTTGGGATACTGCTGGCCCTGGTATATGGGAACGACTTGTAAAAGAACGTGGCATAAAGAAATGGCGAAAAATTATGAAATGGAAGAAAAAATGAGACCAAAGTTCTATTATACAGTATTACATTGTCCATTCTGTGGCACGAAATTAGATTCAGTAAATGAGCGCGGCTATACTTTTCTGGAATGCCCAAACCAAGAATGTATTTCCATCTGTTCCATGTTTGGCATGGAACCCATATGGTATCCACGCATTGATGGGAACACAGCCATCGGATTAACCTTACGGGCTTATGTGGGGGCGGACCTTCGTCTCTTCTTCGAAGGGCTGGGGAATATATATACTTCATCGATATAAACAAAGGAAAAAGAAAATGACAGATAACCTTAAATGCCCTTTCTGTGGGTCGGAATTGGAAAAAAGGGATAATTACATTCCGGCAGCACAGGCTTTATTAAAAGAAATAAAGGAGGATTATGATTTTTACGAGCTTAAAGCAGGAGAGGGTCAGAATATAGATTGGCGTGTTCTTGCAAATATATTCGCAGAAAAAATCACACCAATCACAACACAGGAGAAAGAATAATGAAAAACAGACTTTTAGTAATTTTGCATGTTTTGACAGATAAATATTTTAGGTACTATGGGGCAAGCCGGGAAGAGAGAATATTTGAAGAGATGGAACGCGACCTCAAAAAATCATAAAAATCAATCCAATTCAAATCAAGAGAACAAACCAATGGAAAATAAACAGATAACTATTTATGAACTTTCGCGAAATGATGCGCGCCCCGCAATACTGGCGCGACCACGACCCTGAATATGTCAAGCGGATAGAAAACGGATTCAAAAAATTGTACGGGGAAAAGTTTAAAATAAACACCCCAAAAGTTTAAAATAATTACTTGAAAAGTTTAAAATAAGGAAATTAAAATGAAACCAAAAGCATATATTTTTGACATAGACGGAACGCTGGCGGATTGTTCGCATCGTTTGCATCATATCACTGGCGATACTACAAATTGGGATGCGTTTTATGCGGCATGTTTTGGGGATGCTGTGATAAAAAATGTTGCAGAAGTATTTAAGGCTCTCGGCGATTATGAAGACAATGTTCTTATATTATTAACAGGGCGTTCAAACCGTGTATATGAAGAAACAAGCGACTGGATATGGGTGCATTTTGAACTATCGTCATATAATGGCGATGTGGAGCTGTTTATGCGACCCGACGGCGACCATCGGCCAGATTATGTAATCAAGCGCGAAATCTACGAACGCGAAATCAAGGATAAATATGACGTCATTGGCGTATTCGAAGACCGCCAACGGTGTGTGGACATGTGGCGCGCACTGGGATTGACCTGTTTTCAGGTGGCCCCGGGGGATTACTAAAATGAAAGATAAAAGAATCACAGACCTGCCAGCCGACCATGGGATTAAGGTTGGCGACGCGGCCATCGTATGGTGTCGCCACGTTTTGGTAAAAATGCCAAAACTATCGGCAAAATCGCCCGAATTACCCGGGATGAATTTGGGTATAGTTTTTGGTATGATGGCGTGCCATACGACTGTGCGGTGCCCGCAACCGCAACGGCGGTGGCTGAACTGGAACGGCACCAATGCTCAATGTTAAACAAAAAAACAGCCCGCAGGAGATAAACCTGCGGACCGGTTGTGAATCCCAGCAATGATTACACGTGAATTATGCAGCCCAAGTTTTAACATGGACGGCGGCCTGCATCAATAATTGGGCCGCTTCTTCCACGGTGCAATTTCTGACGGCAGCAATTAAAGCAATACGATATGCGGTTTCGTTTTCGGCATTTTGTTTCAGCATTACATCGGTTTCATTTGACGGCATGGTTCCTTCCTTTGTTAAATGATTCGTTCATATTCATTTTAGCAAAAGAATCCTTTCGTGTAAATAAAAAACAAGAAAGTTGACATCGCGTGGCGGTTGCGGTATCCTTGGGTCGTGGTCTGAAAGCCACGTCAATAGCGGCAACGCTACCGATAAGCGTATTTTTTGCACCAGTTTCACTGGTGGGTTGCGAAATATCAAATACGCAACACGCACACTATTGACTGCGTTTTCAGCCACCAGTGGCCTTTCTGAAAAAGGTCGCAAAATTGAAAAAAAGGTCAATAGAATGAAACAAATTACTCTCCCCAAAATTGGGGAGTCCTCACAAAACACTCCCATAATAACTATTAAAAACGGCAAAGCGACGACCACCAGTCGCAACGTTGCCATTGTGTTTGACAAACGGCACGATAAGGTGTTGGATGCAATCCGCAACATAGCCACCACAGTACCCAATAATTTTGCCGCCCTGAATTTTAAGGAGAGCATTTACAACGACTCCCAAGGCAAGCGTCAGCCCATGTACGAACTGACCCGCGATGGGTTCACATTGCTGGCGATGGGTTTTACTGGTAAACGGGCGTTGGAGTTCAAGTTGGCATACATCAATGCCTTTAATGAGATGGAACGTAAACTATCCGAACCCAAGGCCATCACGGTCAAATCCCACATTCGTCGTGTCCCACGTAAAAAGACAGTTGCCACCATCGCCGATTATGACAAAATCAAATTGATGGTTATGGTGACCGAATTTTTGGACCGTGCCAACACGGCCGTCGAACGGGCCCAGCGTTTCACCATGGCCTTGGATTGCGTTACCGCGGCATACGGAATCGCCAGGGCGGCGCGCGGGCTGTAAAATAAAAAAGTCCCGCCAAATGGCGGGATAAAAAAATTAAACAAACTTTGATTTTTTTAATTGACAATTCAAGGCGAATGCGATATTATCTCTTATGAACAAAGACAAAGGAAATAAAAAATGAAACAGGCATTATTTACTAAATTTGACGGATATTCGGAAAAACAATCACGGGTATTATTGTCCGCCATGCTGGTTTTGCTGGAATATGGGAAATTCGAACCCTTGGCTGGTGTTACCCCCTTTGACAACGCTGTCCGTGTTTTGGCTGATGGCATGGCGTCTGACAAGACGGTAAAATGGGCTTGCAAACGGATTGGCTTGACAAAGGACACAGAAAAAGAAGTGTTGGCCTATATCCGCGGCGCGTTAAGAATAACCGGGTTTGATGGTGACCGTGGATTGGCGGCATTGACCATTTTGCTGGGCGGGTATCATGAATCTTTTGGGGAAATCGCAGAATGACGGACAAGAAGCTTAAACATGGTGGGGCACGTCCTGGGGCTGGGCGTCCACCAAAACCACCATCGGAACGTGGTGTGTTTGTTCAGTTTTATCTGCGCCCAGATATGGCAGAACAGGTAAAAGAATTTGTAAAAAAATTGCGCCAGCAATCATAATAAAAAAACACCCCCGCCAAACGGCGGGGGACGTTTTGTGCAAATTTTGTGCAAAACAAATGGCAAATTGTGCCAATTTGTGCATAAAAACGATTAAAAACGAGAATTCAAACCGGGACGCATTGCCGCATGATGTTTTTCGCCAATAAAATAAAAAAATCCCGGAAATTCGGGTCATGTAGACTGGTGGGGATAGTGGGACTCGAACCCACACGGTTGCAATAACCAAAGGATTTTAAGTCCTCAGCGTCTACCATTCCGCCATATCCCCCACAGAGATATGCGCCCCATATCCTATCGCGGGTGGGGTGGCCTTGTCAATAAGTTTTATTCATACAATTTACCATTAGATTTCCCTTGCCCTGAATTTTGTGTTTTTGCTAAGATTTCAACAAGAGATGAAGAAGATTCTGCTTTTTGTGCTGATTTCTGCGGGCTGGGTGACGTATGGTCACGCGGCGGTTCGTGATGGAACTGCCACCACGCGCGGCGCAACGCAACAGCGGATTGCAACAACTGTTTCAAAAACTGATACCGCCACGGGGCGCGCGACAACAGCGCGGACGGCGGTCACACAAAACACGTTGCGTGCAAATGCCGATACGCCCGCCGTAACATCACGCGCGGCAACATCCCCCGCGCGCAGTGCGACCACAACAACATCACGCGCCGCAACCGTTTCCCGTGCGGCGGCGTCCCGCGGCGCAACCGTCACCCCGTCACGTACCAATGGCGCCACCGTCCGAACCGCAATGCCGGCCGTCACCGCGCGCGCCGCCACCGACCAGACAATGGCCATTACTGAAACCCGCACCGGGGCGGCGTATGAACAATGCAAAAACGCGTATTTTACGTGCATGGACCAATTCTGCAAGTTAAAGAACGATGATTATCGCCGCTGTTCGTGCAGCAATCGCGTCTTTGATTTAACCGATGCCCGCGAAACCCTGCAAGATGCCGGGGAACAATTAACCGTATTTACAGAAAACCTGGACGTTGTCGGTATGACCGCGGCCCAGGCCACCGCCATGCGCACCGCGTCCGAAGGGGAAAATGCCCTGACGGCGGATACGTCCGCATCCAAGGCTTTGTTACAGGCCATCATGAATTCCATCCGCGGCGAAGACAGCACCGTTGGTGGCAAGTATTCAGATTTAAACAGTATTAATTTGTCGTTTGATACCACCAATGCGTTCGGGCTGACCGATGCGGGGGCGGCCATTGCGGCATATAACGGAACCAATTTGTACAACGCCGTTTACCCCCAGTGTCGCAATGCGGTTCGGGCCGATTGTAACGATGCGTCGTTACAGCGCGCGATTACGGCGTATCTGATGGCCGTGGAACAGGATTGTAATACCGTCCAAACTGCCATCACCACCCGGCAAAAGCAAATGAAGTCCGCCGTCCGCGAAGGCAGTGCCATGTTGGACCTGGCGCGTGTTGAAAATCGCCAGAAACATAATTCAGACGACGTGACAACATGCTTGAACAATGTGGAAGCCGCCGTGTTAAGCGAAGAAGTCTGTGGGGCGGGATATCACCGTTGCCTGGATAATGGGGAATTTATCGATATCAGTACCGGTGCCCCGATTGCCGGCGTGGTCAATTTCTATGAATTACAGAATTTGTTGGTATTCAACCAGGATAAAGACGCCACGGACCAAAAACTGGCCCAGGTGCCGAACAACCGCACATTTGTCCAGAATTTTGAAAAACGGGTCAAGAAGTTTGCCCAGCCCGCGTTGGATAAATGCGTGGAACAATCGGATTTCGTCTGGGAAGAATACCTGAACAAGGCGATGTTGGACATCTTCTATGCGCAAAAGGCCAAGGTGTCAGAAATCAAACAGGGATGCTTTGATTTTGTGTCTGCGTGTTATATGAACGGGGATGCCGCATTGACCGCCGCCATGAAAGAATTGGTGGGGGACGCCAGCATTGTCTTGCAACCGGACAAGGTTTCGCTGAATGCCGAAGTCTGCAAGGATTACGTCCAATCATGTAACAATATGTTCGATAACAAAATTGTCGAAGAGTATATCAACAACCGTAACGAAACAGACACATTGACGGCATGCCGCGCGGTTGTAAAGCAATGCTTTGATAAATTTGGCGGGACGGGGTATGAAAACTTCTATTACCCGTACAGCGGTCTGTTCGCGGGCGGCGCGGCCCCCGATTGGTTCACGCTGTATGACGCGTCCAAGGATGCCGAATCCAAATGCAAAGATGACGGCACCGGTTGCGAATACGTGTCCCAGTGCGCCCAGCAGTTGGCCAAGATTGAATCATGCAAAAAGAAAGAAACCGTGGAAAAGGCCTTTGGCGGGTTGGATTACATGCCGGTTAAGTTTGCTGGATCTGAATGGGTACTGGACGCGCAGTCGCCCACCAAGAAATACGGTCTGGCGTCGAATAAGGTGTTCCATGAACGGTATCTGCGTCCGTCGGGTGTCGCAACAGAGGTGTATTATCAGATTATCGACAATCTGACGACCCAGTGCACCAACGTCCAGGGACGATTTGTTGAACCGCAGTTTGTTAAAACCAACCTGTACAAGGCGGATGATTTCTGTGTGTCCCAGTTTGACGGGACCAAGGCTTACAGTTCCCTGGTCGGCCCATATGGCGTCAGCCAAGGGGAAAACATGTGCCCGCGTGATTATGCGCTGGGGGTGGATACGCAATCCTGGGGGGCATGTTTGTGCTGGGAAAATGGTGCACGGCGCAGCAAATGGGGCCAAAGTGTCAAATGTGTTGCGGCGTTGCCGGTCGAAACAATCGAAGAAGTTGACCCCAAAACCAACAAGCCCGTCACCACTTATGCCAATGATGCCAATTGCGTCGTGGTCAAGGATGGCAAACACATCTGGTCCGATTGGGCGAAAACATGGACGGGGAAAATCGTGTACAGCCAGGAAATCGTCAAAGATAAAAAACAACCGCGTTCCGCCGACAGCTGGTGCACACAAACGTTGTTGTCCGATGGTGTCGATGGCCAGTCCAGCAATCAGGTCTGCCCGATTGATGTGTCCGGCAACCCGGGTCTGACGTCGCTGAAACAATGTCAAAAGGGTGGCACCCCAATGGCCGATTTACCCGAAGGTATGGAAAAATAATCCCGGTCCCCACCGGGATTTTATTTTATTGGTTCAATGTTTCTGGATTGCCACGTGGCGAAGCAATCGGGTAAAAAATCCATGTTGCCCGCACCGCCGCGCACCCCGCGGAAATCCGCCGCGTGGCCCACAGCTGTTTGTTGCCGTCGCCCGGCGGGTCGTGCATTATGTATGCCCCGGCCGAAACAGATTACAATGACGCCAACGGAACATATGTCTTTGAACAGGTGTGTTTGTTAACGTAATTGCCGGGGCGCAAAACAAAAAATCCCCCGGATGGGGGATTGGTTATGCGTGGGGGGAAATTTCCCGGCGCAGATTATCCGCAATCAATTGCGCGGCGTTGGCATCGCGGTGCCATAATTTATCCGCCGCGGTCAAATCGGCAATTATATCACGACGCCGCGCCGGCAAAGATAATTGACGCACGCATTCCAAGATATTTTCACCCGTCGCCGCCGGCCCCAGTAATTCGGGGTACACACATTTGTTCAACAAAATATTAACCAGCGACACCCATTTGACGCGAATAACCCGTCGGGCCAGCCACATCGTTATCGGGTTCATCTTGTAAATAACAATTGTTGGAATATGCAAAATCGCCAGTTCCGCCGACACGGTCCCACTGGCCACGATGGCAATATATGTCCGGGCATAGATGTCATAGCGGTCCGCCGACGGCACCAGTTCGGGCTTAATCGGCCAATCCTGGGTCTGGGCGCGGACAAAATCCGCCGTTGTTTCGACGGTCGGGATAACAAATTTGTAATCACGATAACCGCATGACACCAACATTTCAACCGCACTGCGGAATACCGGCATCAGTTTTTTTACCTCACTCATGCGGCTGCCGGGGACCAGGGTTATGATTTTTTCATCGTTTTTGCGGGCGGCGATGCGACGATATTTATCCATCCCATCGGCAATCGGATGGCCCACCGCCACCGTGTCCAGGCCGTATTTTGTAAAATATGGCCGTTCAAAATCAAAAAATGCGTACAGTTTATCAAATGTCGCCGCGTATTTTTTTGCGCGCCCCGGGCGCCACGCCCAAACCTGGGGGGCGACAACATGATGGAATTTCAATCCGCCGGCAATTAATTCGCGCCCACTGGGCGATTTACGCAAAGATTTAATAACACCGCGGGCAAATCCGGGGGCGTCAATGGTCACAACAATATCAGGGCGCGCCGCGATGATGGCGTCGGCGGTTTCGCGGATGCGCGCGGTCAGTGTTTTTGCATGGGCCACCACTTCGGCCACGCCCATAACCGCAATATCAGAAATCGGGAACAGCGGTTTTAACCCCGCCGCGGCCATGTTTTCGCCGCCCATGCCGACAAATTCAACATCCGGCATTTCGCGCATGATTTTTGCGCCCAAAACGTCGCCGGAAACTTCGCCCGCAATGATAAAGATTTTTTGTGACATAGCGTTTGCTTATTCCGCCGCGTTGCTGGTGCCGATGCCACGCTTGGACCGGTTTTCGATGAAATCGATGGCGTCCATGGCGTATTTGTTGTTTTTGACTTCCTTGCGCACCTTGGCCAGGCGTTCGGCCGCCGTGCCGTCTGTGCCGCGAAATACCGCGGAATAAACGCTGTGGATGGCGTGCATATCTTCGTTCGTGAAACCATGACGCATCAGACCCACGCGGTTAATCGTGCGATATATGGCGCGCGGCCCTTCGTAAATGGCATAGGGTAACACGTCGTTGCCAACGCCCGACATGCCGCCGATAAATGCGTTGCGGCCAATGCGCGCAAATTGCAATACGGCCACACCACCGGATAAAATGGCATTGTCTTCGATTTCGACGTGTCCGGCAATCTGTACCAGGTTGGACATCACGACGCCGTTGCCAACCTTGCAATCATGGCCGACGTGGGCGTTCACCATAATCTGGCAATCGTCGCCGATAACCGTGCCATCGGATGCGGGTGTGCCCGAATGAATGGTGACGTATTCGCGAATGCGGCACCGTTTGCCAATGCGCAGACCGGTCATGGTGGATTCATCCTGCCATTTTAAATCCTGGCTCATCACGCCCAAAACGGCAAAGGGATAAACAATGGAATCGTCGCCGATGGATGTCTTGCCATCGATGACGACGTTGGACACCAATTCAACGCGGTCGCCCAAGACAACGTTTGGCCCAATAATGCAAAAAGGTCCAATTTTACAATCGGCGCCCAAAACGGCGCCTTCGTGAACAATCGCGGTTGGATGTATCATTTTGTGGCTCGCTTTTATAATAATATAAGATTAATATCGCCCAAATAATACAACACAACCGCGATGATTGGTATTAAATAAATATAACGAATTATAACAAGAATTTGCTGTCCGCCCACGTGCGCCCCAGACCATCGCGCGGCCAGATTAAGACCCCCAGTGCTGCGATAACCGGCATCACTGTCAGCGCCCCAAACGTCATCAGTGCCACCGCCCAGATTTTGTCAGCCACGCCGTTTGGGACGCGCGCGGCGTGCCAGATGGACAGTGCATACATCACAAACAGTGTCCCCATCAGTCCCGCGAACACCGGCACGGATTCAGTCAGCGCGAACAGCACCAATGCAAAGCACGCGACAAAGCGCATCATCCATTTTAATTTAACAAACGCGCTGTTGTGAATGCGGCCGCGCGCCGGGATATTGCGCAGCGCCAGTGTCGCCACCGCCGCCGCCCCCGTCAGCACCAGCCACCCCAGATGGGCCACCGTCAGATTGCCCAACTGGCCAAAGCGGAAATATTCCGGCTGCATCAACATGGCGGTTGTGACCGTAATCATTATAACGCTGGCGATGGATAGGGGCGCGAAACTGGGGCGCATCATGCGGCCGACGATAAATCCGCACACGAATGCCGCCCCCTGCATCAGGGTCCCCCACCACGTCGGCCAACCCGACAACGCCACTGCCGCCACAATCGCCAACGCGGCGCCAATGGTCCAGATTTTTTTACCGCGCGCGCTGTGCGGCCATGTCAATTTGGGGATGGAAACGCCCCGCATTTGGCGCGTAATTGTCGCCGCTGTGACGAAAATCACCGTTGCCATGACATAGGGCAGTGTGGACGCCGCATCCCGCAGAACACCATAATTTCCGCCCATAACCACCAGCCACACCAGAATCATCGCCATGGTGATTGTGGCCATGCGCGCATTGATTTTGGCCGCATTCCACCCCAGACGGTTCACGATTGCATCCCGGCACAACCACACCAGCGCCAGCAATGGCAACATCAATATTCCCGTCCAAAAGAAAGCCGGTCCCGCCAATGCCGCGTTGTTAAAACTGCTGACGGCGCTTTGCACAACAACCATATCATTAAACATCTGTCTTGCCTTTTGATTTTGATGAATTATTATATAGCCATGTCGCAAAAACAAGATATTTTTACCCTGATGGGGGGGCGCGTCCAGATAAATCGCGGTCGATACAACCCCACATCGGATGCGGTTTGGTTGGCCGCATTTGCCGACGCACCCGCCAGAACGGTCCTGGACGTTGGGGTGGGGACGGGGGGCGTCGCGTTGTGTATGATGGCGCATCGGCCATCAATTCAGATGACGGGGATTGATATTTCGCGCGACATGTTGGATGAATGCGGTCGAAATGCGGCGTTGAACCGGCGGGATATTGAATTAATCGAAACTGATATTCTGACCTGGAAAACGGACCGCACATTTGATTTGGTTGTTACCAACCCGCCTTATTTCAAGGGCACACCCGCCCATCATAACGCCCATCACAATGTTGACTTGACCGCATGGACGCGCGCATGTGTTAAACGTGTGCGGCCAATGGGGACATTTTGCACCATTGTTGATGCGGCGGTGGCGGATGAAATTATCTGTGCGTTGCGGGGGCGTTGCGGGGACATCACGGTTTTCCCGCTGTTTGGGGGGCGGCGCGTGGCGGAACGCGCACTTATCCGGGCAAAATTGGGCGCGCGTGGTGGAATGGGCCTGTATTCCGGGGCATCCATGAACTTTGAACCGGTGTTGCGTGACGGCTTGACTATTGACGCGGCATTGGCTACACTTCTATCCAAATGTTAAACTTTATTACACGATATTTTTCATCCCTGTGGTCTTTGATAACGTCGCCGGTGCGCGCGATTTGGCGTTTGATTGTGCGGATTTTCCCGCCCCGCGAATTCACCGTTATGGATACGCCGCGTGGGAATGTGTACACTTATGAACAAAGCAGTTTTTGGCGCTTTACCAAGTTTTGCGGCAAATTGGGGCTGATTATCTGGGCGACATGGTCAACATATGTGTTCGTGTATCATCGGCCGCTGTTGCAAAAGCGCACCCAGCAATTGGAAGAAGCGCGCACCCTGCACACCCGGCAGATGAGTGATTTGATGACGTACCTGAAAAAGTACAACGAATTAACGCGCAGTCTGAACCTGATAGATGACAAGGTGTTAAATGCCAAAAAATTGACCGATGCCGAAAAGAAATCCCTGATGGACCAACGTTTAAAGACATGGGGGGAATTGGATTTCTTGCAAAACCGGCTGACGGAAATGTTCACCAACGAAGATTACACCGCCGAATACCAGAAACTGTCCGAATTGTCGGCCGAATTCGAATTGACCCGCGCGGAAAACGAAGAACTGAAAAAGCGCAACCAGCAAATCACCACGGCGATGTTTGAAATTGCCGACGCCGATGCCCAGATTGTGGACATGGTCACCCAATTGACGGCGGACAAGACAGAAGAACTGCGCAAGAATATTAAAAAGATTAATGGGACAATCGCGCCGCTGGGGCTGGGGGAAAGCAAACTGGTCGCCAGTGCCAACCGATATGCGAACCCGATTGTCGGCGCCGCGTTCAGCCCCCTGGACATGGACAAAGAATTGGACCCCAAGTATCAGAAATTGGCCGACGGGTTGGAATTGTGGCATGGATTGGCGCGTTTGAATACGGTGTTGCCGATTGGGGCGCCGGTGGCCAAGATGCGCATTACATCCAATTACGGTATGCGCAACGACCCGTTTGATGGCAAGCCAAAGCGTCATCGTGGCATTGATTTTGCCGGTAAAATCGGTACGGAATTATATGCAGTGGCCCCGGGACGTGTCGTGTCGGCGGGTGAACGCGTCGGATACGGCACCACGGTAGAGGTTGACCATGGCCTGGGCTTTTCGACATTATACGCCCATTTGTCCCAAATCACGGTGTCGCGTGGGGACTGGGTCCGGCCGGGCACGGTTGTGGGGCTGGGCGGTTCATCCGGTCGGTCAACCGGGCCGCATCTGCATTATGAAATCAGATACAAAGGCGTTCCGTTCGACCCAACAAAATTCGTAAAGGAATAATAAAAATGCAGGCATTTACAAACGCACATGAAAAACGGTCCCCGACGGTTATCGGCGCGGGATGCAAATTGACGGGCGACATCAAAACCGACCACACCGTCCAGATTCACGGCGAAGTGTTGGGGTCGATTGTGGCCGAAACCGTCGTTATCGGGCGCGGTGGTCGCGTTGTGGGTAAAATCACGGCAACCAACCTGTTCTTGCACGGCAGTTTGGACGGCCCCGCCACCGTCAGCACCGCAAACGTTTTCAGCAATGCCCAAATGGTCGGGACATTGTCATATCATACGTTGAATATTACCGGCAACACCGGCTTGGAATGCAAATTGGCAAAACGAAAGGATAAATAGAAATGAACAAAAACGTGTCCAAAGTCTTTCTGGCATCTGACCACCGCGGGGCGGGGCTGAAATTATATTTGATTGAAATGTTGACCGCCGCCGGGTACAGCGTGGTTAATCTGGGGGTGGATGACCCGAATACAATGGTCGATTATCCCGATGTTGCCAAAAACTTGGCCGATGCGATGGCCGATGACCCGCGGGCGCGTGGTATTTTGATTTGCGGCACGGGGGCGGGTGTGATGATTGCCGCCAACCGGTATAAACATATTCGCGCGTCGCGCTGTGACCGCCCGGAACAGGCCCGCGATGACAGATTTCATGATGATATCAACGTTTTGGCGCTGGCCGCGGATGACATTGATATTGAAATGGCGTTTATCTGCGCGCAAACCTTTCTGGACAGCCCGTTTGATAACATCGAACGCCGGGTCCGTCGGATTGAAAAGATTTCATAAAAAATGCCCCGTTTGGGGCGTTTTTTTAATTGGCGGTGGCACTGGCACTGTAATGACAATTCTGGGTAAATTCGAATTGGCCGGAATCATCACCGTATTCGCATGGGGTTTGGACCACGCCATTGTCCAGCGATAAATATTGCTGGGGCATGTAACATGTTTCAATGGCTCTGCGGTCGGATGCGTCGGCGGTGCTTGTTGACGATGTGGCGCAACGACTGTTGCTGGGTGTGAAATTGCTGGGTTCTGGACACTGGGCGCACCCAGACGGGGTGGGATAATACCCCCGGGTGCAAACGGTCGTGGAAGTTTCCGGGACACATTTCCCTTGGTCGGCATCCCAAACCTGACCGTCGGGGCATATGTAGACTTCGCCGCCGGTGCCGAAACAACATTTTACGTTATAATAACATGTCCCCCGACATTCGGTTTGGGTACCGTCGGTGCAACAATAACAATCCGCACATGCCGGATAGCTGGTGGTTGTTGCCGATGCGCCACTGGTTATTGTGGTCATTAAACCAACGATTGGATTCGGCATAAAATCATAAACAACAGGGGGCAGAAAATGGGGATTTTTTCAAAAACGCGAACGGGGATTATAATCGTTCCCTTGGATTAGGCATATATTCACCCCATCCAATGCCCCAAATTATACCGCATCCGGCCATTTTGTTCAAGCATGTTTTTTAGCCCACGCGGCGGCCGTGAAAATAATCTGTTTTCGCACTTGCATTTCATTGCGGTGTTCTATATAATACCCATCGCAACCACGCGGAGCGTTGGCAGAGTGGTAATGCAGCAGATTGCTAATCTGTGACCGAGATTTTTTGGTCCATAGGTTCGAGTCCTATACGCTCCGCCATTTTTTATCCCCAGCGGGGATAAAAAAGGGTGGAAAGATAATGTCCGAGAACCGCATAGGTTCGATACGGAGCAGATTTGGCAAGTGAAGCGTAGCCAAATCGTCGCGAGTGGAGAGGGGTATCCCCACCGCGGGCGGAGCAAGCGGAAGGGGAGTCCAGTCCTATACGCTCCGCCATTTTTTATCCCCAGCGGGGATAAAATCAGTCGGAATTTTTAAATTTGTAAAAAAAATCGCCCGGATGGGCGATTTTTTATTCGGCCAGTGTTCCAACCGACATTGTAATGCGGCGGATGCCGCTGCTGATGGATTTTTCCTTGTTAATCTTGGCGCGCAAAATTTCGCCCGTGTGGTGAACGTGCGTTCCCCCACACAGTTCGCATGATACGTCGCCCGCTGTGATAACGCGTACGATGTCACCATATTTTTCGCCAAACAACGCCATCGCGCCACGGTCGCGGGCCGCGTCCAGTGACATTTCCGCGTGTTCAACCGGCATGTCGGCCGCAATCCATTTGTTGACCAGGTCTTCGACCGCCTGTTTTTCGTCCGCCGTCATGGCGCGCCCAAATGAAAAGTCAAATCGGACGGAATCCGGCGACACCTTGGACCCGCGCTGTTGCACGTCTTCGTTCAAGACAGTGCGCAGGGCCGCCTGTAACAAATGGGTCGCGGTGTGCGCGCGCGTGGTCTGGGCGCGCATTTTGTCGTCAATCGCGGGGCGTACAACATCCCCCACCGCCAGGGGCGCCGTCAGCGTCCCCTTGTGAATAACGACGTTGTTGACGCGGGCGGCTTCGCCAATGTTCATGACAACCGCGTCACCCATGGCCAGGGTGCCGCTGTCGCCGACCTGGCCACCCTGGGTGCCGTAAAACGGTGTTTTATCCAATGCCACTTCGACTTCGTCCCCGGCGGCGGCCGATTGTACAAATTCGCCGCCCCGCAAAATGGACAATACACGCGATTCCATGTCGGTTGTCGGCGCATATTTGCCAGTGTCGTCGGTGTCGGGCAATTCGGTTTGCGATTCCCACAGGGTGCGCGTGCCCTTGGTATTGGCGCGGGACCGTTCTTTTTGTTCGGTCATGGCGCGTTCAAATCCGGCCGTGTCCACGTCCATGCCGCGGTCGCGCAGAATCATCTGGGTCAAATCCAGCGGGAATCCATATGTGTCAAACAATTTAAACGCCACGTCGCCCGGCAAAGTTTTGTCATGCAATTTCGGCAATTCGCCGTCCAGCAATTTCATACCGTTTTGCAACATGTCGGCAAAGGCATTTTCTTCGTTGCGGATAATTTCGACAACGCGTGATTCTTCGCGGGCCAATTCCGGATATGCCGCGCCCATTTCGGTAATCAATGCCGGATACAATTTCGACAACAGCGGCCCGCGGTGCCCCAGCATTTGGCCGTGACGCATTGCGCGGCGCAAAATGCGGCGAATGACATAGCCGCGGTCGGTGTTGGACGGGATAACACCGTCGGCAATGGCAAAGCCCACCGCGCGCAGATGGTCCGTAATAACCTTGAACGACGGTGTGTTGTCGGCGGTCTTTTTCACGCCGGCGACATCTTCGACCGCGCGCATCAGGTTCACAAACAAATCCGTGTCGTAATTGTCACGCACGCCCTGTAACATCGCGGCCCAACGTTCCAAACCGCCGCCCGTATCAACATTCTGTTTCGGCAGTGGGGTCAGATTGCCGTTCGCGTCACGGTCAAACTGCATAAACACGTCGTTCCAGATTTCAACCCAGCGGTCGTCTTCGTTTTCAATATCGGCGCCAAAATCATAAAACATTTCCGTACACGGACCGCACGGACCGGTGTCGCCCGCCGACCACCAGTTGTCTTTGTCGCCCAGACGAATGGCTTCTTTGCCGGCGATTTTGCGCCACAATTCGGTGGATTCTTCGTCCGACACGTGCGTGGTGACGCGGATTTTTTCCGGGTCCAGTTTTAACACGCCCGTCAATAATTCCCAGGATTGTTCGATGGCGCCGGCCTTGAAATAATCGCCAAAGGACCAGTTCCCCATCATTTCAAAGAAAGTATGATGACGGCCGTCAAAGCCAACTTCGTCCAGGTCGTTGTGTTTCCCGCCCGCGCGGATACATTTTTGAACGTCGGCAACGCGCGGGGCAAAGGGGGCTTCGGCACCTTGTAAAATCCCTTTCCAGGGGACCATGCCGGCCACGGTGAACAACAATGTCGGGTCGTTCGGCACCAATGACGCGGACGGCACGATTTTGTGCCCGCGTGATGCAAAATAATCCAAGAAAACCTGTCTGATGTCGTTGTATTTCATTGTCAATATTCCTTTTTATCGGCGCAATTGTAGAAATATTGTCCGCCGGTTTCAATCATATATTTTCGAAAAAGTCATTTTTTTACAGCCGCGGGCCAATTTCGGCGATAATGGCCGTCCATGCCGTCGCATATCTGTGCAGGGCGTTTTCCAGCCGCGCCGCGGCATGCGTCGCCGGAAAGCGCAAACGGCCGTATTTCTGGGCGGCGGTATCGACATTTGTGCCGATATAATTCACGCGGTCCATATAAATTGGGGTGGCGGCCGGGTTGATATGCCGGGCATAGCTGACAACCGATTGCCACAGCATTGCGTCATCGGGTGCCCGGTAATCCAAACTGTTGTCGATTTGGCGGATAACATCGATGGCGTCATTAATCAATTGGCCGACCGCGCACATAATGCCGGTGCGCACCAGTGTGCCCGCCATGGCGATATGCGGACGGTGCAAAATGACGTTTTCATCATCGACCATTAATTTGTTGGTATCGTCCATCGCGCGCAGTACGTCAATCAGCCGCCCACGAATTTCAATCATGTTTTGCAACACCGCAAAGTTATGTGGGGCGACCGCCGGGACGTCAATATTGGTTAAAATATCATCGTCATCGCAGAACACCATCCATTCGTCGCGCAGTTTCAGTTTCCCAATCGCCCCCAGGATGTTCAGTCGCGCGCGCAGTGCGCCAACATTTTCGCGTGCATTAATAATATGAACGCGCCCGCGGTACCCCAATTTCCGTAAATCACGACGTGTGACATTTACGGTCGGGTTGTCATTATGCACGATTAAGAAAATCCGTCGTCCCAACCGCGCCAATGCCGGCACTGAAATGCGCAGGAATTCTGTGTTATATGTGGTTAATCCGACGATAATACGATTTTTGCGATGAAACATAATATAAACTATACACCCAGAACCACCAACATTGCAATGGGTTAGTTTTTTATGATATAATGGTCGCATAGTTCAGGAAAGGTTATTTATATGAAACCGTTGATGCTGTTTTCGATAGTATTACTGACGGCCATTGTGCTGGCGTCTTCGTTTGGGTTGCAGATTATGCCGACGGACCCGGTGGCATTACCCGCGGGGGCGGACGGGATGGCGTTGTTTGTGTGTCCGGCCGATGGTACGACATGGAATATGGTCGCGACGGCAATGCGTCCCATGGTGCGCATCATCAGCATGGTGTTCTTTTTCGGGGTGATGATGTTGTTGTTCAGCTGGGGCTGGGCGTTGTACCAAAACCTGTTAAAGGATTCATTCAAAGACGATGCGTTCAAGAAACCCTGGGCATTGACAAAGTTTATTTTCTGGGCCGGAATGATAGTTATGCTGTTGGTGGCGACGCCCAATCATTACCGTTTGGTGGATATCGCGGGCGCAGACGGGCAGTGGGTCTTGTGCGATGAAACGACGCCGGGCGCCATACCAGTATGGGCCAATAATGTCAAGTCATAAAACAATTTATGGCGAATTTGAAAATATACTCTTGACTTAAAGCGCGGATTTCTCTACGATTCGGGCAAGCAGGACGGGCAATGTCCCTGTGATTGGGGGCTGCGACGGGATGGAATTGAAAAAGACCAGCAAATCCGGGCGCCACAGATACCAGCGACATTGCCTATGGTCTGCCGGACAACCTTAAAACTCACGAAAGGAGAAATATAATGAACAAACAAGAATTGATCGAAGCAATTGCAAACGAAGTCGAAGTGACAAAAGCAACTGCTGCCGGTTGTTTGGATGCCTTTATCAACACAGTTACAAAAGTTCTGAAAAAGAAAGGCGAAGTTCGCTTGGTCGGTTTCGGTACATTCACAACCGCAAAACGCAAAGCGACCACAGGCCGCAACCCGCAGACAGGTGCCGCCATTAAAATTCCGGCGTCCACCCAGCCGAAGTTCAAGCCGGGTAAAGCTTTGAAAGATGCTTTGAACTAAACCAATAATTTTGGTTACGCGGACGCCCCAATCGGGGCGTCTGTTTTTATGTGCCCGGGCGGGGATGTGATAAAAAGCTTGATTTTTGTCATCAAAGACTATAAACTGGGTGCGCTGGGTAATCAGAACTGATTAAACAATGGTGCTTTTTGGTCCCATTCGTGATAAGGATTCTGTTGAAAATCCGGCACCATAAAAAAACCAAAAGGATTATATTATGGCAAGAGCAGGTGCGAAACGCAGCACACGTAAACTGAAAATCAGCCGCCGCTTGGGTGTGAACCTGTGGGGTCAGGCGAAATCTCCGATTAACAAGCGTAAATACAAACCCGGTCAGCATGGCCCGACATCCCGTGGGGGCAATTCGTCCGATTACGCAAAACAGATGCGCGCCAAACAGACCCTGAAAGGGTACTATGGCAACGTCGGCGAAAAGAAATTCCGTTCTTATTATTTGGAAGCCGCCAATATGAAAGGTGACACACCGGATAACTTGATTGGTTTGCTGGAACGTCGTTTGGACGCCGTTGTGTACCGTTCCAAATTGGCCCCGACCGTATTTTCCGCGCGTCAGTTGGTCAGCCACGGTCATGTTTATGTCAACGACAAACGCGTAAAGATTGCGTCGTATCAGGTTAAACCGGGCGATGTCATCACCGTCAGCGAAAAAGCGAAACAGATGCCGTTGGTTGTTTTGGCGTTGGAATCTGCGGAACGCAACTTCCCGGATTATATCAATGTCGACAGCGCGAATTTCGTTGCGACATTTGTCCGCGTACCGTCGTTCGAAGATGTACCGTATCCGGTCCAGATGTCCCCGGAATTGGTCGTCGAATTCTATTCTCGTTAATAGATTCCAAATCCCCCGAATGGGGGATTTTTTTTATTCACTGGATTGCCATGCGACCCATCGCGTGGTGTTTTAACAATTGACTTAGATTCCAGAATGGGCCATACTGTCAGTATGGCTTTATTTAATTACAAAATTTACTGTTGTTGTTGTCGCTGATACCATTGCCGACGGCGCAAATGCGCCCAAAATTACCCACTTTGATACACACAGGAATCATATCATGACCATCAAATTATTCAATACCATGTCCAGAAAACTGGAAGAATTCAAACCGCTGAACCCCGGGCGCGTCGGGTTTTATTCTTGTGGGCCGACCGTTTATCATTATGCCCATATCGGCAATCTGCGCACAATGATTCACAATGATATTTTAAAGCGCATGTTTCTGGAAAACGGGTACGATGTGCATCATGTCATGAATATTACCGACGTCGGCCATCTGACCAATGACGAAGATGACAGCGGCGAAGACAAAATGGAAAAGGGTGCCGCCCGTGACAACAAATCTGTCTGGGATATCGCCAAGTTTTACAAAGACGAATTTCTGCGCGATTATGATGATTTGAACATCATGCGGCCGACCGATATGCCGCATGCGACCGATTACATCGCCGAACAAATCGAATTGGTGCAAAAACTGGAAAAATTGGGATATACATATGAAATTCCGGGGGATGGGATTTATTACGATACGTCGAAATTCGCGGCGTACGGGGCGTTGACGGGCGGGGCATTGTCCGGCAACCGTGCGGGCGCGCGCGTTGAATTCAACAGTGCAAAGCGTAATCCGACGGATTTTGCGTTGTGGAAATTTTCGCCCGTGGGTGTGCGCCGTCAAATGGAATGGGACAGCCCCTGGGGCGTGGGATTTCCGGGTTGGCATGCGGAATGCAGTGCCATGGGCATGAAATTGCTGGGGAATCATTTTGATATCCATACCGGCGGCGAAGATTTGTCCCGCGTGCATCACGCCAACGAAATCGCGCAAAGCGAACCCATCACCGGGGCCCCGTGGGTCAGTTATTGGGTGCATTTCAGTTTCTTGGTCGATAAAAGCGGCGAAAAGATGAGCAAGTCGTCCGGTGAATTTTTGGGGCTGGATGCGTTGCGCCGCCGCGGTTATGACCCGATGGTGTACCGGTATTTGATTTTGCTGGGGCATTATCAGACGCAATTGGCGTTTTCATGGGACGCGATGGATGCGGCGGCGGCCGGATATAAAAACATTACCCGTCGCGTGGCCGATTTGTTGATGGACAACGCACCGGGCGACGTGGATGCGACGGCGGTGGGCGCATGGCATGACAAAATGCTGGGCGTGATATCGGACAACCTGAAAACGGCGGAAACACTGGTCTTGGTCCAAGAAATTTTGCGCGATGGCACCATGAATGCAGCAACCAAAATCAATTTGTTTGAATTTATCGACCGGTTGTTGGGATTGCAATTTTTGGACCGGGCGCGGCGTATTGTGGAACGCGAATCCGCGGATGCACCGGCCGAAATCACCGAATTGGCCCAGCGGCGCGCCGCGGCCAAGGTCGCACGCGATTGGGCGACGGCCGACGATTTGCGGGCGCAAATTGACGCGATGGGATGGAGCGTGGTCGATACCCGCGACGGGTTTAAAATCGTGAAAAAGGATGAATAACCATTCCCATTCACATCCCCGCCAAACCGGCGGGGATAATTTCGATAAAAAAAGGCTTGAATACAGGCGTCTTTTGGGGTATATTGCCCCCAGCAAGAAGAGGAACGTTCATGAATTATCCGTATATGCCAAAATCCACCGCACTGTGGTTGATTGAAAACACAGCACTGTCGTTTGAACAAATCGCCGATTTCTGCGGTATGCACGAATTGGAAGTGAAAAATATCGCCGACGCCGAAACTTATAAAATCCAGGGTCTGAACCCTATCTTGAACGGCCAGGTTACGCGCGAAGATATCGAACGCTGTGAAGCGGACCCGGATGCGCGTCTGACACTGCGCGAAAATATCGTCGCCGCGCAAAAGGCACAGAATAAAAAGGGCATCGGATACACACCGAAACTGCACCGCCAGAACCGTTTGGGCGGGATTTTGTGGATTCTGAAAAATTATCCGGAATTGTCCGACGGCCAGATTGCACGCCTGATGCGCAGTACGAATCCCACCGTCGCGTCGGTCCGCAACAAAACGCACAAATCTTATTCCTTGATTCAAATCCAAAGCCCCGTTGTATTGGGTTTGGTTTCTGAATCCGCACTGCATGACGCGGTGGCCAAGGCGAAAAAATAAGACATTACACATACACCTTTTAATACAGCAAAGGTTTTTTGATGGCGAAAAAACTGGATGATGCAACGCGGCTGTTAATAGAATCGTTGCCCGAAAATTTACAAAAACTTGCGACGTCCGCGGTCGAAGTGGGATATTTGTCCCAGATGGATTTTAATACCGCAACCGAAGCGGACGAAATCCCCGCCGATGAACAGGACGAAGTCTTGGACTTTTTCCAGCAAGATTTGGGCCTGGAAATTCTGGAAACCGACACGTTCGCCCAGGATTTGGACCGCTATTACGATGACGGTGACGACGAACCGCGCGATAAAACACGCAATCTGTTGAACGCGGATGCCGAACAGGTCGATGTCAACGACGACGATTACGAACACTTTGCCAAGCAATTGGAACGCAGCCAAACCGGCAGTCTGGTTTTGGGCGTCCAGGATTCCGTCCAATCGTATTTGAAACAAATCGGTACGGTGCAATTGCTGACCGCCGCCGGCGAAGTCGCCATCGCCCAGCGTATCGAAGCGGCGTCGCGTCTGATGGTATATGGCCTGTGCGAAAGCCCCATGACCATCCAGGCCATGTTGGATTGGTACCAGCAATTGTTGAACGACGACATTCGGTTGCGCTATATCGTCAATCTGGAAGTCATGTATTCCAGCGAAGCCGAACAGAAATCGCTGGCCGCACTGTCCGAAGCGTTAAAGTCCAAGGGTGTCGAACACGTCGATGAACTGGACGACGAAGATTTGGATAATTTGGAAGAATCGTCCGTCGAAGATGACGAAGAAGACGACGAAGATGCCGACGCTGACGATGGTGTCAAAAAAGAAGACACCCCGCGCGGCACGTCCGGCGTTCCCATCCCCGTGATGGAAGAAGCCTTGATGCCCATGGTGATGGATTTGTTCACCAAGATAAAGCGCATCTTTAACAGCATGCAGAAATTACAGGCCCAGCGTTTGGATAACCTGTTGACTTCGTCCAAGCCCGACGAAGCACTGGAAAAGAAATACACAAAACTGCGTCTGGAACTGTTCGAACACGTCAGCAAAATCCGTCTGAACGATGACCGCAATGCGGAAATCTTGGAACAATTGACCAAACGCGATCAATTGCTGATGGGGTTGGAAGGGAAACTGTTGCGTCTGGCATTATCGGCCAAGGTTAAACGCGAAGATTTTCTGGCCGAATATACCGGCAACGAATTAAACCGTAACTGGGTCAAAAAATTGGCCAAGCATAAAAATCCGGTGTGGGTGAACTTTGCGAAAAAGCATGAAAAAGACATCCTGAAAATCCAGGAAGACATCACCGCCATCGCCATGGAAACCGGCCAACCCACCAGCGAGTATAAGAAGGTTGTCGAACTGGTCCGTCGTGGCCAAACCGAAGCCGCCCGCGCCAAACGCGAAATGATAGAAGCCAACCTGCGTTTGGTTATCAAATTCGCGAAAAAACACAGCAACCGCGGTCTGGGGCTGGATTTTTCCGACCTGGTCCAGGATGGAAACATCGGCCTGATGAAGGCGGTGGACAAATTCGATTACCGTTTGGGGAATAAATTTTCAACATATGCCACCAACTGGATTCAACAGGGGATTTCGCGCAGTATCGCCGACCAGGCTCGCACAATCCGTATCCCGGTGCATATGATTGACAATATTCACAAGATTCAGCGTGCGTCGCGTCAGTTTATGCACAAATATGGCCGCCAGCCGACCGCCGAAGAATTGTCGAAAATCATTTATTTGCCGGTGGACAAGATTCACAAGGCGATGAAGGTCAACCTGAAACCGATTTCATTAGAAGCGCCCGTCGGCACCGACGAAGAAAGCAGCCGTATCGAAATCATCGCGGACGAAACGGCGAAAAATCCGTTTATGTCGGCCGCGCAAAAGAATCTGCGCAAGATTGTGACCCAGATTCTGTCCGAACTGGACCCCAAGGAAGAAACGGTTCTGCGCCAGCGTTTCGGGATGAGCACCAATAAAACCAGCACCCTGGAAGAAGTCGGGGAATACATTGGGGTGACCCGTGAACGTATCCGCCAGATTGAACAAAAGGCGCTGAATAAACTGAAACATCCGACGCGTGCGCGCAAACTGCGCAGCTTCTTGGAAGATTAATAAAACACGCCCCCATGTCGGGGCGTTTTTCAGACACAGGAAACGATTATGAAAAACACTTTGTTATTTTGTACGGGATTGTCCGGCAGTGGGAAATCGTATTTTGTCCGCAACAGTTTGCCCGATGGGCTGTTTTACAATCTGAAATCCGCCACAACCCGGCCCATGCGCGACGGGGAATGCGACGGGCGCGAATATTATTTCCGGGACGAAGCATTCTTTGACATCACCCCAATGGCCACGCGTTTGTGGGTCAATGCCGCGTTTTGGCGCCCCGGCATGCCCAAATGGCTGTATGGTGTGCCCGCGGCCGAGGTTCGCGCCAACCTGGGCAAAAATTTGGTCTATGACGTGATTCAGCCCCGCTATGTCCGTGATATGATTGATTGGTTTCGGCGCAACGAATTGGACCGGTTTTATAATTTCCGGGTGGCGTACTTTCTGGCGCCGGAAAATAATTTTGATGTCGCCGCGCGTCGTGCCAGCATGCCCAACGACATGGATGTGCGCACGACAAATACGTGCAATCCGGTTGACTTTATAAATGCGGGGTTGGAAATCGATTATTTGATGCGTCCGGTAAACGGCCAAATCAGTAATAAATTAATGCGCCATGTCGCCGCGTTAAATCGCGCGCGTCGGCAACGCTGATACTAAATTTTGCCGATTATTATCGCTGGGCCCCATGAAAATGGGGCCCGGTTTTGTTTTTTTATAAAAAAATTCCATTTAATTAATTTTTTGGATTGACGTTCTGGGGCGAAACGATAAGAATAAATACCTAAGATTCAACGGGAGAGAAAGAGTCTATTATGCGATGGATTGCCAGGCTGGGGACGGTCATCCCCGTGGTCTGCATTATGCAATCGGCCGCAGCACGTTCGAATGATTTGGTGGTTGCACCGGACACAAATCATTCTTTTTACACGGCAACACACGTGCTGGTTGAGTATAATGTGGACAAAACAACTCGTTCGATATATGTGGAAAATGACAATTTCGTGTTGGGCGACGTATTTGTGCCCGATGGAACGCATCTGTACATCCGCAACAGCGGTGTCATCGACGGCACCATTTATCTGGGCAGTGACGCCCAAATTACCCAGGTTATCAAAAACGAATCGGACATCACATTGATGGACATTGACGCGGGATTCACGGTTTTGATCGTGGGCGATGCGGCGTTGTCTTTTGTGGATATCATGCGGGTCGGTATGTATGCCGACCGCGTCGTTTTAGATAATGCGTCCGTTGTGTTGCAAAATATTGGCGCACCCATCGCCCGGTTCCGTCGGCGCGACCCGCAAATACAACTGGTGGGCGAGATTACCGTTTATCTGGACGATGTGATGTCCATGAACGGCGCGTTATTGTTCAGCAATGTTGATGGCGACGGGAATGTGTCGGTTGCGACCGGGCCGCTGCACCCGATGTATGCGGCCGAAACATATCGGGTGTCGGGCAATATTTATTTGCGCGTGGTGCGTGAAACCGATTATCGCAAATTCTTGGACCCGGATGTGGGTTTGTTTATCAATGAATTCCGCGCCACATATCCCGACGACAAAATGGTTGTGGCGTTTGATAATGCCGCGGATATGAATGCGCTGTATAATTTAATGGACGATTGTGCCCGGATAAATCCGTTGGTTTTAATGCGGCCGGTGCGGACACTGGCCATGATGAATATGGACGGCGTCGATGTACCAAATGGTGACACGTTGGCGGTCACCGCCCGGCCGTTTTATGTCATAACCGATGACGCGACGGTTCGTGGGGCGGATTTGTCGGTGCGATTTGGCCGGGATGAAACGTACGCGGTTGCGGGGCTGCATGTGGGGACGCTGGAATATTCCGATTATCTGAATGATTTTGGTGGGATTGTGTTTGGCGCAAATCTGCGCGTGCATTCGGATTTGGATGATTATTTTGTGGACGTGGCCGCGGGTATCGGTGGTGGGGCGTTTGACATCGAACATGTTTGGACCGGGGATACGGCGACCGACAACCCAATTGGCATCACGGCGTTCGGCCGTGTGGATACGGGCGTGCGTTTTAATGTGACGGATATGGTGACGGTTGCGCCATTTGTTGGAATGGGTGGAACCGGGACATGGATATTGTCGTCGGACGCGGGCGATGTGTTTGGTCGTGCGGGTACGGATGTTGGTGTGACCTATGAAATGGATGGTTTGCGTTATGATTATGCGTTGCGGATTGTGGGTGACACATCGGGCGGGGTGACGGCGGGCCTACGCATGGGCGCGTGGTCGGTGTGGGATGATGCCGGTGGTGACATTGAATTTATGGTCCGCCGTGATGATGTTGCAACGTCGTACCGCATTGGCGTGTCCGCCCGGGTTGGGTTTTAAAGGGGCCCAGGGACAATTTTCCGTATATGTATATGTGCCGGTGTTATCTGTTGAAACCCGGCCCGCGGGGATAAAGCATGATGTGATTTCCAGTGATGATTCCCCCGATGTTCCGTTTTTGCGTGACAATACAAGCATCGAATAAAAAATTTATCCGATTGCATTTGAAAAACGCCCGGTGTAAAATATTGTTATTCATTTATCCAAAGGAGTCATAAATGTGGGCAGCCATTGCCATCGCGGCGGTTTTATTGTTGTATTTTGTATCGGTTTATAACGGTCTGGTGGCGCGTCGGACCCAGGCCCGCGAAGCATGGGCGACAATTGATACCCAGTTAAAGCGTCGGTATGATTTAATTCCGAATTTGGTTGAAACGGTCCGCGGCGCGGCAAAGCACGAACGTGAAACACTGGATGCGGTTATTACGGCCCGCAATGCGGCGATGTCGGCGCACGGGACGGATAAATCGGCGGCGGAAAACCAGTTGACCGGTGCATTAAAAAGCATCTTTGCATTATCCGAAAGCTATCCCACATTACGGGCCAATGAAAACTTTCTGGAATTACAGCGTGAAATCACCGACACCGAAACCAAGATTCAGGCCGCGCGCCAGTTTTACAACACGGTTGTGATGGCATTGAATACCCAGATTGAACAATTCCCGTCCAGCATCATTGCCCGGATGTTCGGGTTCACGCCGGAACGGTTTTTTGAAATTGACGCATCGGAAAAGGTTGCGCCCCAGGTTCGGTTTTAAAAATCCCCCGGATGGGGGATTTTTTACGGTGTCACTTATCTTCTTTGTCATTGCGAACGTAATCGGGCCCCGCGCAAACATGCGTTTGCGTGGGTGATACGTGAAGCAATCCAGTGAATAATGAACATTTCCATTTTCCTGGATTGCCACGCGGCGTCCGTCTTCGCTACGCTACGTCGCGACTTGCTCGCAATGACAACGCGCCACGTCAACACGCGACGCGGCCACGCTTGATAATCAACATCGCAAACGCACCATGGAAAACGCGGCGCAGGGTACCTTCTGCGAACAAATCGCGGCCACGTTCACATTTCAGATATTCTTTCTTGGGCATTTTCAATAATGCCGCCGCATCGCCGGCACTGATTTTCAAATGTTGGCGCGCACAACGTATGATATTGCCGTAATACTGGGCATCGATTAATATTTTTGACATAGTTTGACTCCTTTTACGTTATAAAAAACACCACCCAAAACAATTGGGTGGTTGGAGGTTAAGAGCTATTTCGAAACAAATAGTGTCGCTTATTCATGTATATCGCGACCCTCCAACCCAATGGTCGGAGTTTTACGTCATTTCTGACGGTTTCGAACAGGGCTCTTATACCCTACACCGGATTCCCAATGCGCGTCTATTATATCGCATCACGCGCGAATGTTCAAGAATTTTATCATACCAGGTGTACGCAAAAGGGCAGATTTTATCTGCCCTTTAATATACGTGACTTGTTTTTGTCCCATTCGCGGCGCTTTATCGTTTCCCGCTTGTCCACTTTGTTTTTACCGTATCCGATGCCCAGCAACACCTTTAATCGGCCGCGGTTGTTGAAATACAGTTTCAGGGGGACAATCGTTGCACCTTTTTCCTGTAATTTACCAATCAGACGGTTCATCTGCGCCCGATGCAGCAATAATTGGCGCGGCCGGCGTTCGTCGAAATTTACATAACGCACCGCCGTCGGTAATTTCTGGATTTCCACCCCCGCCAGATACAGGTTGTCGCCGCGCCGCTGGGCAAAGCCATCCACAATCGTGACCAATCCATACCGGATGGATTTAATTTCCGCACCGGTCAGGGCGATTCCGGCCTCTATCGTGTCATCGATGGCGTAATTAAACCGCGCCTTGCGGTTTTCGGAAACCTGACCTGATTTTATAATTTGACGTGGCATTTCGGATACAGTTTGGTTGTGTTTTGTTCCAGTATAGTTTCCAATTCGTGTAACTGCAACCCTTTTATATCGGCCAAAACGCGCGCGGTGTCCGCGACAAAGGCCGGTTCGCACGTTTTCCCGCGGTGCGGGACCGGCGCGCAATATGGGGCGTCGGTTTCAATAACCAATCGGTCGGTCGGGATTTTCGCAAACGTTTCGCGCACGTCGGTTGCATTCTTGAACGTGATGATACCACTGGCCGAAAAATAAAACCCACGGTCCAGCATCTTTTTCGCCAAATCCCACGAACTGGTGTAACAGTGCATAACGCCGCGCACGTCGCCCGTTAAAATTGCCGCCGTGTCTTCGTCCGCGTCGCGGGTGTGAATGGCCACCGGCAATCCGCATTGGCGTGCGATGTCCAATTGTTGTTCAAACAAACGGATTTGCGCATCGCGGTTGTTCGCCCCAAAATGATAATCCAGCCCGATTTCACCAATCCCAACCACGCGCGGGTGGGATAAAACGTCGCGCGTCAAATGGGCCGCCGCATCGGTCCCCGCATATTCGGGGTGAATGCCGATGGTCGCCCAGATATTGTCGTGGGTTTGCGTAATACGTAATGCGCAATCAATGTCCGCCGGGTCGGCCGTCGGGCAAATCATTGTGCCGACGCCCGCCGATGCCGCGCGCGCCAACACCGCGTCCAAATCACCCGCAACATAATTGTCGGTCAAATGGCAATGGGTATCTATAAACATTTCTTGATTTCAGTGATGATTTTGAAAACGCCGATTTCGGGTTCCAAATAAATCTTGTTCATGTCGGCGATGGCGTGCGTTGCCGTCGGATACAAATCCGCCAGGCCGAAATACGCAATCGCGTCCAACAATATCCCGTGCAGCGCCGCGTCCGGGGCAATTTTTTTTGCAATGGCCATGATATCCGCACTGTTGCAGCGTGGGTTTTCCAGTGTTTCGATTAATTCTGCATAAATGGCGTCGCCGCCCGATTTTTTCAAATTGGCGATTTTACCAAAACTGCCGTTGGCCAATTTTAATGTGGCGGTGCTGATGTCTTCGCCCGGCAAAAATTTGTTGCACAGTTCCCGCAGCTGGCTGACGGTCAGTGGGTGCAATTTTTCCACGCGCGCGCGTGACCGCACCGTCGGCAAAACGTTCGCCAATTGGTGTACCACCAATAAAAACAGCGTTTTGGCCGGTGGTTCTTCCAGTAATTTCAGGATGGCGTTCGATGCCGCCGTGTTCAATTCATCGACGGAATCGATTAAGATAACGCGCCAATCGCCGGACATCGATGACATCTGCATTTTTTCAATCATGGCGCGCACGGTAAAGACCGAAATCACCTTGCCATCGGATTTGACTTTGCCGTCTTTGTCGATGTTGCGGGCCAAATCGATGATAAAGAAATCGCCGACGTTGCCGTACACCATCTTTGCAATTTTATAGGCCAGGGTGGATTTCCCAATCCCGCGCGGCCCCGACAGCATCCATACCGGATGGATTGAATGTGCGTCGCGCGCCGCCCACGCGTCCATAAATGTGCGCAGTGTGTCCGCGTGCCCCACCAGACAATCGTTGTCCATCGGGGATGGGAAATTGAAAACCGGCGCTTTCTTTGGTGCCATTTATTTGCCCCCAAAAATGACCTGAATATTTTTAATGATGCGGCCGATAAACTGAACCTTGGGCACGCGGTCCATCGCAATCAGCGGGGTGCGCGATACAATGCGGCCGTCAACTTCTGCAATTAATTCGCCGACAACGTCACCCGCATTGATGGGCGCCGGAATCGGGTCGTCGTATCGCGCCAGCAAACGGATTTTGGCGTTCGATTTGGACCGGGGCAATGTGATTGCAAATGTTTTGTCCACCGTCGCAATGACCACGGGTTGACGTCCGTACCATACCGGTATTTTTGCGATTTTGTCGCCGGCGCGGTAAAACACGCGGTTGGTCGTGTTGGTGTATCCGTATTCCAGCAATTTCTTCATTTCCGCCGCCAGGGCATCGTGCCCCTTTGTATGCAGGCCGTTTATCACCCCAATCAAACGACGTCCGCCGACAACACTGCTGGCGACCATGCCGTATCCGCCGTCGTCGGTGTGCCCGGTCTTTAACCCGTCGGCGCCCGGCATGGTAAAGACCAATTTGTTGTAATTCATCGTGTGCGTGCGGCCCCAATCGCGGCACCAATCCGATTTGTGTTCGTTGAATTCAAAACGCTTGGTCGCGAACATCGGGTAAATGTCCGGGTAATCCGTGATAATATGGTTGGCCAGTGTCGCCAATTCACGACTGGTCATCAAATTGTTCGGGTTGGGCAATCCCGACGCGTTGCCAAATGTCGATTGCGGCATGCCGATGGACCGGGCCTTGGTCGTCATCATCTGGGTGAATG
Source organism: uncultured Alphaproteobacteria bacterium (assembly GCA_949082785.1). Classification (GTDB taxonomy): domain Bacteria; phylum Pseudomonadota; class Alphaproteobacteria; order Rs-D84; family Rs-D84; genus Enterousia. The sequence goes on from CARVLU010000001.1 coordinate 66,206, forward strand.
CGTTTTCCGAACCCGCCAATTTTTCCGCAACGACAACCGATGCGTCGCCCCCCGACAGCACAATCAGACCCAAAATCAAATCGCGCACCGTGATGGTTTGCCCCGCGACCAGACAAATCTTGCTGGCGGGGTACCACGTGGGATTGTTATAGTCCGCATTTTCACTGACCGGCAGACGGTCGTCCATGGTTAAACGGCCCGCCTGGATTTCATCGAACAGCACCACCAGCGTCATCAATTTAATCATCGACGACGGCGGCATCAGTGTGTCCGCATTCTTGGCCACGATTTCGGCCCCGGAATCATAATCGATTAAAAATGCAGACTTTGCCCGCGTGGAAAAATCCGCGTGGGCCGCCGTCGCAAACAGTGCAATAAACAGTGTAAATAATTTCTTTTTCATGGTACCGCCAGCATAGCAATTAACGGGCGGCTTTGCCAACAGATTTTTTTACAAAATTTCCCCGATGAACGCATCCCCGTCAATGCCGGTCAGTTTCACATCACAAATCGTGCGCGCGGCGATTTTTTCGCCCGAAATTCGAACGGCGATATCGTGTGGGTCGCGGGCGATATTGTTTTCTTCGACCAAAACCTGGGTCGTTGTCCCAATGCGGGCGCGCATGTGCGCATCGCGGTGACGGGCGGCGGCGTCCGAAATGGTTTTAACACGCGCCTTGGACACATTACGGTCAACCTGGGCCGGCATGGTGGCGGCCGCCGTGTCCGGACGCGGCGAAAATGGAAAGGCATGGATTTTTATTGGCCGCGTCTGGTCAACCAATTGCATGGTTTCAGCAAACAGTTCGTCCGTTTCGCCCGGAAATCCACAGATAATGTCCCAGCTGAACGTGATGCCATCTGCGGCGCACATCAATTTGCGCACCATTTCCGCACTGTGCCGGCGGCCCATGGATTGCAAAATGGGGGTGGAACCCGACTGCATCGACAGGTGCATGTGCGGCATCATTCGCGGGTCGCGGTGCATCATCTGAATAATTTTTTCAATTTCCGGGGACGCGGGGTCCATCGATGACAGCCGCAGACGGCGTATCCCCGGCACATCGCGCAGTAATGCCGCGCACACATCCGATATCAGCATGCCGTCGCGGGCGTATGACGCGATGTCCACCCCCGTCAGCACGATTTCATAAAATCCATTTGCAACGGCCGCCGCCGCATCGGCGCGAATACCGGCATAATCAAACGACACGGCCGGCCCCCGCAACAGACGCGTCACGCAATACGCGCATTGATGATTGCATCCGTTTTGAACCTGAATAAATTGCTTGGACAATTTGGTGTCGGGGCGATTGAATTTGGCGACGCGCGGCGTCGTATGGGAACAGGGCGCCCCCGCCAGCCCCCGCATATACGCGTCCAGATTCATTTTATCACGGTTATGAATGACAATGGCGTTGGGAATCTGGGTGAATAACCCCGGGTTGCGGGTCGCAGCACATCCGGTGACAAAAACCGGGGCGTCGGGGTTTTCGCGGGATAATTTTCTGATGCTTTGCGCGGATTGGCGTTCGGCTTCGTGGGTGACGGCGCACGTGTTGACAACAATGGCCGCATCAATGGCTGGCGCCAGCAAAGATTGAATCTTTTCCGATTCCAGCGCGTTCAATCGACAGCCAAAAGATAAAGTTTTTATATTTTCTGCTTGCATTTTAGGCATCCATAAGGCATTATAACGTGGTTTCAGGTGATTTCAACAAAGGAATTTATGATGGCCCGTACAACAAATTCAGATACTTTACCATTTGTAGAAAGCCGTTATGAGCTGGGAATGCTGGCATCGCAGCGCGTTCGTGATTTGAATGGCGGTGCGGAATCCGTGATTGAAAAAACAAATGATAAACTGACTGTTGTTGCGCTGCGCGAAATTGCCAGTGGGAAATTGGATGTGAATGCGGTTCGTCATGAATTCGTTCAATCCTATAAAGACACCCCGGCGATGAGTGAAGATGAAACATCCCTGGAAATCAATTCCGAAGATCCGCTGTTGCGCGAAATCGATGCGGAATTGGAAAATGCCTTGGTCGAAGAACCGGCAACCGCATCCGAAGTGGAAGAAATCGCCGAAGTGGACGCGGAATAAAACAAAAGTTTCGGAGACGTCGCATAGTTGGTCTAGTGCGCTACATTGGAAATGTAGTATACCGGCAACGGTATCAAGGGTTCGAATCCCTTCGTCTCCGCCAGAAATTCACCCGCCCTGTGGCGGGTTAATTTTTGGCGGACATGGTGTCATGAGAACCCAAGGGTTCGACAATGAGTAGGCGAGACAAATAAAATGCAGTCGAGCCGTCACGAATGCCCCGCCGGCGCCCCGCGCCCAGGGAATCCCTTCGTCTCCGCCAGGAATTAAAATCTTAAAACCACCCGAACGGGTGGTTTGTGATTTCTGGTCGCTTTGTATTGATTTTTGGCCGAATTTATGATATAATACAAATCACATACATTTGGCGGATTATTCCGCCGTTTTTTTGCCCCGCATCGCGGGGCTGTTTTATTTATCAAAAGGGAAATAATATGAGTCAATTATTGGATGGGGCCACTTGGAATGAACATGGCGAATTGGTTTTGGATATATTCAAAGACCCCCCGAAAAATAAGGGTAAAGATAGAAATACACACACGTATAAGGAAATAGATTGTGGCGGGGATTGCGGCGGATGTGTTGCATTGATTGTTGATGGCCAGGTGGTGTCCGGCCCGCCATTTCATCGAAATTGCAACTGCACTTTGACCGCATCGGCAATAGAAGATGCGCCAGAACAAGAATCCAATATGGACGATGCGGTGGCTGCCGACCGCAACAGCAATCCAGAAGATATCCTGTGGTTAAAAGACGCTTTGACCAAGCTGGGGTTTTATGAACCAGATTCCAGGGCGGGCGAAACGTCGGAAGATTTAAATGAATACCCCAACCAGAATTTGTTTGATGCAATTGATAAATTCCAGCGTGAACACAAATTATCAGAACGTGGGATTGTAAAGCCGGGATATCAAACAGAAGCCAAGATAAATAATGAATTGCGACATCAAACCAAAAAACCAAAGCCAGTCGTTAAAGATGGAAAAACAACACTAATACCCGCGTCAGAAAAGACAGCATCCACAACAACCGAAAAACCAACCTTTGAAAGGCCGGTTGATACCAATTCTGGTTATTATGCTACATTTGATGGAAAGGCCTTTACATTATATGTGGATAACAAGCCTGTAATATCATGGGATGCTGTATCAGGTAAAAAAGAGTATCAAAGTCCAAAGTATCAAAGTGAAAAAAATAAAGGACCAATCCCAGCTGGGAAATACGTTGCAAGACAAGAAAAATTACAACACATCACAACTGCTGATTTCTTGGCGGGGTTAGTTCCAGGAAAACATGGCGGGTGGCCCGGCTCGTATTATTCTTGGGGGGATTCTCGTGTTTGGCTGGAACCAGCCAAAGCAACCAACACATACGGACGCGATAATTTTAGTATTCATGGGGGAATGGTGCCGGGTTCTGCTGGGTGTATTGATTTAACTCATCAGATGGACAATTTTGTTGCACTGTTTAAATATATAGGCAAAGATTTAATAGTAGAAGTAAAATACTGACCGTATAGTAGTGTTGAATATTCATTGCTTGGTGTTTGTGGGGTAAATAATGATATCAAAAAAATACGTATTTATGTATTGGTGTGCTGTGCTGGCAACGGGGTTGTTTTATTTGTTTTTGAATGATTTATCATGGTTTGGACGTATTGGAAAACACGAAGAAATTTGGTGGCGTGCATGTCACCATTTGTCAGGGAACCAACACCTGGTCTGTATGGCAAATTATGACGTATTGGCTGTATATGTCCTGCTGGGGATATTGATGTTTTTGGGATACAAACTTGTCCCTGTGTATCAACGTCAGGTTTTTCTTATCCCTATTTTGGGTATGTTGGCCGGTTTCGGATGTTTTGTAATACTGCACATGCTGTTGCATGCAATATAGGGATAATTTAATTTCTTACACCAAATTCAAATGCCGGGACAGACGGTGAATCCCGGCTTCGCGGGGGGCGGCGTCAGAATGTGTATCTGCCGCCCAGTTTTATTTCGTGCGCATATACAAATTCGCCGCCGATGGTCGATGAATTAAACCGGTATCCCATGTCCAATGCCCATGTATCGGTAATATGATATGCGGCGCCCAATCCAATTTGCCATTCAAATACAGTTTCATTGTTTTCCAAAACCGTCATCGATTGGCCGAACGGAATGTTTTTTGCCATGAATTTGGCGTCGCCCGATACGTCAACGGTGGCCTTTTGCTTGTACGTGCCAATTCCGATGCCGCCCCCGACATATGGTTCCCATTTAGATGCGGGGATATTAAAATCATAATAAAAATTCGCCATGTATGAATTATGCGTGACCTTGGTCGATGTGGCGATGGCGGCGTTTACTGTTAAAATGTTCTTTATCGGCGTAAAGCTGCCGTTGAAAATATCATATTCATCTTCGGATGCGCTGCGAAATGCGGCTTCCAGTTCGGCGCGAATGGGACCCCATTTAATCCCGGCCACAAATTCACCCGCGATTGCCATGTCAAATTTCATGTCGCCGCCGCCGTCACGGATAATGGCACTGTTCATGGCGTCGCCCATTAATGCGTTTATATCGGGATTTTTCAGGATGTCCGGCGTCAATTTCAATTGTATGTTGTCGGGATTAAATCCGACACGTTTTGCGGATGTGCCGGCCTTGTCCACGACCAGGCCAACGCCAAAATATGGTTTAATGTCGGCCCCGAATGCGGCGGGTGTCAATAATGCAACGCTTGTGAATGCGATCAAAAACGGTTTCATATTATCTCCTTGGGATTTATTCATGCGGGATATGATATCAAAATATTCCTAGTTAAACAATATAATAATTATATTTTTTAATAAATGGATTTCTTCCATATAAAAGCCATTGCCATCGATGCACCAAATGCGTTATACTGCGTGTATTATTTGGACACTAGGCGGGATAGGTGAAACTGACTTTTTCAGTTGTTGAACGGGAATTGCATATCGGCATTTCGGGCGATGTTGTGGACATGCGCGCCGATTGCGCCGATGTTCGTGCGCAATTTGGGCGCCATAAAATCAAATCGGTTATTATTTCTGGCAATGCAATCGGGGCGTGGGATTCGACACTGCTGGTGTTATTGATGCAGATTATGCGATGCGCCCGTGAAAACGGTGCGGATGTACGCATGGTCGATATGCCGGCGGGGGTTGAACCGCTGATGTTATTAATTAATCGTAAATCCAATGCGCCGGGTGATGATGCGCCGGGCCTGACATTTCTGGAACGGTTGGGGGATGCGGGGATTCGCGCCGCGGTGGCCGTCCGGCGCGGCTTGGCTTTTACCGCCGGGGCGTTTGGTGCGATTGGCCGATGGGTCCGGGGCCGGGCCGCCGTGCGTCGCGTGGATTGGCTGGCCGCGTTTGAAAACGTCGGACCGCGCGCCATTTTAATCGTATCGTTAATCAGTTTTTTAATCGGGTTAATTTTGGCCTTTGTCGGTGCGGCCCAGTTGAAATTATTCGGCGCCCAGGTCTATGTGGCCAGTTTGGTGTCCATTGCGTCCATCCGCATTATGGGGGCGATGATGACCGGCATTATCATGGCGGGGCGCACCGGCGCCGCGTATGCCGCGACAATCGGCACCATGAAAACGAACGAAGAACTGGATGCACTGCACACCATGGGGATTAACGCCACGGATTTTCTGGTGTTGCCGCGTGTGGTGGCACTGATTATCTGTATGCCGATACTGACGTTGTTGGCGGACGTGATGGCGGTGCTGGGCGGTGCAGCGGTCGGCATTGGTATGTTCCGGATTCCGTTGGCGGAATATTGGAATTACACGATGATGGCGGTCGATATGCAGAACTTTGCCGTCGGGATTTTCCATGGTGTTGTGTATGGGGCAATAATCGCGCTGTGCGGGTGTTATTATGGGATGAATTGTGGACGTAACGCGGATTCGGTCGGAATTGCGACAACCCGCGCGGTGGTTGCGTCCATCGTATGGATGGTGGTTGCCACCGGCATCATCACATTTGTATTCGAGGTACTGGGAATATGACATCACGCAATCGCCCATTAATCCAGGTTTCTGATTTATCCATCGGATATGACGGACATACGTTGTTGCGCGATATGTCGTTCGATGTGGCGCGTGGGGATGTCTTTGTCATTATGGGCGGCAGTGGTTCCGGCAAAAGTACTTTGTTACGTGCGATGACGGGGCTGGTGCCGCCAATGTCGGGGACGGTGAAAATTAATGGGACGAATATCTGGACGGCGGATGCCGCCGCGCGTCACCGCATCAGTCAAAACATGGGCGTGTTGTTCCAGGGCGGCGCGCTGTTCAGTTCCATGACGGTGGGCGAAAATGTGGCGTTGCCGTTGCGGGCTTTTGTCCATTACAGTGATGCGGAAATTCGCGACATTGTCGCCATGAAATTGGGGCTGGTTGGTTTGTCCGGTTTCCAGGATTTTTATCCATCCCAGCTTAGCGGTGGTATGAAAAAGCGCGCCGGTCTGGCCCGCGCATTGGCGTTGGACCCGGAAATTGTGTTCTTTGATGAACCGTCGGCGGGGCTGGATCCGGTGTCGTCCCATCAATTGGATGATTTGATTTTGGAAATCAACCGTCATTTGGGGACCACCATTGTCATCGTGTCGCATGAATTGGATTCTATCTTTACCGTTGGGACCAATTCTATTTATCTGGATGGCGCGGCGCACGGAATTATCGCCCGGGGCAATCCGCGGGAATTGTTGCGCAATCCGCCAAATGAAACCGTCCGGCACTTTTTAACCAGGGGAAAGAAATAAGATGAAAAAGCAACCAAACAAGAAAACAGTCGGCGCATTTATTCTGTCGGGGATTATTGCGTTCTTGGTCATTATTGCGATGGCGTTGGGGCTGGGGATGCGCGGCGGGCCCCGCAATTTGTACGTGATGTATTTCCATGAATCGATTAAGGGGTTGTCGGTTGGCGCACCGGTTGTCTTGAACGGGGTAGAAGTCGGCAAAGTCGCCAAAATCGAAATCGTGCCGAACCCGGATACTTATGATTTTACCATCCCGGTATATGTCACGTTCAACGATATTCCGCGCATGATTTCTGTGTCGCACGAACATCTGGATTGGTCGGAACAGGAAATCGTGGCCGGACTGATTGAACGCGGGTTGCATGGGCGCCTGGTGAATCAGAATTTGTTGACCGGTCAATTGATGATTGAATTGGATGTCAAACCGGCCAAGACCCAGACCACGTTTGGCGACGCGTCCGACATTCCCGAAATCCCGACGGCGTTGTCGTCACTTGGGGAAATATCGGCCAACGTCCAAAACATCCCCATCCGCGAAGTCATGGAAAATTTAAATCAGACTTTGTTGGAATTAAAAGACGTCATCAGTCCCGCGGCAAAAATCAGCAACGATTTGTCCAAGAAATCCGCCGCAACGTTAAGCAATTTTAACCAGGCCGTCCAAGATATCAGCCGCGCGGCGAATGCCATTCGCAATCTGGCCGATTATCTGGAACAGCATCCCGAATCTTTAATCAAAGGAAAATAAGATGTCCAAATATTTTGTTTTGTTATTGGTTGTCGCATTGGGCGCGTGCACCGGACGCAGCCCCCAGCCGACGTATTACACACTGGCCGCGAATAACGATGCGGTGGCGGTGTCGCAAATGACGGGCGCGGTCGATGTCGCGCGCGTGCGCATCCCTGAATACATTGACCGCCCGCAAATGGTCACCACGTCCGGCGTCCAGGTAAACCTGGCCCAGGATAATCGCTGGGCCGAAGGGTTGGCCCCCATGATGCAGCGCAAACTGATTCAAAACATTGGCGCATATCTGCCGCGCACCACGGTCAAAGATGCCAATTTCGTGGCGCCCGCGGGTGATTATGCCGTGTTCGTTGAAATCTATGAATTAAATGGTCAATTGGGCGATATGGCGCGGATGGTTGCGGCGTATTCCATTACGGGGCCCGCGTCATCGATTAAACCGCGCACGGTGCAGTATTCCGCGCCGGCCGGTGACACGTATGACCAATACGCCATCAGTGTCAGCCAGATGATGGATAAATTGTCCCGCGACATTTCAAACGATATCGCCACATTGAACTGAACCTCCATTTGTGATAAAATAGGTTTGTTATGAAAAAATATGTTTTTTTTGCAATTGTGTTGGCACTGGCGGGTTGCCGGTCTGATGCGCCGGAAATGGAATATTATCCGGATGATTATGCGCAGTATGACGATGTCTATGTCGCCGCAAACACGTCCCAGATGGGGCCGAAGTGGGGTGCGAATGATGATTTTGCCTATGTGGTGCCGGCAAACCGGCCCAATGGATTGGTCTTGGAAACGGCGCGTCATATTATCCAGATTGAACCGATGGCCAATGAACAATATGCCTATGTCGTGTGGAACGGGCCCAAATCCATGGACGATAAACCGGATTTGATTATTGCCAATGGGCGTCGCGTCTTTGACGGGTCGGGCGGTAATAATTATTACGAATTTAAAAACGGTGATTATTTGTATCGCGTCAGCAATACCGTCGTGGGCACCGCTGACAGCGTGCCCTATGATGTTTCTGTGTATCAAAACGATACCCGGATTTCATATGAACCCGCCGTTCGAATTGTGCAATAAAAAATCCCCCGAATGGGGGATTTTATTCACTTAAAACAATTGATTGTATCCAAAAAACGATGCTGAATCCAAGCCACCGTTTGGATTTTGTGTTTTTATTCTTATTTTATCCCCATTTTACCGCAGAATTGCATCTTGTGTCAACAGCAAAACATGCCTAATCCAAACGGTGGTTTTATTCACATTGTGGGGAATGGTTTATGATGAAAAAATTGGTATTGTTTATATGTGGGGCGATGATATTTGGTGGGGAAGCATGGGCGGGTTTTGTCGCATCGTGTGCCGCATTGGACCTGAACGGCAATGTCGTGTCATGTCACATGCGATGTGCAGAATGTGATCGATCTGAATGTGTTGATTCCAGTGTGCCGTGCAGCAGCGGCGGTGGAACAATTGACCCGATTGATCCGCCAATAACAACCTGGTGTCTGAACGGTCAATACAAGAATCATAATACCTGTACAGATTGTCCGGAAGATGGATCGTCAGATGTGGGGGCCAAAAGTATAACACAATGTTATCAACCGTCGGGGGCCACATTTAAAGATACAAGCGGCAATGGCGTATATACGGGCAATTGTTATTATGAGAAACTTAAACCCATTTTGCCCATTGGATAATGATATGTCGTGAAAAAAATCCCCCGTTCGGGGGGATTTTTATATCTGGACATGGATTTCACATCGATTGATGCACCGTGCCCGGGTGCGCGCCATGTCCAAGAATTCGACAATATCATACTGCACATCCGCATAGTTCAATTCCATCAGCAATTCATGACGCGCATCGGGATAAATCCGCAGGGATATGTTTTCAACCCCATGCGTGCGATAAAAATTGTACAGTTTGCGCGCCCATCGGGCATTCATACTGACCATGTCGCGGGACCCGCTGATAATCAGCATGGGGATATCTGGATTTGCCCGTCGGCGCAGCGTCATCAGATTGTGAAACAGTGAATGATAAAAACCATATGAAAAATTGTCCGCACGATACGGATCGCGGTCATGACGGGCAACCTGGGCTCGGTCGCGTGTCAAACGTGACGGCCGGCCGGGTTTGGACCGGATGGGCGAAAAATATTCCAGAAAACGGGCCGGGGCGTCCGGCGATTTGAATTTTTCGCCAATTGCCGCCACCATATTGGCAAACATCACCGCCATCCGCGGATACATGGCCGACCCCGACAGACAGACGCCCGAATGGGCACTGGTCTGTGAAATGACCGATTGCGTGACAAAGCTGCCATAGCTGTGTCCGAATAAAAACACCGGCATGTTAAAGCGTTCGCGCAAATATTGCAGAATTTCCAATTCATCCATAACGGTTGCGCCGAACAAATCATCGTCCCCGTCGGGGGTGCCGATGGCGGCGCGCGATGTGGCGGTTTTTCCATGGGCGCGATGGTCGTCGCCGAATACGATGTAGCCGCGCGTGTTCAAAAATTTTGCAAACCGGTCATAACGGCGGATGTGTTCATCCATTCCATGAATGATTTGCACGACGCCGACGGGGCGCGTGACCCTGTCCCACAGGCCGCATGTTAATTTCTTGCCGTCGGATGCGATGAATGTCAATTCTTTCATATGGGGATCCTTTTGGCTGAATTATGCCACCCCGCGCCCCGTTTGTGCACAGGAAGCGTCACCTATTGCCCGGCATTGCGGCCCGCGACGCGCCCACTGGCCCAGGCCCAGTGTAAATTAAATCCGCCCAAATCGCCTGCGATGTCCATGACTTCGCCCGCAAAGAATAATCCCGGGCGCAACTTGGATTCCATGGTTTTGGATGAAATTTGGTCGGTCGATACGCCACCGCGAATGACTTCGGCGCCATTCATCGAACCGCGATTGATGCGCGCGCGGTCAATCACAAAATCATTGATGCTCAACGCGATGGCCCGTAAATCTGTGTCGCGCCAATCGGCCAAATTGCGTGTGTCCGGCCCAATTAACCATTTAACAAATCGGGCGGGTAATTTTTGGGATAAATATGCGGTCAGTGTCTTGCGGCCATCGGTTTGTTTTGCCGTGCGCAATAATTGAAATATATCAACGCCCGGGCACAAATCAATGTGCATATCGTCGTCAAAATCAAACAAAGACGCGCGGTATGCCGCCGGTCCCCCGATACCGTTATGCGTGAACAGCAATGAATCCGTCACCGTCATGCGGCCCATGCGAATGCGCGCCGGTAACGATATCCCGGCCAAATCGGCGGCAAACGCGTTCGTATTAATCGCCACCAGGGCGGGGCGGGGCGACACGATTTTATGTCCAAATTGTTTGGCCACGCGATGACCGAAATCCGACACACCCAAATTGGCATAGGACAGTCCCCCCGTCGCAATAATGACGCGCGGTGCCCCAAAATCCCCGCGCGCGGTCCGCAGGATAAATTTATCGTCCACAAATTCAATTGCATCGGCCGTCGCATTCAACAATAAATCCGCCCCGCGTGCATCCGCCCGCAGCGCATCAATCACGGCCGGCGCCCCATCTGCGCAGAAGTATTGGCCGGGGCCCTTTTCGATTGGGGTTAAATGATGGTTGGTGGCCCATCCCAAGATATCGGCGGGCGTCACCTGGGTCAGGGCGGACCGAACAAAGTCCGGGTTTTCGCCGAAATACCGGTCGCGCGCGGCCGCCAAATTGGTAAAATTGCATCGGCCGCCGCCGGAAACACGTACCTTGCGCGCGGGGGAAACCCCCATGTCACAGATCAATGTTCGGCGCCCGGCGCCAACCGTTTGGCCCGCCGCCGCCAATCCCGCGGCACCGGCGCCCACAATGATTACATCATAATTTTTCATGTCCCATTTATATCAGTTGTGACATAAAAAATCCATGATGAAAATGCGCCGTCAATTGCACCAGTAACTGCGCCCGTCCCAGCGGCCGCTGCCACTGGTATCGGAAAATGTGGTGCCGGTTTCGATATAGCAATTTGTGCGCGCCGTACTGCCGGCGGCGGTGGTGCCGTAAACGCCGCTGTCGGCGCTGCAACGGGTGCATCCGGTGGAACCGTTTGATGTCGTGCCGTAATATCCCGGCGCACAGCGGTATTCGGTGGTTGATGTGCATTGGCCCGTGGTGCACCCGCATGTGCGGACGGTCCGCGTTTGGTATCCGGTGTTGCCATTGGTCCAACTGGTGGTGTTGCAATTGCTGCATGTTCGGCACGTTTGGCATTGGCCGTTGATACATCCCCAACCGGGGCCGTCGCAATCGCTGTCGGATGTGCATCCGCATGGGAATTCAATTGTTTTATTGTACTGGGCATCGACGCAGCTGCATTTGCCATTGCCCCCCTTGCCGGAACCGCACATAAATGTTTCCAGACTGTCGTTCCATGAATATTCCTGGCAGGAGCCCGCATCACAGATGCAATTTCCGCCGCCGCCATACGAACACGGGATGTTGTAACCATCATATGCCATGGCGCCATGGGTAATGGCCAGCGCGGCAATCAGCGTGTAAAAAATACTTCTCATCTTCAATCTCCTGTATTTGACAAACAAAAACCACCAAATTTTTGGTGGTCAGGAGGTTGAGAACAATCGATTGAATTGTGTCGCGTATTTTGTGTTATTCCGCGAACCCTCCTGACCACGGTCAGGAGTCGTGTTGTTTATCGTCGCACTGGCTATAAAAACAGGCGCATATGCGCCCCATTTATAGTAAACGACGCAATCGAACGGGTTCTCACACCCCATCAGCGGAACGCCCGCTGACATCACGTATTATAAATCAATTGGGTAAATAAAACAAGCACATTGTCACAATCGGGACAATCAGCGCTGTTCCAATTGGTCCAAAATGCGGTTCAGTTTGCGCAAAGAACTGTGTGCGCACCCACGTCCGGACCAACCCAAAATTTCTTGGCCGGTTTTGTTGTCCGCAATCGACATGTTAAAGCGCCACCACCAAAATCCGTTAAACGGACACCAAAATGGGTTGAACTTGGGTCTTTGTTCATTAATCTGAATAACATATCTGGCCTTGCCATCGGGGGCATGGGATAAAATTGATTCTGCATCGTCCGATGCGATAAAGGTTGAACTAATTCTATCTTTTTTATAACCAACGGTAACTTTATAGCCGCGTTTTTCCAAATGGGGCTTAATCGAATGTTGAAATTGATATCCGCCGCGGTCCACATAAATAACGGCGTCTTTGTCCAATGTGTCGGGTTTCAAATAAACATTGTTACATGCGCCCAGGCCCATCAACATAATCAGCATAATAAACGGCTTCGATTTCATTTGTGTATCCCTTTTACGACCGTAATATAATCTTATAATACAGGAAAACATTCAAGATACAATCATAAAAACACGAAGTTCAAAGTGAATAAAATCGTTTCTTGCAATTGTTGTGCAAATATTTATAATATTGTGGTGCAATTGCACCCGTGGCTTAACTGGATAGAGCATCGCCCTCCGAAGGCGGGGATTGCGCGTTCGAATCGCGCCGGGTGCACCAGAATTAAGAACCCATGACACCAGTCATGGGTTTTAATTATGTGCTGTCACCCCGCGATTTGGACGCGCAGCGTTCGACAAGCAGTAGGCGTGATGAGCATAAAATGCCATCACGGCGTCACGATTGCCACGCCGGCCCCATCGGGGCCCAGTGAATCCGCCGGGTGCACCAGAATTAAGAACCCATGACACCAGTCATGGGTTTTAATTATGTGCTGTCATCCCGCGATTTGGACGCGGCGGTGGTGATATATTATTTTTCCCGCATAAAGCGCCGGTCCAGCAAACGTATGCGCTGTTGGCGTATCTTCACCAGTATTTTCAAGGTGCCCAAAATAACCCGCCGATTGACTTTGCGGCGTACCAATTCTTCGTAAAAATTCAGCAAATGCTTGTAATCCGATTCCGGACCCGGATATTGACGCAACAACGTGGTCAGGCAAAAGTTTTCGTTCCCCAACGCCACCGCGTCCAAATCCAGGATGCGCGAAATATTGTTCCCATTGGGCGTCAGCACATTCTTGGCATGCAAATCATTGTGAAACAGTCGCAGCGTTCCATACTGGCTGAGCAGATATGTGAACGTGCTGTAAAAAGATGCCAATGATGAACTGAACAGATTTTTCATATTGGATCTGTGCACTTCATAGAAATACCGATACCGGGACGGACGGAATTCATTAACATCAATCTGGGAAATCTTGTGTTCCAGGGACAATATATTTTGGAATGCGTTGAATGTGCAAACATCCGGATTGGACAGCGTTATATGTTCATACAGTGTTTTATCCGGGCAATAACTGTATGATTCAAACCAAACATTGTCCTGGCCATGAACGCTGGTCCGTGGGGCGGGGACATCATGGTCGTTTAAAATGCGCGCGACCCAGGCATTGCGCGCCAAAACCGCCGGTTCGTTGAATTTGCAAACGCGGGTTGTGTTTTGTGTATCGACCAAGAACACCGGGCTGACCATGCCGGGCACGTCGGGGCGGCGGATATGATGCGCGTCGGGAAATATGTTGCAAATGGCATCATGATAAAAGCTGTCCGGCTGGCGATACATGGCTTAGCGTTTCTTGGACTGGGATTGGCGCCACAATAAATATTTGCCAAAATTATTGATGTTGGCCATGGCCGCGACACGCCCGCGGTTGATTGGGGTGGACAATTTTTTGTCGCACAAATCGAACAATTCTGTGATGTCCAGACCCAAAGACTGGTATTTTGTCGCCATTGCCCCCAATGCAAAGTTGCGGTTACAAATGACAATGCTGTCCATATCCAGGAATGTGATGTTATCCCGGTCATCGACAACAATATTCTTTGGGGTGATGTCAGAATGAAACACGCCCATGTTTCGTTCGCGCCCCGCGTTCAATGCCCAGACCATTGGTTTGAATACAGCGGCCAGTAATTTGCCATTGCTGTTTTTAATATGGTGGGCCGCCATTTGATGCACGTATTTGCATTCATACGGCGCCAGGGCGCGCGGACTGATTTCATCCATTTTGGCAAAATTATTGATAACATGGTTATAAATACGTTTTATCCGGTGTTCGGGCATGCCGTTGCCGATTTTTTCATATAACGTATCGCCATTCAGAATCGGATATGTTTCATACCACCGGTCGCGGACACTGCCGATGTGCAGGTCGGGGACCGGAATATCGTTGCGTGCAAACAGCCGGGCCGCGCCCAGGTTTTTGCGGATTAATTCTTCGTCATTGAATTTAACGACAAACTTTTCCCACGGCGTTTCCACGAAAAAGACCGTATTTTGGGTGCCCGCGATAACAGGGGCCCGGATATCAATAATGTTCGAATGAATGCGATAAATGCACCGTTTATAATAATCTTGAATGTTATCAGCCATGGATGTATCCTTGAATTTAATTGTCGAAAATGATTTTATGTCAATATTTCCGAAAGTCAAGCGATACTATCCGCGTTGCAACAGCGACAGCATGAAATCGTCCAGGTCCCCGTCCAAGACCGCATCGGAATCCGTTTTTTCAACGCCGGTACGCACGTCTTTGACCAATTGATACGGGTACAGGACATAGTTGCGAATTTGGCTGCCCCATTCAATTTTCTTTTGCGCGGCCTTGGCTGCGTCTTCGGCTTCGGCCCGTTTTTGCAGTTCCAATTCGTACAATTTACTGCGCAGCATTTTCATCGCCATTTCGCGGTTCTGAATCTGGGACCGTTCATTTTGGCATGTGACCACGGTGTTGGTTGGCAAATGCGTGATGCGCACGGCACTGTCGGTTTTGTTGACGTGCTGGCCGCCGGCGCCCGATGCACGGTACGTGTCGATACGCAGGTCTTTGTCATTGATTTCAATTTCGATATTGTCGTCAATGTCGGGCCAGACGTCCACGGATGCAAAGCTGGTCTGGCGTTTGCCATTGGCGTTAAATGGGGAAATGCGCACCAGACGATGCACGCCGATTTCATTTTTCAGCCACCCATACGCCCGGTCGCCCGAAATGCGGTAAGTGATGTTTTTGATGCCGGCGGTGTCACCTTCGTGTTCTTCGATAACTTCGATAGAAAAACCATGCCGTTCGGCCCATCGGGCATACATGCGCGACATCATTTGGGCCCAATCTTGGGCCTCGGTCCCGCCGGCGCCGGCCTGGATGAACAGGAATGCGCCGCTGTTGTCGGCCGGTTCCCGGAACAAAGTAATAAATTTTGCCCGGTGCGCCGCATCGCCCAGCGCCGCAATGGCGTCCACGATTTCCCCGTCGTCGGGGGCCATTTCGTATAATTCGGCCAGATTTTTGTATTCTGATTCCAGGGTTAATAATTCATTCAGTGTTTTTTCCAACCCCGATTTTTTTTGCAGCAACGCGCGCGCCGCATCCGGGTTGTCCCACAGGTTTGGATTATTCACCTGGTCATTTAATTCGGAAATTTCGGATTGCAGTTTATCCGGGTCAAAGAAACCCCCTGACGGCACCCAGGTCGTCCGAAATTTGTGTTAAAACTTCGTTTGCGATAATCATGCCCCGATTGTAGCAATTTATTCGTTTAAATCAACTTTTTTGTGGGGGCGGGGGTGAAATGAATGTTTGCCTTTGGCCCGCCAATATGTTAATATTTATGATAACGAGAGGGAATTCGCATGAAGAATATTTTATTCGCAATTGGTGTGATGGGTGCTGTGGCGGCAACGCCGGCGGCATTTGGCGTGTCGGCCGGGACGGTTGGCGCGGCGGATGCGTCGCGCGGGGTGTCCACAAATTCCGGGGTGTACGCGAACAATAATCGCGGGTACCAGGGATTGGCCAACGCATACAAAACCAATCAGCGCAATACGTATTACATGGTGAACCAGCCGGATGTCGATACGGCATGCCGGGAAAAAATTTACAAGTGTTTATCCGATTACTGTGGCGATGTGACCGTCGTCCCCGGCCAGCGGTCCGGCCGGTGCACATACACATCGGAAAGTGAATTGTACAATTATGCGTTGCTGTGTCTGCAACGTGATACATCGATTTTGTTGCCCCAGTATGGTGTGAACACCAAAACCGGGTCCAACGGCATGAACACCGCGGCCAGATTGTGCCCATCTTATGTACAACAGGAAGTGATGTCTTACCTGTCGATGGCGAACATGGCGGACCAGTTGAACAAATCGCATTCGACGCTGTGTTTGCAACGCCGCCAAGAATTAGAAGCCGCCATGGCATGTCATTCGGTGGCATTGGCGTACGGTAACGAAACGTCCAGCATGCTGACATCGCAATTGACCGATTATTGCGGCGCCGGTGTCCCCGGGGGCAGTGCCGAAATGGTCACCCGCTTCGCCAGTGCCGGTAACGTCGGGGCGAACGTTTGGGGATGGGCGGAAAAAATCGTCAATCTGGATTTGAATAAAAAGGGTAATGATTGGCAATCGGCGGTTGACGCGGTTCTGGCCAGTTATACCAACCGCATGAATTTGGCATGCGGCGAAGATATGCAATTGAACACAGTATCGCATTCGTCCGGCAACAGTAATCAACCGTCCACACTGCAGACGGCCGCCGCATTGGCCGTGGGCGTGGCGTTCCCGACCCAGCCGGACCCGATTGTTGAAAATCCGTATGAAACCTGGTCCGTGTGGCAGGATATCAACAGCATGTCTGAAATCTATGACTGGAACACCGCGCAACAGGTTGTGCGGGCGGGGCTGTCGAATGTGGCCACCACCCAGAACGCATTTCTGACATCGGCCCAGATGGACAGCATGCAGCGTGCATACAAACTGGGGACCAAGGTGTTTATTATCCGCGACAGCAGTCGCTGCTTTGTTGTGCCGGTTGCCCAATTAACCGACCAAGAAACATCGGTCGTGGCGCAATCATTTGCCAATTGCATCAGCAAATAAAGAAAATCCCGCCCCGGCGGGATTTTTTGTTATGCCCCACGCGGATGCGCGGGGACAATAAATGACTGGATTGCTTCGCCGATGGCTCGCAATGACAAAGGAGATGCAGTGCCAGGCAATTCAACACCCTTGTCATTGCGAGCCACGTCAGTGGCGTGGCAATCCAGAAAACACACCAATAAATTTAAATTCCTTGAACATTCGCGCGGGATGCGATATAATAGACACGCATTGGGAAACCGGTGTAGGGTATCAAAGCCCTTTGACGTTGTCAGCGATGACATTAAAAATCTCCAACCCATTGGTTGGAGGGTCGTGAATATCCAATAAACGACACTATTACGTCAATAGCTTTGAACCTCCAACCGCCCACAATAACGTCGGGCGGTGTTTTTTTGCTTAAAAAACATAAGGAGTTTAAACTATGGCAAAATTATTAATCGATGCCAATTATTACGGCAATATCATGCGCCATGCGCGCGAACATTTGAAAATCAGTGTGGCCGACGCGGCAAAATTATTGAAAATGAACAAGAAAGATTATCAGAAATGCGAACGTGGCCGCGACCTGTTTGCCGAAGGGACGCTGCGTCGTTTCTTTCACGGGGCGTTTGCACTGCTGGTGATAAAACGCAGCCGCGATAATTTGTAATGCCAATCCTGGGACGCATTCTGCAAAAATCCCCGCATGCGCGGGGATTTTTTTGATGGTGTGGCGGGCGTTATTTGCCACACTGTTCTTCTATCCAGTCGGCGGTTTGCTGGCTTTGTGCGAACAGACGGCCCGTCGTCACCGCGCATGGGTCGCAATTGCGGCGCACGTCGCCGGAATGGCATTTGAACTGGATGTCGTTACAGTTGCCCTGGACGGATACCTGTAATGTTTCGTTGGCGTATTCCTGGGCCATTTCTTTGTATGGGGTGGGCACATTGTCGGGGGTGTACGCCCACATGCGGGCCACCGCGTCCGCAACGTCACGGGCGCACGGGTCGCGGGCAATGCGGTCGGCGATGGCGTTGTCGATATTGGCCACGGTTTTGGTCGGGGACGGCGGGGTGTCGTATGCCGCGCGGCGGTCGGCGGTCAAAATCCATACGCCAATGCCGATGCCCAGCAACCCCAGTATGAAAAACAAGATATATCGTGCAATTGAAAAAGATGTGGTTTGATTTCTGGCCATGTTCTCTCTCCCTTGGGTTTGGTCGGGCGCAGTATAGCACACGCGGCGGGCGGGGGATATGAACTTTATTTCCTGATATTGATTGCATTTTGACAAAAACGGGGTACAATGCCGCCAATTGAATTGAAAACAAAGGAGAATGGCCATGTTTATAACGGAAAAGCTGAAAACATTCTCTTGGGTGAACGTCGGCAACCCGGATCATGACGATTTCGAAAAATTGCAAACCGAATACAAGATTGACGAAGACACGATTTCCGACATCTTGGACCCGGATGAACAACCACGCCTGGAAATCGAAGATGATTACAAGGTTATCATCGTCCGTTTCCCGATTGTCAACCGCGAAACCGGGACCATGTGGCATACCGAACCGCTGTCGATTATTTATTCGCCGGGGCGGGTTATCACCGTTTGCCGCAAGCGTTGCGATATCTTGGACAAAATAAAGCCCGCCGACAAAGAATCGCGCGAAGAATTTATTTTGAACATTATCTATTACATTGCGGAATCGTACCTGCGATTTTTAAAAGATTTGAACAAACGCGTCTTGGATTCTAAAAAGGTTTTGCAAGACCAAATCCGAAAACAGGAATTGATGGCACTGTTGGAAGTGGAAAACAGTTACACCCTGTACATGGCGGCGTTAAAGGGGAATATTGCCGTGCTGGACAAATTGGAAAAGGTTCGTGGCTTTGTCCGCGGGGACGAAAACCGCGAATTGGCCGAAGACGCCCGCATCGAATTGAACCAGGGGATAGAAGTCGTTACCAGTTACAGCAAAATGTTAAAATCGATCAAGGAAACATTCGAAAGCGTGATTAACATGGATTCGAACACGTATATTAATCGACTGACGATGTGGAACATTATCTTGGTGGCGCCAACGTTGGTGGTCGGATATTACGGGATGAATATGAAATTGCCGTTCGCGGAAAATGAATCGGCGGCGATGGTTATCTTTGTGCTGATTATGTGCCTGCTGGTGGGGTATGCGACATACGCGATTGCGCGCCGCCACGTTGTGTAAGTAAAAACCGCCCGTGGGGCGGTTTTTACATGCGACGCGGGATTATTTGTCGCAACCCTTTTTATCGCACTGGGGATGCTGTTCGCGTTTGCTGTCGTTGACCGTGGAACAGTTCTTGCATTCACAGTTTTTAGTATTGTTTTTTGTCATGCTCTCTCCTTTTTTATGATGATGTGTTGATTGTGTCCGGACATGGTCATGATACACCGCGGGGCGGGGCGGTACAATATGCTTATTTCCCTGGGGAAAATGGTGATAAAAAAATTTGTTGTGTTTTGTATCCCAATTGTGTATATTTGTCGGGTCGTCGGGGTGTAGCTCAGCCTGGTAGAGTACTTGCATGGGGTGCAAGGGGTCGCAGGTTCGATTCCTGTCACCCCGACCAAAAAATCAAATCGGCCGCGGGCCGGTTTTATTTTTTGGCTGTGGTACGCAGAATCAAACATCACGATTTTTATGATGATTTTTCGCGGCGTATTTTCTGCTTGCACGAATCGGAATTTTGTTATTAGTATGCGCATATCACAGCAACCAACACAGGGAGAGATTCGTGATAATTGGCATAGGAATCGACTTGGTCGAATGCGGCAGATTCTTAGATTGGTCCGCATTCAAAAAACAACGCATCTTCACCAAGAAAGAATTGGAATACGCCGATACGGATAACGCAAATTCCGAACGGCACCTGGCAAATTTCTGGGCCGCCCGCGAAGCTTTTTTAAAGGCATTGGGCACCGGGTTCGGTGATGATATTGCGTTTTCTGATGTGTCTGTTACCCATAATGATGCCGGATGTCCGGAATTGGTTATCGCCGGCGGTGCGCGCGCCGTGTTAAAAGAACGCGCGGGCGGGGCGGATGCGCGTGTGTACGTATCCCTGACGGACCAGGGGGATTATTCCGCCGCAATGGTTGTCATCGAAGCAAAATAAAAATCCCCCATCCGGGGGGATTTTTATTTTGCACTGCATCTGCATTATCCCCAAAAAATAATTGTGAATTGGTTCCATTTAAGATAAACTGTATGGCGACATAGAAACAAAGTCTGTGTTGGGGCGTCGAAACCCGGAATGTTCTGTCCATGTGACATTAAAAATCTCCAACCGTTGGTTGGAGGGCGGTTAATATATTGAATAAGCCCGCGATAGAACATTATCGTTTCGAACCTCCAACCACCTGAAATTTTTCGGTGGTTTTTCATTTGCATGAAAAAAAAGGAGAAAGAAACATGAAAAAAATCACCGTTTTTGCGTTGTGTTTTGCAATGCCGGGCGTTGCGGGGGCGTATATCGCACCCGTTAATTCATGTGGCAATGCGTTCAGTTATGAACTGTGCCAGCCCAATGGGGCATACCAGGTTGACCAGACCTGTATCGATTATTGTAACGATTGGAAATCCCAACGCGACAGCCCCCGGCGCACCACAAACGGTCGCGTCGTCACAACCGCGTGGCCCATGCTGACCGTCGAAGTTTGTCCCGATTCCGGCGATTACGATACGGCGGTTGAATGCTGGTACGGGTCGGATACGTTCAACACATATCAATGTGCCGCCGGATATTATGGAACGCCGGGCGGGGCGTCGGATTCGTCGGCGTGCACGGTTTGCCCCGGGCATGGAACATGCGACGGGGGCGACACGTTTGCCTGTGAACGGGGATATTATAAAAGTGGGGGAAACTGCAATACCTGTCCGTCGCTGGGTGGTGTTGCCGGGACGACGGTGGCGGCGAACGCCACATCAATAACCCAGTGCTATCTGCCGGCGGCCAGCCAATTCAGCGAAAACAGCGGCCAGGGCACATATACCGCCAATTGTTTTTACACCAATTAATGCGCCGTCGCGCGTAATGAAAAATCCCGCCGGATGGCGGGTTTTTTTATTACCACATGCTGTAACCAGATTTACATGTACGTTCACATTTCTTGGTGACCTTGTTCCATTTCATGGTTCCGGTTTCATCTTCGTAACCATTGATGTCGCAAATCGGAACACATTCATTGTTATCCAGATTGTACAGTTCACCTTGGTACAGACAGGATGCAATTTCGCATTCGCGGACATAGCTGCTGACCGCCACTTCGCCCAGAACGCTGAACTTGTTCTTGCACTGGCCGCACGGTTTGGTGCGTTCGTTCGTTTCGGCCGGGTCTGTGGTATATCCCGGGTCGCACGATGTCGCCACGCAATCGCCCCATGAATTGGTCATGGTGTTCCATTCCTTGGTCCCGATACCGTGTTCGACAACACACGGGGCACTGTCTTGGACACAGGCATTTGCATTCAGATGATAACCTTCTTGGCATTCTTTGATAATGCAGATGCCAAATGCGTTCTTGGCCGTATCCCAGCGCTGTTCGGCGTATGCCGCATTCTGGACCGTGCATTCGCGCACATCCGGTTCACAGGCCTGGCCGCGCGGGTGGTATCCGCCGACACAAGATGCAACTTCGCAGTTGGCGCCCGGTTTATAGGACAGTGCATTGTCACGATTACATGCCACGCAGATACCGTTAATCAATTCAAACGAACTGTTGCACGATTTTTCCACGCATTTGTCATCAATGATTTCGCACGGGTTGCCTGTTTCGGATTCGCCGCGGAACGTACAGTCGGTCGGCCAGAATTCCGTTTTGTTAATCGGAATTGCGGTTCCATATTCGACGTCGTACGGTTCGCATGTGCGATAACAATCGTTGACCGACTGGGCACCCGGTTTGGAATACTTCCAGCTGCCGTCGCCCAAATCCGCACAGGATTTGACATCCGGGTGTTCCGGGTCGGTGCCGCCCGATGTGCCGTCACAGAAGCTGCCTTCTGGGCATTCGGTGCAGACGCCATTTTCCAGACGATATCCGGCCTGGCACTGTGTGATTTCGCACGTGCTGGTGCCATCCAGGTACAGGCGGCCCGTCATCGCGGTTGCATGCGCCCCCAATGCACAATCCTTGTAACACTTGTTCGGGTCGGTCGAACCGGCGTCAGATTTTGTGTATGTACCGTCGCCAAAGCTGGAACAAGATTTTTCCTGGTTGTCGTCGGTACAGATTTTGCCCGGCGGACAGATGATACAGGCGTTGCCAACCTGGGAATACGTGTCATCGCATTCCGTCACCAAACAGGTGGTGCAGTTTTCCTTGTACAGGGCATCGACACCGGTGCCTGTGCTGTACCAGCAACGCTGTTCCCCCCGGCCGTTGGGAATCGGACAGCTTAACCCATCCAGCGAACATGACGCGGCACTGCTGGCGGTTTGGATGATGGTTCCCTGGCTGTTGCGGGTGATACCACCGTTTTCACAAGGTGTACGGGCAACATCCCCGGCCGGACTGTAATACAGCTGGCTGACTTCGTCACAGTCGATGGATGTGTTGAAGTCTTTGCGGTAATACCCGGCGTCACACGATGTGATACGGATAGTGTTACAGTTCGCGTCGTACTGCGCATTGCTGCCGGTCCCCGTGCGATAGAAGCACAGCTGGACCCCACTGCCGTGTTTTGCGTCGGTGTACGGTCTGTCATCCTTGAAGCACATGCCGGCCGCGGTGCTGGTTTCCGTTTGGGTTTTACCACCGTCTTCGCAGGCGTGTCTGATGACTTCTTCTTCGGCACTGTAATAGCCCAGACCAACCGCTTCGCAGTTATCGGCCAAATCATTTGTCCGCCAGAAACCCGCACGACATGCCGTGATGCGTTTGGTGTCGCACTTTTCCGCATAGACCGCCGCCGCGCCCACGCCGTTGGAATAGAAGCAACGCTGGGTCCCGCGTCCGTTGGACGGTGTATATGTCAGGCCTGTTTTGTAACATTCCTGGATTGCGGTGGCCGTTTGGGTGCCGGTTTTACCGCCGTCCGGACATTCACTGCGTGTTTTGTCGTCAACGGGGCTGTAATAACCGTCGCCAACCGCTGTGCAATCTTCGCCGGTGGTGTAATAGTACCCCGCCATACAGGTCACGATAACCTTGGTATCGCAATTGCTGTTATAGACCGCGCTGGACCCGGTGCCGCTGGTATAGAAACAGCGCTGGGTACCGCCACCGTGCGTCGCGACATAGGTCAGGCCGCGTTTAAAGCACTGGGCCATGGATGTGGCGCCGGCATCGGACAGACCGCCATTCGGACAGGTCATGGCACCCTGGTTCCCGCCGCCGGTTCCAAAATCACCACCCGGGCAATAATGGTTTTCCGGACACTGGGTACAACCACTGTTGGTATAGTATTGACCCGCCGGGCATGTCGTCGTCCCCGCCGACCACGCCGCATAGATTGTTGTCGGCGACGTGGTCGAAATCGTCAGGGCATCGTTCGATGTGATGAACGAACCATTGGACGCGATTACCTGGGCACCGCCACCATTTTCACGGCTGTAATATCCGGTAAAGATATAGCCTGTTTTTGCCGGTCGCGTGTTCAGGGCATTGATAACCGTTGTGCCGGCGGTGTTGGAATACCAACCCTGACCATAGCGCAGATATACTGTTCCCGGGGCGGCCGCAATATTTGCGCCCGTATTGTTCAGGTTGACCGTAATCAGCGACGGTGACCATTTCGCATACAGGGTATGTGTGGAACCGGTGGCCGAAATGTTTGTCGTGACGGCCGAACCCGCGGTGTAACAGGGCGCTTCGCCATCGGGGCCGGAACACCATTGCTGGGCAACCGTGAACCCGGCGCGGGTCAGACCGGTTGTGGCCGGCAATTGGCACGAACCACTGTTGAATGTACATTTAATACTGTCAACAACATTCCCGGAACCACCGTTTTTATTCAGTGCGACCGTGTATGTATTCGGTGTACAGGACGGTGTGGACGAATTGTTGTTCGTTACCGTGTAACCCGTCGCGCACACAACCGCAAAGGTACAGGCCGGATATGCGCCGTTGGTATAGTAAACCTTTTGCGCGGTCGGGGTGACTGATGTCGAATTGCTGACGGATTTAGAGCAATTTTGGAAACAGTCACTGATGGTGTCACGCATGATGGTACCACTGTCGGGGCCATCATCGGAACCGCTGTAACCATCCGGGCATTGCAGTTGGGTAATCAGCGTGTTGCCACTGTAATACCCATTATCAACCACACTGCACGCCGCGCCGTCAACGTGATGGTAACCGGCATCACAGGTCAACGGGATGATTTCGCAGTTCAGGGTGTAATCGCCATCGGCGACTTTCCACCAGCATTTGGAATTCCCGGTCCCATACTTAAACGCGTCGTAACGTTTAATCAGGTAACACTGTGAAATCTGGGTTGCGCCACCATCAGACGTCCCGCGCAGACCACTGGTGGGGTCGGTCGGACAGTCAAAGACATTACCACCTTCGCAGTATGACCCGGGGGGGCATTCGCCGTCAAAGTAACAGATTGGATTCGTGCCCGGACTGCGCATTGGGATATAGCCACTGTTACACGTTGCACGGTATGTACATGCCGGATAACGTTTGTCTGTGGGATTATAATATTCCTTGGCATTGACCTGGCTTAACGTACCGTTGGCAATGGTGGCCGGCGACGGACAGGTGAAATAACAGTCTGTGATTTCATCACGTCCTTTGTCTGAACCGGTTGCACCGTCGGGACATGTTTTTGCCGTGCCACCTGTACAGTATGAACCGCTGGGGCAATCCGTCGGGTTGCCGCCGTTACATACCTTGCCGGCGGGGCATGCTTCGGGGGCAGTGCCGCCACCCGGACACATCTGGCCGGTTGTACACTGCACGCGGCATCCCGGTGTCCCAATCAGGGAATCGCCGGTACCCGGGCAGTAATACCCCGTGGGACATGCGACATGGGATGTGCCATTGTACCATTTGCCCGCTTCGCACTTTGTCTTGGCCAATTCCCAACAGGCATAGACCGTCGCCGCCCCGGTAAAGGTCAACGGATTACCCTTGGAACCACAGGATGTGGTGGTGGACCAACCCTTGAAAGTATAATCGGTTCGTGTCGGTGTCGGCAGTGTACATGGCTGGCCATGATAACATGTCTTGGTCGTCGGGGACACGGTGCCACCCTGGGGATTCAATGTAATCGTGTATGGTTTCGGGTCGCAAGTCTTGGTCGTGTTGTTCCAGGTATAACCATTGTTACACGTTGGTGTTCCAGTGGTTCCGCCGGGACAGGTTGCGTTCGGCACACAGGCCACACAGACGTTGTTATTGACCCAATAATTCTGGGCACATGCCGTGGCGGTACATGATTTGACGCCACCCTTGGTCACGGTACCATTTACCTGGGTTGCATTGGCCAGGTCGCTGGGGACGCATGCACGGTAACAGATGTTGGAATTCTGTGCATTACATTCGTTATATTCACCTTGTTTAAATGTGACTTCGCCGGAACACGATACGATACAGTTGGAACATCCACTGCCGCTGGGGCGTTGGCTGGACGGGCAGTTACAGCCGCCGGCTGTGTTGCTGGCGCCACAGGCGGTAAATTTCGCCCAGAATGTCTTGGCACCGGTACTGCCGTTGGGGATGCCGGTTGCCTGGGTCGTCAGGGCAGAATTGCTGTACCAGCCACCGAACGTATAACCCGGTTTTGTCGCCGCCGTGAATGTAATCGGCAACATTGTGACGTTATACGACGCGGGGTTGTTATGCGTTGCGCCGGTGTTATATGTAATGGCATAACCATCAATATCACATCCGGTTTTGGACGCATTAACCTTATACCCAGCTTCACAGGCGGTAACGGTCATCGAACATGTCGATGCCGTGGCAGAACAGGTGCCCTGATAATATTGGGTCCCACTGGTTGATGTGCTGCCATATGTTACGGATGTGGCATGGGCCGGTTTTGGGGGCCGAGTACATGCTTTGGTACAGGATTTATAACAGCTGCCACTGCCGGCCGTATTGTTGGCCGCAGATTGGGTGTATGTGCCGTCGCCAACACTGCTGCATGTCGGGCAGGTGTTACCGTTTTTATATCTGCCGGATTGGCAACTGTTGACGGTACATGTAGATGCTGCGGCATCACATGCGCTTTGGTTGCCATAGTATGTTTTACCGGTGGTGCTGGATGATGTGCAGTTCGCACCAGTTGCACAGGTACAAGGCTTGGTACAGGATTTGTAACATGCCGTTCCCTGGTTGCCGGTACATTCGTTATATGTGCCGGACCATTGGCTGCCCAGTGTGGAACATGCCTTGGACGTGCTGCAATCCGGGTCGCACCCCGTGCCAGCGGAATTTTTGTGATATCCACTGTTACAGGCCCACGGACAGGAATTGCTGGCGGCGTTGCCGGTATAATATGAATTGGCCGGTTTGTTGGTACACTGTTGACAGCTGGTTGCACCCTGGGCACTGTAATAACCCGTGCCGCATGCAGAACATGCGCCATTATTTAAATAAAACTTCGCGTTACAAGTAATGGATTGGGTGCCACCACCGCACGAACCCCACGACGAACATCCGGTACAAGAACCAGTGCCGACGGTTGTGCCGCCATTGCCCCCGGTAAATTTTCCGGCACAGGTTTGTGTTGAACCACTGTATGAACAAGAACCGTTCGCAATGCTGCACGAACGCGTACACGATTGCGATGCGCGGTTGTCGGCACTGGAACATTGTAAACATGCGTTGCCGGTTGAACTGCTGTTCAAATAATATCCGGAATTACAGGACGTATATTTTTTATACGTCGGACAATCATAGCCCGCCCAGACATTGCCGGCAAAAAACAGGGTGAATAAAGACACTAAAATGTGCAGAAAACGTGGAGTTTTTGTCACTTTCTTCCTCTCTTTTGTAAATCATCATAGAAAAAATCACATATATCGTGCAAGAGAAAAATAATGCCATCGCCAAGAAAATAAAAAACGCCGCATATGCGACGCAATATAAGTGGTGGGTTAGGTAGGACTTGAACCCACGACCAAAGCGTTATGAGCGCTCCGCTCTAACCAACTGAGCTACTAACCCACGCGGTGCATTATAAAGATTTTGGATTTTGATTCAAGATAAAAATGACTTCTCTTTTCCGTTGCGTTGTGGCATGATGGGAACATGCCAGAAATTGCACCGATTTTAAATGAAACACAGATGGCCGCGTTCCATGCGATTGAACACACAAATGCCAATCTGTTGATTATGGGCCAGGCGGGGACCGGCAAATCCACATTTGTTAATTATCTGAAATCCGCATCTAAAAAGCGTATTATCTGCGCATGCCCGACGGCGGTGTCGGCACTGAATATCGGTGGGCAAACGATTCATTCACTGTTCCAGATTCAGCCGCGCGATTTCATCATGCCCGAATTTTTAAAGTTAAAGGCCCGACCGCGCAATATCTTGAACGCGGCCGACGTTCTGATTATCGACGAAATTTCCATGGTCGCGCCGGATTTGCTGGACGCGATGGATATTTTGGCCCGCGCGGCGCGGCGTAACGATGCGCCATTTGGCGGGTTACAGGTGGTCGCCATCGGCGATTTGTTCCAATTGCCCCCCGTTATCACGCGCGACGCCATGGGATATTATGAAACGGAATACGAACACCCCAACAGCTATTTCTTTGACAGCCATGTTTTCCAGCGGGCGCATTTCCAGAAATATGACTTTGATTTGGTGTATCGCCAAAATGATACCGAATTGCTGGATAATCTGACGCGGTTGCGCGGAAATGACACGGGGGCGTTGGAATTCTTTAATAATTGTAAAATACTGGATGATGCGCGACGCGCCAATGCCGTGATTATCACGCCATTTCGCGCGGTGGCCGAACGCATCAATGCGGACCGGTTGGCCCAAATCAATGCGCCCGAAATTATGTACACAGGTGAATTGACCGGAACATTTCCCGAACGCGACACGCCCGCGCCTATGAAATTAATTTTGAAAGTCGGGGCATTGGTTGTCTTTGTTAAAAACGGGGACAAATGGCACAACGGGTCGATGGGCATCGTGCGCAATATGACCGCGCGCGACATCACGGTTGAATTATTAAACGCCACGCGTGATGTGGTGACGGTTCGGCCCGAAAAATGGCCTAAAATCGAATATTCGCGGGATGAAAATGACCGACTGGTCGAAAACGAAGTCGGCTGTTTTAAGCAATTTCCGTTAAATTTGGGCTATGCCATGACCATACACAAGGCCCAGGGCAAAACCCTGGACGCGGTGGTGGTGGATATTTCACGTGGCGCATTTGCCCACGGCCAGACGTATGTTGCGTTGTCACGCACGCGCAAATCGGCCGACATGCACGTGGCGGCGGCGCTGCGTCCGCGCGATGTTATTTTTGATGAACGCGTGTTGAAATTCGTGAACGGGCCTGTAAATCCGACGTCATCCAGTTTTCGATAACGCGGCCGTTATGCTGTAATTGATCAAAGTCAACAATACCACCATTGGCCAATTCGGCAATTGTCGGCATTGGGGCGCCGCGCATGGCGCTGTGTACGCCATTAATGATAACGTTACGCTGTGCGGCAAAGATAATTTTACCGTCATCGGTCAACGTCTTGTTCGTAACCGCGTGGTCCAACAATCCTTTTGGGTCGTGTTCACCGGTTGCCGTGTTTTTCAGGCGCCCCGCCACAAACACATTTGCCCCCAGTGTGTCAAAGAAAGACGGCACAATATCGGCGGAATTTTCATACAAGAATTCATAAAATTTGTTATACATTTGGGCGCGTGTATCTTCGGCGGAACCAAATGATACGGTTGTAAACCGCGGATGTTCCAGTGGCGCGGTCGGTGCATGTTGCACCGCCAGAACGGCGCGCTGGATTGTTCTGATTTCGGGGGCAGTGTATCCGCGCCCACGCAAATCTGTCGCCATATAATCGCCCATTTGCCGAATGACGGCCCCGCCGTGGCTGTGTCCGTACAGCACCAGGCCGCGCATTCGCGCGGCCAATATATTGGCCGCGGCATG
The DNA here is from genome assembly GCA_949082785.1 of uncultured Alphaproteobacteria bacterium. Lineage (GTDB taxonomy): Bacteria > Pseudomonadota > Alphaproteobacteria > Rs-D84 > Rs-D84 > Enterousia. The sequence goes on from CARVLU010000001.1 coordinate 95,900, forward strand.
ATTGGTTATTGCGTCATTTATTCTGGGGGCAAATATTTTATTATACAGTTCAATGATATACCGTGGCGTCGGTTCGTTTTCAGTCATACGGGCCATGCTGGATTCCATCCGGTCATTGATATCATCGCGTTCCCACAAACGTTTGATGCGCCGCCCAGCGCGACGAAACAGCCGGATGCGTTCCAAGACAGCATGATGGGGCCCGAATTCATATGCCGCACCATAAACCGGAACGTCATCAATGCCGTTTTCATGCAACAGCGTGCGCATTGTTTTCGCATACATATTCGCCATGTCGGGCGTATATGTTAATTCACCGCCCAGCGTTACAACCACGACCCCGTCGGGCGTGACAGAATCGACAACGGCATACCGTAAACCATCATTTTGAATCAGTACGGCATTTGTTGGAATATACGGGGCGTTTTCTGTCATAATGTTTTTTCCATCAAAATGGCGTCGGTGCCATCGTAATATTTGGGGCGCACACCGATTTGATTGAACCCGTTGGTCGCGTACAGGGCGCGCGCCGGGTCGTTATCGGCGGCAACTTCTAAAAAAATCTTTTTAATGCCATTGCGGCGCAATTCGTTTTCCACAATTCCCAACATTGCCGCCGCAATGCCGCCGCGCCGGGCATCGGGGGCAACGCCGATGGTGATAATTTCGGCTTCGTCCGCGACGGCGCGATAAACGATAAATCCGTTCTGGCTGGCGATGATGTCGCATCCCGATTTTTTCAGGTCGGCAAAATCACCGGCCCCCCACGGTTTGTGGGGAAAACATTTTGCGTGCAAATTGGCTATTTCGTTGAACATTTTGCATTTTCTTCCGCATAGCTGGGGCGCAAATACATCGGCACCACCGGCGCGATGTCGCCCGCGGCCAATTTCTGTTGCACGATTGCGGTCCCCAGCCCCAGGTTAAACGGTTTGTGACCCACCGTGCGCGGCCAATCCATTTGGCGTGTTTCAATTTCATCAATCGACATTGTGCACGGTGCCAGTGTGTCCGCCGCGACAAAGAAATCCCCACGCCCCGAATCGATGGCGACAAATGCGTCCGGCGTTGCCGCCAGATATAATTCAAATGCGTTAATCGGCACGACCGGAATGTTCAGGCCCATTGCCAATCCCTTGGCATAGGCGATGCCCAGCCGGATTCCGGTAAAGCTGCCGGGCCCGACCACAACACCGATGGCGGTCAAATCACGCCATGTGACGCCGCATTCGCCCAAGAATTGTTCGACCGCCGCGGGCAGGGCCACAGATTGCTTTTCCGCGTCAACATGCGCATACCGGTCGCCCAGTACGAATTCCAATCCCGCCCCAGATGTATTGATTATCAGAATCATTTTTGACGATTGTGTTTTTTTACCATGGCGTTGAACAGAATGCGTGCGGCCAATCCATCGAAATGGCGGGTTTTCCCCTTGTCATTCATGTTGCGGATTTGCACGTTATAACGCGGGCCGCCTTCGTTTTCAAAATCAGGTTCGCGCACGGACCCGTAAATAGACACATCCAATCCGGAAATAATATAATCTTTGCAAATATTAGAATCGATATACGTCACCGCGTTGGGTGAATTTTTAATCATGTTGTATGCGTTGTATGTTTCAATAATTTTCATGTTTTAATCCTGTTGATTTATTATGCGCGCAATCCGAATCCGATGCGTCGTGACAGACCGGCGGCTTTGCGCACCGACAACAATTGGTCGATTTTGGCCGGGGTGAATTCGGTCCGCACATCTTCGCCGTCGTTTTCCAGCAATGCACGGCGCAGAATCGCGGTCAATTCGCGTTGCAATTCACGAACGCCATCTTCGGATGTGTAATTGCGAATCAGATGGCGAATGGCGTCATCATCGATAATGATATTGGACATATCCCAACCCGTGTCGCGGGCCGCGCGTGCAATCAGATGTTCGCGTGCGATGCGCACCTTGTCATCAATGCTGTACCCGGGGATTTCAATGATTTCCATACGGTCTTTTAATGCCGATGACAAATTCATGCTGTTGGCGGTTGCGATGAACAAAACATTCGACAGGTCGAAATCCACTTCCAAATAATGGTCGCGGAAAGTCTTGTTCTGTTCCGGGTCCAAGATTTCCAACAGTGCCGCTTCGGGGTCGCCGCGCCAATCGCGTCCCATCTTGTCGATTTCGTCCAGGACGATGACGGGATTGTTTGTCTTGCACCGTTTCAGGGCGTCCATAATGCGTCCCGTCTGGGCCCCGATATATGTCTTGCGATGGCCGCGAAAATGCGCTTCGTCAGAAATGCCGCCCAGCGAAATCCGCTGATACTTGCGCCCCAGTGCCGCCGCCACCGATTTCCCCAGGGATGTTTTACCCACCCCCGGCGCGCCCACCATGCACAGAATGGTGCCGCGGTTGGTGCCGGTCTTTTTCATAACGGCGATGTGTTCCAAGATGCGTTCTTTGACACCGGTCATTCCCGAATGCTGGGAATCCAAAGTATCGCGCGCCGATTTCAAATCAATTTTGACTTTGTCCGATTTGTTCCACGGCATCGCCAGCAATTCGTCCAGGTATGTTTTTAACAGCCCGCCTTCGTTCGACATGGGCGACATGCTGCGCATGCGGCGCCATTCGGACATGGCTTTTTCCTTGGCTTCCATGGGCATGGCGGATTTTTCAATACGACGGCGCAGGTTTTCTGTGTCGATTTCTTCGCTGTCGTCGCCCATTTCACGCTGGATGGCGCGCATCTTTTCCTGCAAGATGGCTTCGCGGCGGCCGGATTCCATTTGCTGATGAATGCGGCGGTTAATCGATTCTTCGATTTTTGCCGTTTCCAGCACCAGGTTCACCTGTTCCAGCAAAATAACCAGCTTTTTCTGCCAGGTGTTGGCGCACAGAATTTTAATCGCGGCATCGGTGTCGATGTCCATAATCTGAATCACGGAATCGATAAAGGCCGGCAACGGATAATCCTGGATAATGCTGCGCAGCTTGTCCATTTTAATCTTGCGATTACCCGACAACATTTGCAGATTTTTTGCCACCTTGTCCCGCAACGCCATTGTCTGCTCCGCATGCGCATCATCCATAATTTCGATGGGCGTGGCGGCCCCGGTAAAGATACCGTTTTCGACCGTAATATCGGCCAGCGTCACCGCATCGGTGGTGCGAATCATAACATGCACGGAACCGTCCGGCATCCGCAGAATCTGTGCGATATCCCCAATGGTGCCGATATCATAAATATCTTCGGGATTGGTGGGATATCCCCAGGTGTGCTGGGCGGTTAAAACGATTTTCTGGCGATTTTTTGCGGCGGCTTCGATACAGGCGACCGACATCGGATTATCGATTAAGACCGGCACCGTCAGGCCCGGGTGCATAACCAAATCGCGCAATGGCAAAATATATTCTTTCATAGTGCCCATAATATAAGCTTTTTTTTCTGATTTTCAAGGTGAATAAAAATCCCCGCGGTCGCGGGGATTTTTTTTAAATCATATCAAATGATTAGCGGCGACGACCGTTAAAGCCATTATATTGTGCGCCGGTGCTGGACCGTTTCGACAGATAGCGTGCCGCAATCAACGCCAACCATTCAAACGCCAACAGGGCCAAATACACCAAACGATTTTCAACGCCGCCAACCCAGCCCAAGATGTAAACGATTTGCGCGATAAAGGAAATGTACAGAATCCCGAACATACCTGTGAAGAATACTTTTTTAACTTTTCCAAACATTTTTATGCCTTTCCATTCATTAATATTAAGTGTGCCGGGTTTCTGGTGCCAGGCACCCGGCCAGCCCCGCAATAGCTAAAATGAACGCAACCAACAATCGCCAGCGGCGTTCGGCGCCGTATTAGGCAGCCATTGCAAAGCGAACATTGTCGTTCGCAGCGATTCTATCGCCATTCAGTTTTTATTCGGCTTTTTACGACGCCATGTCGGATTCACCCGATTTGTCTTTCATCATCTGTCGAATCTATGTCACCCCCATGAAGTAACAGTGTGGTGGAGGTGCCGGGTACCGCCCCCGGGTCCAAAATGATTATTGCACAATGGATTCAGAATCATCATCACTTGCGTGACAGTAAATATTATAATCTTCCTGCTGGAAATTGCAAGTTTTTAAGTTATAATGCCCAAAAAAGGCACAACAAATGAAGTTCTTGGACAAGGCAAAAATTTATATCAAGGCGGGCGATGGCGGCAACGGCAGTGCCAGTTTCCGTCGTGAAAAATATATCGAATATGGTGGCCCCAACGGGGGGGACGGCGGACGTGGCGGCGACGTGGTGTTTCGCGCGGTGCCCAATGTTAACACACTGATTGATTATCGGTACAAGACCAAGTTTTTGGCCCAGCGTGGCGAAAACGGGATGGGGAAAATGCGCACCGGGGCGTCGGGCGACACACTGGTCCTGCCGGTGCCGACGGGGACCGTGATTTTGTCCGAAAACGAAGAAATTGAATACGCCGACCTGAATGCGGACGGCATGGAATATCGCGCGGCGCGCGGTGGCAACGGCGGGTGGGGGAATCTGCATTTCAAAAGCCCCACCAACCGCGCCCCGAAACAGGCCAACGATGGTCTGCCGGGCGAAGAACGCACCGTGGTTTTGCGTCTGAAATTAATTGCGGACATCGGTTTGGTCGGGTTCCCCAACGCGGGTAAATCCACGCTGTTGTCGGCGGTGACCGCGGCGCGTCCCAAAATTGCAAATTACCCGTTTACCACACTGAACCCGCAACTGGGGGTGATGTACGCCCACGACCGTGAATTCGTTCTGGTCGATTTGCCCGGTTTAATCGAAGGCGCCCACACCGGCGTCGGACTGGGCGACCGTTTCTTGGGGCATGCGGAACGCACAAAAATGATTTTGCACGTTATTGACGGCACCGAACCCGACTGGGCGGCGCGATACGCGGCAATCCGCCACGAAATGGATTCGTACGGCGGGGGATTGTTGAACAAGCCTGAAATGGTTATCATCAATAAAATTGACGCCATCAGCCCGGATGAATTGACCGAACGGATGACCGTGTTTAAAAAATCATTCGGCCGGAAAAAGAAACCGGAAATCATGACCATCAGTGCGGCCGGCCGCATTGGCATCACGGAATTGATTGCCGCCATTGAAAAGAAATTCTTAGCCCAGGAAAGCGCACAATGAAACGCAGAAATTCGATGGCCCAGTACCAGGATATAAATGAAAAACGCCGCGCGTTTGATATTGGGCGCGCAAATGGAAATCTGGCGTGGGATTGCACCGGCCGCGAATTTTCTTTGCGCGGCATGAACATGGATGACGTGGAATTCGTTGGCGGTGCCTGGCGGGTACAGCGTGAATTTAAGGAACCCATTTTTGAAATCCGCGGCCGGTTCTTTGTGCTGCGGGAACGGCTGCCGCGCACGGAACGCAATCATTTTGAATTTTATCGCGCGTCAACGGTTGGGGAAAATTGCTATGGATTGTTTGCGGGCGCCCCCGACACGATTGTCGCGAAATACAACACCCGCGATGGCGCGTATTGGGCGTACGGCCCAACAATCGAAAGCGCACGTGCATTTCTGGGGATTAAATTGTTTGATGTGTACCAAGATATGATTCACGCCGCCATCGGTGCGAACCCGCATCAGAAATAGGGGTACATAAATTCATCCCGGGGGCCAAATACCCCCGTTTTATTTTTTGCAATTTGATTTTTTATCTGTTATGATTCCACGGAATAAAATCATAGACAAAAAGGAGAACCACATGCCCACATTAAAAGGTACCCAGACAGAAAAGAATCTGTTGATGGCGTTTGCCGGTGAATCCCAGGCCCGCAACCGTTATACGATGTTTGCGTCTGCGGCGAAAAAAGAAGGCTATCAGGCGATTGCCAAAATCTTTTTGGAAACCGCGGACCAGGAAAAAGAACACGCATGCCGCTTGTTCAAGTTCCTGGAAGGGGGGGATTTGGAAATCACCGCCACATTCCCGGCGGGCAAAATCGGCACAACCCTGGAAAATTTGCAGGCGGCCGCATATGGTGAACACGAAGAAAACACCGACATGTATCCGAAATTCGCCCAGATTGCCGCCCAAGAAGGCTTTGCCGCCATCGCGGATATTCTGAAAAACATCGGTTACGCGGAACGCTATCACGAAGCGCGCTTTCGCGCATTGGCCGAAGCAATTGAAAACGGCACACTGTTTAAACAGGACAAAATTGTGATGTGGCGTTGCACAAATTGCGGCAACTGGCACATCGGAACCGAAGCGCCGGAAATCTGCGACGCATGTTTGCACGAACGTGGATACTTTATCAGCGAAGGTGTCGTGAACCGTTGCGACACGAACGAAGGTTTTTGTGAATACACCAACAAAGACTAAAAAAATCCCCCAATTGGGGGATTTTTTTATCGATATTGTCACCCCACGGCTTGACCATGGGGTCCAGGTGTATAGAGTGCACGGAACGTGCATGCAAATTTACCCATGCGCATTCTGCGGGGATTTTTATTAACTGGATTGCCACGCGGCGGCGTTCCGCCTTGCTCGCAATGACAAGGCTGGTGAATTTCCCGGCTCTTTTCCCCCCCTTTGTCATTGCGAACGCAGTGAAGCAATCCAGTAAAATCATATAAATGTGAATATAAAAAATCCCCCATTCGGGGGATTTTTAAATCATCGGGGGGAAACATTCCATCCCGTCGGATGTACAGCATGCGTATGTCCCATCTTCCATGTCGGTGAAGATTTCACCCGTACAACATCCATTGCCATCGGGGCGATTGCCATCATCACACACCGGGTTATTGGTGGACGCGGTGTTGGTGTACATGGTTTCCGTTTCATAATCTGGGGCCGCGACGAACATTTTATCCTGTTGCGAAACGTTGTACGCCGGTTTGTTCACGACGGGCGCGGCCGGCGCGGTTTCCATAACGGTAACTTCGGATTCGGTATAGACCGGTTCCGGGATAACCAGTTCGGGTTCGGGCATCGGCGCGGGCGTCGGTTCCGGCTGCGGCTGGGGGACGTCAATGGTTACGGGTTCCGGTTGAACGTCCGGCACCACCACCGGTTCGGGTTCGGGCGCGGGCATGGGCGGTACCGCCACTGTATCGGTGACCGATTCCATCTGTATAAATGGGCTGGGGGTGTCGGTCTGGGGCTGTGGGGGGGTGGGGGCGACCGCCGCCGGTTCGGATTCGATTTGTTCCATCCCCCCCGTCGCCGCCAGGTCGGGTTTCGCATTATTGGTGTTTTTCTGGTACAGCCATAATGTAAAGATGGACAATACAATCAACACAATCAGCATCACATAATATAATAATGTCGGTTTGCGACGCGTTGTGTCACCGGTGGATGTAACGGGACTGCCGGTGATGGGTGACACGGGACGACGGTCCGATGTCGCGGGCGCCGGGGTAATGTCCGGGATATTGTTTTGCGGCGTGGCCATGGGCGTCGATTCCGTTTGCGGGGTGGCCTGGACAATCGGTTCGACAATGGGCGTCACCGCGATGGCGGGTTCAATAATTTCCGTCGCCGGCGCGGCCACGGGTGTAACCGGCACAATGGTGTCCAGCACCGGTGTCACCGGTTCAAACATCGGGGCATCCGCCAATGCGTCCGCCACGTATTCAGGGGCGGGTTCTTTTTTTACCGGCGGTGTGAAAGATAACGGGGCCGGGGCCACGTTTTCCGTAAACACGGGGGCATCTGCCACGCGTATATCCGTGGGCGCCGGTGCCGCCGGAACAGACGGCATATTGAAATCAATCGGTTTGAATGCAATTTCTTCGTCCAAGATGTTCGGATCCGTGTCAAACAACGGTTTTACTTCTTCGTCGGCCATTTCTTCTGCCTTTGGTTCTGGGGTGGTGATATCGGTAAATTGGGGAACAACCGTCGCCGCCGGCGTGGGGCGCACAACGACCAAATCCGTGGATTGATCCAAAATTGCCTGGGCGGCATCGGCGTCGGCCATGGCCGCGTCCAGACGGCGCTGCGCATTTTGCAGACGCTTTTTCGAATGGCGCAACTTTTCATTGGTGGCGTCAATTTGCGCTTCGGTCCGTAAAATCTTGGACGCGGATTGCTTGGTCGGTTCGCGCCCCACGTTTTTACGCAGTGCGGATAACTTGGCCCGCAATCCCCGCAATTTGGCATTTAATTCGGCAATGGTGTCGTTTGTGCGTTCGATTGTTTCGCGTGCCTTGTCCGCGGTGTCGTTTGCCGCCGCCAGACGTTCCGTCGCCGCGCGCCGAATCGACGCCGTGCGAAACGCCGACAATTCGGCAATGGCGTCGGTAATATCTGTCCCGTCGCGATAGGCATTAATCAGGCGGTCATACGCCGCCAGCCCGCTGTATTCAATATCCAGTTTTTGATATTTATTGTCCTTTTTCGGGCGAACGGTTTCCAAATCGACATTATAATCATTGGCCAGAATGTCGTCCCATTTCCGGTCGCCGGCGGGATTGATAACCAGTAAAACATTCGGCTTTAATTCATCGATGGTGCCGTCCAGGACAAAGACCAATTTATGCGCCGCATCATAATACGCGGTAATCAGATTGCCGTCGATGGTGTAATCCATCCGGGTCAGCAAACTGGACGATGATGTGTTCTCTCTCTCTTGTGTCATGTTTTTACCTTTCGATAAATCCCCCCGGTGTCATTATTGGCGCGACATTATTTCTTTTTCGGGGGCGTGAATTGATAGGCCTGTTTGCAATGTTCATAACAATACGGTTTGCCCACAAAGACCGTATCCCCACAGAAATGGAAATCTTCGGAATCGGGGTCGCCAATGGGCCAGCGGCATTGGTTCGGCTTTAAATTCGCCATTTCCAGGGAATGTTGAATAATCCGCTGGTGCATGGCCAGATTTTTGTTCAATGATTTGCCACCGCGGCCGGATGTTTTTTCCGCCGGCGCCGGTTTTGGTGCGGGCGTTGGTTTGGCGGGTGCCTGGGGCTTGGCCTTGGGCGCGGGCGCGGCTTTCTTGGGTGTGGTGGCTACCTTTTTCGCGGGCGCCGTCTTGGGCGTGGCAACTTTCTTTGCCGGGGTTTTGGCGGCGGTCTTTTTCGGGGCGGTGGTTTTTTCCGCCGCTTTTTTGGATGCGGGCTTTTCCGCGGCCGGTGCACCGCCCGCCTTGGAATTCCAGCCCAGACGATTCAGCTTGCCCACAACGGCATTTTTGGACATGCCCAACCGTTTGCCAATTTCGGCGGTTGACAGCCCCTTGCCGGTCAATGCTTTCAGTTTTTTTAACGTTGCGTTATCCCAACCTTTGCTCATTTCAAAAATTCCTTGTTATTTAATATGCGATAATTGTAGCATAGTTACGAATCGTAGGGCAAGGAGAAAAAAATGATTTATTCCTTGATATTTGGAATTTTACTGGCATTGGCCGCATTTTTGGCGTTCAAAATGGCGGTCGCAGACTGGCGCCGGCGTATTATCCCGGATGTATATCTGTTCCCGTTCATGCTGATTGGGTTGTTGGTGCTGGTGTTTGGCCGGTGGCCGGTGGGGATTACCGACGGCGTGCTGGGGGGCGCGTTGGGATACGGATTAGGGGCGGGAATTGGTTTCTTGTTCAGCGTAATCCGAAAAAATTCACATAAAAATGATGAATTTCCACCCATTGGTATGGGGGATATCAAATTGCTGGCGGCGGGGGGCATCTGGCTGGGGACGATGGGCCTGGCGATGGCCACGATGGTCGCATGCGTGCTGGGGGGGCTGTGGGGAATGCGGCGGCGCGCGCGCTTTATCCCGTTTGCGCCGTTTTTCATGGTGGGTGCAATTATCGCTTTGCTTGGGTTGTGGTTTTTGTTATAATTAACCATAAAGTGGGAAAAGGGCGAGGATGAAAAGACCATCATTTATTTTACTGTGTGCGGTGTTTCCGCTGATGTCCCACGGGTCAACATTCCCGTCGGGGCAACCCACCGTTATGTCCAAATACGGCCAGATACAGAACGTCCAAAACTATTCATCCAACCCGTTTTGGTCACCGGATGCGCCATATAATCAGCGTATGCCGACACCCGTTTATGTCCAGGGGGCAGATTTAACTGCCGGCGAATGTATGTCGGTTGTTAATTCATTAATCGCGGCGCAATGCGCATCACGGAATAACTGCCTGGATTCACGTATATCTGATATTCGTCCCGCAATTATGTTACAGCTGTCACGTATGCCTGGGCATAACTACGCATCGTCATGCGGGGGATATATCGATAATGCCTTTGACGAATATGTTGCCCAATATCGGGTAACAACACCGTCATATGGCGCGGCATTCCCGACGGGCACAGTTGCCAATCCCAATATTAATCAACCGACGTATAAAATGGAAAATCCGTATCAGCCGCGTTTACCCGGTGCGCCATGGGACCCATGGGGCCAGGAAATGAAGGACCGCGTTGTAGAAATGAAAACGTTGCAGGCGCAAAACGGCGGTACATCGGACAACAAACTGGCGGCGGCGGCGTTTCCAACAACGATTGCGGATGTATTATTTACCGAACGGATGGAAAACAAAGCGGCCGGGTATGAACCGTATGCCAATGCGTCGGCGTATCAGCAATTGAACATCGAATCCGATGAAAAATATTGGGCACGGGAACAGCAAAGAATGGAAACCCTGAAACAGACGAACTATGCCGAATGGTGCCGTCGTATGCCGACCCAATGTGCCCAGGAAAAACAAACCGCCGCGGCCCCGACGGGCGGTGCGATGCAACAAAAACCGGGGCAACAGCCCGCGCCGGTGTCCCCATCGGATCGCCAGGCGTTAATTGATAAAATTATTGCCGCATTCCCGAAATAAAGATGAAACGAATTGTGCGCCTTTTTCTGATGATATTGCCCGTTGTCTTTACAATGGGGGTGGCGCGTGCGGATAATGCGCAATGTTTGCGTGGGTTGGCGACCGATTTGGCCGATACAATTCTGGGCAATGTAAATACGGACGATGCCGTGATTATCACATCCGACAGTCTGGTTGAATATTTTACAAAAAATATTGATATTTGTCGCGATTATTTGCTGGCGCGGGTCAGCCCGGACGAAGATATCAGTGTCGCCGACATTGATTTGGTGATGGATATTCGCTGGGACTATATCGTCGAAGAAGTAGCGGCGGCACTGTCGGTGGCCAGTAATCAGCGTACGCTGTTTGTGTGTGAAAACAACCGATCGTACGAAATGGGCATAGAAGTTGGCCTGTGGCTGGCAACGGTTGTTGCGGCGGCATTTTCGTGGGGGTCGGGCGGTGTCGCGATTCAGGGGGCCAAAACCGCCGTCGTCCAGGCGGGCAAAAACTTTGTAAAAATTGGTGTGCGCAAGGGGGCCAAGAAAGCCGCCGTTGATGCCACCGCCAAACGATTGGGAATCGATATCGCGGCTAAGGCAGCCGCAGAATCTGCCGCACGCAGTGCCGCCGCGACCGCCACCGCCCAGGCAACCGCGGCCAAGGCCGCCGCCGATGCCGCGGGTCGCACAATGGCGCGCGATGCAACGATTACGGCCGTTAAACGTTCCATGCACAATAATGGTGTGCGCCGGGTCCAGGATGCCGCCCTGCGGGCGGAATTACAGGCCCGATTGGCCGCCACGCCCGGGGATGCGGCATTGCGCAATGCACTGAATCTGGTGGATGATAAAATTGCCAAGGTTGCGGCCAAGAAAACCGCCGAACGCACCGCGGCCACCGCGGCGGCAGATTTAAGTGCGGCCGAAGCGGCACTGTTGGCGGAAACATCCGCGGCCAGCAATGCGTTGACGCGGGCGTTGACGACATTCGCACTCAGCACGCCCATCGCCGCCGCCGGGGGCGTTGCCGCGGTGTACAGTTTCCTGACGTCGGAATTAAACCCAAAAATTATGAATTGTACCGGCACCGACGCCGGCGAAGGATGCTATCTGTCCTGTACCAAGGACCCGTTGGGCAGTCCCACCGACGATTTAAATACCAAGGTGTTTCGACCCGTGTTCGGTCAAAACCTGTGCGTGGATGAAAACAGCAATTATGCCCTGCGGGTGATTAATCGCGATGGTTTGCCCGTTCCCGGCGATATATTCAAGGCGAACCAGACCCTGTGGGACCGGGCCAAGGCCATTATTGTCAAAGATGTTGCCGACCGGGGAAACTGTGACTGGAACGAAGATGATATCGACATGTATATCGGCGCGCCGCTGTATGATGCGGGGACGCTGATGCCGACCGGGGACGGGGCGACGTCGATTATCATTGATGCCATTCGTCTGGATGATTAAGTCTGATGAAATTTGTATTGGGGATTCTTCTTTTATCCGCTTTTTTGGGCCGCGCGAATGCGGTAACGGTTACGGACGGATTTAACCCCGGCGCAGATTTCCACAGCGCGGATGAAATTTTAACCGCATCCCAAAATCATACCGGATGTGCCAGTGGCGTCTTTGCGCGCGCATTGGCGGGGGGCGCCGGGGATGTGGACGGCGGCGCCCCCGAACACGTTATCCAGGGCTGGATTTACGGTGTCTTTCAAAATCCGGCCGTCATCGCCGATGTATTAAAATGTCCCGAAATTGCAAATGTGGCCGACGACGAAACCATACGGTTTCAACCGGTTGAATATACATTTCCGTCCGGGCGCCACATTTCGGTTAATTATGCAACCCAGCCCAAAATTTTGAAACAACGGATGAAAATCGCGGCCAAGCGCACCGTTGCGGCTTCCGACCCCAGTCCCCGCATCGGCGCGTCGGATGATGATGGCGTTTGGACCAACACGGATCCGGCATGGTACGCCATTTTGGTAACCCAGGCGGGCGCATTGTCCGAATTTGTTGGGGCGGGGCGGGCCAACACAATTTCTTTGCGTTATATCGAAGATAATATTGATGACATTTATCCCCGGGGCTATACCTGTACCAGCAAAAGCGCATTGGCCAACAACCAGGATATGATTAATCTGGCCGCGCACGAAACCGTGAACATGGATGGGGATGATAATGATTACTATGTCGCGGGCGATGTGAATTTGCAATGGATTACCTGGGGCGAAGTCGCCCTGGACGTGGCCATCACGGTCGCGACAATGGGGGGCGGGGCGGCGGTCTTGGGCGCGGCCAAGGGGGCGCGTGCCACCCGTGCGGCCAAAAATTTAATGAATACGGTCCGTGGTCTGCAAAAAATCGACACGGTCCAAGATTATATGCGCACAACGCGCAATCTGGGCCGCGCCACCGACGAATTGGCCAAGCTGGACCGGGTGCGGGATGCCGCCGCGTATGCAACCAAATCGGACGAAGTCCGCCGTCTGGGGCAACGGGTGCGCGAATTGGAACAAATCGATGATGTGCGCAATTATAAAAATGCGGCCGACGGTTTGGACGCGGTGATGAAATATCGGCGGGCATTGAATTCTTTGCGCGTGCCCCAACGCGGCAACATTATTGCACGCGCGTGGCGGACGGGGCGCGCACTGAACACCGGCAACAAAACAATCGGACGCGCCGCGCGCATGGGCCGCACCAGTATGCAATCGGGCCGCGTTCGTGACTGGCTGTTCCAATCAACGTTGAAACACGTCGGTACACTGGCCAAGGTCGAAGCTGCAGGCGGCATGCTGTACGGGGCGTTTAAAATTGTCGGCGATATGTACGACTGGACCGAAACCAGCACCGGCGATTTCACCAGTGGAATTGAATTCAAACCGTTGGGACTGTTGTCGGCGGACAACCTGGACAGCCAGGAAAATGTGATTAATCATGGCATGTGGCTGATGTGGGTGGGTGACGCCACCAATGCCGCCGACGATGACGCCGCGTTTTTACAGGCGATGGATTTCGCGGAAAAGTTTTACCAGGATTTATCCCAGATGCAGACGGAAAAAAATGATGCCGCGTGCAATGTGGATATCTTTGTCGTGCGGCCCGTTATCCGCAATCCGGGGGATGATGATGCGGCGCTGTATTATCTGATTATGAATGACGAACCATGGACGACCGCGCAATGAAGTTATGGCCCGCATTCTTTGTTTTGATGCCGTGTGCGGTTTATGGAACCGCGTTCCCGTCGGGGCAACCCACCGTTATGTCCAAATACGGCCAGATACAGAACGTCCAAAACTATTCATCCAACCCGTTTTGGTCACCGGATGCGCCATATAATCAGCGTATGCCGACACCCGTTTATGTCCAGGGGGCAGATTTAACTGCCGGCGAATGTATGTCGGTTGTTAATTCATTAATCGCGGCGCAATGCGCATCACGGAATAACTGCCTGGATTCACGTATATCTGATATTCGTCCCGCAATTATGTTACAGCTGTCACGTATGCCTGGGCATAACTACGCATCGTCATGCGGGGGATATATCGATAATGCCTTTGACGAATATGTTGCCCAATATCGGGTAACAACACCGTCATATGGCGCGGCATTCCCGACGGGCACAGTTGCCAATCCCAATATTAATCAACCGACGTATAAAATGGAAAATCCGTATCAGCCGCGTTTACCCGGTGCGCCATGGGACCCATGGGGCCAGGAAATGAAGGACCGCGTTGTAGAAATGAAAACGTTGCAGGCGCAAAACGGCGGTACATCGGACAACAAACTGGCGGCGGCGGCGTTTCCAACAACGATTGCGGATGTATTATTTACCGAACGGATGGAAAACAAAGCGGCCGGGTATGAACCGTATGCCAATGCGTCGGCGTATCAGCAATTGAACATCGAATCCGATGAAAAATATTGGGCACGGGAAATTCAGCGTCTGGAACGCATCAGCCAATCTGACCGCGCGCGCATGACGGATGCCCAGTATTGTGATAAATATCCGTTGGATGAAAAATATTGCCCCCAGACACCCGGACTGGAAGAAAAAATCATCGCCATCGGAAATGCCATCACGGCGGCTGGCGCGCCCACAACATCCACGACCGGTGCTGCGCCAACGCGGCCCGCATCAAAACCGGATACCAAACCGACACAAACAGTGACATCCGCCATTCAATCGACCGGCACCGCAACGATTGTCGCCAACAATCGTGTTCATGATGGCCCGTGCACGCCGCCCGCCCGCAGTAATTGGTGGCAAAACAAAATTCTGACATCGGGCAAGTATGAAAAAATCGATCCTGCATTTGAAAAGGCAATGATTACCATTTTCCGCAAAGAAGGGGACTGTGGCAACGACCCCGACGACCGCGGCGGATACACGTGTTACGGGATATCGTCTGTGGCGAACCCCGATGTGGATATGAAAACGCTGACCCGTGCCGGTGCCGAAGATATTGCATACACCCGGTATTATACCAATGCCGGCATTCATAAGTTGCCCGATTCCATTCGCGGTGACGTGTTACAGGCCGGTTGGGGGTCGGGGGTCAAAACGGGCATCAATAAATTCCGCGGCATGTTCAATCTGGACCGCAACGGCCAGGTGGACGCGGATTTAATCGCGGCGGCGGAAAATTACAACGGGGATTTGCACAACGATTTTCTGGATGTTCTGCAAGATTTTTATGTCCAGGTATCCAAACGCGATAATAATAAAAAGTTCTTAAAGGGGTGGATGAACGCCGTTCAGCTGTTCCGTGAAAACGGGTGCCACGTTGAACCGGCCCAGGCGTTGTACCGATAACGCGGGGTGGCATTGACACTTGCGCACGGGGTGAAAATTTGATATACTTTTCCCAGATGCAAATATCCAGAAGAAGTCTTTTGAAAGTTACGGGATTGGGGGTACTGGTTATCGGTTTACTGCCCCGCGTTGCCGTGGCGGCACGAAATTCATTGAAATCTATGCGAACGGGTTTGCAACCCGGGAATAAAACGCGTTTGGTTATTGAAACGGCGAACCGGCCGTCGTACACATTATCATATCCGGAAAACAAATTGATAGTAAGCATCGCCAACACCGCAGCCAACGCATCGGTAAAACCGACATTGGCAGGTGGGGGATTGATTAAATCCATTACCCAGGCCCAGGTTGGTGACCGTCTGCAAATCACCGCGCATTTGACACGGTCCATCAATACTATCCCAAAGGGACAGATTATGATTCTGGAACCCAATGGCGATACCGATTACCGGTTGGTGCTGGATTTTGCGGCGGGCGCGCCCATCACGGTGTCCAGTGGTCATTCCACATCGGAAACAGCGGCCCCGGCCCAGAAACGTATTATTGTCATCGACGCCGGCCACGGGGGCAAGGATCCGGGCTGCATAGGCAAGGGCGGAACCAAGGAAAAAACGGTCGTTTTGTCTGTAGCCAAGAAGTTAAAGGCCAAACTGGACGCCGCCGGGTTCAAGACTTATTTAACGCGCAGCACGGACGTTTATTTGAAATTGGCTGAACGCGCCCAGATTGCCGAACGGCGCAAGGCTGATTTGTTCCTGTCACTGCATGCGAACGCGAACCCCAGCCGCGCGATGAAGGGATTTTCGATTTACACCCTGTCGGAAAAGGCATCGGACGAAGAAGCCCGCAAACTGGCCGAGGCTGAAAATGCCGCCGACAAAATCGACGTCGCCGGATTTACCAATTTTGAAAAGGAAATTCGTGTGGCCCTGTCTGCATTACAACAGCATGCGGTTGCCGAAATGTCCGAAGAATATGCGACCGGTTGCACGAAATCTTTGCGTAATGCCAACATTACACAGCAACCCGGCCCCGGCGTGCGCCATGCACCGTTTGCGGTATTGCGGTCAACTGTGCCGGGGGCATTGTTGGAATTGGGGCATTTGTCGAACGCCGCCGAAGAAAAATTACTGGCAACCGACGCCCATCAAAACAAATTGGTTGCGGCCATTGTTAAATCTGTCCGCGCATACAATTTTGATGTTTGATGATAATTACCACCCCGACTGTGTAAGATTTATGGTCTGATTCCGCTGTAATCCGCATTATGGTACAATCGCCATTCCGCATCCCGTCGGGCATCTAAGACGCCCCGATTTCTGAACGCTTTCCATGCACTTTCAAGTGTGGGATAGGTTATGCTGTTATACTTCGGATTATTTAAGTATTTGCGAATGGTGGATTGATACAATCCGCGATGGGCGTTTGACGGGGCCGCGGAACCGGGGCCAATATTAAACACCAACGTAACCAACGCATCATATTCATGTTGCTGCATTAATACCAAAACATCATAATCAATCTGTTTTACAATCGTGTCATATGTGGCTGTTAAATCTTGGTGTAATAATTGGGTTGCCTGGGGTTCGTTTAAACCATTGCGAAAATTTTCACCACGTTTAATCAAATGCCCGTACCCAATTGTGGCCCCCGCGGGCAACGGGGTATTTTCGGCGACCGGCCGGCCGGTCGCATCATCATATATAACATGTTTGCCATTGACGATGACGCGTCCTTCTAATTTTTTTAAAAATTCGATTCCTTTTGCACTCATTTTCATGGTCGTATCCTGGTTGATAAATGAAAAAAATCCCGCGGGGCGGGATAATAAAAAAACGAACTGGATGTTCTGTTCGCGACCGTTATTATACCATAAATTCGGCAATAACGCAAGGAAATGACACCAAAATCCCCCGTAAAACCGGGACAAATCTTTTTATTGACATCAATATTTCGGGTATTTATTCTGTTACCCAAAAGGATAATATAATGGATATAAAAAAATTCAAAGTTATTGCCTATGTCTTGTACAGACGGATGCAGGGCTATAAATTATTAAGAAATGCCCCAGGTACCCCGTGGACATCGGTTAAAATGATGAAATATAGACACTGGTTGGCATACGACCAAATGGATATTTATAACGACTATTGGGTTTTGTCTGCTGATTTTTCTGCCCCAAAAAAACAAGAAAAAAAAGAATGGGTGTTTTGTACTCGTTATGCTTTCTATGACGAAGCAACGTCAAAAATTAATTATCATAAAGACATGAGATATTATAGAATGAAGCCAGAACCTGTCAAAGTAGCCTTTAAAAATCTTATAGATTCTGATGTTTTGATGGCGCGCAATTTGGATTATATTAAAAAAGTTGTGCAAAGGAAAATAACGGATAAGCTTGTGTTTTTCTTATTCTTCCCGCTTGGCACTGAACGGGTTGTAACAGATATAACATATGGCGATATTGCACACAAAAAATTCCGTGAAAAATATTATGAAGATGCAGAAGCCAGACGCAAGAATTATCCGTTCTTTTTAAAAACGCTGTATCGTAATTTAAGCCGTTAAGAACGAAAATAAAACCACCCATTCGGGTGGTTTTAAGATTTTAATTCCTGGCGGAGACGAATTCCTGTCCTCGACAAACAATAACAAAAATCACAAAAAACTCTGATTAACCACATCCGTTTTTTGGATTTTTGTAATATTGTTCGTTCTCGTATTCGTGCACGCCCGATGATATCGGTCATGCACGTATCCCTTCGTCCCGCCATACGGCGGGTGAATTTCTGGCGGAGACGAAGGGATTCCCTGGGCGCGGGGCGCCGGCGGGGCATTCGTGACGGCTCGACTGCATTTTATTTGTCTCGCCTACTCATTGTCGAACCCTTGGGTTCTCATGACACCATGTCCGCCAAAAATTAACCCGCCACAGGGCGGGTGAATTTCTGGCGGAGACGAAGGGATTCGAACCCTTGATACCGTTGCCGGTATACACGATTTCGAGTCGCGCGCATTCGACCACTCTGCCACGTCTCCGATGGTGCGCATTATACAGGTTTCAATTCTTTTTGCAAGGGTTTATATTGACTTTGTGCCCGGCCGCGGTAAAATTATTCATTATGAAGACATTCAATGAACAAGTTTATGACATCGTCGCCCGCATTCCCGCCGGGCGGGTCGCCACATTCGGCCAAATTGCACGCATGATTGGGCGGCCGCGCATGGCGCGCTTTGTCGGGTACGCATCCAATAACAAGGCGTCGTGGCATTTGCCATGGCATCGTGTCGTGTTCAAGGATGGGTCGCTGTGCGGTGCCGGATTTTTCGAACAGCAATTAAAAGCCCTGCGGGAAGAGGGGGTAAAATTCACCGCCGATAAAAAAGTCATCATGGAAAAATATCAATGGGACCCGGAACGCGACGCCACGCCAATGGACATCCGGGATTTTCCGCTGGTCTTTTAAATCAGTGATTTTTTCATCAGGGCCGCGGCGGCCTTTTTCATCAATGTGGACATGGGATACCCGTCCAGCATGTTGGCATCCACAAACGTGCCATCGATGGGCACATCGTCCATTTCAATCAAACGCACATTTAAAAACAGTTTAAAGTGGGTAAAGGTATGCGTGACGGTCACGCCCGTATCAATTGCCGGGGCGTGGAACACCGGTGCACCGTCATCGGTCCAGGGCAATTCGTACAATCCCGCCAGCAATCCGCGCCCGGTTCTGCGGCGGATAAAAAATTGGCCCCGGGAATTCTTTATCAAATATGCCGCGCCATGGCGTTCGGGGCGGGCCAATTTGGTTATGACGGGTATTTGGGCAACGCGGTCGGTTTTATGGGCGACGCAATACGCCGCAATCGGGCATTGGTCACATTGTGGCGTGCGCGGTGTGCAGACGGTCGCGCCAAAATCCATTATGGCGGACGCATAGTCCGCGGGGTGGTGGGGGCTGGTCAATTCTGTGGCGTGGATGCGGATTTGGTTGCGAATGGAATCGACCGGTGCGTCCAATCCAAACAGCCGACATATCACGCGCACAACATTGCCATCCACGACCGTTTCGGCCCGATTAAACCCCAGGGATAAAATACTGGCCGCGGTATATGGGCCAATTCCCGGCATTTTCAACCACGCATCGCGGTCATCGGGAAAGACGCCACCGAATTCATTGGCCAAAATTATTGCGGTTTTATGTAACGACCGCGCGCGCGAATAATATCCCAATCCCTGCCACAGGTGATAAACATCGGCGATGTCCGCGGCGGCCAGGCTGGCGACATCGGGGAACCGCGCGATAAATCGATGAAAATACGGCCCGACGGTCGCCACGGTTGTTTGCTGTAACATGATTTCCGACACCAGCACGTGATACGGGTTCGGGTGCGCGCCGCCGCGATGCCGCCAGGCCAGGTCGCGCCCATATTGCGCGAACCATTTCAATAATAAATCTGTGACGGGTGATGGGTGCATACGTGAATGATGAAAAAAGCGCACCCGAATGTCAAATAATTTTGGGCCCAGGTGTGAGACCCTGGGCCCGGGGCGTCGAAGCTCTTTTAACGAAAGTGTGTTATCTTTTTTTGGTGTTTTTTGATGGCTTCTCCTGTGGTTTGGATTTAATTTTGGCCAACAGCATGTCAGCCGGCAGTTTGGCGAACGTCAAGAACCATGTCATGACATTCCATCCGGACTTGGTATTTTTCACGCGTTCCTGGACCCCGGCGGTGGTTTTCGGCGACGACACCAGAACGTCTTCGCCCGGTGTCCAGTCGGCGGGGGCGGAATACCCGAACGCGTCCGACATTTGCAGGCCGATTAAGATACGCTTTAATTCCGCAAAGTTCCGCCCCAGCGCCGCCGGGTAATACAAGATGGTGCGGATAATCCCATTTGGGTCGATGACAAAGACCGCGCGAACCGCCATCGTGTCCGATGCCGCCGCGTGCAGCATTCCGTATTTGCGCGCCACATCCATTTTCATATCGGCAATCACCGGGAATGTGATTTCCATGTTTTTCCAGTCACGGAACTGCACACCGGTTTGGATATCGCGCAACCACGCCAGATGCGACGTAATGGTTCCGATGGATAATCCGATGATTTCTGTGTTTAATTCGCGAAATTCCGGCACCATTGCCTGGAACGTCATGAATTCGGTGGTGCATACCGGGGTAAAATCAGACGGATGGGAAAACAAAATCACCCATTTGCCGCGATAATCGGCGGGGAAATTCACCGACCCGTTTGTTGTTTCGGCAACAAATTCCGGCGCCCGGTCCCCAATCAGTGGCATGGTTGGGGCGGATTCTTCGGCCCCGCACATGTCGAAGATGTCGTTCATGATACTCTCTCCTTTGGTTCAGTCCCCCAGGGTATCATGCGCCGCGGCGCCGCGTTACAGGATTGACTTCCCATGCGGAAAACGGGGCCGATAAACTTTATTCTTGATAAAATGGCCGAAGACTATAATAATATACGGACACAGGCTTGATAAAAGGAAGAATACAAAAAGGGGAATGCAGATGAAACGTTCAGATATTGTTCGGTCGATACAGGTCCAGTTTAAGCACATGCGCGCATCTGATGCCGCGGCAATGGTGGACACTGTGGTTGAACATCTGATTGAATCCGTCGCCAACGGCGACCGTATCGAAATTCGGGGATTCGGAACGTTCCAGCCGCGTATCCGCGCGTCCAAAATTGGGTACAACCCATGCACGGGCCAACCGATGCACCTGGATGCGGGCACCACCATTTTGTTCAAGCCCAGTCGTGAATTAACAAAAAAAATGAACGGATAAAAGACATGTTGTTTGGTAAAAAATCTGGAATCAAAAACCGTAACCGTGACAGATACGACCGCGTGCGTCGTCTGATGTGGATTAAATGTGAATCCTGTGGGCGGCTGGTTTATTACAAAGATTACAAAGACAATCACTATATTTGCCCGCGTTGCAACCGCGCCTTTATCATGACACCGAAACAGCGGTTCGACCTGTTGTTCGACAACAACACGTGGGAACGCATCACGTTGCCGACGGTGACCGACGATCCGTTGAACTTTGTTGACCGCGTCGCGTACAAAGACCGTTTGGCCGATGCGCGCAACGATACCGGTTACAGCGATGCCATCACCACCGCCGACGGCACCATTGGCGGCATTGCAACAACGGTTTGCGTATTGAATGGGGATTTCATGATGGGGTCCATGGGACGCGCGGCGGGCGACTGCATCGTGGCCAGCATGGAACACGCCATCGAAAAGCGTCAGCCGTTTATCATGGTCACGTCCAGTGGTGGCGCCCGGATGCAGGAAAACATCTTGTCATTGATGCAGATGGCCCGGACAACCGTTGCGGTGAATAAATTGCATGCCAACGGTATCCCGTATATCGTTTTGCTGACCGACCCGACATTCGGGGGCGTGACCGCATCATTCGCGATGCTGGGGGATATCCATATCGCCGAAGCCGGTGCCCGCATTGGTTTTGCCGGCCGCCGCGTTATCGAACAAAACATTCGCGAAAAATTGCCGTCCAATTTCCAAACCGCAGATTACCTGTATGAACACGGGATGGTTGACATGGTTGTTCCCCGCGCGGAATTAAAGGGGAAATTGGAAAAAATCTTGGCCGTATTGACCAAGCAACCACGCGAACCGAAAACAATTTCCGTGACCACGCCCGAATTTGACGCGTCCAAGAAAATCCGCGGCATGGGCGAAACCGAAGCATATGACAAAGTATTGCTGGCGCGTCATGAAAACCGCCCACATTTCTTGGATTATGTAAATGGCATTGTCGAAGATTGGACATATCTGGCGGGCGACCGCACATTCGCCGAAGACCCCGCCATGGGCAGTGGGATTGGTTTTTGGCGCGGCATTCCGGCCGTCATCATCGGCCAGGAACAGGGCCGCACCATCGAAACCCGTCAAAAACATCGCTTTGGCATGGCCAACCCCGACGGTTACCGCAAGGCCCAGCGTATGATGCGTCTGGCGGAAAAGTTTGGGCTGCCGATTATTTCGCTGTTTGATACGGCGGGCGCTTTTGCCGGCCGCGAAGGCGAAGAACGTGGCCAGTCCCAGGCCGTCGCCGAATCCATTTCGGTTGGTCTGTCGGTCAAAACACCGTACATCGCCGTCAACGTGGGCCAGGGTGGTTCCGGCGGGGCGATTGCCATTGGTACCGGCGACCGCGTGCTGATGCTGGAAAATGCGATTTATTCGGTGATTGCGCCGGAATCCTGTGCCAGTATTTTGTGGAAAGATAACAAGTTCAAGGCGACCGCCGCCCAGGCAATGAAACTGACGGCGCGCGACATGGCGTCTTTGAACGTTATTGATAAAATTATCGAAGAACCGGCGGGCGGCGCCCACACCGATTGGCAGACGACAATGCAGTTGCTGTCGGTGGCGGTTGCGGACCAGATTCAGGAACTGGCCGAAATCCCGCGCGAAGAATTGCCGGCACGCCGTGCGGATAAATTCATCGCCATGACACGTGACGTTGAAATTTACCAACCGGAACACAAAACCGAACAGTAAGAAAAATCCCGCCAACCGGCGGGATTTTTTAATCATTAAAACAGATTAATCTTTTTCACGACCCATCTGCATTTGCATCACACTGTGGCCGGATTCGCGGGGCAATTCGGGCATTTGGACCATAAACTTTGACCGACGCACCACCGCCATAACATCCGGGAATTCGGTATCCAGTTGTTTGATGTTTAATGTAAATTCATCTGAATTCTGGGCCACCTGTTGATTAATGTATTTTAATGCGGCGTTATGCAGATAATTGTTCAGGCGGGTAATTTCGCCGCGAATTTTTGGCGTGACCCGGTCGGGATGAAAATTGTATGCCGGATATCCGGCGGCAATCGCCGCCCGCACCGCATCGGATAATTCCGGCGTGTCCGGAACCGGCGTCAAAATTTCAGAATCCACGTATGGATTAAAATAGTACAAGATGTTTTTCTTGATATACGAATGCGCCATCATTTTGGCCACCGCATCGGCATTTTGCCCAACGAAATCGCGCCGTTTTATATCCGCAAAACGTATTTGGGTGGTGTCATTGCCCCATGTTATTTCTTTGAACCAATCCGTCATGGCGGCGGCGTTAACAATATTTAATCTTTTGTATTCTGTCATACTGGTATTTTATCATATTTCTGATATTTGTCCAAGGGATTTATGCCACGGGCGGGGCGGATAAAAAAGCTTGCCATATCGGGAAAATAATGTATCATATGGTTCGTGATATAAAATTTGGCGTTTTATAATCGCCATAAAATAAAATTCCCCTGCGATTGGATTTGTTCTTTAAATTTGTTACAAAACAACCATGAAACGGGGCTGTCCGCGGCGTCACGGATTCACTACGAATAAAGCGACGGCTTTATTAGCAATGGATTCTGTGACGGCGCGATATATTGAACCATAGAACCAAAGGAAAAGATTATATGGTAAAAGTACGTGAAAAAAAGGCGCCGGCGCCGCAGAAGTCGGCCGCGCCCAAAACACCGGCGAAAATATCCGGTATGAACAAACATGAAAACGACAAAAACGATGACAAGATTTATTTCTTGGCATTGGGCGGGCTGGAACACGTCGGCCAGAATATGTACGTGTACAAGTACAAGGGAAAATATCTGGTCGTTGATTGCGGTATGGGATTTCTGGAAGAAGAAATCGGCGCGGGTGACGTTCAATACTGTGACACCGCATGGCTGGAAAAGCGCAAGAAAGACGTCGTCGGCTTTGTCATTACACACGGCCACGAAGACCACATCGGTGCGCTGAAATTCATCTGGCCCAAATTCAGAAAGCCGATTTACTGCACCCGTTTCCCGGGCGAAATCATCCGCCGCACGTTCGCCGGCTGTGAAATTGATTTCAACCCCAAAAAAGACTTGGTCATTTTTGACCACAATGGGGCTGAATTTTCTTTGCCGCCGTTCGACATCGAAACATTCCACGTGACCCATTCCGTTCCCGAAGCCCAGATGATTATCATCAAAACGGCCGCGGGCAAAATCCTGCACACGGGGGACTGGACTTTTAACGATGACAACCCGTTGGAAGCACCGACCGATTTCGCCCGTCTGCGTGAAATTGGGTCCGACCCGAAATTGTTGGCGGTGATGTCCGATTCCACATCGGTTTCCCGTCAATCCAAACAGACCACCGAAACCCAGGTCCGCGATTCCCTGACTGAAATTATGAAGAACGCCCCGGGCCGCGTTATCGTAACCGGTTATTCGCGCAGTATTGCACGTCTGAAAATGTTTGCCGCCGCCGCCCGCGCATCGGGCCGCGTTGCCGCAATCAAAGAACGCAGTAACCCGAACCCGGTGCCGTATGTGGGGCTGCCGGAATTCCGCGAAATGGGGATTGAATTCGGTTATCTGGACAAAGACGAAGTGTATCTGCACAGCGAAATCAAAGATTTGCCGGCGGAAAAACAGGCTATCTTTTTGACCGGGTCCCAGGGGGAACAGTACGCGATGCTGACCCGTTTGTGCCGCGGTCATGTAAAGGAAATGAAACTGCAACCGACCGATACGGTGATTTTCAGTGCGATTATCATCCCCGGCCGCGAACAGGATGTGTCGTTCCTGTATAACAAATTGGCGCGCATGGGTATCCGCACACACACCATCTTTGACACGGACCATCTGCACGCCAGTGGGCACGCCGGACGTCCGGAATTCGAACGCTTTTACGACATGGTCCACGCCCAGGTGGCCGTCCCGATGCACGGTGATTACATCAACGAAATGTTGAACGGTAAAATGGCGATGGAACGCGGTGGGTCGAAATTCATGATGGTTGTGCACAACGGTGAAATGATTGCACTGGCCGATGGGGCCGAACCGTACGTCACCGAAACCGTTCCGACCGGCTTTGTCGTTATGGAAGGGGAAACCGAACGCAGTGCCAACGACCAGGTTTACAAAAACCGTCGTAAAATTGCGACAAACGGCGCGGTGTTCGTGACACTGCCCGTGGACAAGCGTGGATTCCTGAAAGGTGTTCCAGAAGTGTCCAGTGCCGGTATTTTCGAAACCGACGACACCGGGTTCATGAAACGCCAGATTCAAATTGAAATCACGCGCGCGATTGACAGCCTGACCAAGGCGGAACGCAAAGACCGCGACAACTTAGTCCGCGCCGTACAGGTCGCATCCAACAAAGTGGTGCGCGCCGCGCTGGGGGCGGACAAGAAACCGCAATACAGCGTTCATTTCATCTTGAAATAAAAAAAAGCCCCGCGAATGCGGGGATTTTTTTAACTGCAATAATAAGAATCGCCGGTGTGCGTTCCGTTGCCGGTGCCATCTGTGAATTCAGTGCCCGCGGGAATATAACATTGCGCGGCAGATGTGGAACCGGCCGACGATGTCGTGGCTCCGGCGCTGCTGCCGGTGGACGGGCAGGGCCCACATCTGGTGGGCGCAACCTGATAATACCCCTTATTACAGGCAAACGATGTATCCGTACATGTGGCATAGGATGGGCATTTTGTACAGCTGCCATTATATTTGAAATATCCACTCTGGCAATTGCTGCACGATGTGTTTGTATGATATTGCTGTTCATATGTGCCGCCCATGGAACCGGTGGGGCAACTGGGGCATCCGTTTGATGTGTAATACGTATCCCGGTCGCATGCACATGATACAAAGCTGCATGAACTCAGGATAAACGGGCTTGTCGGGGTGCCACTGCTGCCGGATATGGAATTATATCTGATTTTAACATATCCGTATTTGCCACTGCACGATTGCCAGTTGCCGCTGACGCCGCCACTGCATTGATAATATTTGCCGTCATTTACCCCGAGGAATACACCGCTGATGCTGGTGCCGCCGGTGATAATTTCCGCGGCGTTTGCATTAAATCCCAACATCAGTGCCGCAATTAAACCGACGTTTAAATTAGGCATAAAATCATATAAAGAAAGGGGCAGAAAATGGGATTTTTAAAATTTGATATCACGACCAGGAAAAACGTCCCATTGGATTCGGCATACAAAATCAATCCCAACGCCACGGATTATACCGCATTGCGCCAATTTATGCAAGGGGTGTTTTCAGTTCTGAATCAAAGTCTTGGCGGTGGCGATGGATTCGGGCGTGATTTCGGCACCACTGATAATGCGGGCAATTTCATTGACGCGCATGTCATCGGTGATTTCCGTAACACTGGTGGTGGTGACGTCGGCGTCGGCACGCTTTTGTATCTTAAAGTGTTTATCGGCAAATCCCGCAACCTGGGCAGAATGGGTGATAACCAATGCCTGGCCGCCACGGGCCAGACGCGCCAGACGCTGGCCGACGGCACTGGCGGTGGCGCCACTGATACCGGTGTCCACTTCGTCAAAGACAAATGTGTGATTGCATGTCCCGTTGGTCAAAACAACCCGCAGTGCCAACATCAAACGCGCCAATTCACCGCCGGACGCACTTTTGTGCAGTGGGGCGAACGGTGTGCCGGGATTGGTTTTAATCATAAACAGAACGTCATCCGCGCCGCCCGATGACGGGGATGCCGGTTGCATTTCCACCATAAAATCCGCCTGGCCCAGTTTCAGGTCCGGCAATTCATCCAAAATCCGTGTGCGCAAATCGGCCGCCGCGTTGGTGCGCGCCGCGGTTAATTCGGTCGCGGCCGCGTCAAATGCCGCGCGGCGACGCACAACATCCGTCTTTAATTTCTGTAATTCGGCGTCGGAATTGTCAATCGCATTTAACTGCGCCGCCATTTGTTCCAAACGGGAGGGCAATTCATCGGCCGAAACGCGATGCTTTCGCGCGGCGGCGCGGATGGCGAACAACCGTTCTTCGATGGCGTCCAAATTATCCGTGTCGGTGTCGTCCGGCACCAGTGCGGTCGAAATTTCCGCAACCGTCTGCGCCGCATCATACAGGGCGTCAATCTGTTCCTGGTACGGGTTGGGGTCGGTTTTAATACGTTGTAAAATATGGGCCACGGCGCAAATCTGACCGTCCAATGACACGCCGCGCGGGGCCAGGGCATCTGTGGCTTCTTGTAAAATGGCGGCGTTCTTTTCCGCGTTCATCATTGCGGCACGACGCGTGGCCAAATCTTCTTCTTCGCCGATTTGTGGGTTCAGTGCCGACAATTCCGACACATTATGCGCCAGAAAATCACGTTCCGCCGCCGCGCGTTCCAACATGTCGTTCAATTCACGCAAACGGGCATCGGCCGCATGGTACGCCGTATATGTATCACGCACCCGGCCCAAGATGTCACCATACCCCGCGATATGATTCATCGCAAATTCATCCAGCGTATGGCGGTGTGTTGTCGCATCCAGCAACGCGTGATTTTCAAATTGGCCGTGAATTTCCACCAGCATATCGCCAATCTGTTTCAATGTCTTGACCGATACGGGGCAATCGTTAATCCACGCGCGGCTTTTCCCGTCGGCGCCCAGCGTGCGGCGCAAAATCAACATATCATCGGCATCAATGCCGTTTTCATCCAAAATCGCACGCAACGCATCATTGCAATCGTCAAATTCGGCAATAACGGACGCCCCGTCGCATCCATGACGCACCAGGCCCGCATCCGACCGCGCCCCCAGCGCCAACGACAACGCATCCATCAGGATACTTTTGCCCGCGCCGGTTTCGCCGGTTAAAATATTCAGCCCGCCGCCGAATTCCAGATTCAGCTTTTCAATTAAAACAATATTGGAAATAATCAGCCTGTTTAACATGTGAGAATTATAGCCAAATTTTCATCGCCATTTCAAGGCTTTTTACATGCTTTCCAACATCCAGTCATGCAGCCATAAAATAAACCCGCGCACCGAATATCCTGGATAAATTTCGCACAGCAACGATGTGTATTCACGCAATTGCTGTGCGTATTTTTCATGCCGCGCGGTGCGGTCGATGTCGGTCTTGTAATCCAACAGATACACCACGCGCGCCGCATCATCGACAACCATGCGGTCAACGCGGCGACTGATGAATTTACCGTGATAATGGCCGGCCAGGGGAACCTCTGTTTTGGCGGCGGGCGTGAAAAAACGCGCCAAATCACCGCCCGCGCGGATTTTGGCAATCAATTCCGCATCGCCACGGTCGCGGGCCGCATCATCCAGCACGACCATCCGCAACATCGCGTGCATGCGCGCGCCGGCATCGGTCGCAAATTTCATTCGCGTATTTTGTGCAATTAATTCAGACAGTGTCATTGGTTATCCTGATGCAATCGTTTTCGACCGGGTGCATATCGCCCAGTTTTTCCCACAACTGGGTGTGCCAGGCGATTTCCGGCGGATTTTTATTTGTCGTAAATCCATAGATATACAGCCGGTCCCGCGCACGCGTCATCGCCACGTACAACAACCGGTAATATTCGGCAATTTTGGTGTTCATTTGATGGTTTGCGGCGTCCGCCATTTTTTCACTGGCATTTTTCTGGGGTGCCCACAACCAAATCGGCAATCCCGCATCCGCGCCCCCCAGCATCTGGGGCGGCACGGGGAATATTTTTTCGGGTTTGTCGCGCGGCGTACGGATGGTATCAATCAAGAATACGACGGGTGCTTCCAGCCCCTTGCTGCCATGGACGGTGACGATACGCACCCCCTGGGACGCGTCCATGTCACGCTTAATCTCGCTGCCGCCGGTGATGAACCATTTCAAGAAATGGCGCAGTGTTCCCGGCTGGGTCCGTTCATACGCCAAACAGATGGTCATGAATTCTTCCATGGGGTCGATGATTTGTTCGCCCAGTGCCGCAATCATTTTTTGCCGGCGATTCCCGGTCCCCAACACCCGATCCATAAAAGAATACGGCCCCATCACGCGCGACCATTCAATCATGGATTTTAATTCATCATAAATATCCGGATGTGCGTCAGAAACGACATCAAACACCGTTTTATTTTCCGAATTTTTAATCGTACACAAATTAAAAATTTCACGTTCATTCAAACGGAAAATCGGGCCTTTTAACACACAGCACAAACTGTAATCATCCGCCTGGTTTAAACAAAACCGCACCAGGTTCAACATGTCGCGCACCGCCGGAAATTCCGGTAAAACGATGCGGTCACTGCCGGCGACATCCAGACCACGTCCCTTTAATTCCCGCACCAATGGCGCGGCAAACGGATTGCGCCGCTGGACCAGGACCATAATATCCCCGGGGGCAAATCCCTGGTCGCGGACCAGTGTTTCTATCTGGTCGGCGATGGTTTTAATGTAATCGGCGCGCTGGGGCTTTTCAGATTCACGACATACCAATTTGTGCAACTGGACCAGGCCCGGCGCATCCGCGCGAAAACATTTGTGGTCGTTATTAATAAATCCGGTCTGGGCCACGATATCGGCATTGTTAAAGAACGCATCCACCGCCCCCAAAACGGGCGCGGTTGAACGGAAACTTTGGGCCAGGGGAACTTCACGTATGGTGCGGGCGTTGTTTTGAATTTGGGCGGCGATTTGCGCGCGGCTGGACGCAAATGCGGCGGGATCGGCACCCTGGAACCCGTAAATGGATTGCTTGGTATCGCCCACGACAAACAACGAACGCATTGCCGACGCCGTCACCCCATCGGTAAAGAAATCCCCGGCCAGCATTCGCAAAATATCCCATTGCTGGGGGCTGGTATCTTGGGCTTCGTCCACCAAAATATGACTGAGTGATAAATCCAATTGCGACAATACCCATCCCATTGTATCGGGACTGGAAAACAATTTGCGGGTATATAAAATCAAATCGTCAAAATCCAATACGTTTCGTTCGGATTTCAACCGGCGATATGTGTCCGCAAATGCCGCCGACAAATCGAACAGGGCAACCGTGTCATCAAATGCGGCCCGGTTTAAATTATACTGATTTTGGGCATGGACGCGGTCCTGTTCCGCGACCAGATAATCTTTCTTGGCCACGTTGGCAATTTTGGTGTCTGTGGCCGTCAACCACGCAGTTTTGTATTTTTCAAAATCCACCGTCGTATCAATAAACTGTTTGGTTAAATTAATAACGTTTAACAGGTACGCCGCCGGCTTTTTCAACGCATTTGCATCAATTTGGGCATTTTCGATGATATTTTCCAGCATTTCGCGACTGGGCGGGGGTGGTGGCGTTAAATCGCATTGTAAAAATTTTCGTGTTTTATCAATAAAGTATTCGCGATAGTTATCAATATTTTCAATCTGAAAGAAATTCTTGTACTGCGCCGTTAAAATACCCAACAAATCGTCCAGCGAATGTTCAGAAATACGTCCGACAATATGGGCGAACGCATCCCGGACACGAACTGACGACGGCGAATTAATCAGGCGCCGAAACGCATCATCCAGCAAAATTTTCTGGGCGGCATCCTGGACCAGAGACCACGCGGGGCTGATTCCCGCTTCTAATGGAAAGCGATGCAGGATTTCTTCGCAGAATCCGTGTATCGTTTTAATTTTCAGCATGTCCGGTTGGTCAATATAACGGAAAAAGATTTCACGCGCACGCGCCACATCACCGGCATTTGCCGGCCGATTTTCAGAAATCCCATCCAGCAATTCGCCCAACGCATCATCATCGGCCATCGCCCATGTACGCAGCGCCGCCAAAATACGATTGCGCATTTCGCTGGCCCCGGCATTGGTGTATGTCAGACACAAAATCCCGGTATTGTGGTCATCATTTGCGCGAAACAAAATACGCAGCAAACGCTGGACCAGAACACTGGTTTTTCCGGTGCCGGCATTCGCCTGGACCCATACGTTTTCCGTTGGGTTGGCGGCCAAATCCTGTTGCGGTGAAAGACTGCGTTTTCGTGCCATTTATGCCCTTGCTTTATCTTTTAGATTCTAGTATAAATTCCAAAGAACTGCAACAACGTTATCAATTTACACCGTTTGCCGTTTTTCGAGGGGGAAATTTAAATGGAAGTCGATCATACACTGTTTGTCGCCAATCATGTTTTGATGATTATCAGCGGCGGTTTGGGTTTCTTGTTACTGGTTACATTGGGCGTGCTGTTTTTCGTGTCGCGCCGTTCGCAAAAGGTTATGCAGTCCCTGTTGACGCTGATGACACGCCCCGAACGGGCCAAGGTAAGTAACGCCACGCGCGTGTTACAGACCATTTTGGCCGACGAAATCGCCAAGATTCAGGCGAATTTTCAATCCATGTCGGACACGCTGGCCGCACAAATCGCATCCGCCCAGGAATTAAAACACGAATTATCCACGCATAATGAAAACTTGGTCAATTTGGCCGGCGATGCGACCAAGCGTTTGGCCCAAATGTCCCAGCGACTGGACAACACCGTCACCGGTTTGCAAAGCATTGTGGAATCGCCCGGATGGTCGGACGTCGAAAATTCCGCCGACAGATTTACGGCCAACATCAATGAATTATTGGGCAAAATTGACACCACAACCCAGGATACGACCGAACGCACCAATCAAATCCAGGCCCAAATTGATTCCTGGAACGATGCCAGCGGCAAAATGTCACAACAGTTACAGGCGGACTTTGACCGCAATACCGCCCAAATGAAAACCATGACCGATGGCGCCAATGAAATGCAGGGCGCGCTGACCAATCTGGCCCAGACGACGACCGACGGATTTAACAATGTCAAAACGGCGGCGACCGATTACGCAACGCTGATGGAAACCAATGACAAATTGTTAAGCAACCATTTGATTAAGATGGACACATATACCAAGCAGTCCAAGAAACAGCTGACGGCGCAAATGAACACATTGACCAGCACCGCCAACGTTGTCGGCGGACAGGTGCGTCTGGCAGAATCTTCGATGGAAAAACAAATTCGCAAGCTGACCGATGCGGTGGATGTTTTGATGACATCGGCGGCATCGACGGAATCGTCCGTGCGCGGCATTTCCACAGAACTGGCGACGCTGACCAACCGGTTCAACAGCGAAATCAAAGAATTCGCATCGGGTGTCGTCAACGAATTGAAAACCGTGTCCGGCGTTGCAAACGTCACACTGGAAAATACCAAGACCGCCGCCGGCGCGTTTTCGGAATCTGTGCGTGCGATGGCGACCGGGGTACGCGAAACATTGATGGAAATGAACACCGCCCACACCCAGCTGTCGGGCCAGTCGGCAAATCTGATTAAAATGTCGGCCGAAACCACAAACCAATTGCAACCGTTGTCGGAATTAATCGAACGGTATTACGCGGCGTTGCCGGATTTGTCGCGCGGTTCCGCAGAAATGAGCCAGAATTTGGAAAAAATCGTCACATCACTGCACGAAAAAATCGATTTGATGAAAACGACCGTTTCCGAATCCATGACCACGATTGCGGATTCGTCCGTCAAACTGGAAGATTTGGCCGGCCAGTCGCGCCAGCAAATGATTGACCTGATGTCTGATTATGCCAAGGCCGTTAACACCATGCAGACACTGAACAAACAAATGATGGTGGCGCGTGCGACCGCCCCGATGGACGCGATTAAATCCGCGCCGTCGGTTGCGACCATGGGCCGCATCAGCAGCCAGGATTTCATCCAGCAAAGCGAACGCCAAATCGAAAAGATGCACGAACAGTCAATGGATTTGACACGCGCCCTGGGGGCGGAAATCCCCGATGTCGTGTGGAAGAAATATCATGCCGGCGATTTGACCATCTTTTCCAAATGGTTGGCCAAAATGCTGGTTGCGGCGGACAAAAAACGCGTGCGTGATATGTTAAAATCCGACAGTGTTTTCCGGTCCCAGGCGACCCAGTTCGTGCGGTCGTTCGGCAAAATCTTGGCCGCGGCGGAACAGGCGGACAATTCAGAAACATTAATCCAAACGTTTATGAAAACAGACCTGGGGCAGATTTACACAATCCTGCGCGGGCAAATCCAGTAACAAAAAATCCCCCAAACGGGGGATTTTTTTATTGCCGTTACACATGCACCACGCCGTCGGCAAATTCAATTGTGGCGGGCCGCACTGCGTTTTCGGCGCGACTGATTATCTGGTTCGCGCTGTCACGCACAATCGCGTACCCGCGTGACAAAACACTTTTGTAACTTAATGAATTCAACATCTGGTCCATGTGCGCGACCGCCTGGGTCATGCGGGCCATGCGATTTTCCAAAATCATCGGGAATGTCGCGACGGCATCCAATTTCTGGTGCGCGGCCGCCATTTTTGCCCCCATGATGATGGACAGCGTGCGTGTGATATCGTCCAGACGCTGGGCCTGTTCCATGACCAATTGCTTTGGGCTTTTGATATTAATCGCATCCACACGTTGCTGGGCATTGACCAGACGCGTTGCAAAATGACCCGAAAAACGGTGCCACATGTTGTCCAAATCCTGAATCAGCGACAGCTTGGTCGGGACAACGGTTTCGGCGGCCCCGGTGGGTGTTGGCGCACGAAAATCCGCCGCATAGTCAATCAACATCCAGTCCGGTTCATGCCCGACACCAGATATCAGCGGGATTTCACTGGCCGCGGCCGCGCGGACAACAATTTCTTCGGAAAAGGGCAGCAAATCTTCCAACGCGCCGCCCCCGCGCGCAACGATAATCACATCGACGTTTTTGGCGCGGTTAAAATATTCGATACCCGCGGCCACTTCGGCGGCGGCGGTCGCCCCCTGGACGGTGGCAGGATACAAAATCACATGCACCGGAAAACGTTCGCGCAAACGGTTTTGAATGTCTTGGAATGCGGCGCCGGTCGGACTGGTCACGACACCAACGCGCCGCGGCAACCGCGGCAGTGGCTTTTTCCGGGACGCGTCAAACAGCCCTTCGGCGGCCAGCTTGCGCTTGCGTTCTTCCAACATTTTCAGCAACGCGCCAACGCCCGCCATTTCAATTTCACTGACAATAATTTGATAATTACTGCGCGCGGGATACGTGGTGAAACGCCCGGTCACAATAACTTCCAGCCCATCTTCCAGACGAAACGACACCGGCGTGCCGCGCCAAATAATCACGGAAATGGCGGCGCCGGCATCCTTTATCGTCATGTACATGTGACCCGACGAAGCACGTGTAATCTGGGACAATTCGCCGCGAATTTTAATGCGCGGAAATGCGGTTTCAACAACGCCCTTTAACAAAGACGCCGCATCGGTGACACTGAAAATGGTGTCCGGTTTAACAAACGGTTCTGGTTTTTGCATGATTTTTATGGTATAATTTTTTGTGATTTATAACAAGGTTTATATTATGAGCAAACTGGATAATTTGCAACAAATAAATACGAACAATCCGCGTGAAACCCTGGTGTTCGCCGCCGACGGTTTGGTGATAAAGCGGCCTGTCCGCAACCCGGACACCGCCTGGCTGGCCAAGCAACGCCACGCCCAGATTGTTATGGACGAATTGAACCGCGTGGCCAGTTCTGAATATTTTGTTCCCCAGATGCTGGAAATATCAACCGCAGAAAATTTCGCCATTGAACAGCGGGCATACGGCCAACCGGTTACGACGGATTTTTTTAAAACGCTGACAGCGGCGGACCGGGATAAAATTTATCGCGCGACGGCGCATTTCATGAACGATATCAACCAAATGCGGCCCGTGGTCACCCAGCAAAATCTGTTCGACGGGGCAAACGACGCCACAGATCTGGACAAGATGTCACTGAAAAACATTCTGATTCAATTAAAAAAGCATATTCCGGAAAAAGAACTGAAAATCATCAAAACCGCCAAATCCTGGTTTGATACTGCGGCCCAAACCGATGCCAGCATGGTGTTTTCACACGGCGACATGAACGAAAACAATATCTTTTATGACCCGGCGCGCGGCATGGTTTCGTTTATCGATTTTGCGGACGCGCGATACGAAAGCGCCGATTATATGTTCGACCGCGATTTTGCAAAACTGGCATGGCTGGATTTGGACCGGTTGCGCCGTGAATATATGGCATTGCCACGCCGTCAACCCGTCATCATTAAATCCGACCCGCATGTCGCGGACATGCGCATCGCATTACAGAACTTTAAGTGGGGCGCCGTTGAATTTTTAAAGCGGCCCACACTGGCGACCGCAACGCGGATTAAGATGCTGCGTGACGACATCGCGAAAATCAAGAAATTGTACGACCAGGTAACCGTCGCCGAAAAATTCAATCGCGGCGCCCAGGTTGTGGCCGGCGTTTCAAAATCCATTGATACAAAAATTCCCGCACAAACGCGGGAACATCAGAAATAATCCAACCGGTTATAATTCCGTCAACGGCCACCGGGGACGCGGCGCGATGGGCGACGTCACCACGCGCCCCAGTCGGTAATTTTCCAATCCCGCCCATGCAATCATGGCGCCATTATCTGTGCATAAATTCATCGGTGGCGCGGCAAAGGTCATATTGTGACCCGCGGCCAGTTTTTCCATCGCGGCGCGGATGGCACTGTTTTTCGCGACGCCCCCCGCCACGACCAAGAATTTTGGTGCGGCCGCGCGCACGCGCGCATCCGCCATCGCATGTTCCAGTCGGTTCACAATGCAATCCACAACGGCCGCCTGGAACGCGGCACAGAAATCATTGATAAATTCGTCGCTGTGCGGGGCGGGGTTGCGGTCCAAAAATGTACGTGCGGCGGTTTTAATGCCACTGAATGAAAAATCACAGCCGGGCTTGTCACACAGGGGGCGCGGGAACCGAAACGCATCGGGATTACCACACCGTGCGCGCGCATCCACAATCGGCCCGCCCGGATACCCCAGCCCCAGCATTTTGGATACCTTATCAAAGGCTTCGCCAGCGCTGTCGTCCAATGTCTGGCCAATCAATTCATATTGCCCGACGCCACGGACCAGCAAAATCTGGCAATGACCGCCCGACGCCAACATCAACAAATACGGAAATTCCACCGCCGCGGGCGTGGCCGCATC
This sequence comes from uncultured Alphaproteobacteria bacterium, assembly GCA_949082785.1. Taxonomy (GTDB): domain Bacteria; phylum Pseudomonadota; class Alphaproteobacteria; order Rs-D84; family Rs-D84; genus Enterousia. Next base: position 132,425 of record CARVLU010000001.1, read on the forward strand.
CACGGCCGACGTGGCCATCAAACGCGGGACCAGGGCGTGGCCTTCTAAATGATTTACGGCGACCAGGGGTTTGCCCGTCGATTGCGCAATGCCGGTAGCCGCCATCCATCCGACCAACACCCCACCAATCAGGCCCGGGCCCGCCGTGGCCGCAATCACATCAATATCATCAATTGTTTTGCCGGCCCGTTCCAGTGCGGTGCCAATTACTTCATCAATGGCCAAGATATGCGCACGCGCCGCCAATTCCGGGACAACGCCGCCGTATTTCTGATGCTGGGGGATTTGGGAATAAATAATGTGCGACAAAATATTGCGGTTGGAATCAACAATCGCCGCCGATGTTTCATCGCACGACGATTCAATGCCCAAACACAATGTCCCGGACCCGGCGGTATTTGTACCGGCGCCGCCCATATCCATGCAAATAATTTGGTCGTCAATCATGATTAAATATTTTCTTTTAACTGGATACCGGTATGGCACAGTGACGCCGCATCACGTACCGCCATTTCACCAGAATCGGGCAGGGCCGCAATCTTGTCCAGACACGCCACCATCAATTCGGTGTGGTCGTCGGATCCGGTCATAATTTTCACCGCCGCAACTCGCCGGTCGGCTGACGCCGCCAACCAGTTGCGCATATTGCCGTTTTCCAAATCACTGGACCGCTGGATAAAGAAAAACACGCATCCACACAGAATCAAAACAGCAATACCAATAAAAATTTTCAAATATTTTTTGATGAATTTCATTTTGTTATCCTTTGTATTACTTTGCGTTATTCACATTTGACCAACCACACGTCGTAATCCGCGTTTTGCAACGGGTTGTCGCCCGGTTCGTTGCGGTTCATCCAGCCGCTGAATATGCGCCCTTCGGTTTTTTTATCAATTTCGATAAACATGTGGAAATTTTCGGCCTGGAACGGGTCGGTCTGTTTGCACGAACGCACCGTCATGGTCAGTTTTTCAAATTCGGTGGCGCGTCCCACGGGGATGGTGACGGTTTGGGATTTACCGGCGGCCTTGTTCATAATACGGACAACGGCGGCGCCCCGTTCAACAAACGCCCGCCCCAGCGACGGCGCCATCACGGCACACAAAATTAATAAAAATCCAATCTGTTTTTTCATACTGAATATCATAACGGGCAGGGCCGCAGAAGTCAAATCGATAAATTACCACAGAATCCTTAAATTATTGACAAATGGAATTTACGTGCAATAATGTAAGTATTATGAAACTGGATAAACAAACCTATAACATTTTGATTAATCAGCCGAACCCGCGCATTGCCGAACGCGATTATTTGGAATGCACCGTTTTGAACGATTTATTCCAAGATGTTTATTTCCAGGAAAACTGCATCTTTGCGGGTGGCGCCACACTGTCCAAGGCATACGGGCTAAGCGACCGCATCAACGAAGATATTGATTTGGTATGTTCGGATTTCACGGATATTCCCGATATCCATTCCAGAAAACGTTTGCAAAAATTTCGGCGTCAATTCAAAGAATTTGTGTTTGACGTCCTGCGCCCCAGAATTAATTATATCGCCAACCAGAACCAGCGATACATGATTCTGACCGACCGGGATTGGCGGGTACTGGTCAACCGCGAAGACCCGCTTTCTTCGCCGACATTGCACCTGATGTACAAATCGGCGTTTCATGGCGATATGGGGCATATGTGCATTGAAATCATTCCGCGCAAATATACACATGACGCAATCGATTCCCATTTTATCACGCCATACGGGACCACACGTTTGTTCGGGGAAATTCCGGTTGTGTCACTTGCCCAGACATTCTGGGACAAAGTGTACGCAATCACATCCACCAACGCCCAGACTGCGCCCGTGTTCCGTCCCATGTTTTCGCGTCACTATGCCGACGTGGCTAAAATTGAACCGTATGTAAATTTGCACGCCACCCAGCACATGTTCGCAGACATTGTCGCGCATCAATCAAAATACACAACGCGCGACACAAATGCACAGATTCAGACAACCGCGGATGTCAATCTGGTGTCGTCACCGGAAACGATGGCGCGTTTGGGGAACGATTTCGCGAATATGCGCCCGCAATTTCATAAACAGCCGCCGCAATGGACAGACATTGTGAACAAACTGCAAATCATCAACAATAATATCAAATCAATTAACAGGTAAGACAATGCAAAAATTTACATTTTCAGACCCGCATTTTGATTCTGAAAAAATCATCGGATTTGGCCAGCGCCCGTTTCGCGACGTGGCGGAAATGAACCGTACACTGATTCAAAATTACAATGCCGTGGTCGGGAAACAAGATTTGTGTTACTGGCTGGGGGACGTCATGTACGACGCCAGCAAGCAAAAGGTTCGCAACATCTTGCAACAAATGCATGGGCGCAAACAATTGATTTTGGGCAACCACGACCGCGGTCATTCCGAAACATGGTGGCTGGATTGCGGTTTCGAAAAAGTATTTACCCATCCCATATACGACGCACAAAATTGCATTTTATTGTCCCACGAACCGTTGCCCGAATTTGGCAACAACCCGCCCATCATCAATATTCACGGGCATATTCATATCCAAGATTATGATTTCGAAAACCACGCACAGTGCATTAACGTCAGCGTTGAACGCACCGATTACAAACCGGTCCCGCTGTACAATCCGTTTATGCCAACGCCGCGCGAATTCAGCAGATAAAAAAATCCCGCAATTGCTTGCGGGATTTTTTTGGATTCAAACAAATTATTTGTTTGCATTCTTTTCAGCAGATGCCGCCGCCAAGTCTTCGACGATACGGGCCTTTTTACCAGACAGACCACGCAGGAAGAACAACTTTGCACGACGCACTTTACCAATGCGAACCTTTTCGATTTTTTCAATCGCCGGGCTGTACAGCGGGAATTTACGTTCCACACCAACACCATAAGATTCACGACGAACTGTGAACGACGCGTTGTTGCCATCACCACCATCGCGGGCGATTACAACACCTTCGAACAACTGAATACGGAATTTGTCACCGTCTTTGATTTTGACGTGAACTTTCAAAGTATCACCAGCTTTGAACGCCGGGATTTTCTTGTCGCCTTTCAGTTTTGCGATTTGTTCCTGTTCGATTTTTTTGATAATGCTCATTTTACTTTTCCTTTATTAAGTCCGGACGACGTTCTTTTGTTATTTCGTCCGATTGTTGTTTCCGCCACCGTTCGATATTGCCGTGGTGACCGGACAGCAGGACTTCTGGGACACTGCGTCCACGCCATACTGACGGGCGGGTATATAACGGCCATTCCAACCCCCCGATTTCAAAACTTTCGTTCGCGGCGGCGTCAACGCCGCCACCCAATACATTATCCATCACGCGGACGCAACTGTCAATAAAAACCTGGGCCGCGATTTCACCGCCCGACAGAATGTAATCCCCGATGGATAATTCCAAAATACCGTATTCATCAATGACACGCTGGTCAATGCCTTCGTACCGGCCGCACAGCAAAGTGTACGTTGCGTCCGAATTTGCGGAAAATTCACGCACCATATGCTGGTTCAATGTCGGGCCACGCGGCGAAAAATAGATGATTTTCCCCGGATTCTGTATCGAATCCAGTGCCGCCCCCAAAACGTCCGCACGCATGACCATGCCGGCACCGCCCCCGAATTGGGTATCATCCACACTGCCATAATTATTAATGGCAAAATCCCGAATATTGATGACATCACACGACCAAATTCCACGTTCCAACGCGCGTCCGACAACACCGCCCGACAGCGTACCCGGAAACATATCAGGAAAAATGGTCAAAATGTTAAAGTGCATCTTTTAATTAACGCGGATAATTCCCGCATCCAAATCAACATCGGCCCCGGCCAGCCCCACCATGTCGCCGCCCGCAATATCCAAGATATCACCGGCGCCGAAATTATAGACCGCGTCCACCGTCCCCAGCAGTTTATCACCACGCATCACACGCATCCCAATCAGGTCGGTTTGATAAAACTGACCATCGGGCAGGGCGGGCAACGCATCGCGCATCACATACAATTCTGTGCCGCGCAACGCTTCGGCCGCATTGCGGTCGGTCACGCCGTCGATTTCGCAAATGGCGACATTACCCGCCGTGCGAATAAATTTTAATTTCACCCCGTCAATCGGCAACGTGGCCACATCGGCGGGCGTTTCGGTAAATGTTTGAACGCGCACCTGGCCCCGAATACCCTGGGGGGCGACAATTTTACCAATTAAAATTTTATTTTTGGCGGACATATTGGCTGCGTAACAATTCTTCTTTGATGCCGGCAATATATTCGTACGGGTTCAGGTCATTGTCCAGGGCGTACAAAATCATACTGCGCATATTTTCGGCATAGCTGGCGTACAAGATTTTCTTGCGCTGTTGACTGGCAAAAAACAAACCATTGAACACGCGTGCCAGGATAACCTTGCACACGTGTTCTTTGTGCGGCGAAATAAAGACGTGCCGACGTTTTGCCATGATGAAATCCCGAAACCTTATTCCGCGGCGGCGTCAGCGGCGGGCGCTTCGGCTTCGGCCTTGGCTGCTGCTTCTGCGGCGGCCTTTTCTTCGGCGATTTTGGCCAATTTGGCTTCTTTGTCTTTGATTTTCATCTGGGTCTTTTCAGACTGCAAATGTTTTTTTGTCTGGACCGGAACCGGCTTTTTCGCCAGAACGCCCGCATTGGCCAAGAATTTGTAAACGCGGTCGGACGGCTGGGCACCCTTGGCCAACCAAGCCTTGACTTCGTCCATTTTCAGAACAACGCGCTTGTCGCTGTCTTTGGGCTGCATCGGGTCGTATTTACCAACCGTTTCCAGGATGTTCCCGGAATTACGGGCATTGCGGGAATCTGTCACCACAATGTGATAATACGGACGTTTTTTCGCACCAAAGCGCGCCAAACGAATAACTGTTGCCATGTTTTACTCCTTACTCTTTTTATTTTTTATTAACGAACCTTTTCGGACTGAACCTTGTTCATGCCAAAAAATTTCTGTTGGGCCTGTTTGATTTTGCCCATGTCAATCTGACCGCAATCCTTGGACGCGGCACGGTTACGCACAGCACTGGTCGGTTGCAGCAAATCTTGGTAATTTAAACGTAAAAAATCATACATTTGATTCTTCTTCTGTTATTGTTTTTTCGCCCAAAACGCACATCAAACAGACATCATCAAGAGCGAACACTCGCCGGTTGATGTTCCACACGCATACTGCGAACTGGATTAATTATGATGGCAATCATTGGGATTTGCGGACGTATTATGAATTAAAATACCGCAAAAGTCAAATAAAAATCCCCCACAATCGGGGGATTTTTTTTAGCACCAGCCACGCAACTGCATCGCGGCCGCAACCCGTTTGATAGAGTGCATATATGCCGCTTCGCGCATGGAAACGTTGTATTCGGTCTTAATCTTGTAAATCGCGTCGAATGCGTTTTTCATCGCGACTTCTTCTTTCTGTTCGACCTGGGCTTCGCCCCAGTAATAACCATAGCGGTTCTGGACCCATTCAAAATACGAAACCGTAACCCCGCCGGCATTGGCCAGAATGTCAGGCACAATTGTGACCCCACGTTCGTTCAAGATTTTTTCACCATCCAGTGTGGTCGGGCCGTTTGCGCCTTCGACAATCAGGTTGGTTTTAATCAACGGTGCGGTCTGTGCATTGATGGTGTTTTCCATCGCGCACGGCGCCAACACATCAACGTCCAGCCCCCAGAACGCATCCGCGCTGATTTCGGACGCACCCGGGAATCCCTGGATGCTGCCGCGGTTTTCAGATTTGAATTTCATCAGCGCATTAATATCCAGACCGTTTTCGTTGTACAGAATCACATTCCATTCGGCGATGGCAACAATTTTCGCGCCCATGTCGTGGGAACATTTCGCGGTAAAGCTGCCGACATTGCCAAATCCCTGGATTGCGATTTTGGCGCCGCGCATGTCTTTGTTTTGTGTTTTCAAGGCTTCGGCAATAATGATGGAAATCCCCAGACCGGTTGCCTTGGTCCGGCCCAAACTGCCGGCCAGTTCGACCGGTTTGCCGGTAAACGTGCCAAACGACGCATCGCCCGACAATTTGATATATTCATCAATCATCCACGCCATGATTTGGCCGTTGGTGTTGACGTCGGGTGCGGGAACGTCTTTCTTTTCGCCCAAAATCGGATAAATCGCATCGACATACCCACGGCACAGGCGTTCCAATTCACCGTCAGACAACGTTTTCGGGTCAACGATAATGCCGCCTTTGCCGCCGCCGTACGGAATGCCGGTCACGGCGCATTTAAATGTCATCCAAATGGACAGCGCGGAAACTTCGTCCTTGGTCACGGCCGTGTGGAATCGTACGCCACCCTTGGACGGGCCGATGGCGGTGTTATGCTGTGCGCGATAACCGGTAAAGACACGCACCGTGCCGTCATCCATTTTGACCGGAATCGAAACTTCCAACGTACGCTGTGGATTTTTCAAAACTTCGTAAACCTGTGGTGCCAAGCCCAGTTTGTCACAAGCACTTTTGACACGCTGCTGTGCGGCGACCAAAGGATTCATATTTTCGTTGCTCATAATTTTCTCCATAATTTGTATAAGCAGGTTATAAATGTAGGCCCGAAAAAATGAAAAAGCAACGGAAAAAGAGCCCATGCGATTTGTGCTGGACATTTGCAAACAAAAGGTATAAAATCGTCCCGTCTGTTCCGCGGGCGTGGTATAATGGTAGCACGTCAGCTTCCCAAGCTGAAGACGAGGGTTCGATTCCCTTCGCCCGCACCAAAAATTTAACCGGCCATGTGCCGGTTTAATTTTTGGCATGTGGCGATGGAATTGAACCCGACCAGAGGGTTCGAAAACAAGTAGGCAAGACAAACGAAGTGCTGTCGAGCCGTCACGGTTTCCCCGCAGGCATATAATGCCGAGGGATTCCCTTCGCCCGCACCAGCCTTTGTTCGCAAGCGAACGCCGGCTGGCAAGCCGGATGAGCGTTGAGAACAGGCTGCCCGCCGGAACAAAGTGCAGGAGGGCAAAAATGCACTATGTCTATATTTTGCAAAGTCTATCCAATCCCAATCAATATTACACTGGTTTGACGTCCGATTTAAAAAATCGTTTGTCACAACACAACAATGGTTATGTCCCACATACTTCAAAGTACACACCATGGAAACTGTTGGCGTATTTTGCGTTCGACACCCGGGACAAGGCGGCAAAATTCGAAATTTATCTGAAATCTGGGGCGGGGCGGGAATTTGCAAAAAGACATTTTCGTTAAATCGCCCGCCATCCACACACCAAAGAAAAAAAACGCAGCGGGGCTGCGTTTTTTTATTATTTTGCCTTTTTCGGGGCCGGTTTTTTGACCGCTTTTTTAACAGATTTTACCGTCTTTTTTGCGACCGGGGCCGGGGCGATTGGCATGGGCGTGTGCGCCGCCGCAATACGATTGACATATGCGTCATCGCCCGCGTGCACCAACAGAATAATCCAATCGACCAAATTCCAAATACTGGTCACAACCATACCCACAATCGTGCATGTCAAAACTGTCATGACAATTGCCGATGCCGTCTGACGCAGATAATAACGATGTCCGCCAATCATACCAACGAACCAGCACAACAGGAACGCAACCCACCATTTCTTTTCGCCGGCGGCCGGGTTCGCACGGTTCGGTGCGCCACATTCCGGACATGCGTGGGCCGATTGACTGATTTTTTTGCCACAATCTGCACAATATACCATTGCCATTTTAATTCCTTTTTGTTTTTGACATTTCTTATGTTACCACCCCATGGGATTGTTTACCACAAAAAAACATGGGGCCGGGGCCCCATGGGTATCAGTGCTTCTTTTCACGGCGCCGCGATACAAATCCCATTTCGGCAATTTGATGCGGTTTGTAATGCGCCACTTTGCGGTTCTTCTTTTTCTTGCGGCTTTCTTTGCGGGCAACGATTTCAACATGAATTTCGGCCGTAATTTCATAAGACGTGTCAAAATATTCGGGCTGAATCATATTTGATTTGGCTTCGTTACACGCGCGGTGCATGGGTTGCATATTGCAAATTTCATGACTGCCGCCACGGGACGCCGGATAAATATGGTCCCACGAAAATTCTTTCATGGATGTGATGGGCTGGTGACATGCCGGGCAAACCGGAAAATTACCAACCGCAATCAAAATACGGAACAGTTCTTTGACCTGGGCCTTGTTCAATTTGTCCGCATTGGCGGCCAATGACATTAATACGTTAACAACATCTTCGGGACGCATGGGCTTATTCCTGGACCGGGATTTGCAGAATTTGTTTCGGGAAAATCAAGTTCGGATTTTCAATATTATTGCGTTCGGCAATAATGCTGAACAACACACCACGCCGCAGAAAGTTGCGCGCAATAATCCACAGACAATCCCCACGGCGCACGGTATAGAACGTATCGCTGTCGCCGGTGGGTTGGGGCATGGTGAATTTATGTGTGACGGTTGCAACCGTGCGACCATCGCCGTCGTGCAGACGCACCGTCAATTCATATTCGTTCCCCGGCCGCAGTGCATCAACATCCGCGCCCAAACCAAAGTGTTTATGGTCGGACACGCGGGCAAAGCCCAAATATTTGTCATTCAATGTCAGCGACACACGCAAACGCGGCAACGCGTCACCCGTCACAACGATGCGACCATTGTCCAGATAATCAATCTTGGACACGACCAGGTCACCGTCAACCAATTTCGGCGCCTGTAACAGGGTGCTGCCGTCTTTGGTCATCAACAGGGAAACAGAATTCGTGTACCCGTGGGGCGACACATACAAAAACACACTGTCGTCGGATTTCACATCGGGGTTCGTCCCAATTAAAGACACGGTGTAATTGCCCGGCGCCAACGCGCGTGTCGGGGCATAAACAAATTCACCCCGCGAATCCGTGCGTTCGGTTGCAACAATTTTGCCATTGATCACGACCGAAATATTTTGATGCGCCAACCAACGGCCCGCCACAACAACGGCGCCATTGCGGTCGATGCGAACAATGTCGAACGTGGGGACGGAAACTTCGCGGGCGACGGGTTGCACCACGGGTTCGGGCACAGACGGCACGACGACAACGGTCGGGGCACTGGTGCGGATAAACGCGACCCAAATCGCGATAAAGATAACCGCCAACGCACAAACAATCGGGAACCAGTATGCACGCCAAACACTGCGGTTCTTTTTTTCGGACGCCGACGGTGTCGGATTGGACGCCGCCACAACGGTGGCCGCGTTGGCCCGCGCCGGGTTTGGTTTGGCAAATACGTTCAAGCTGTGAAAGAAACGGCTGGCGAATGTGCGACGCTGTTCCATCCAGGTGTTCTGGCGCGCGATGGCCCCGTCGATAATAGAATCTGTGGAACGCTTGGTCTTTCCCATATTGGTGGATTTTGTGTTCTTTTTGGCCATAATGACACCCCGTGTTTTGGTCCGTTGGGACTTTTTTATTATTTTAGACAAATTATTCCAAAAAATATTTCTTTGTCAACTTAATTTGTGATATAATCGCATGGCGATTTTAAATCAAAAAGAAAAGGATTATCAGATGAAAAGAATTGGAATTATGACGACCGGGGGCGATTGTTCAGGATTGAACACCGTCCTGGAACGTGTCGTTTCCGGCGCGACCCAGCGTGGATGGGAAGTCATCGGCATCCGCGACGGGACAGACGGCCTGTATTCCAGACCTGTTATGTCGGTCAAATTAACACCGGAAACGTTGCCGATTGAATTGGCACGCCTGTCGGGCAGTTATCTGTGCAATGGGCGCGACGGCGTGATGAATTTTGAATCTGCGGCGGCGTGTGGAAAACTGGACGAATTTAAACAAACCCTGCGCGCGGGTCTGCGCAGTTTGGAATTGGACACGCTGATTATCGTGGGCGGGAACGGTTCGCTGTCGCTGGCGTGGAACAACCACGACATCTATGCGGATGTGAATTTGGTGTGCATCCCGAAAACAATCGACATGGACGTGCCGTTGACGGACAACACTGTGGGCTTTGACACTGCGGTTCAACAATTGGTGGAATTCGGCGACCAAATTTTGCTGACCGCGCGCAGCCATCACAGATGGTTCGTAATCCAGGCAATGGGCCGCGACGTCGGCAGTTTGGCGCTGCATGCGGGTGTGGCATTGGGCGTCGATGCAATTTTGATTCCGGAAATCAAATTCGACATGGACACATTGGTTGAACGCGTCAAAAACCACTGGCGCGATTACGGCATCATCATGGTATCCGAAGGCGTGTCCGTACGCGGTCATTCCGGCCAACCGGCGGACATCATTTCCCGCGCGTTAAAGGCCGCCGGCATCACCAACCGCGCATTGTTCCCGGAACATATCCAGCGCGCCGGCGACACCGTTGCGACCGACCGCATTTTGGCCGCATCGATGGCGGATTGCGCGTTGCGTGCGATTGAAAACAAGGAAACATATGTCATGACCGCCATGCAGGATGGCGCATGCAAGACGGTTGCACTGTCTGAATTCTTTGCCAACGGTTCAATTCTGTGCGACCCGCATATTTCCGGGCAACAGGTTTCGAACGCATACGTGTCGCCCGACGACCCGTTGTTGACGGTTGCGGCCAACATGGGCACATATATCGGTGAAACCAAATAAATCCATCGGTCCCCAGTCGGGGGCCGTTTTTATTATGGGCTTGTGTTTAAATCGCAAATCCATTATACTGGTTTTGAATCCACAGGGATGTGGGTTCGGGACTTAGAAAATCCCATAATTACACGGTGTGGCGCGCCGCACTGATATCCGACAAAGAAATATGTCGGCGCATCTGCGCCAATTGTTTTCTTGTCCCGACCATTCGGTCGGGAAGCCACGGATGATAAGGGCATGCCCAAAAGACGTGGGGTCATTTGTAATTATGATTTTTCTAACTTCCCGACCACCAACGCTTTGGTGGTTTTTATGTTGGGAGAAATCATATGCCGCGCAATATTATTTATCCCGTCGCAATTTTGGCAATACTGGGGCCGGGCGGGGCGCATGGCGACATGCGATGTATAAAATTAAACGCCGCAACTGTGTGCACCGCATCAACCGATTGCTACAACACATCGGATTGCCGGGTTACATGTGCGGGGGTGGCGGTGGATTTGGCCGGCCGGTGCAGCAGCGACAGCGGGACCGAAAACATTTCTATCGCGGACAACATTTCACTGGGGGCGGGCACAGAACAAAATTATTGCTGGTGCGCGATGCTGCGGCCCGCGACATCCAAATGGGTTATGCGGTACCAATACCACGACACGGCGGGCTGTATCAAGAACTGTGCCCGCGGGTGCCGCAACGGGTTTATTTTTGACAATGTTATGGATACAGACTTTCGGGCGACAATGTATTCCAACCTGATGGAATAGGGCGAATTGATGAAAAACGTGCCGCGGATGATTTTTCTGATGTCACCGGTGGCCGCAACCGCGGCCGGGTGTCCGGCCGGCCATATTACTTTGCCGGGCAATGACGGGATTAATCTGATGGCCGCATGCCCCGATACCGGTACCAATTTGGGACAAATTTCCACTGAATGTGGGGACAGCGAACGATGCGCACCGGACGCAGCGTGCACCGCCGGCATCCACAGCATCCGCATTGGCACCGGCGGTCGCATGGAATTGACCGCGCGCCCGTATTCAACCCCAACAATTCACGTATCCACAGAATTGGGCGAATGCCACGCCAATTTGGCGCCGGGCCACGCCACTGGAACCATCAACATTCAATTAAACGACAATGTTTACCATGCGGTATCCAACCTGCATCGGTGTTTGATGACAAATGCCGCCGGCGCCGCATCCGCGCCAACGCCCACAGTCCGAACCGTAAACTGGACAGCCCGCAGTGGGGACATCGCCATCGGCGGGATTTCGCATTGCGCAACAACATCGGGCAATTTGGGCAAAACCGCAGCCACATTGAATATTAGCGAAGTTGCCACCAACAACATTTATTGCTGGTGCAGAATGGTAAAGCCAGCGCCGACCGCGTGGACATTTGGTGCCGCATTTACCCACGCCGATACGTGCGGCGCATCATGCGTGCAAACATGTGCGAAAAATTTCACGGAAAATGCGACCTTTCGCGGGGCGCTGTTTAACAATTTTTTACCTTGAACAGAATTGCGGTGACGGGTATAATATGTGGCGTTGGGTTGGATGACAGTATGCCTAATCCAATGGGACGATTATCCTGTACGTAATATTAAATTTAAAAATCCCCATTTTCTGCCCCTTTTGCTGTGTAGATTTTGCCGAATTTAATCGTCGGTTTGGGTGCGGCATTTTTTATCGCGCCATCGGCCCACGCCGCACTGACACTTTGTATGTCCGCGGACCAATGTTTAAACTTTGCCACGGCGGCAAAGCCATGTTGTTGCCCGGACGGCAAAACAAAAATTGTCTATAATTGTCCATCGGGGTGGGCGGTGTCGGGAACAACATGCGTCCGCACCGGAACCAGCAACGCCAGCGACAGCACCGGCGCATACGAAACATCATACGGCACATGCGACGCCACACCCGAAACCATCCAATGCCACGAGGCATCCGCCCAGACGAATTTATGTCCATGCCGCCAGATACACTAATGATACAAATAAAAACCCGCCATGCGGCGGGATTTGTTTATTTTTGCCGGTCGTCCACACAAGCCAATCTGACACGTTCCAGCACCTGAACCTGATTCTTTAACGCATTGACCCCACGGCTGAATATGCTGGAATGCACGTACGGCAATTGCTGGGTGACCTGGGCGACTTCCTGGCTCAGTGTGGATAACTGACGCGCCTGGTCATAAACCCTTTGCTGGGACAATGCCTGGTACAGGATGGCGATAATGTCATGGTCACTGCTGACATTGAACTTATAAAATCCTTTGCCATCGGGTTGCGGCTTAATCCCATAACGGTTCAGACAGTTGTCAAATTCAGCCCAATCATCACTGCTACCATTGATTTTCAATGACACATTCCCCCGGCGCCATGTGGCGATTGACGGAAAGCTTTCGGTGAACGATTTATCGTCGTACCAAAAACGAATATGGGTGATTTTTTCCCTTAAAAAGTTCACATCCGCCAAAACTTGTCTGATATCTGCCTGCATAATTTCCATCCTGTTTTTTAATGCTTGGTTAACTATCTATGTATTAAATATAGTACACACAACAATATTTGTCAATACTTTCATATAAGAAACAAGAACCCCCGCATACGCGGGGGATTCAGATTTGATGCGACCAAATTATTTCTTTTCAGAAAAATCTGCGTCACGGGCGCCGTCATCGGCGGGCTTGTCTTCGCCATTGGACTGGCCGTCGGCCGCCTGGGACGCTTTGTACACAGCTTCGCCCAGTTTCATTGCCACGTCCGTCAATGCGTCCGTCTTGGCTTTCAGGCTGTCAACGGTGGCATCTGCCTTGGCCAATTCGTCCGCCAATTCCTGTTTGGCGTCTTCGATGGCTTTCTTTTCATCGGCACTGATTTTATCGCCATGTTCTTTTAACGATTTTTCAATCGAAAAGACTGCGGCTTCGGCTGTATTTTTGGCTTCGACCAGTTCACGCTTTTTCTTGTCCGCTTCGGCGTTGGCTGCGGCTTCGTCAACCATCTTTTGAATATCCGCTTCGGACAGGCCGCCGTCGGATTTAATGGAAATGGTTTGTTCTTTGCCGGTGCCTTTGTCTTTGGCCGAAACGTGCACGATACCGTTGGCGTCGATGTCAAACGACACTTCGATTTGCGGCATGCCGCGCGGGGCGGGGGCGATACCTTCCAAATTAAACTGGCCCAGCAATTTGTTGTCCGCCGCCATGTCGCGTTCACCCTGGAACACACGGATGGTCACGGCCGACTGGTTATCTTCGGCGGTTGAAAACACCTGGGACTTTTTGGTCGGGATGGTTGTGTTGCGGTCAATCAAGCGAGTGAACACACCGCCCAATGTTTCAATCCCCAACGACAACGGTGTCACGTCCAGCAACAGAACGTCTTTGACATCACCCTTTAACACACCACCCTGAATCGCGGCACCATCGGCCACCACTTCGTCGGGGTTCACACCCTTGTGCGGTTCGCGGCCAAAGAATTCTTTGACCGTTTCGGCAACCTTGGGCATACGTGTCTGGCCACCGACCAAGATAACTTCGTTAATCTGGGATTTGTCGATGCCGGCATCTTTTAACGCCATGCGGCATGGTTCGATTGTCTTTTTGATTAAATCATCGACCAACGATTCCAATTTCGCACGTGTCAGTGTTGTATTGAAATGCTTTGGCCCCGTCGCATCCGCGGTCAAGAACGGCAGATTGATGTCGGCGGTTGTTTTGGACGACAATTCGATTTTTGCTTTTTCGGCGGCTTCTTTCAGACGTTGCAGCGCCAATTTGTCGTTGGACAAATCGATACCGGTCTGGGCCTTGAATTCACCGATTAAGTATTCCAAAATACGTGCGTCGAAATCAGATCCCCCCAGGGCCGTGTCGCCATTGGTCGATTTTACTTCGAACACGCCGTCAACGATTTCCAAAATGGACACGTCGAACGTACCACCGCCCAAGTCGTAAACCGCAATCAGGCCGTCTTTGTCTTTTTCCAGACCATACGCCAACGCGGCGGCAGTCGGTTCGTTGACGATACGCAAAACATTCAGACCCGCGATGCGGCCGGCGTCTTTGGTTGCCTGGCGCTGGGAATCGTTAAAGTACGCGGGCACGGTGATAACCGCATCGGTTACCGGTTCGCCCAGATAATTTTCGGCATCTTTTTTCAATTTTGCCAAAATCATAGCGGAAATTTGGGACGGGGCGTACTTTTTGCCTTCGATTTCGACCCATGCGTCGCCATTGTCGCCAGCGACAATTTTATACGGAACACGCGCCGCGATTTCTTTGACCGCCGGGCTGTCAAAGCGCAAGCCCATCAGACGCTTGATTTCATAAATTGTATTTTCTGGATTTGTTACCGCCTGGTTCTTGGCGGTGACACCGACCAGCTGTTCACCATTGGGGGTGAATGCAACAACAGACGGTGTGGTGCGTTGCCCTTCGGCATTTTCGATAATTTTGGGGTCGTTTCCATCCATGAACGCCATGGCTGAATTGGTCGTTCCCAAATCGATACCCAATACTTTTCCCATTTTTCACTCCTTGTAAAAAAAATCGCTTAGCCATCATATAGTTACAGAAAAACACATTTCAAGACCACAGGAAAAAAAATACGTAAAAAAACCGTCCAAATCGGACGGTTTAAATAATGCGATAATCGAATTATTTTTTCGCGGCATCTGCGGCCGGGGCAGATGATTTTGCGGCATCTGCTTCTTCAGGCATTTTACCACCGATTGTCGCGAACGCCAATTCAGCCTGGTGCAGACCCAACTGGACACCCGCCGGCAAAACCAAGTCAGAACCGTGCACGGAATCACCGATGGTCAAGTCTGTCAAATCAATTGTAATTTTTTCCGGAATCACATCGACCAAACCAACCAACGCCACCTTACGTACCGCAAAGTTCAACACGCCGCCCAGTTTCAGACCCTTGGACGTTTCGGCATTGATAACTTCGACCGGAACAACAACATTGACGGGCTTTTTCACGTCGATACGTTTAAAGTCCACGTGAATCGGCGCATCGGTTACCGGATGATACTGAATATCCATCAACATGGCATCTTCGTTGCCATTGGATGTTTCGATTTGGAACAATTTTGTCCGCAAGCCGGGCTGTCTGATCAGCATTTCGAACGCCTGGCCGTTCAATTCGATTGCGACCGGGGCTTTCTTTTCGCCATAAATGACGGCGGGGATGTTTTTATTTTTGCGGATGCTGCGTGCGGCCCCCTTGCCGGCAACGCTGCGAATATCTGCGTTTAATTTAATTGCCATTTTATATTTCCTTTGGTTGGCGCGACCTCCAAGGGTGCCGCGCGGGCCATATTATTAATCAAAAATCACGAAAAAGCAAGGGATTTTATCACGCCCGCCGCTGTAATATCAGAAAACGCGCGCGACCGTACCGTTTGTCCCGCAGAATTTCCCACGCATTTTCATCCGGGACAAATTCATGACCGACTTCCTGTTCCCAGATGACAATCCCGCCCGGACGCATTTCCCGCCCCAGGCGCGCGACCAAACTGCGCCCCAGTTCGGCATGGGCGTATGGCGCATCAATAAAAATCCAATCGGCATCCGCGCCAAAACGCGATGCGGCGCCGATGGCATCGGCCTGGACCACGGTGGCGCGCGGCCCCGCATTCAATGACGCCAGATTTTGACGCACGGTATGAATGGAATCCGGGGCCACATCGGTCAATACCACGCGGCAATCCGGAAACCGCGACAAACATTCCAATCCAAACGCACCACTGCCGGCGAACGCGTCCCAGACGACACCGGGCGCCGTATCCGCAATGGACATCAGCATGTTAAACAGCGCGATGCGCGCGCGATTTTGTGTTGGGCGCGCCCCACGGGGCAACGCCAGTTTGCGCCCCCGGTGCATCCCGGAAATAATTTGCAATTTGGAATCCATATTATAAAGTGTACATTATGACATTTATGAAGCAAGCGTTAATTTCAGCCAACCGCGCCGCCGCGCATGACGACGTGCCCATCGGGGCCGTGATTGTGCGCGATGGAAAAATCATCGCCCGCGGTGAAAATCAGGTACAGTTGCGCGGCAACCCGACACTGCATGCGGAAATCGTTGCGATTAACCGCGCATGCAAAAAATTGGGGACAAAATTCTTGGATGACTGTGATATCTATGTCACGTTGGAACCGTGCGCGATGTGTGCGACGGCAATATCGCTGGCGCGGATGCGGGGCGTGTACTTTGCCGCAACGGATGAAAAGGGTGGGGGAATACTGTCGAACGCACGCGTCTATGACACGGACCGGCACCTGTGGCGCCCCAGCGTAATGCACGACCCCGAACATGCGGATGCGTCGGCCCAAATGCTGCGCGATTTTTTCCGGGCGCGGCGCAATAAAACAAACAAATAAAATCCCCAGTCGGGGATTTTTTAATTGCAATAATAACTGTTGCCGTCATAGCGGCCACTGCCGGTGGTATTGCTGAACGTGGTGCCGGTTGCCATATAACACGATGTGATGGTGGTGCCATTGCCACCCGCAGATGTGCCGGCCACACCATCGACCGTCGGACACTTGGTGCATCCGGTCGAACCGTTGGATGTGGTCCCATAATATCCCGGGGCGCAACGGTATTCAGTTGATGTTTTGCATGTATTACAAACCGCCGTCGATCTGGTGCGCGATTGATACCCGGCGCGGATTGTTGTCCACGCCCCATTCGTACATGTGGCCGTGGTCCTACATTCACAATATGTATAAATCGCCGTACAGTTGCCGAGGAGGGTGGTCGTGGCCGTCTGAATGCTGCCGCCGTTAACACATGTATCGCATCCCTGGATACCGACACCACGCGCCCATACGATATTGGTGTTGACACATCTTTCGGATGTTCTGTATTGCATCATTTCCATGGCGTTTATAATGGGACATCCACTGGGGTATTCACCATTCGGATTGGATTCCGCACATGTTTTGTACGTGTAACCACCGTCACATTCCAGACGCGCCTCCCACGCATGACCGTTGGTCGCAATCACTGATGCCCCAACGATAACCATCAGTGAAACATATAACTTCATTCTTTTGACTCCTGTTTTATTTTACCAAAATAAAAACCACCAATTTATTGGTGGCCAGGAGGTTCAGAACAATCCATAGAATTGTGTGCTTATTCAATATATTCACAACCCTCCTGACCCGGAATCAGGAGATTTTTCATCGCAATAAAATTGGCGCATGTCGCGCCCCGAATATTTATTTCGACGCTATGGTACGGGTTCTGACACCCCATCATTGGAACACCCAATGACGTCATAAATTATACATGATAGACCGACGAAATACAAGCGAATAAAAATCCCGGCGATGCCGGGATTCGTCTTACTTGCTGTCGTCATGCACGGAATAGGTGGTCGTCCCATTCTTTACACGCAACTTGCCCTTGGTGGCGGTGCTCATATTTCCATAATACGTCTGGTCACCGATTTTGATGTTCAGCGACGGCGTGGTCTTTTTGGTGCTGCGCAAATAAACCTTGTCCGTGCCAACGTTCAGAATGCGTCCGCAATCGCCCGCTTCGTCCGCCCCGGCGCCGTACCCAATGGTGGTCAGACCCGATGCACACTGATTGCGTGCGCCCGCGCTGCCCTGGGACACGGTGGATGCCGCGGCCCAGTAACCAGCCCCCACATTACTGCACGATGTATTGTTCGCCGCCGCGATATATGTCCCACCGGAACATGAAATCCGGCAATCGCTGGCCGCATCGTGGTTGGTCGCCGCGGTGCCACTGATGCTGTAATTGGCCAGACAGCTGTTGACGGATGACGTGCTGCCCTGGGGGACGGAATGGGCCCCAACGTACCAGTTACCCGACGGTGTTGTGCAGCTGGTGGCATTGGCGGATACAATCCGCGTTCCCGCGCCACACGAAATACGGCAATCGCTGGCCGCATCGTGGTCGGCTGCCGCGGTGCCACTGATGGTATAATTGGCCAAGCAGCTGTTGACGGACGATGTGGACCCGGCCGCAACCGTATGCGCCCCAACATACCAATTGCCAGACGGTGTTGTGCACACGGCATCGGCCGATGCAACGCGCGTCCCGGCACCGCACGAAATCTTGCAATCGTTTTTGGCATCGTGGTCGGCGGCCGTGGTCCCGCTGATGGAATACCCGGTCGGACAGGCCGTCGCCGCCGCAGATGTCGCCCCGTAATTCACACTGTGCGCCAACATATATACATTACCACTGGTAATCGCACTGCACGCCGCATTGGCGGTGGCGACGCGCGTACCGGCCGCACAGTTGGTCTTGCACCCTGATTGTGCACTGGCCGCGGCGCCAACCTGGTAATTGGTCGGGCACTGGGTACGTGTAATTGAATCCGCCGCAGACCAATAACCCGTCCCGACCGATGTGCAATCCGCACCGCTGACATAATAATATGCCGCCGCACACTTGGACGCCTTGTACGCGTCACAGCTGGATGAATACACCGCCGATGTGCCGGTCCCGCTGGTGTAATAACAGTTGCGGGTTCCGTTCCCATGCGAACCGGTCCATGGCACGTTTTTATAGCATGAATTAATCGTCGTATGGATATCGCCGGCGATATAGTAACCGGTTGCGCTGTTGGGGCATGTTGTACATGCCGATGCGCCCGCGCCGGAATAGGTCACACCCGTACATTTATTGCGTGCCCCCGTTGACCCATAATTGACATTGCCCCCCGGACAGGCATAGCCCGCATCACATGTGGTCAACGTCGCACTGTTGGCGGTTGCCACATATTTACCCCCGGCGACGCTAATCTGGCATTGTGATGCCGCGGTTTTATTGCTGGCGGTGTTCGCCGTATATCCAGACGGACAATTTGTACATGAACCCGCGCCCGCGCCGGAATATGTTGCCCCGGTGCACGCCGCGCAACTGGACGTATTGCCATATGTTACGTTATGCGCCGCCTTGGACGTGCCGGCCGCACAGCTGGTTTGTGTCGCACTTTTGCCTGTTGCGACATATTTCCCGGCCGCAACGGCCATCACGCAACTGCTTTCTGCGCCGGTGGCGCCGCCGTTACGATACCCATCCGGACACTGGGTACGTGTGGATGTGTTACCGTATGTCACGGTGTGCGCCGCGCGATAATAACCCGTGCCAACGGTTGTGCACGCTGCCTTGGCCGTGGGGACATATTGACCCGCCGCGCATGATGCCGCGCATCCGGATTCGGCGCCCGTCGCCGCACCCGACCGGTAATTTGCCGGACACTGGGTACGGGTACTGGTCGAACCCTGGGCCACGGTGTGCGCCGCACGGTAATAACCCGTGCCAACAGATGTACACGCCGCGCCACCCGATGCAACATATGTTCCCGCCGCACAGCTGACCACGCACGACCCAACGCCCGCATGATTTGCCGCCGCGGTGCCGCTGTTATAATACTTGTTCCCGGTGGCACATGCCGTACAAGACCCAGCCTGGGCATTAGAATATGTGTTCGTCCCACAAACCGCACAGCTGGATGTTGAACCATAGGTTACGTTATGTGCCGCCTTGTACGTACCGGCCACACAGTTTGATTTTGTCGTGCCATTGGCCGTACCCAAATACTGGCCGGCGGGAACACTGATATAGCACGTGTTTTGTGCGGTACCGGCGCCCGCACCAACGCCATATCCCGTCGGACAGGCCGTGCACCCAGACGTAGAGCCATAATTCACGGTATGTGCTGATTTCCAGGTATTGGCCGCGCAATTGGTTTGTGTTGTCGTATTGGCGGTCGCAATATATTTACCACCTGCAACGTTGATTTGGCATTGGCTGGCCGCGGTTTTTCCGGCCGATGTATTCGCCGTGTATCCCGACGGACAGGCATTAGATACCCCGCCACTGCAATAATTGGCCCCCGTACACTGTGACTGACCGGTACAGTTGTTACCACTGGCATTACATCCGGTGGTGTAATAGCCGCCACTGACGGTACTGCACGCGCCGGCGCCCGCACCACTGTACTTGGTACGCGTTGTACATGCCGCACAGCTGGATGTTGAACCATAATTCACGGTATGTGCGGCCTTGTACGTGCCGGCCGAACATGTTCCCGTTGTCGTCGTGTTCACCGTGCTGAGGAATTTTCCAGCCGCGACGCTAATCTGGCACTGGGATGCCGCGGTTTTATTGCTGGCGGTGTTCGCCGTATATCCAGACGGACAATTTGTACACCCGGTCGCCCCGACCCCGGAATATGTTGCCCCGGTACAGGCCGAACAGCTGGACGCCGCCGTACCGCCGGTCGTACTGCGGAAAGTCCCCGCCGCACAGTTCGCCGCCGCCGCCGTGCCACCGGTACAATATTTACCCGCCGGGCAAATTGTACATGCCGTACCGTTTGCATAATACCCCGCGTTTGCGGTCACAGATTTGACCGACTGTTGACAATTGGCACTGTTGCTGCTGCATCCGCTTTTGATTGTACCGTCACCGGTCCCCGCAGAATTCGAATATGCCACATACGTACATGCCGACCCAGAACACGAATTACATGTCACACTGGCACAATTGGATGGTTTGCCGCATGCCGTCTGGCCACCGGTCCAGGCACGAGATTTATTGTTACTGTAACACGCAGTAATGCCACCACTGTTATTTGCCGCACTGTTGGGATATCCGGACGGACACGCCGTACACGACGTGCCGTTCACACGGTAATTCGCATTACACGTCACGGATTTAACAGTTTGTTGACACGCGGCACTGTTGCTGCTGCATCCGCTTTTAATCGTACCGTCGCCATTACCCGCAGAATTTGAATAGGCAACATATGTACACGCCGAACCGGAACAGCTGTTGCATGTTACGCTGTACGCGTTGGACGGCTTGGAACATGCGGTCTGGTTGCCGGACCATGGGCGCGACTTGTTGTTACTGTAACATGCCGTGACACCGCCCGTATTGCCGTCGGCACTGTTGGGATACCCGGACGGACACGCCGTACACGATGTCCCATTTGTACGATATCCGGTCTTGGCAGATACACCGGTAATCGGTTTGGTACAGTTGGTCGCTGTACAATTGGACGTTATGGTACCCGCATAATTCTTTTTATATGTGCATGTTCCCGGTGTACAGCTGCCCGATGCGGTAATCGCCTTACAATTAGTAGGGACGGCTGTCGGGGCAATCTGGGACCCGGTCTTGGTAAAGTTTCCGACACATGAATTTTGATTGGCCGCACCGGCACCCACCCGATATCCCGACGGACACTGGGTCTGGGCGGTGTTGCTGGATTTATAATAACCGGTGCTGACGGCTTTGCAGCTGGTTTGCCCAGTCGAGTTTTGGTATTCTGTTGAACCGGAACACGCCGTGCGCCCCTGAATCCCGCCATTGGGGGTGTACGTCGTCTGGCCGTTACATCTGTATCCCGCTTCGCAGGTTTTACAAGTGGTGCCATTAATATACTGACCCGCTGAACAAGTGACCGCATTAATCTTTTTATCCGCGGTCCCACCGGCACAGGTATATCCACTGGGGCATGATGTACAGGCATTTCCCGCCACCGGCGTTCCATTATATGTGCCACCCTTGGTCATATAATAACCAGATGCACAGGACGTATATTTCTTATAAGTTGGACATGAATAACCCGCCGCGAACGCATCAACGGCAAACACCAATGCAAACAATGCAGTCAAAACCCGCAGTAAACGTGACATTCTGCGTAACCCCTTTCTCTTTCACTGGGCATGATAGAAAAAATCGCACATCCGATGCAAGCACAAAATCCCCCGTGGGCGCGTTTTTCAAACAAGGGTTGAAAAAATAATTGAATTCATATCAAATCGTGATACACTGCATCACGCAAGATGGGCAGAGTGTAGCCGTCCAAGTGACGGAGGAAAGTCCGGACTGCGTGGGACAGCATACCGGCTAATGACCGGGCGGGGCGACCCGACGATAAGAGCAACAGTGACGAATCGATTAAATTCGGGTGAAACGGGCAATCTCTATGCGCAGCAACTTCAAATAGGTTCCCTATGACGAGTCCCAGGGGCGGGAACGGGTAGAAGGCTTGATACATTGTGGTAACACAGTGTACAGATTGATTACACTCGCTACCTTTATCTGGTGTGACGATTTTATATCCAGCACTGGGCATTGGCATGTACAGAATCCGGCTTATCGCGCATCTGCAAAAAACCGCCCATCGGGCGGTTTTTTTTCTTTAATCAACCAGATTGTGTCCGGTCATGTCCACGGGCGCCGCAATCCCCAGCAAATGCAACATGGTTGGTGCAATATCGGCCAATCCGCCGTTTGCCACCGCATGTTCGGTATTCGACACCACAATCAAATTCACCGGATTGGTCGTGTGCGCCGTCCAGGGCAGGTTGTTATCCGCATCCCACAGCTTTTCCGCGTTCCCATGGTCGGCCGTAATCAGCACCGTCCCGTCCAGTTTCAACACCGCCGGGACGATTTTCGCCAACTGATCGTCCAGGCATTCCATCGCGCGGATGGCCGCCGGTTCAATACCCGTATGGCCCACCATGTCGCCGTTGGCGTAATTCAAAATCACGACATCAAATTCCGGCAGCTTTTTCAGTAACGTTTCCGTGATTTCCGGCGCAGACATTTCCGGCTGTAAATCAAATGTGGCAACGGCGGGCGACGCAATCAATGCCTTTTCTTCGCCGTCAAAATCCACATTGCGTTCCGCATCAAAGAAATACGTCACGTGGTTGTATTTTTCGGTTTCTGCGATACGCAACTGGCGCAGGCCCGCCGCCGCCAAAACATCGCCCAGCGTGTTGTTGACCGCAATATCGGGCAGCAATGCCGGACAGACTTCGTTCAAACCTTCGCCATATTGGGAAAAGCACAAGATATGCACGCCCGTCGCCACAATCGCGCGCACAATCTGGCGGGCGCGGTCACTGCGGTAATTGCCGAACAAGAACCCGTCGTGCGCCGTCATCTGGGGCGCGCCGTCGATAACGGTCGGCTTGATAAATTCGTCGGTTTCGCCGCGCGCGTATGCCGCCGCCAACGCTTCTTGGATGGTGGGGGCGTGGAATTCCGCGTCACCGCGAACAATCGCACCCACGGCCATTTCCGTGCGGTCCAAATTCTGGTTGCGGTCCATGGCATAGTAACGACCCGACAAAGTGCCAAAGAACACGCGGCCATCCGCAAATGCGTCCGCCAACTTTTCTTGAATCAATTCAATGTATGTCGGCGCCGACTGGGGCAGGGTGTCGCGACCATCGGCAATAAAATGGATACAGATTTTCAATCCCGCCGCCAAAATCCGGTCGGCAATGGTCATCATATCGTTGACATCCGCATGCACGCGCCCATCCGACATCAATCCGGCCAGATGCACAATCCCGCCATCGGATTTGACCGCCGCGATAAAATCACGCAATGCCGGGTTTTCGTCCCAGTTTTCCAATTGAAACCGGCGCAGGAACTGGTTCACGACGCGTCCCGAACCGATGGTGATATGGCCGACTTCGGAATTACCCATGGTGTGCGGCGGCAACCCAACGGCGGGCCCACTGGCGTCCAGAACCGAATGCGGATATTTTTCCAGCAAGCCGTCCAAAAACGGCGTTTTCGCCATGGCGACCGCGTTGTGGCGGGTATCCGCACTGATACCGACACCGTCCAAAATACACAGAACAAGTGGTTTCTTCATAATATATTCCCCCAATCATTGATTTTCACCGCGCAGACTAGCACAACCGTTTTTTGATTGCAAAAGAAAAAGAAAGATTGTATAACTATCTGCTGAATAGGAAGAGTTTCGTATCTATTAGCTTATTGATGGAGATGAATATGAGTGGAAAGTGTTTTGCCCCCACGGCAGTTGATGCCCACATTGGCCAGCGTATGCAGTTACGGCGTACGATGATGGGGCTGTCACAGAAAGATTTGGCCAAGATTTGCGGTGTTTCGTTCCAGCAGATTCAGAAATATGAATGTGCGGGGAATCGTATTTCTGCGTCACGGCTGTTTGATGTCAGCACGGCGTTGCAGACACCGGTGTCTTTCTTTTTTGCGGGATTGCCCGGCAACATGCCCGAAGCGACATCACGCGCCGCCCGATCCGGCCGCGTTTGCCAGCAGAAAGAAAACGACCCATTAAGCAAGAATGAATCATTACAGATTGTCAATCTGTATTGGAAATTACCCAATGACGAACAACGTAAAATGGTATTGAAAATGTTGCAGTCATTGAACGGATTGCTGTAAAAATCCCCCGAATGGGGGATTTTTTACGGTGTCATTCATCTTCTTTGTCATTGCGAACGTAATCGGGCCCCGCGCAAACATGCGTTTGCGTGGGTGATACGTGAAGCAATCCAGTGAATAATGAACATTTCCATTTTCCTGGATTGCCACGCGGCGTCCGTCTTCGCTACGCTACGTCGCGACTTGCTCGCAATGACAACGCGCCACGTCAACACGCGACGCGGCCACGCTTGATAATCAACATCGCAAACGCACCATGGAAAACGCGGCGCAGGGTACCTTCTGCGAACAAATCGCGGCCACGTTCACATTTCAGATAATCTTTCTTGGTCATTTTCAATAATGCCGCCGCGTCACCGGCACTGATTTTCAAATGTTGTCGCGCACAGCGCATGATATTGCCGTAATACTGGGCATCGATTAATATTTTTGACATAGTTTAAACTCCTTTTACGTTATAAAAAACACCGCCGCACAGGATTGTGGGCGGTTGGAGGCTCAAAACTATTCGTAGAAATAGTGTCGTTTATTGGATATTCACGACCCTCCAACCAACGTGGGTTGGAGATGTTTTGTGTCATCGCTGACATCTACGAAACGGCTTTTGAGAGCCTACACCGGTTTCCCAATGCGTGTCTATTATATCGCATCCCGCGCGAATGTTCAAGGAATTTAAATTTATTGGTGTGTTTTCTGGATTGCCACGCCACTGACGTGGCTCGCAATGACAAGGGTGTTGAATTGCCTGGCACTGTATCTCCTTTGTCATTGCGAGCCATCGGCAAAGCAATCCAGTAAATTATTGTCGCCGCCGAATGGCGGGGACATAACAAAAAATCCCCCGGGTGGGGGATGGTTATTCGGCGGATGTGGGCACACCGGTGACGCATGCCTTGTACTCGTCGGGTTCCAGCATTGTCCAACACTGGTCCTTTAAATCGGCGTTGCGGGTCCGCCCCTTGCCATAGGCCATGGTTTGCGTGTTATATTGCGCGGCATCGCGGCAATAACTGGACGCGGACGCGTTGTCGTCAAATATTTTACCGGTCGGGCAACGCACACAAACGCCCGTGGCCGACGGAATGCCGACACGGTTGTCGCCCGTGCATTCGATACAGGTCCGGTTTGTGGACGACGTAAATGCCATCCCGGGCGCCATACAACGGTATTCATAACAACTGCCGTTGGCGTGCATGGCATGTTCCGATTCCTGGAAATCGGCGGCGGCCCAACCGGTGCAAATTGAATTCAGATTACATGTGTTCTGGTTAATCGCAACGCAGTCATTTTTGGCGGGGTTGGGCTGGTACCCATCTTTGCACAATAATATTTTTTCGCCGGCGCCCCACAGTGTTGCGGTGGACACCATGCGTTTCCATCCGGAACGTTCGGCACGGAAAATCATCGGTTGAACAAATGCCCCATGACCCGACGGCAAGAAATCAGATATCGCCAGAATCATGTCGTGTTCCTGCTTCTTATGAACACCACACGATTTATTTTCGTCCCAATGGAACATATAAATTTCATTTTCAACGCTGGGGCCGCTGTGCGTGATTTGGTATTTGGAAAAATCACTGCGTTTAATCGGAACGGAATCGCATGTTGACGAAATGCCGGCACTGCACCCGTCGCCGCTGAAACCGGCCTTGCACAGCCAAAAACAATCCACGATATTGCCCGCGGGGTTATAGTATGTGGTCCACGCGTTGCCCTTGTTCTTGTTCGCGCCCTGTAACTGGGTCACACAGAATTTGGCGCCATTTTCGTTCACGTCGCGCGCGACCAGCATTAAAATCGCCCCTTCGTCCAGGTATGTCCCGTGGTTGGTTCCAACATTATCATCACGAATATTGACCCAGTTTTTGCACCCGGCCAAACTGTTGCCGACACATGTTTCCGCACCGATGTTGTGCGTTTGACAATGCGACATGCCCGGGTTACCCCAATGCTGTTTCATGGCGTTGTTGTTCCGGCCGCCCGCAATCGCCGGCACCGAACATGCACATAAAACCGTTGTCAAAATGAATGTCGTTACTGTCTTCATTGTTTATATCCCGTGGGTGTGGGGCATGCGCCCCCGCGCCCATTATAAATAACAGATATCTGTTTCCCAATAACCGCCAATTTTGTCACACATCTTTTGATACCATTCGGTGGTGAATGTACACGAATTGCTGGCCTGATCAAATTTGGCATACCCATTGCCACCGGTATTTTCATCCTGTGCCAGACACTGGTACCGGACGGTATTCTGGATACAGTAACCGCGTTCGTTTTCATCGGCCGCACTGGCATCCGGGGCGCCCGTGCCATAAACATTTTGGTAAAACGCCAATTCCTTGGTTTCGCCGGCCGCATCTTCGGCATCAACCCACAGCCCCATGGCTTCGTCTTCGCAGGCAACTTCCAGAATTGTGGACAATTCAACTTCGATATCCGTAATCAAACGTTCCACCGTTTCGTTAATCATGGATTCGTTCAAATCGGACGCACCACTGGGGTCTTTGCAGTACATGTCGGCCCGGTTCAAGAAATCCGAACGCAATTTGGCCGGCGACATGTTGCGGCAATTCCAGGGATAGCCGTGGTTTTTGTCGCCCCCCTGTGGTGTACAGGTATCCTTGGCATAGTTGGTCAGGGCGGTTGCGCACCCTTCGGATACGCGGACGGTATCAACGGTCGCGACAAAGTTCACCAACGCGGCCAGACCGCAATTCGGCGTGGTCAAACGACCATTGTCGTCAAACGAACACTGGGGGTCGTTGGGCCCCGCGTACAGTGCGGCACACGCGGCAACCTGATCCGCGCACATGGTGCGGGCCGCACGCGCACCCAACGCGCCGGAATATTGCGATGTCGTGTTGTCAAAGCTGGCCAACGCGCCCGTCTGGGTGTCATAGCATTGTGCCATGGTGCTGACACAGGATGCCTTGACTTCTTCGATTTTGGCGTCTTGGGCCTGGGCGATTTCGATTAACGCGGCACGCTTGAATTCCGTCCAGACAATGTCCGACATGTCGCGGCATGTATCCAATGCGGTGGTTGCAAACATGCGTTTGCCATCCAAAAATGAATTAAACCGCGGATTTGTGCCCAATACATCGGAACCACCATCCAGTTTAATCTGGGATTGCAATTCAAACAGACGCGGCGTATAAATCGGGTCGCCCGTGTTGACATCAATATAAACACCACTGTAATCCAAGCATTTCTTGTAATTGGTGCCACATGCCGTGTCGGCGGTGATGGCCGTCTTTACCTTGGCAATACATTCGTTGACATCGGCCGAATTGTGGGCGCGATATTCTTCCAGGCGCGCTTCGCGCAGGTATTTTTCAGCCGTGCGCACGGTTTGGGATACGGCTTCTTTCTGGGAATTGATTTTCTTTTCGTATGCGTTGCAATCCTGGGTGATTAAAATGTTATAGGAACTTTTGGCCATGGTCAAAACGGCGTCGTTTTCGCACGTTGATTTGACCAGTTGCAGACACTGTTTCTGGGCGGCATTGTATAATTCCTGACCTTCTAACGCGGTCAAATCCTGGGTATTGGTGGAAAATATGGAATCCGCGCCACCCGACCAGATATCATCCAAATCCGTATTGAAATCCAACGACAAAACACCCAAAGACAAGCTGTTGTTGGTGTTGGTGGTGGCCTTTTTCTTGCCGGACAGCAAATCGCCGATTTCATTCAAAATGTTGGCGGCGCCACTGGTGTCGTTTTTAATTGCCGCTTC
Organism: uncultured Alphaproteobacteria bacterium; assembly: GCA_949082785.1. Taxonomy (GTDB): domain Bacteria; phylum Pseudomonadota; class Alphaproteobacteria; order Rs-D84; family Rs-D84; genus Enterousia. The sequence goes on from CARVLU010000001.1 coordinate 161,099, forward strand.
GCCCACGGTGGCGGTGTACATCGCATTCACTTCGGCGGCGGTTTTGTCAACCGCGTTCAAATTATTATCTTCGAACCGCATCAGCAACGTTTTCGCTTCGTCCAGGGCATTTTCCGTATCACGAAATTCGGTGAATTTGGAACTGCAAAAGCAACGGCGATATGTTTCGTTCGCCTTGGCACAGAATTGGTCCATGCACGTACTGTAAGAATCGCGGCATGTGGCATATCCGCCGCCAATTTTCGACACATCGTCAAACACAGCGGTTGCGCGCGCGGTTGCCGCACGGGATGCGGTGGCACCGGTGGCGGCACTGCGCGCCGATGTGGCGGGCGCGGCACTGCGCACGACGGCGTTTGTCGCACTGCGCGCCGATGTGGATTCGGGTCGCGCGGCGGTGTTAACGGTTCGCCGTTGGGCGGTCGCGCTGCGCGCGGTGGATGTGGTGGAATTTGTTGCCATTGGCGTCACGGCCGATGTCCGCTGAATCGTCGCGGCCGGGCGACGCACGGCGGCCGCACGGGAAATCGTGTTGGCCGTTGTGGCGGACGGGGCGGCGGGACTGCGCGTTATGGCGCGCCCATCGCGTCCGGTCACGGGCGTGGTGGACGACCGCGCATTCGGCATCTGGGCCCCATGGGACGGCACGTGCACACCAATGGCCATCGCCATTAATGATAATCCGCAAAAATTTAACAGTTTTGTTGCCAAATTTTATTCTCTCTGCTGTGATTTTACCATTTTTGGGCCATCGGAATCAACACCCAATTTATTCAATACAGCAATTAACCGCATTTTTTACCCATTCACCCAAACGCTTTACCGTGGATTTGTTTCCACCCGCCGCCAACGGGCATGCAGACGGCGCCGCCGCGGTGGTGGCGGTGCGGGATTTTTTGCCGCGCGCCGATTGCGGCGCGGTTTCGGTGTCGCCCATCGCACGTTCATAGACATCCGGGGCGATTTTTTCCACACCCGACAAATCAATCATGTTCATATTGATGCCCCAGAACAGGGAATATAAATCGTACGCTTTGTTGAACAAATTGTACGCGTCGTCGGTGTTGCCGGCCGACAAAGCCTTGGTCCCGACTTCCATCAGGCGCATTGACGCCGCCAACAAATGCTTGGAAATGCACCAGACTTCGCCCGTTTCGGCGGTGGATTTCTGGACGATGCGTTCCATCAATTCCTTGCGCATGTCGCGGATGGTGTTAATCATGTCGTAAAATCCGGTCTTGCCGGTTTTGCCGCCGCTGAAAAAGAAGTGTTCTTCCAGCGAAATCAAATTCATCAGCGCGATGGACAAATCTTGGTCCGACGACAGGTCCAACGGATTAACCTTTTTCGCGGCGTCGGCACGCTGTACCATTTCATTCAGCGTCATTTTTTGTTCTGTTTTTTTCATGTTTGATTTCCTTTGGCAAATTACAGATAGATGATGGCGGCAAAAACGGCCGTCGCAATCATTAAAAAGGACAGGGGAACAACCACCTTTTGAAAGGCAAAGCGGGCGTGGCCGCCATTATCACGCTTTATCTTTACATACCAGCGTGCGCCCAGCCAAAACGCAATCGTTCCAACCACGACGCCCAATAAAAACCGGTCCATCCCCCACAAGGTATTTGCCCCAAATGTCAGCACGCCCGGCATAAAATACAGCGCCCCCAACAATGCGTAATACCCGACAAAGGGCACGACAATCTGCCACAATGGGTTAGTCACGCCACGCTTTTTCAGCCAACCGGCCGTCCAGAAAAACAGCGACAATGTCAATCCGCCCGCCCAAATGCCGGTAATCACATCATCAACGCCCAACAGACGCGCCCCTTCTAGCCCGGCGCCAACGGCAACCGTGCACACCGGGCAAACCGCCCAGGCCGACACGACCGCAAACACCGTCATTGCCAGTGCGCCCGATAAAATTTTACACAGATTTTTCATATTCCTGTCCTTCGTCCCGTCTTGTTTTGATTGATAATAGAAAAAAGTCGCACCACCGGTCAATATGATTTTATAACGCCGCGCATATGCGCACTGCGCGCGCGGGGGTTGTCGGCCAATTCCGCATCCGATGGCGTTACCGCACGCATCGCGATAAACGGCGCCGATGCCACCGTCGGCATGCGCGGGTCGCCCGGGGCGGACGTCCAATCACGAAACGTGTTTTTGACCAATCTGTCTTCCAATGAATGAAAGGTTACACAAATACACATCCCGCCCGCATGCAGATGATCCGGCACCGCCGCCAATGCGCGTGTAACTTCGCCCATTTCGTCGTTGACCGCAATCCGCAGCGCCTGGAACACGGGCGCGACATCGCGCGGATTATGGATTAAATCGCGCAGGGCAAATGTGGTTTTGGGGGCCGCATCCTTTATCGCGCGGGCAATAACGCCCGCCCGCGACACATCCCCGTAATCGCGCAGAATGCGCGCCAAATCGGCAACGGATAATTGTTCGATTAATTCGGCCGCACTGGTGCCGGCGCCCGACATACGCATGTCCAGCGGCCCGTCACCGCGGAATGAAAAGCCGCGGTCCGGGATATCAATCTGCATCGAAGAAATGCCCAAATCGAACACAATCGCGTCAAACGTGCCCGGCAATTCGGCCAACGCGGAAAACGGGCGGGGCACAAATGTAAATCGGTCGCCGAATTCGGCCCGCATGGCGTCGGCATCCGCGCGCACATTCGGGTCCCGGTCAAACGCCACCACATTGGCGCCCGCATCCAGAAACGCGCGCGAATATCCGCCCGCCCCAAATGTACAGTCAACCACCGTGCGCCCGCGAATATCCCCCAGCGCCGCCATCACATCATTTAACAAGACCGGAATATGTTTCATCATTCAATTTCCACACGTATCCCCAGGGCGACCAAATCCCCCGCGGTATTCGCACTTAGTTCCACCAAATTCGGCAACGCCAGTGACGCAATCTTGTCCGCGGCGTGCAGGTTCAAGAACACCTGGGTATGGCCACGGGGCAACACGTCCAGTGCCTTTTTCACGTCGGCCAAGACCGCCGAATCCCAGATGTCCAGTGTCATTTTCTTGGCAATTCGGGCCATCCACTGCGACAGGGGGGCAATCGAATCCACAAAAATGGACACCCGGTCGTCACGCGCCGACGTTTTTCCCGAAATCAAGACCACATTTTCGCCGGACAAAATCTGGGCAAACGCGGCCGCAGATTCCCCGAACGCAACCGCATCGATGTTGCCGAAACTGTCGGACGCGTTGATGGTTATCATATCCTTGCCAGTTTTGGTCCGGCGGCGCGAGAACGAATTAACATTTGCGGCAATCTGAACCGGTTTTCTGTCCCCCAAGGCTTCCAAAGTCGCACTGGTGGCCAGTTTTGCGCGCGCAATCAAATGTTTATACTGGTCCAGCGGGTGTGCCGATATATAGAATCCCAACGCCGACAATTCGTTTTCCAAACGCTGGCCGAATGTCCATGGGGCGGTTCTGGGCAAATTCTTTTGCAGACGGTTTTCGGTGACATCATCTTCGACCGTGTTCGCAAACAGCGACAACGAATTGCCCCCGTCACGCGATTTCGACGCATAGGATAAAATCGCATCCGCATTCATATATACCGCCGCCCGGTTGGATTCCAGTGTGTCCAGAACGCCCACCTTGGCAAAGGCTTCCAAAATACGCTTGTTAATAATCGGGGCACAGCGTTTGGCAAAATCGGTCAGATTCTTGAACTTTCCATTTGCGTTGCGTTCGGCGACAATGGCGTCGGTCGCGGCGGTTCCCACCCCCTTGATCGCGGCCAGGCCATAGATAATCTTGCCATCGCGGACGGTGAACAAAGATTCACTTTCGTTAATATCGGGCGCGACGATGGGAATGTTAAAGTTTGTTTTCGCGTCATCCACGAAAATTGCCAACTGGTCCGTGTCATTCAAATTACTGGACATGGACGCGGCCAAGAATTCCGCCGGATAATTCGCCTTTAAATACGCGCACTGGTTCGCGACGATGGAATACGCAATCGCGTGCGATTTGTTAAACGCGTATTTGGCAAATTCTTTGAATTTTTCCCACAAATCTTTGGCGGTGACGCGGTCCAACGTTTTTTGTTCTTCGCAGCCGTCCAAAAACTTCACTTCCAATTCGTCCATCATCTTGGCGATTTTTTTACCCATCGCCTTGCGCACGTTGTCCGATTGACCGCGGGTAAATCCCGCCAGGGCGCGCGTCAACTGCATCACCTGTTCCTGGTACACGATAATGCCATATGTTTCTTTTAAAATCGGTTCAGCCTTTGGGTGGACGAATTCGACCGGTTCGTCGCCGTGCATACGCGCGATAAATTGTGGGATAAATGCAATCGGCCCCGGACGGTTCAACGCGTTTAACGCCGAAATTTCCAAGAAGCTGGTCGGGTGCATCTTGCGCAGGGTTTGCTGAACGAATTGGGCATCGAATTGGAATATGCCTTCGGTTAATCCCTTTTGCCACAGCGCCATTGTTTTGGCATCATCGACCGGAATTTTATCCAAATCGATATTGATGCCGCGCGTTTTGGCAATCAGTCGCGTGGCATATTTCAACACCACCAACGTTTCCAACCCCAAAAAGTCGAACTTAATCAATCCCGCCGATTCCAGATAATGGCCGTCAAACTGGCATGACGGCAACGGGTTGGCCGGGTCGCGATAAACGGGGGCAATTTGTGTCGTGGGACGGTCGCCGATAACAACGCCGCACGCATGCTGCCCCAGGTTGCGCAGACTGCCTTCTAATTCTTCGGCGACGGTGACCACCTTGCGCATGTCATCGTCGTTGTCCAAAATGTCTTGAATTTCTGTGGATGTTTCGACGGCATCCTTTAACGTTTTGGCGTCCTGGGGGATTAATTTAGACAACCGGTCCGATTTGGAATAAGGCATCCCATACACGCGCCCAATATCGCGGATGGCGCCGCGGGCCTGCAAACTGCCGAACGTGATGATGCGGCAAACGGAATCGTGGCCGTATTTGTCGCAGATATACGCCAACACGCGTTCAATCCCCGTCGGTTCAAAGTCCACGTCAAAGTCGGGCATGGAAATACGGTCCGGGTTCAAGAAACGTTCGAACAGCAACCCATACTGTAACGGATTAACGTGCGTAATCCCCAGCGCCCACGCCACAATCGAACCCGCACCCGACCCACGGCCCGGCCCGGTCAGCACGTCGTTTTTGCGGCACCAATCGATATAGTCCGCAACAATCAGGAAATATCCCGGAAATCCCATCCCGATAATAACCTGTAATTCAAATTCGGCCTGTTCGTAATATGGTTCCGTGTCCGTGATATTATGCTGCCGCAGGCGTTCGGCCAACCCCGACATCGTGTTGTCGCGCAACATCTGACATTCGGTTTCCAAATCGTCCCCAAATCGCGGTAACAGCGGGCGTTCATGAACATTGACCATAAAACCACAACGCTGGGCAATGTTGACGGTGTTTTCGACCGCTTCGGGCAGGTCGGCGAACAATTCCACCATTTGCTGGGGCGATTTAAAATACTGTTCGGAAGATTTGCGCGGTCGTTCGGGGTCAATAACCTTGGTCTGGCCCAGAACACACCCCAGGGCGTCCGCCGATTCATAATTTTCCGGCGCGGCAAAGCACACATCATTGGTCGCCACAATCGGGATATTCATATCCAACGCCAATTTCAAAAATCCGGGTTCGGTTTTTTCTTGTTCTGGAAATCCGTGCCGCTGTAATTCCATATAAAACCGGTCGCCAAAAATATCCAGGAAATGGCGGGCATGAATCTGGGCCTGGGATTCCTGGTTGTTCAGCAAAGCCTGGCCGATGGCGCCCGTATGCGCCCCGGACAAACAAATCAACCCATCGCTGTGCGCGGCCAGTTCGTCGAACGTGATATATGGCCCCAAATGATGATTGTCGCCGCGCATGTACATAATGCGGTTCAAATCGCACAAATTCAGATATCCCGCGTGATTTTGCGCCAACAGCACCACGCGCGACAAACTGCCCGCCCGCAAAATTTTGGGGTCGGCGCTGTGATGGTTCAGGGACACTTCCAGCCCGATGATGGGCTGTACCTTGTTTTTGGGCATAACGTCGGAAAATTCGGCGCATCCCGACATCAAATTCGTATCGGTCAACGCGCACGCCGACATGCCGGCCGCCAGGCACAGGGCGGGGATATCTTTGACCCGCAGGGTGCTGGCCCCCACAGAAAACCGAGAATGTGTACGCAGATGAATAAATTGACTTTCCATGTCCGCACAATAGCAAAAAAATCGCGCCGCCCGCAACCAGATATTTAGATAAAAAACGATTTTTTTGGCCCCGCGTCAAACCAACAAAAAATCCCCCGATTGGGGGATTTTAATTAATGCAATTTGCCACAGCAATGCTTGTATTTCTGGCCGGATCCACACGGGCAGGGCGCATTGCGGTTCAGCGGTCGATTCCCCGCACCGGGCGCCGCATTCAGATTGGCGTCATGCTGGGCACGCTGTTGTTCGGTGGCATCGACATCTTCGCGCGTCAGTTCCATCCGACAGATGTACGAAATCGACATAATCTTGAAATTGTTGATGGTATTTTTGAACAATTCCAATGCTTCGCGTTTATATTCGTACAGCGGATTTTTCTGGGCGTACCCACGCAGACCGATGGCCGTTTGCAGATAATCCATCTGTTGCAGGTGGCGTTTCCAAACCGTATCCAACGCCCCCAGCATCATCTGGCGGGACGCCATCTGCATCATTTCGGGCCCGTAACGGGTCGCCTGGTGTTCATAACGACGCCGCGCCAACGTCAGCAATGTTTCATATGCCTTGCGTTCGGTGATGATGTCGTCTGTTTTCCATTTTTCAATATCGGTGATATCCAACGCGAACACACGCATCATCGCATCATGGATGCCCGCCATGTTCCAGTCGGCCGGGTGCGCTTTTTCCGGGATGTTGTTTTCGCAAATCATTTCAACAACATCACCAATTAATTCGGATGCCAACGGCGCCAAATCGGTGGATGTCATCAAATCATCACGCTGTTTGTACACAACGCCGCGCTGTTCATTCATCACGTCGTCATATTTCAGCAATTCTTTGCGCGATTCAAAATAACGGGCTTCGACGCGTTTCTGGGCCTTTTCCAGTGCTTTGGTAATCCAGGGATGGGTGATGGCTTCGCCCGTTTTCAGCCCCAGCGTCGTTAACATGCCGTTCAAACGCGCCGCGCCGAAAATGCGCATCAAATCGTCGTCCAATGCCAAAAAGAACTTGGAATCGCCCGGGTCACCCTGGCGGCCGGCACGACCGCGCAACTGGTTATCAATACGGCGCGATTCATGGCGTTCGGTCCCAATGACATACAGCCCGCCCATATCCAGAACCAGTTTTTTGTTCTGTTCAATCTGGGCATAGATTTCTTTTTTCCGGTCTTCGAAATCCGGCGCCGTTTCGTCCAGTTCGGCAATCAAATCTTCGGCGTTGCCGCCCAATTTGATGTCGGTCCCGCGGCCCGCCATGTTGGTCGCGATGGTGACCGCGCCGGGGGCGCCGGCCTGGGCGACAATGCGCGCTTCGGATTCGTGGTGTTTGGCGTTCAAAACGGCCGGTTCAATCCCCAATTCTTTGCGCACGGCCGCGGCCAATTCTTCGGATTTTTCAATCGATACGGTACCGACCAAAACCGGCTGGCGGCGGGCCATACATTCGCCAATTTGCTTGATAATGGCGGCGTATTTTTCATCCTTGTTCCGGTAAATTTCGTCGTGATGGTCGATGCGGGCGACTGGACGGTTTGTTGGGATGGTCACCACGCGCAGCTTGTAAATTTCTTCGAATTCGGCGGCTTCGGTCATGGCGGTACCAGTCATACCGGACAGTGTCGGGTACAGACGGAACAAATTCTGGTATGAAATGCTGGACACGGTCTGGTTTTCGGGCTGAACCGCGACGTGTTCCTTGGCTTCGATTGCCTGGTGCAACCCCTTGCCAAAGCGACGTCCGGACATCACACGGCCGGTGAATTCATCAACGATTAAGATTTCCCCACCGCGCACCACGTAATTGACGTTTTTCTGGTACAAATGATGCGCCAACAACGATTGTTGGATGTGCATCACCAAAGCTGCGTTTTCCGACGCATACAGATTGTCCCCGACCAGCACGCCCATTTCCGATAACAGACGTGTCGCGTGGTCCACACCGGCTTCGGTCAATGTGACGTGGCGGTCTTTTTCATCTTTTTTATAATCATCCGGGGTCAGCTGGGCGACAACCTGGTCAACCTGGGCGTACAATTCGCTGGTATCTTCGGCCGGGCCGGAAATAATCAGGGGGGTGCGCGCTTCGTCGATTAAGATACTGTCAACTTCGTCAACAATGGCAAAGAACAGGGGCCGCAGAACCTGTTGTTCTTTGGAAAATTTCATGTTGTCGCGCAGATAATCAAATCCCAGTTCGGAATTGGTCACATATGTGATATCGCAATTGTATGCCGCACGGCGTTCGTCATCGGTCATATCATGTTGAATAATACCAATGCTTAACCCCAAGAAGCGGTACACCTGGCCCATCCATTCGGCGTCGCGCGATGCCAGGTAATCGTTAACAGTAATCAAATGCGCGCCCTTGCCATGCAACGCTTTCAGAAACAGGGCCAATGTCGCGACCAGTGTTTTCCCTTCGCCGGTGCGCATTTCGGCAATCTGCCCGTTGGTCAACACCATACCGCCAATCATCTGGACATTAAAATGACGCAAACCGATGGCACGAATGGACGCTTCGCGGACCAGGGCAAACGCATCGGGCAAAATGTTCTTTTCTTTTTCCCCGGCGGCCAGACGGTCACGCAGCGTGTTTGTCTGTGCACGCAATTCGTCGTCGGTCATGGCATGGTATTTCGGTTCCAAATCATTAATCAGGGATACGGTCTTGTCATACGATTTCACCAACCGGTCGTTGGCAGACCCCATAATTTTCCCAAAAACATCTTTTAACATCTTTCTTTCCTTCAAATAATATCATGACTTGTATAGCAATTTTGTATCTTGCGGTCAAGCCACTTTATGATATAATACAGGGGACAGTAACAAACAAGTAGGGTGGGATAATTTTTTTACCACCCCCCAGGGGACCCAAGCGATGAGAGAACCAATCCAGCAATTAAATCCGGCCAATATTTCCAGTGACGTGTACGTTATCGCACCGACCCAGATTGAACACATTGCCCAATTATTCGGCGACAGTGTGGCGGACGCGATGAACATGCGAACATTTTCCCAAAAAATCCGCCAAATTGCGGAACATTCCCTGCGCAACGCACTGGGGGCGGCGCGCCGGATGGGCGAAAACAAACGATAATCCAACAAATAAAATACACCAATAAATTTAAATCCCTTGAAACTTCGCGTGGGATGCGATATAATTCACACGCACAGGGAAACCGGTGTAGGCTTAGAAACCTGATACTCGTGTCTGCGAAGACAAAAAACATCTCCAACCCATTGGTTGGAGGGTCGTGAATATCCAATAAACGACGCTATTCGAGTAGTAGTTTCTAACCTCCAACCGCCTATGCTTTATGGGCGGTGTTTTTTCATAAAAACAACAGGAGATGAAAACTATGGCAAAATTATTAATCGACGCCAATTATTACGGCAATATCATGCGCCACGCGCGCCAGCATCTGAAAATCAGTGTGGCCGATGCGGCAAAATTACTGAAAATGAACAAGAAAGATTACCAGAAATGCGAACGTGGCCGTGACCTGTTTGCCGAAGGGACGCTGCGTCGTTTCTTTCACGGGGCGTTTGCACTGCTGGTGATAAAACGCAGCCGCGATAATTTGTAATGCCATCCCCCGGAATGGGGGATTTTATTACTGGATTGCCACGCCACTGACGTGGCTCGCAATGACAAGGGTGTTTAATTTCCCGGGTACTTCATCCCCTTTGTCATTGCGAACGCAGTGAAGCAATCCAGTGAATAGTGGTCTGTTCCTTATTATCTGGATTGCCGCGCCGATGGCTCGCAATGACAACGGGGATAAAAAAATCCCCCATGCGGGGGACAGCGTTACATAACCTTGCCCTGGGTGGGGTAAAATGTCAGCTGAATCTTTTCCCATTTGGCAAATTCACCGGGCGGCAACATCTTGAACGGTTGACACGTGTTAATCGCATCACGAATGGTATCCAATACATAGGCAAATCCCGCATCCGTATTTGCCCGCGCGGCGGATTCAAACCACACGTCGCGAACCATGCCGTTTTTGTTCATGGTCAAATGCGCCACCGCGCGAATATCGGTGATATCGGGCCGCGTTGTATCAATGACCCAACAACGCGTCATCGCCACCCGCAGGGCATCAACCACCGAAATCGACATCGTACGGTCCAACGTCATAACTTCGCGGTTAACACGCACAACGGTTCTTTTTTTCGGGGCCGGTTTTTCTTCCACCGGCTTTTCGGGGGCGGGCGTCGGTTCAGGTTTTGGCGACGGTGGCACTTCGTCCACCAACGACGGGGTATCTATTGGTTTTTCGGAAACCGGGTCCGGTTCGGGTGCCGGGGTGGGGGTGGGTGTCGGTTCCGGCACCGGGTCGGGCGTCGGCGCGGGGTCCGGTTCGGGCATCGCCGTATTCATCAGTCGGGTTTCATCGCCCGTGACATTGACCGCCGACAAATCGATTTCCGTGATTTCCACGCGGTCGGGCGCCACCAGTTTCGCCCGGTCAACCACAACCGCAAACGACGTCAGCATCACTGCCACCAGCGCCAGATGGCCGCCCACCGACATCAAAAAATTTTCAGATGAAAATTGATTCCACCGTTTCATTACTTATCCAATTGTGTCCGCAATCCGACGCGCTGGAAACCGGCGTCCTTTAACTTGCCCATCATCACCATGACCGCACCGTAATCCGCGTGGCGGTCACCGTTAATCATAATGGTTAACTGGGGATTTTCACCGCGCATGGCAACCGCGCGTTTGACGACATTGTCGGCCGCCAACTGCATTTCCCCCAGATAATAACGACCCGCGGAATCCACACTGACCGAAATGGCGTGGTCGTTGCCCGTCAATGCCGACCGACCCGCGCGCGGCAAATCCAAATCAATCCCCGCCGTCAATATCGGTGTCGTCACCATAAAGACCGCCAGCAACACCGTCATGATGTCAATCATGGGCGTCAACGAAATGCTGGCATCTGAACTTCTGCGTCTGCTTCTGGACATAATGCGACGTTTCCTTTGTTATTATTTCTTTGACTTCTTTTCAATTTTGATGGCAGATTTCATTTCTTTGCGACTGTCTTCCAATGTGTCGTACAAATCGTCCGCTTTCTTGGTAAAATATTGATACGCGACCGCCGCCGGCACCGCCGCAATCAGCCCCAGCGCCGTTGTCCCCAATGCCGTCGCCAAACCCGGTGCAATCACCCCGATGGACACAGACTGGTTCACACCGATGGATGCAAACGAATCCATCACGCCCCAGATTGTCCCAAACAGCCCCACAAACGGCCCCACATACGACAACATGGATAAAAACCACAAATTCCGGTCATACGGGCGAATCAAACGGTCAACCACCAAATCCAGGTTGTCATTCGGCTGAATCCGGACCGGATTTCTGCGCGCGCCGCGCCACAAACGAATTTTTTCAATAATAATCGCCCACGACACCACACTGGCCGCCACCAACAGCAGCGAAATAAACAGTGTCATGATATCCCCGCCCGTAAACAGCGATAATAACGAGAAGTTGTTGGTCATCTTTTTCCTTTCCTTTTTTAAAAATTTACCGTTCCACAATTTCCAGCATTTCCGCCGGAATGCGTTTCGGGCGCAGATTTGCGCCAATATATGCGACCGCGGCCGTCAGTATAGCATAAACGGTGCCGTCTTTCACGAACTTTTGTTCAATATCCAGCGATGCGGCGCCCAGTTTGGTCATGCGGGTTTCGACGACAAATTCGTCCCCCAACCGCAACGGCCGGATATAATTAATGCCCAGCGATTTAATCACAAACCCGACGTCGCCGTCCGGGGGCGTTGCACCGTGCAACCACTGCATCCGGGCGCGTTCGGCAATTTCGATATAGCGGCCATGATACACAATCCCGCCCGCATCCGTATCGGCATAGGCAATCATAAACGGGAACACATGCGGCGTCATTTTTCCAACCCCAAATGTTTGTATCCGGCGTCGGTGATAATGCGACCGCGGGGCGTGCGTTGCACAAAGCCCAACTGCATCAGATACGGTTCGATTACATCTTCGATGGTGTCGGTCGGTTCCGACAGCGCCGCCGCCAAATTATCAACCCCGACCGGCCCCCCGGCGTAATGGCGAATAATCGCGTTCATATATTCCCGGTCAATTTCATCCAGACCGCGCCCGTCCACATGCAACTGGAACAGGGTGGTCTTTATCGTATCGGCGGTGATTTGCGGCGCGCCGGTGGCGGCGGCAAAATCGCGCGCGCGTTTCAGCAACCGGTTGGCAATACGCGGCGTGCCGCGTGCCGCCCCGGCCAGTGCCAGCGCAGCATCCGCATCAATCGACGTGCCCAAAATCCCGGCACTGCGCCGGATAATCTGGGCCAAATCGGCCGGCGAATAGAATGTCAGACGCAAATCAATCCCAAAACGGTCGCGCAACGGATTGGACAACAACCCGGTACGCGTTGTGGCCCCCACCAGCGTAAACGGCGGCAGGTCGATGCGCACACTTTTGGCGCTGGGGCCTTCGCCCAGCATGATGTCCAGCTTAAAATCTTCCATGGCGGAATACAGGACTTCTTCAATTGCGGTCGGCAGACGGTGAATTTCATCAATAAACAACACGTCCATCGGTTCCAGCGATGTCAGAATCGCGGCCAAATCCCCCTGTTTGGTCAGCATGGGCGCGGCCGTTGCCCGGAAATTGGTCCCCAATTCGTTCGCCACAATATGGGCCAGGGTGGTCTTCCCCAACCCCGGCGGCCCATACAGCAACACATGGTCCATGGCTTCCCCGCGCGACCGGGCGCCTGAAATAAAGACCGACAGGTTTTGCTTTAAACTGTCATGCCCGATAAAATCCCCCAGCGTTTTCGGTCGGATGGATGCCGCCAAATCGTCCGGGATATTCGGGTCCAAAAATCTATCGTTTGTGTTCATCATTACAACAATTTGTCTTCGGCGTTTTCGCGACCCACATACGCTTTCAGGTCATTGTACATCTGGCGCAGGTCGGCCGGCTGGCCATAGGTATCGTCGGCATTCTTGACCCGGATGGTTTCCAGGTCGATTTGCGCCTGTTTCTTTAACACCTGGGTTAACTGGGTGGCAAAGGCCTTGGCATCATCAGATTCAGCCGCCCCCTGTAACAACAGCCCACGGTTCGGACGCGGCGACAAAAACGCAAAGTCCGACAACGACGCATCCGGCGACACCAGCGCAAATCCGGAAACTTCGGGTCGGCGCATCATGGCCTGTAACACGTACCACGCCCCCAGACCATGCCCGGCCAGCCAGATTTTATCACTGTCTTCGTTATGATTCTGAATCCAGTCGATAACCGTTGCGATATCCAGCATGTTGTCGGCAGTGGTGCCGATTGCCCCTTCGGAATCGTTGACCCCGCGGTAATTAAAGCGCAATACAGAAAATCCAATATCCATAAACGCCCGGAACATCGCATAGGACACACGGTCGTTCATATGATGCTTTTGACGTGGATTGCCAGACAACACCACGGCCAGCGGTGCCGACGGTGTCGCGGATTTGTGATACACAGCGTGCAGTTTGCCGGATTCACCCGTAATGATAATATCAACCATTATATCCACCTTTCCTTTTTATTAATTACATTTACTTATAAAACATTCGGCGCACGGTTTTCAATAAAAATCTTTTTGATTTGACACACATTGCGCGAATGTTCTAAGATTGCATAAAGCACTTTTATATGTGCCTGGGAGAAAAAGGCTACATCATGGCAAGATTGACATTAATGATTGCAGCAGCAGCGCTGGTTTCCGGAACGGTTATGGCGGCCGAAGACTTTGCCACATACACGGATTTTCAGACAATTTACACCGAAACACCGGTCCAGTCGTACTATGCGTACCCCGACGATCCGAACTTTATCCCGGAAACGGAATTTATGGAACGCGCCGACAGCATCAATTACGACCAGAATATCGAAAATGCCCGCGCGTATGAATCCATGATGATGCCCGGCGTTTCGTTCGCCACGCGCCCGATGGTTATTTGCCGTAACTTTGGCTGCACCCATCTGAACGACCGGATTACACGTACATTCTTGTTCAACAGTCTGGCCAACATGTTCATGATGAACGCCCATTCACGCGTTTATATCTGCGAAGCAGACCCGTTTTCACGCGATTGTCTGCAATCTGGGATTTCGTTCCCGGTGCGCGCGGGCATCGCCAACGCCATGGTTAAAATACCAAAGGCAACAATTTCCCAGGTCAATGTTTCGACCGGACTGTCCAAGGCGACGGTTGGCATGACATATGAATTTCTGGTTAATGGGATTGACCGCAAGTGTGAACCGACCATTATGGACATTTCCGTGCCCGCCAATTCCCAGGCGACGCTGTCGAACCGCGAATTCACATGCAATATGACCAGTGACGGGATGACAAACGTTTCCCTGTTGGTCAGCATTGATTACATTGATTTGGATTACGGCATCTTGGGCGGATATTATTCCCTGGGGTTACAGGGGCCGACGGCCGGCGGCGGTACGGGATACGCACTGTTCAAGACGGAATTCACCAACGGCGGGATGCAGTTCCGCGCGTTACAGGCCGACATGGATTTCACCAGCGACATGCGCACCATTCAACCGGGCGAATACGCGGTGGAACCGTTAAAGAAATAACCCGTTCAAAGTTCAATTCTTTGAACGGTTGACATTGAACTTTGATGAATAACACAATTCTGATTATTGACGACGACGATATGCTGCGCAGAACCCTGGCACGGGGCCTGCGGGCGGATGGTTTTGACGTCATTACCGCCGCATCCGCCGAAGACGGGGCGGACATCTTGGGCAAAATCGTGGTTGATGCCGTGGTGTTGGACCGAATGATGACGGGAATGGACGGATTAACATTCTTGAAAAACATGCGGGCGGGGGGCGACGCAACGCCGGTCATTATGCTGACGGCGATGACGGGGCCGGAAAACGCAATTGCGGGGCTGTCGGGCGGGGCGGACGATTATCTGGCCAAACCGTTCCAGTTGCGCGAATTGGTGTTGCGGTTACGGCGAATAATTCGCCCACGCGTCCGGGCCGCCGCGCGCATGCCGGACGGATTGGTGTTTGCCGACGATGAATTCTTTGTCACGGACAAAAACGGCGGACATCCGCATGTTCTGGCGCTGTCGGGCGAAGAAAAAAAACTGATGCAGCATTTGGTATCGCCGGTTGGCAATATCGCGCCCGCCGCACCCATGGTCGCAAAACGCTTGCGCAGTAAATTAAATGGTGTATTATCAAACATAGACATTATTACCATCCGCGGCCGGGGATACAAACTGATACACCGCAGCCCCACCACCGATGGCAACAACGAAAACGGGAAATAGATATGAGATTGATTCCACGCAGTTTCTTGTGGCGCACCATTTTAATGGTGCTGATTCCGCTGATTATCGCCCAGATTATTGTGGCCAACGTGTTTTTTGGCAATCACTGGACACGCGTGCACGGCACGATGGCACGCACATTTGCGGGCGAAATCACATCGATGATGAATTTGATGGATGCAGACCAAGATACCGCCGCAACCATGATGGCGCGCGACACCGGCATCAACGTCACGACCCACGACCATTTAAACCGGCCAAAGCATAATGACAACAATTCCCACGAAGCCGGCATGTTGGCAGACGAACTGTCACGTCGCCTGAAACGCCCGGCCAATATTTATATCGACAAGGGACGGCGCCTGTTGTACGTCGATGTGCCGACGCTGGACGGGAAAATCGCAACATTTGGGACATCGCTGTACCGTATTTATTCCACCAGTACAGAGGTATTTATTATCTGGCTGTTGGGGTCGATTTTGATTGTGTCGGTCTTAATCGCGCCGTTTATCATCATGCACACGCGCAGTATTCGCCGCATTGCCCGCGCCGCGGGGAATTTCGGCCGCGGGCTGGATGCGCCGGGCTTTGTTCCGACCGGGTCCAAAGAAATCCGCGAAGCCGCCACCGCAATGATTACCATGAAAGAACGCCTGAACCGATACAACCGCACGCGTACCGACATGTTAAACGCGGTCAGCCATGACTTAAAGGCGCCGTTGACACGCATGCGTCTGGCGGTTGAAACGGGCGGGGCAACACCCGACGAATTGTTGCGCGATATTGACCGTATGTCGGAAATGGTGAACGGATACCTGGCCTTTGCCCGCGGGGAAATGCCGGAAATCGAACAGACCACAGAATTGCCGGCCATGTTAATTCGCATTGCCCGCGACGCGGCCCCGGATAAAAAGATTATCACCGAATTCCCGGACGTCCCGGCCCAGTTCTATGCCCGGCCGATGGCGTTGGCCCGCGCGTTTGGCAACATCATCGAAAACGCGGCCAGATTTGCGACAAAGAAAATTAAAATCACGGAAATTGACACCACCGACAACGTCACCGTCATTATCGAAGACGACGGCCCCGGCATCCCAGATGATCGCAAGGCCGACGCCATGCGCCCGTTTGTGCGCCTGGATAATGCCCGCGGCAATGACACGGGCGGCACGGGATTGGGTCTGTCGATTGCCCAGACGGCAATTGAAAACCACGGTGGTCAAATGTTCCTGGAAAACAGCGACATGGGCGGTCTGCGCGTGCGCATCATTCTGCCGATTTAATGTGACAGTGTAACGAATGGTATCTGAAAATGAACTTATATAAATACGTATCCGACGCAATTAATGAAAAACTGGGCATGACCGTTAACTTGGAAGTGCCGCGTAACCGCGAATTTGGCGACTTTTCCACCAACGCCGCGATGGTGATGGCAAAATCGGCCGGCAAAAATCCGCGTGAATTGGCGGGCGATATCGTCCCCAAACTGATGGAATTGGAATTTGTCGCCGATGCGTCCATTGCGGGCCCGGGATTCATCAATATCAAATTGCGCGATGATTTCATATGGGACGCGGCATCCCAGCCCGCCCAGCCACGCGCCGCCACGCCCATGACCATCGATATGGATTACGGGTCGTACAATGTGGCAAAATCGCTGCATATCGGGCATCTGCGTACATCGATTGTGGGCGATACCCTGAACCGCGTTGCCAAATTTTTGGGTCACAAAACCATTTCTTATAATCATATCGGCGATTGGGGCCGCCCGATGGGATTGGTAATTGCGTATATCGAAAGCCTGCACCCACAGTGGCCGTTTTTCGCCGCAGATTTTGATGCGGCCAAAATCAACCCGGCCGATTACCCGATTACGGCGGCCGAATTGGACACGTATTACCCGGCGGCGTCCGCGCGCGGGAAAAACGACCCGGAATTCTTGGACCGGGCGCGCCAAATCACCGCCGATTTGCAAAACGGACATCCGGGATACACGGCACTGTATAACCTGTTTTTGGCGGTATCGCTGGATATGATGGATGGTATTATCCAGAAATTAAACATGATGCCGTTTGATAAAACACTGGGTGAACGCAACGCATCAATGCACCTGGACGGGGTGGAAAAAATGCTGCGCGATAAAAATCTGTTACAAGCCAGCGACGGCGCAGAAATCGTTCCCGTCCGCCGCGACAGCGATGCCGAACCGATGCCGCCGTTCATGTTTTACAATTCCCGTGGCGCTGACACGTACGAAGCCACCGATTTGGCCGCCATCTGGTATCGTAAAAAACACGACAATCCGGACAAGATTTGGTATCTGACGGACGCGCGTCAACAATTGCACTTTAAACAAGTATTCCGCGTGGCGGAAATGCTGGATTTGTTCCCGGTGGAAAACCTGGAACACCTGTATTTCGGGACCATCAACGGGCCGGGCGGCCAGCCGTTTAAAACACGCGATGGAAACGCGGCTGGATTGCTGGACATCATCGACATGGTGGGCGACGCCGTGCGGGCGCGCGTGGCGGACGCGGGCAAAACACTGGATAACGACACAATCGAATCCATCGCGTTGGCGGCGCTGAAATTCACAGATTTGATGCACGACGTCAAATCCGATTATATCTTTGACCCTGCACAAATCACCAGCTTCGAAGGGCGCACCGGGCCATACATCTTGTACACGGCGGTCCGCTTGAATTCTGTTTTGCGCCGGGCAGGGGTCACCACCCCCGTCGCCGCACCCGAATTGTCGGCCGACGAACGCAATTTGTTAATCGGGATTTTGGATTTTGAACGCGTTGTTCAAAACACATTTGAAAACCGGTCAACGGACCTGTTGGCCAATTACACATATGATTTGTGCCAATTGGTGAACACATTCTATCACAATTGTCCGATTTTACGCGACGATGTGGCGCCGCAAACACGGGCGGCCCGTCTGCATATCGCGGCCGCGGCCCAGCGGACACTGGCCGATGCCATCGGATTGATGGGGCTGAAAATCCCAGCTGAAATGTAAAAAAACGCCCAAACGGGCGTTTTTTTGTTTTGACGGGCGACATTACACACGGTATTATAATACCACACTGATTTTTCTTGACTTTTCCGCGGCATTCATTCATAATGACGCCGTTTGAATTTAAAACATAGGACAAAATAAAATGGCAGCGACAAAATCGTTAAAGAAATGCGAATTGGAAGCGAAATGGTTTCTGATTGACGCAACCGATTGCACGCTGGGGCGTTTGGCGGCGTACACCGCGAACATCCTGCGTGGCAAGCATAAGCCGACCTGGACACCGAACATGGATTGCGGTGACCACGTCATCATCATCAACGCGGACAAAGTTGCCCTGTCTGGCAAGAAAGCGGAAAAAACCAAATTCTTTTGGCATTCCCTGTGGACCGGCAGCACCAAAGAACGCACACTGGGCCAGATGCGCAGTGAAAAACCGGAAAAATTGGTCACCAACGCGGTAAAGCGTATGATGGGCCGTCGCACGGCGGTTGCTCTGGCGAACCAGCGTTTGAAAAAACTGCACGTTTATGCCGGTGCCGAACACAAACACGCCGCCCAAAATCCGACTGTTATCGATTTTGCTGGCTTGAACCGTAAAAATAAAAGGGGCGAATAATGACAGAAGTAAAAAAAGCAGCAGCTAAAACAGCGACCAAGAAAGCTGCCCCCAAAGCCGCCGCGAAAAAAACAGCCGCCGATGTCAAATTGACCGGCGCGACATATGCAACCGGCAAACGTAAAGATTCCGTTGCACGCGTCTATTTAATCCCGGGCAAGGGCAACATCATTATCAACGAAACACCGATTAACGACTATTTCCGTCGTCCCGTGTTGCAGATGATTATCGCCCAGCCGTTCGGCATCACAAACCGCGCCGGTTCCTATGACGTGGTTGCGATGGTTGCGGGCGGTGGTCTGTCCGGCCAGGCGGGCGCCGTTAAACACGGTATTTCCAAGGCCCTGGAAAAGGCGGAACCGGAACTGCGCAAGGCGTTGAAGGCCGCGGGCTTCTTGACACGCGACAGCCGTGTTGTTGAACGTAAGCACTATGGTGTGCGCAAGGCGCGTCGTTCGACACAGTTCAGCAAACGTTAATTTTGGCGATTGCACGACAGAAATCCCGCGTTACGCGGGATTTTTTTATAGACAAAGTCATAAACCAGCACTATATTTACCCCATCAAAAAAGGTAAATTAATGAAAAATCGCAATCTGTTAATTAAAGCCGGAATTGCAACCGCAATGGTGCTGGCATTGGCCGGATATACCGGATATCAGACTGGCCGCATACACGCCAAATCCAGCCGCGAAAAAGCCATCCATTTGGCACACACCCAGCAATCCATCAAAATCGAACACGAATATAATATCAAACACCAAACATTGACCAACGCGTTTATCCACACTATGGATTCGCTGGCCAATTTAAAAGATACGCCGTCGGCCCGGTTCAAACTGGAAATCCGCCAGTATCAGAAAGACATCTTGAAACTGAAACGGGACCGCACAGAATCCTTGTTGACAATCAACCAGGTGACCCAGGATTTATTGGAAACATGCCGTTAAAAAATCCCGCAAACGCGGGATTTTCTTTATTAACGCTGATGCGCGGCGGATAAATATTGAACCGTTCGCGCGGTGCATGTCGCATCGGCCGATTTCGTCGTCCGCGCACACGGCATTGGGCCGGCCGGGGCGGGGCGTTCGTCGGAACATTTTGTCACAATCGCAATCAAAACCAGACCGGCCACCAACTGGCCAATCAATTGTCCCGCCAACGCGGGCCATAAATCCGGCATTTTTCCCTTGTTCATGCTGTCCCCCGGGGCTGTTAACGCTGCACCTGGCGCAGACTGTCCATGAACGCAAATTGGGCGACGTTGTTGAACACACTGTCGGGGCGGGCCACATTTTTCGGGGCCGGCTGAGCCGTTTTTGGCACAGACGCGTCATCCGATTTGACAATCCCGTGCATTTTCGCCAAACGCAACATCGTCGCCAACGCAATCAACGCCAAAAATATTGTAAAAGAAGAATTAAAATTATCGTTCTGTTTTGTGTTTTGGTTTTTGTTTGCCATGTTAAAATTCCTTTGTACATGTTCAGCATAAAACGCAACCGGCCGCACGTCAACAAAAATCCCGCACCGCGCCCAAGTTTGTGTTGCGTTTAATAAAAAAGCGTGTATAATCACTGCGCAATTTCATTTATTACATGGGGAAAGCTATGTTCAAGAAAGAAAAAATCAAGGATTTACATTATTCTGTCACGGGTTTGATTTCCGCCGCCGATTTACAGGCCGCCGCCGATGAAATCTTGACCGAATACGGCAAAACCGCAAAAATGCCGGGGTTTCGTCCGGGTCATATTCCGTTATCTGTTCTGCGCCAGAAATTCAATGCGTCCGCATATGGCGAAGCAATCGATAAATTAATGAACAAAGATTTGACAACATATCTGGCCGATAAAAAAATCCGCCTGGCGGGTGCGCCCAAGGCTGACTTGGCCGGCTGGGAAATCGGCAAAGACGCGGAATATTCGTTGGAATTCGACATTTTGCCGACATTGCCCGCGATTGATTTGGAAAAATTCACAGTGACCAAAAAAGTCGCCAAACTGGACGAAGCCGAAGTTGAAAAATCACTGGAAAACATCCGCAAAAACCGCAGCATCGCTGAAAAACAGGGTGCCGATTACGCGGCGGCCGACGGCGACGTTGCCGTCATTGATTTCAAGGGCTTTGTCGGTGACGAAGCATTCGAAGGCGGCGAAGCGAAAAAGCATCACTTGATTCTGGGTTCCGGCGCGTTCATCCCGGGCTTCGAAGATCAGATTATCGGTCACAAGGCCGGCGACAAATTCGACGTCAACGTTAAATTCCCGGCGGAATACCACGCGGCCAATCTGGCCGGCCAGGATGCCCGGTTCGAAGTTGTTCTGCACGAAGTGCGCAAACACATCTTGCCGGAATTGAACGACGAATTGGCCAAGGCCGTTGGCCAGGAAAGTGTCGAAGCACTGCGCGAACATATCCGCAAGATTTTGAACGAACAATATGCCGACGTCGCCCAGCGTGACATGCGCAACGAATTGTTGGACATCTTGGCGGACAAGGTTAAGTTGGATTTGCCCGAAACACTGGTGACCCAGGAATTCGACATGGCCAAATCCGAACACGAACGCGGCCACGCCCACTGTGGCGCCGATTGCGGCGACGCCCACAAATGGGACGACAAGAAAGAACGCAAAGACGCGGAACGCCGTGTGAAATTGGGCCTGATTCTGGCCGAATGGGGCACCGCGAACAAGGTCGAAGTTACCCGCGAAGACCTGCAACAGGCCATCTGGGCCGAAGCGGCACGCTATCCGGACCCGAAACAGGTTTTTGAATTCTATAACAAGAATCAAAACGCCCTGGCGATGTTGCGCGGCATGATGTTCGAACGCAAGGCACTGGACGCCATGCTGACACATGTCAAGACCAAGGAAAAACAGGTCAAGGCCGACGAATTGTTCAAACAGGCGTAACACCCGAACATTCAAAAGAAATCCCCCAAATGGGGGATTTTTATTTGCGGATTATTCTCCTGCTTGCAAAGGGCGGGGCGGGGGATTATACTGGCATCATAACCCAAGGGAGATAAAATGAAAAAATTTCTGGTTTTATGTATGACGGTTGTGCTGACGGCGTGTGCGGCAAACCTGAACAATGACCGGTATCAGACATCGGCGGCCGGGCAGATTAATTCCGTCCAAGAAGGCGTGATTATCAACGCCCGACCGGTACGTATTGCCACAGAAAACGGTGGTGTCGGTTCATTGGCCGGTGGCGTTGCGGGCGGGGCGGCCGGTTCGATGATTGGCGGCAACACCGCGGTGAACGTAATTGGCGCGGTCGGCGGCGCGGTTCTGGGCGGATTCCTGGGGTCCAAGGCCCAAGAAGGTCTGTCGGCGCAAAACGGTATGGAATATATCGTGAAACTGGATTCTGGGCGTGCCATCACATTGACCCAGGGCGCAGATGTGAAATTTTCAGTGGGCCAGGCGGTCTATGTCCTGGACGCGGATTACGGCGAACGCGCCCGCATCATCGCCCGATAAAAAATCCCGCCCCGGCGGGATTTTTTTCTTGGCTCTTCATCGCCTTTGTCACCCCATGGCTTTGACCATGGGGTCCAGGTATATGGAGTTGCACGGAACGTGCATGCAAATCTGCACACCAATAAATTTAAATTCCTTGAACACTCGCGTATAATGCGATATAATAGACACGCATTGGGAAACCGGTGTAGGCTTCAAAACCTGACAAAAGCAGTCGAAAGACTTTAAATACTCCACATTGGTTGGAGGGTCGTGAATACCCAATAAACGACGCTATTGCTTTTGATAGTTTTGAACCTCCAACCACCCAAATGTTTTGGGTGGTGTTTTTTTAACACAAGGAGAAGAAAACTATGGCAAAATTATTAATCGACGCCAATTACTATGGCAGTGTGATGCGCCATGCGCGCCAACATTTGAAAATCAGTGTGGCCGACGCGGCAAAATTACTGAAAATGAACAAGAAAGATTATCAGAAATGTGAACGTGGCCGCGACCTGTTTGCCGAAGGGACGCTGCGTCGTTTCTTTCACGGGGCGTTTGCACTGCTGGTGATAAAACGCAGCCGCGATAATTTGTAATGCCATCCCCCGGAATGGGGGATTTTATTACTGGATTGCCACGCCACTGACGTGGCTCGCAATGACAAGGGTGTTTAATTTCCCGGGTACTTCATCCCCTTTGTCATTGCGAACGCAGTGAAGCAATCCAGTGAATAGTGGTCTGTTCCTTATTATCTGGATTGCCGCGCCGATGGCTCGCAATGACAACGGGGATAAAAAAAATCCCCCGGTGGGGGATTTTTACTTTTTTACCACAAAGTTCACCAGTTTATTTGGCACAACCACGGTTTTTATAATTTCCGCATCGGCCAATTTTCCGGCGGCGGCCGCGCGGGCCGCATCAATGATATCCGATTCCGCCGCGCCCACCGGCATAACAAAATCCGCAACGCGACGACCGTTGACCGATGCCACGATGGTCATTTCCGTCTGGACCAATTTGGACGCGTCGTGCGTCGGCCACGGGTACAGCGCCAACATTTCACTGTGACCGATTTTTTCCCACATTTCTTCGGTTAAATGGGGGGCAAAGGGGTTTAAAACCTGTAACAAAATGGCATAGGCATCACGCGGCATCGACCCCGAAAACGCGTTAATGTATTCCATCATTGCCGAAATTGCCGTGTTAAACCGCATACCCGCAATACGTTCGCCAACATCCGCAATCAATTGGTGCGTGATGCGTTCCTGGGGGGCAGTCATGGGTCCATCGGTTAATTTGTCGGCCATGTTTTCCACACGTTTCAAGAAACGCTGAACACCGGCCAGGGTACCTTCGGACCAATTGACGTTTTGTTCCCACGGGCCCAAATACAAAATGGTCAAACGACATGCGTCCGCACCCGCGCGCGCAACGACATCCGAACTGGGGACCATGTTGCCCAATGATTTCGACATCTTGCGTCCGTCGGCCGCCATCAACAGACCGCTGCTGGTGCGCTTGGCATAGGGTTCAACCCCAGGCACCAGCCCCAGATCCGACAGCGCTTTGTACCAGAAACGGGAATAGAGCAGGTGACGCGTCGTATGTTCCATACCGCCGTTATAGTGGTCAACCGGCATCCATTTATCCAATTGGGCACGACTGCAAAATTCGTTGTTATTTTTTGAATCCAGATAGCGCAGGAAATACCAAGACGAACCTGCCCACTGGGGCATTGTGTCGGTTTCACGATGCGCCGGCGCACCACAGCACGGACAGGGTACATTCACCCAATCTGTTGCACGGGCCAGGGGGCTTTCCCCTTGGTCGGTGGGCTTGTAATCCGACATGTGCGGCTGTAACAGCGGCAATTCGGAATCCGGCACCGGCACCCATCCGCATTTGTCGCAATGAATCAACGGAATGGGTTCACCCCAATACATCTGGCGGGAAAATCCCCAGTCTTTTAATTTATATTTGGTCGCGCCGCGGGCAAAACCACGTTCCGTACCGTATTTAATCGCGGCGGCGATGGCATCTTCTTTGCCCATGCCGTTCAAGAAATCTGAATTAATGTGGGGACCGTCACCTTCCCAGACTGCGTCGGGGGTGCCGCCACCCAAAACCGGAATGATATCCAGGCCGAATTTTTTTGCAAAATCCCAATCGCGACCGTCATGTGCGGGCACGGCCATAATCGCCCCAAAACCATAATCCGCCAACACATAATCCGCAACAAAGACCGGAATTTCCGCGCCCGTAAACGGATTGACCGCACGCACACCGCGCAGTTCGACACCCGTTTTTTCACGCGTTACGTCGGTGCGTTCGATATCGGATTTCGCGGCCGCGGCGGCAATATATTCACGCACCGCATCGGCGTTTTCAATACGCCCATCTTTCAGCCATTTTTTCACCAGTGCATGTTCCGGCGCAATCACACAGAACGTCACACCAAAAATGGTATCAATGCGCGTGGTATAAACCGTCATCACATCATCGTCCACACGGAAATCCACATCGGCGCCATATGAACGACCAATCCAGTTAATCTGTTCAGCTTTGACCCGGGCGGGATAATCCACCAACGCCAAATCATCAATCAAACGGTCTGCATATTTCGTAATCGCCAGATTCCATTGCAGCTTCATCTTTTTTTCAACCGGCCCGTGACAGCGTTCACATTTGCCATCTTCCAGTTCTTCGTTGGTCAAATTGGTTTTACAGCACGGACACCAGTTCATCGGCAATTCCGATTTGTACGCCAGGCCTGCCTTGAAAAACTGGATAAACATCCACTGGGTCCATTTGATGAATTCCGGGTCGGATGTCGATAATTTCGATTCCGGATTGAACGACAGTCCCATGATGGAAATATCACGTTCAAAAATCTTGATTAATTCGGCGACGGATTCACTGGGATGCTTGCCAATTTTTGTGGCATATTTTTCAGAAGAAATCCCCATGGAATCATACCCAATGGGATACAAAACATCGTAACCCTGCATCCGACGGAAACGCGCCATCGCGTCCATCCCGGCATAGGGCAACATATGACCGACGTGCAATCCGGCCCCACTGGGGAACGGGAATTCAATCAGGTTATAAAACTTTGGCTTTGACCCATCGTTTTTTGGAACGAACGCGCGCGCATCGGCCCAGCGTTTTTGCCATTTGGATTCGCGATTATGAATCTTTTGGATTTCGTCTGTCATAATAATGTCCCTGTGTGTATTTAAAATCCTGATAATTTTATACGGATGGTCTGTATAATTCAAGCTTTTTATCCCCGCCGCCCGACATTTGACCAGCCACGGCAACATCGTGGGACAACCGGGACGTTTTTTACCCCAATTTTTCCAAAATCATTTTTTAAAAAGACGAATAAAATCAATCGAAACAACAATAAGTTAAACTAATTTATTAAATTATACTAACGGGGGCAGGGACGGTCACAAAAATCACCAAACCGGACCCACACATCGCGTGCGACACGCGGATATTTTGAACACCGCGGAGAAAAATCGCCCAGACGCACACCATTTTTCGCCATAATCCGGGCATTTTTTGGCGTTTTTTGGCGATTTTGACCCCAAATCGATGCAAAAACCGGCACAAAACAAGGCGGGCAACAAAATTAAAGCATATTATAAAATAATCAGGACACCATATTGATTACAGAATAATATTAAAATTTATACCATGTCGCATTATGACCCCAAATACCGCACCCAGAATTACAAACAATACGAACCACACGTATTTACGCGGACCGGAAACATTTTTGCACACACCGTCACGGCTCAAAACACAAAAACACACCGACACAGATGAATAAAAATTAATATTCATTTTATACACCACAACAATACGACACACATCAATATGTAACGATACATAAACACACAGATGTGCGATGGCGCATATTTATGTGTTTTTGTATATTTTCCGCCCCGACACAATACAAAACTATACATAATATATATTATGCGCCTTTTTGGAATACCGCCCTGCGATAATTATATGGGATATGATTTTGGTCATAATTTTGCCATAAAAATGACACCATGCGACGCAAAATTCCCATCATTTATATGTCCGGCGACGCTGCTGGGACGCCGGACGCCCACATTTTCCACAATTGCGCCACCAAATAAATCAACGCGCCAACCACGCCCCACAGCCACACCCAAATATTTATGTCGTTTTTACATAACCAACCCGCCCGCACCACGCCGCATTTTGACCATAAAACCACAAAAAAACAGGACGCACGCGCCCTGTTCCTTTTGATTAATTTTAATTTTTAACAAATCAGATTAATTCTTTGTAATTTTTTTAATTTTTGAAATTTTGCCCTTGGCCATTTTGGTCAGTTTTTTGACACTTTTTTCCAAATCACTGTCGGATGCGGCCGCGACTTCGACCGGCTTTACATTCGAACAGCAATTTGGACATTTGGTCGCCGCCACATTAATCGATGTTTTACAATATGGACACGTGCGCGTCGTAACGGGTTTTTGCGTCCGGATTTTGTTCATCATCCGCACAAACAGAAAAATCGCGAACATCGTAATCAGGAAACTGACCACGGAATTCAAGAACAACCCGATATTCAGCGTTGTTGCGCCCGCCGCCTGGGCCGCCGCAACGGTCGGATAATGGACGCCGGTCACGCCACCCTTTAACACAATAAACCATTGGGAAAAATCCACACCACCAATCAACAGCCCAATCGGCGGCATAATCACATCTTTGACCAATGAATTCACGACACTGGTCATCACACTGCCGACGATGATACCAACCGCCATGTCAATCGCATTACCACGTTCCATAAACGCGCGAAAATCTTTGAAAAAGCTCATTTTTTCTCTCCTTTGTTTTGGTGGCTTTCGATTGCCGTCAAAACCTTGCCTAGCGTTTTGCGCAGGCTTTCATCCTGGGTCTTGACCGTAATATCAGCCATGGCGTATGTGCGATACCGTTCATCAATCAATTGCGCCAAAATTTTACGACTGTCCGCGTTCAATAATTGCGGCCGCGTGTCGCGAAAATTCGTCCTTTTTACAAGCAGTTCCAAGTCGGCTTTTAACCAAACTGTCAACGCCTTTTTCAGGGCCATTTCACGTACGGCGGGCGTGATAAAGGCCCCTTCGCCGGTGGAAATAACCTTTAACGCGGGCGGACTGTCCAACAGACGTGCAATCACACGCTGTTCCACGCGACGAAATTCCTGTTCGCCGTACATGGCAAAGATATCCACCACACTGCACCCGGCCGCGGCTTCGATTTCTTTGTCCGAATCCACGAACGGAATCCCCAATCGCCGGGCCAAAGCCCGCCCTACGCTGGTCTTGCCCGCGCCCATCAATCCGACCATAACAATCGGCCGGTCCAATAAAATTTCTGATGCCAAACTACTCATAATACACGCATATTAACAACCATACCGCCCCCAGACAATAAAAAACTGGACTTTCGCATTTTTTATCCTATAATATTGACAAATAATAAAAAGGTACACAAGCATGAGAGCAGATTTAGAAGGACGCGTCGCACTGATTACCGGCGCCACAGGCGACACCGGCATGGCCATCGCCAAAGAATTTTACGCCCAGGGCGCATCGGTGGTTTTAACCGGTCGCAGCGAAGAAAAATTACAAAAAATTCGTGAAAAATTGATATCAACCCCAACCCCCGGCACACCGGAACCACTGTGCATTTGTCGCGATTTAACCACACCCATGGTCGAAAACGTTCTGGTTGACCAGGCTGTTCGTCACTTTGGCAAACTGGACATCGTGGTGAATGCCGCCGCGATAGTAGAGGGCCGCTTTTTCGCAAAAACCGACGACGCGTATTTGGGTCACATGATGCACATGAATTTCAACGTGCCGTACAACATCTGTCGCGCGGCCATTAAACCGATGTGCCAGAATAAATACGGCCGCATCATCAATATCACATCCATCGCCGGATATATGGGCGACGCCGCGATGAGCACCTATGCCGCGACCAAAGGCGCACTGGCATCGGCCACAAAATCCATTGCCGCCGAATACGCACGCCGCGGCATTACGGCAAATTGCATCGCGCCGGGCGTTATCGACACCGGTTCGACAAAAAAATTACCCGCCCAGCGTCAGCAGGATATTAAAAACATGATTCCGTGCCACCGCTTTGGCAAACCCGAAGAAGTTGCATATCTGGCCGCATTTTTGGCATCAGAACGTGCCGCATATATCAACGGTCAACAAATCCACATTAACGGCGGCTGGATTCGTTAATAAAATCCCCCATTCGGGGGATTTATGCCCCCCTAGTTACTGTAATAGCAATTTTGCGTATATGTACATGACCCAGTCGCATCCGACCCGGATGTGACATAACATCCCGTCACCGACGTCGTACCGGCATTACTGTTGCCATTTTCCGGGCAACGCGTACATCCCGATGTGCCATTATAACTGCTGCCGTAATATCCGGCGGCACACCGGTACGACGTCGTTGCTTTGCACGTATTACAATCGCAGGTGCGCACCACTTTCTTTTCATATCCCACGGCATGCCCAGACCATGACGCATCACTGACACAATTGACGCAGCCCGCACAATTTTCCTGGCAATCAGAATAGGGATATGTACCAAGACACCCCGGAACAACGGCGCTGGCCGATATTTTGGTATAGCCCGTCGCACACGAACCACACGTTTCAATGGCATAATCGCCATAGCACGTTTTGATTTTCCTTTGACATCCGGCCGACACATCATTTAACGTGACCACATCTAAATCCATACAATGCGACGCCGCGCACATAATAGTCGCCGCCCAGGACGCCCGCCCCACCCCCAGCGCCACCACGGCACCGCACACAAGTATATACTTTTTCATTTTCAACCCCTGTTGTTTTTTGAACAAAAAACCACCAACAAATTGGTGGCCAGGAGGTTGATGACAATTACTGGAATTGTGTCGCGTATTTTGCATTATTCCGCGAACCCTCCTGACCCGGGTCCAGGAGTTATTGTTCGTCGAAACACATAATAAAACAGGCGCATTTTGCGCGCCAATTGAACATATTCCGACGCCAGTATCGGGTCATCACACCCCATCGACGGAACACCCGCCGACAAAATTATTATACTGCGCACCGGGATTTATTTCAACCACAAAAAAGCGGGCCCACGGCCCGCCCCATTATTCCATGTTCGACAATTGTTCCAATTGGTCGGCCGCGATTAACGCGTCAATCATTTCATCCAATCCGGCCCCACCCGCCAGAATATCATCCAATTTGTACAACGTCAATTTAATGCGATGGTCCGTCACCCGTTGTTCCGGGAAATTATAGGTGCGAATTTTTTCACTGCGGTCACCGGAACCAACCATGTTTTTTCTTGACGCGTTACTTGCATTCATTTGTTCAAGACGTTGTTTTTCGTACAGTTTCGAACGCAACACCGACATCGCCGCAATTTTGTTTTGCAATTGCGAACGTTCGTTTTGACACGTCACAACAATCCCGGACGGGAAATGTGTGATACGTATCGCACTGTCGGTTTTGTTAACGTGCTGACCGCCGGCACCGGACGCACGAAAGATATCAATGCGGATATCTTTGTCTTCGATAACAACGTCGATATCTTGCGCTTCGGGCATGACGGCGACGGACGCGGCACTGGTGTGAATGCGGCCGCCGGCTTCGGTTTCGGGTACGCGTTGCACGCGATGAATCCCGGATTCAAATTTCATACGTGCATAAACGCCCACGCCCACAATTTTAAATACAACTTCCTTATACCCGCGCAATGATGTGGCATTTTCTTCGATAACTTCGATTTTCCAGCCCTGGCGCATGGCATAGGATTTATATTGATTAAACAAATCGCCAGCAAACAATGCAGATTCTTCGCCACCGACACCGGCGCGGATTTCCATAATCGCACTGTTGTCATCGGCCGCGTCACGCGGCAATAATGCAATTTGAAGTTTTTTCTCAATATCCGGCAATACCTTGTTCAATTCAGCCAATTGTTCCAACGCCAACGATTTCAATTCCGGATCATGTTGCATTTCTGTCGCGTCAGCAATCCCCTGGGTCGTTTGAAAGTATTCGGCAATCACTGGCAGAACTTCGTTCAGACGCGAATATTCCTTGGACAGTTTGGTCAATTCATTGCCGGACACGGTACCCGAATTCATTTGCGCTTCGATTTCGGCGGCACGTGCCTGAATGTCTTTTAATTTTTGTTCAATAATCATCTTAGTTTCCCATTAATTTAATCGCGGCATTCAAATCCAAAGTCTGCTGATTCCCGGTCTGCATATTTTTGACCGACACAACTTTATTTTTAACTTCATCTTCGCCGATTATCACACTGAATTCAGAATTAATTTTATCTGCAAATTCAATTTGATTTTTAAACTTCTTCCTCGCATCCAGATACGGTACCGCGACAATATTCGCATCCCGCAACGCCGCCAAAACCGACATGGCATAGGCAACACATTCATCGCCCATCACCAACACCGCGGCATTAACCGGACGCGCGAACGACGACAAATCAATCTTGTTTTCGTCCAGCAACGCCACCATCAACCGGGAAAACCCGACCGCGGCACCAACACCAATAATTTTGGTCTTGGAAAATTTGGACGCCAAATCTTCGTACCGACCGCCGCCACCGACCGCCCCCAATTCCGGAAAGCGCGACAAAAAGAATTCAAACACCACACCCGTATAATATGCGTGGCCACGCATGATTCCCAAATCAATTTCGGCGTTTTTTACACCCATCGATTCCAGCAATTTCATGAAATTTTCCATTTCAGAAATGGCCGAATCCAGGCTTTCATTTAAATTCAAAAATGCACGATACCCGTCTGTAAATACACGATTAATTTCATTTGCGGATTTTTCACCAATGCTTTCCGCCAGGGCGCCCGGAAAATCATCCAGTTTGTCTTTTTTATCAATCAAGACAAATGCGTTACGTGCAGTCCCCGCATCCAGCCCCAGGTATTCAAACATCGCATTCCAGAATTTACGATTACCGATTTTGACCACCGTCGGCCCAATAAATTCGGACACAGATTCATATACGCGCGACAACGTCGCAACAATTTCCGCATCGTAATTTTCAGACAACGACCCCAGCCCCATGATATCCATGTCCATCTGGTAAAATTCGCGATAACGGCCACGCTGGGGGCGTTCGCCGCGATAATTGCGCGCAAATTGGTATGCACGGAACGGAAACACCAAATCATTCATGTGTCCCGCGACATATCGCGCCAGACCAACCGTCCCGTCATATCGCAGGCCCATTTTCGTGTCCCCTTTTTGGAACAAAAACATCTGGGTTTCGATTTCGTCCCAGTTATCCTTGTCCGTCAAGACTTCTGCCCGTTCGATGGCCGGCAAATCCAAATGCGCAAAGCCCGCCGTGCGCAAAACCCGCTGCATCCGCGCGGCGCATTCATCCACACAGCGCTGTTGCAACGGCAACAATTCAATAAATCCCGACATTGGCTTGGTTGGTTTTAAATCCATGGTAAAAATCCCTACTCTATTATTAAATCAGAAAAAATGATGACATATTTTATGTCAATTATATCACAGAATGGAAACAATAGCTAATATGACGCCCGGCGGGCGTGATGGAATGCGGCAAAAACAACACAATATTTAATCATTGGGATGATTTTATCGCAATTTTACCGCGTTGCAACAAAAATCGCCCCGAATAATTCCACACGCCATGAATTGAACAGGCCAAAATTTGGCGACGTTATAAATACTGATGCAATTCGGCGCCGTGGGCGGCCAACCAACGCTTGGCCCGTTCAACGCCAAAACCATACAATTCGCGTACATATGCCCAAAATTCGGGCGAATGGTCCATGTGCCGGCGGTGCGCCAATTCGTGCATCACGACATAGCGCATGACGTCCGTTGGCGCAAACGCCAACCGCCACGAAAACGATATCGTGCCCGACGACGAACAACTGCCCCAGCGGGACGTGGTGTCACGCACCGCAATGCGGCGCGGCCATAATTCACGCGGCGCGGTTCGCACCATATCGCGGACCGCGGTTAAAAATTCACGCCGCACCACATCGCGCAGACGGCGTTCAAACATATCCGCCCCGCCCCCGATATACAGCGTCATGCCATCGGCACTGAAATCATTTCCGCGCCGCGCGCCGTCGTGGCGCACCACCACCGTCCGCCCCAAGAAATTTAAAATCATGCCGTCGTGCACGGCCGTCTTTTGCGGGGCGCGGGCAAAAATGCGTTCGACCCACGCGCGCTTGCGTTCCAGAAATCGCAGCGCCGCCCCCGTCGGCGTCAACCACGGCTTGGATATACAGATTTCGCGACGCGGCGTTGTTCGCGGCCGCAGCGTGATGTTCCGCAGCCCCCGGCGCGTTGTCACAATCACCGGGATTTGTTCGCCGTTTGATGTTTCAAAGACAAAATCCGCCATCTGTTGAATTATTTTTTAATAAATTTTGAAATTTCGCGCACCAGGCAATCTGCATCAAATCCGAACGCCCGATACACTTCGTCCCCCGGGCCCGACGCGCCAAACGAATCGATACCGATGGCGGCGTCCGCAAATTCAAACCATGGGGCGGTTGCGGCAGCTTCGATTGATACAACATATCCCGCCAGAATGCGCCGACGATATTCGGCCGATTGCGCACGAAATGCCGCAACGTTTGGCATACTGACCACCTGGACGCCGGATAATTTTTTTGCCGCGGCAACAGCCACCGGGACTTCGCCCCCCGTCGCAATCAGTGTCATGCGCACAAATTTCGTCTGGGCCGGCCAGATGACATACCCCCCGCGCGCGATTTCTGCATCGTCCGGGGTTGGAATCTGCTGAATTTTTTGGCGCGATAAAATAATGCACGACGGGCGCGTCACATCCCCCAACGCCGTGCGCCAGGCATATACAACCTCTGCCATGTTACAGGGACGAAACACATTTAAATTCGGCACCAGCCGCAGTGACGGCAATTGTTCCACCGGTTGATGGGTCGGCCCATCTTCGCCGACGGCAACGCTGTCATGCGTCAAAACATAGACCACCGGCAATCCCGACAGCGCCGCCAAACGAATGCTGGGGCGCATATAGTCACTGAACACCAAAAACGTTGACCCGTACGGCCGCAGACCGCATGTCGCCAACCCGTTCATGATGGCGCCCATCGCGTGTTCGCGCACACCGTAATTGATAAAGTTCCCAGAAAAATCATCCGCCGTAATATCCCGGTGCGATTTGGTTTTGGCATTCGTACTGCCCGCCAAATCCGCACTGCCCCCAACCAGGCACGGTATGGCCGCCGCCAATTTTTCCAAATACATTCCCGACAATTCGCGCGTTGCGATTGCGGGCGCATCCACGTTCGGGATATCCACCACCGGCACCACCCCCGCATCGATACAGGGTTTATCTTCGTCCCGATGGACGCGGCGACGTGCGACCGCCGCCCATAATTTTTCGCCCCCGCGCGACGCGTATTGCGCCCCCAGCGCGTCCAATTCCGCATCCCCCAACGCCAATCCATGTGCCCGCGGTGTTCCCGCAACAGACGACCCGACGCCGATTGTTGTCCGGCATTGGATAAAAACCGGTCCGGCACACTGACCCGCGCGTTCCAGCGCCGCGTCCAGTGATTTAAAATTATTTCCATGCGCCGCAATAACGGTCCAGCCGGCGGCAGCCATACGGCGGGGGATATTAACATCGGTCTGGGCGACGCCATCAATACTGATACCGTTGTCATCCCACAATAAAACCAGGTTGTCCAATTGATACCGCCCGGCAAAGGCAATGGATTCGTTGGCCACGCCTTCCATTAAATCGCCATCAGAACACAGGCAATAAACGCGTCCACCGCTGCGGCGTATTTTGGCCCCCATGGCGATGCCGACAGCGTTTCCGACCCCCTGCCCCAGGGGGCCCGTTGTGGCCGCGACACCATCAATGCCGATTTCCGGATGGCCCGGCAATCCGCCCATTTTGCGAAACCCATTCAAATCGCCCACATTATATCCCGCCAGTTTTAACACGGAATACAGCAGTGCACTGCCATGGCCCGCCGACAGGACGAATTTATCCACCCCGCGGCGCAAATAATTTGCAAAAATTGTTGTCACAATATCGGCCGCCCCCAGGACGATTCCGACATGCCCACTGCGTGATGCGCGCAGCGCCCCCAGCGCGTGCGAACGCAACGCCCCGGCCATTTCTTGTAATTGTTTGGATTCGTATCTCATTTTATGGTATTATACCACAAAACAGGTGTATTTAAAATGTTAAAAATCTGGACAGACGGCAGTTGTTTGGGCAATCCCGGCCCCGGTGGGTGGGCATTCCTGGCAACGGATGGAACAAATATCGCGGAACGTTGCGGTGGGGAAAAAGACACCACCAACAACCGCATGGAATTGATGGCGGTGTTACGCGCGCTGACGGCGGCGCGACGCCACAGTGCGGTTGAAATCCACACCGACAGCCAATATGTAAAAAACGGCATGACATCGTGGGTAAAAAACTGGAAGCGGAACAATTGGCGCACGGCGGACAAAAAACCGGTCAAGAACCAGGATTTATGGATGGCCCTGGACGCGGCGGCGGCATCGACAGAAATCCACTGGGTTTGGGTCCGCGGGCATGCCGGCGAAGAATTTAACGAACGCGTGGACGAATTGGCACGCACAGCGGCGACGGCGTTAAAGTAATTATGGCCAACAAAGAAAGTTTGTTTTTAACCGCAGCCAAGAAAGTGTATCAACATTACCGCCCGGCGATGTGGCGTACGTTATACAGAACGATGCACAAAATGGATTCCGACCAACAAATGTCCCGGTGGCAGGCGACATGGACCATCAGCCTGATGGGGGCATTGATGATGCAATACGGCCGCCGGACAAAAAAATTGGCCCGCGAAATCCGCCGCGATTTATTCCGGGCACTGATTACCAACTGTGACCGGATTACACCCGAAACCTATCACTTGGCAACCACCAGCCAGCGCTATCATTTGATTTTACAAATAACGCGCCAATTACACGAAGAAATGTCTGCGAAATATCCGGACGTGGCCCCGACTGTACAAAAGGTTACATTTCGCAGATCCGAAACCCGTGACGGAAAAAAACGCACCCGGGCGGACGCGACTTATTACGACAGACACAATCACATTTGTTATTACACACATATTTTAACGTATCCGTTTGACGAAGTCATTGATACAATCGCCCACGAATACACGCACGCCCTGCAAAAGGCGCGCCACAGTGCGATGCCGCAATTTATCCTGGATTTCTTGGACACGCATCATCATTCCCATTTCCGGGCGCCGTATGCCCTGCGACCGGACGAAGTCGAAGCTGCGCGTATCGGCGCCCTGATACGGTATAACGTGAATGGTAATTTTGCGAAATTTTGTGAAAAATACGGACGCGATTAATAACAAACGGGGCCGATGCCCCGTTTGTTTTATTGATTTTGCGCATCCCCGCGAAAGCCCAATCCAACGATGAACATTTCCACCGAATCTTTGCGTGACGATGGCGGTTTGATGTGATGAACGTGTTCAAAATTCTGTTTGAACAATTTCAATAATTCGTTGGTTGTCCCCCCGGTAAATGATTTGGCCACGAATGTGCCGCCCGGCTTTAACGCGCGCAACGCAAAATCAAACGCGTATTCCAACAAAACCATTTGCCGGATGTGGTCGGTCTTTTTATGGCCGACCGTATTGGGCGCCATATCGGACAAAACCACATCAACCGTGCCCCGCCCCATTTCACCCGCCGGCAGATTCAGCTTTTCTTCCAGCCAGTGCAACGCCGCATCGGTGGTAAAATCCCCCTGATAAAATTCGACGCCGACAATCGGTTTGATTTCCAGCAAATCCATCGCAAAGATTTTGGATTTGGGAAACTGGCGCGCGATATATTGCGTCCACGAACCCGGTGCCGCCCCCAGGTCAACCACAACCTGGCCATTGCGCAAGAAATGAAATTTATCATTAATTTCAATCAGTTTGTACACGGCGCGGGCGCGATACCCTTCTTTCTGGGCGCGGGCAACGTATGGGTCGTGGGCCTGGCGCTGTAACCAGGCCACAGACGATTTTTTTGCGGCAATTTTTTTGTTCAGAATCTTCATTTTGTATGTGTGCGTTGTTTTCTGGCCGCGATTTGTTCACGCGCATGGTCGTAATACCCACGCGCCCGACGCAGCGCATATTCCGGCGACGCCAGATTAAATTTACCGGTATCGACACCAAACATCAGACTTTCCATCCCATGGTGCAGATATGTAACATCCACCGCATAGCCCGTTAAAATCTGGCCCATATCGTTGTATTGGTGATATACGGGACGCGGTTCTTGGACGTCAACAATGGTCCAGTCAAAAATTTTTGTCCATTTAATTTTCATATCTTATTGGGCCCCACCCTGCGCGGCTTTCATTTTTTCCATGACCGCTTCCATGCCACCCATTTTCTGCAACATTGCCATTTGCTGCTTCATCTTGGTATATTGTTTAATCATATGTTCAACATCACGCACCGTGCATCCGGCAGATTCTGCAATGCGGGTTTTGGCATTGGCAAAAATCTTGTCCGGTTGGGCGCGTTCGGCCGGTGTCATCGCTTCTAAAATTTTAATCTGGGCGTCAACACTGCCATCCTTAATCTTTTCTTTCATGGCGGCAACGGCCCCGGACATACCCGGCACCATTTTTAATAATCCGCTGAAATTGCTCATCTTTTTAATCTGTTTCAACTGCGCCAGCATGTCGTTCATATCAAATTGACCCGACATCATGCGCGCGGCGGTTTCTTTCATGCCCGACGGGATTTTTTCTTCGACGGCGGCCATTTCCGCCGCGGTCATTTCCGGTGCATTGTCTGCTTTCTTTTTTCCAAATCCAAACATACTTCTTACTCCTTGGTGATTTAAATTTATTTCTTCTTTTTATCAGTAACCAGATACTTTTTCAAGTATTTCCCCGTCAGTGATTCCGGATTTGCGGCAATATCTTCGGGTGTGCCGGCCGCGATAACGCGTCCGCCCCCGCTGCCCCCGGTCGGCCCCAGGTCCACAATCCAGTCCGCGGTCTTGATTACTTCCAAATTATGTTCGATGACGATGACCGTGTTGCCCTGTTCCACCAATTCGTGCAGCACCGACAGCAACATCTTGATATCTTCGAAATGCAGCCCCGTCGTCGGTTCGTCCAGAATATACAACGTCTGGCCGGTGCCGCGCGCGGCCAATTCCTTGGACAATTTGATGCGCTGGGCTTCGCCGCCGGACAAATCCAGCGAACTTTGCCCCAGTTTGATGTAATCCAGACCGACACGCTTTAACAATTCCAGTTTGCGCGCAATCTGGGGGACGTTCACAAAGAACCGGTACGCTTCGTCCACCGTCATGTTCAACACATCCGCGATGGATTTACCCTTGTATTTTACCGCCAGTGTTTCGTCGTTGTAACGCGCGCCATGGCATTTGTCGCATTCGACATACACGTCGGCCAAGAAATTCATTTCAATCTTTATCTGGCCGTCACCCTGACATGCCTCACAGCGGCCGCCCTTGACATTAAAAGAAAAGCGTCCAGATGTGTATCCGCGGGCCTTGGCTTCGGGCAAACCGGCAAAGAAATCACGGATGTTGGTAAACACCCCCGTGTATGTGGCCGGATTACTGCGCGGGGTGCGGCCGATGGGCGACTGGTCAATATCGACCACTTTGTCAATATTTTCCATGCCGCGAATAATGTCGTGGGCGCCGGTTTCCATTTTGGAATTATACAGCGCACGCATCATCGCCGGGTACAGCGTATCCAGCAACAGCGTTGATTTACCCGACCCCGACACGCCCGTCAAAGCAATGAATTTACCCAGCGGGAATTCCACATCAACGTTTTTCAGATTGTTTTCACGCGCGCCCTGGACCGTGATTTTTTGGCCGTTGCCGGCGCGACGTTTTTTTGGCACGTCAATTTTCTTTTTCCCGGCCAGATATTGCCCCGTCAGGGAATCTTTGTTTTTAATCACCTGGGCGGGGGTGCCGGCCGCAACAATGTTGCCACCGCCAACGCCCGCATTGCGCCCGATATCGACCAAGTAATCGGCCGCGCGCATGGCGTCTTCGTCATGTTCAACGACGATGACGGTGTTATCTTTGTCACGCAACATTTTCAGCGTGTCCAACAATTTGTCATTATCACTTTGGTGCAGACCAATGGACGGTTCGTCCAACACGTACAGCACGCCCGACAGCCCACTGCCGATTTGTGATGCCAAACGGATACGTTGCGCTTCGCCCCCGGACAGCGTTCCCGACATACGCGATAACGTTAAATACCCCAGCCCCACGTTCTGTAAAAATTGCAGACGGCTGGTGATTTCGCGCAAAACAATGCGGGCGATATCGTTGTCTTTTTGTGATAAATGGTTGGGCAAATCGGTGAACCACGCCAATGATTCATCCACCGCCATATTACACGTATCCATAATGTCCAGACCGTTGATTTTGATACACAGCGCCTGGATATTCAGTCGTTTTCCATGGCACATCGGGCACGGTTTCTGGGATTGGTATTTTGCCAATTCCGTGCGCATGGATTCGGATTCCGATTCGCGCCAACGGCGTTCCAGGTTTGGAATGACCCCTTCGTACGGTTTTTCATAAACAAAACCGTTCCAATTGATTTTGATGGCTTCGTCCCCACTGCCGTACAGTATCAGGTCTTTTTGTTCCTGGGTTAATGTATGCCATGGCTTGGCCAACGGAATTTTATATTTTTTGTGCAACGCATCCAACAGATGGTCATACTGGGACAGCATCCCGCCACGCGACCACGGCGCAATCGCCCCATCCAAAATGGATTTTGACGGGTCCGGAATCACCAAATCTGGCGACATATTCAATTGCATCCCCAGCCCGTCGCACGCCGTGCATGCCCCCGCCGGCGCATTAAATGAAAACAGACGGGGTTCAATTTTGGGCACGGTGAACCCACTGACGGGGCACGCATAGTTCTGGGAATACAAAATATCTTCGCCCGTATCCAAACGGCGCACCAAAACAGACCCCGGCACCAGACGCAGCGACCCTTCGAATGATGCGTACAGACGGGAATAAAATTCTTCGCGGTCGGAATCCGACACATCGGCGGCCGGCATCGCCAGACGGTCCACAATCACGAAAATATTGTGTTTTTTATTCTTGTCCAACGGCGGCACCGACGATAAATCGTATAATTCGCCGTCAATAATGGCGCGTTGGTACCCCTGTTTGACCAAGAACGCCAATTCCTTGCGATATTCACCCTTGCGGTCACGAATCAGCGGCGCCATGATGTAAATCTTGGTCCCGGCCGGGATTTTCATGGTCCAATCCACCATTTCGCCAATGGTCTGGGATTTAATTGGCAATCCGGTCACCGGCGAATGCGGCACGCCGATGCGCGCCCACAGCAATCGCAGATAATCATAAATTTCAGTCACGGTTCCGACGGTCGAACGCGGATTTTTGGATGTGGTCTTTTGTTCAATGGAAATGGCCGGGGCCAGCCCTTCTATCATATCGACATCGGGCTTTTTCTGCATGTCCAAAAACTGGCGCGCATATGATGACAAAGATTCGACATAGCGGCGCTGTCCTTCGGCATAAATGGTGTTAAAGGCCAGCGACGATTTGCCCGAACCGGACACGCCAGTAAAGACCACCAATTTGTTTTTTGGTATGTCCAGGTCAATGTTTTTAAGATTGTTTTCGCGGGCACCCCGCACTTTTATCGTATTCATGCTTCTTAATATAGGGCAAAAAATGATAATTTCAATACAAAAAGGGCGAAATTTCTTTCGCCCTGGACCCTGTAAAATTCGGGAATTTATTCCGCGTTTGCCGCGCCCGCCATCAGGCTGTCGGGGGCCATGGAAATCCCGGATTTGCGGGTATGGTCCGCACCCAATTTCGGGGCCATTTTCCCATCAACCCAGACGTCAATTCCGCCGGCGTTGCCAAATGTCCCCTTGTACTTGTCCCCGGCGGGCACATAATAGATGTCACCCGGGACCAAAACGCGGCTGAACACGGTGTTGCCGCGCCCATCTTCGATTTTAACCCAGGATTCCTGGGCGGCCTGTAAAATAACATCGGCATTTTCGCGATTTTCGGTGCCAAAGCGTTCACGTACCGCCTGTTTAAAGGCCGGGTCCGCCACCGCAACCACCGGCGCGGGCGCAACCACCGGCGCGGCCGTATCAGCCGCCGGGCGCAACGCCAACGTCAATCCAACAATCAAAATCACCAACGCGACCAAACCCGCCACAAACCAAATCCAATTTTTACGCACAAACTGGGCCGCGCGGGCGAAAAATCCGGCCCGCAAACGCTTGGCCCCCGCCGCCGCACAACCAGCCGCATCTTCGGCGCCATCACCGGCCGCCACCTGGCATTCGGGCAACAATCCCATTTCGCGTTTAATCTTGGTCACGATTTCTTCGGGATCCAGCCCCAGTTCCATCGCATAATTGCGGGCAAAACCCAACACATAAACCAATTCCGGAATTTGATGATAATTACCGCTTTCCAACGCTTCTAAGAATTCTTCGCGGATACATAACTGTTTGGCAATAGTCGGAATTTCACGCTTGCGCCGGCCAGTTGTGCGCGCATTGCGCAACATTTCCGCCGCGGTCATTTCTACATTGTTTTCATTCATTTTCATCCATCCTTGGCAATAATAATCGTGATTTTATGATAGAATCTATTATCCGTCAACGCAACCCCAAAATTCAGCAATTGCCGCACGTAATTCATTTTCATCTGTTATTTGGTTGACGCGAATACGAAATTCGGTCGAATTTTTCAGCCCCGCTGAATACCACGCGGCATGCTTCCGGAACAGTGGCACGCCGTTTCTGGCCCCGTAATAGTCCAAAACCAAATCCAAATGCCGCAAAACCACATTCCCGATATTTTCGGGCGCCGCAATCCCATCCGCCAATTGGCCCAAAATCCATGGCCGTCCCAACAATCCGCGCCCGACCATCGCCCCGTCATATCCCAATGCGCGCACCCGCGCAACATCCGCGGCCGTGCAAATATCACCATTGGCAATAATGGGGATGGGCGTTTGGGGTTTGACCGGCAATTCGGCGGCCCCCACATACAATTGCGCCCGTGTGCGCCCATGCAGCGCCGCAAATGACGCCCCATTGTCGGCCGCAATCCGGATTAAATCCATCCAATCGCAATGGTCCGCGTCCCACCCCAGACGTGTCTTTATCGATACCGGAATTTGCACCGCGCGCACCACGGCCCCAATAATACGCCCCGCCAACGCATGGTCACGCATTAAAAACGCACCGGCGCCGGCGCGCGTCGCCACCTTGGGCACGGGACAGCCCATGTTAATATCAATCCATTTGGCGCCGTTGTCCTGTAAAATTTTGGCGGCATCGGCCATTAAATCCGCATCCGCGCCAAAGATTTGGGCGCCGACGGGCCCTTCGTCCGTGTAAACATCAAAATTGCGCAGACATCCCCGATGCCGCCCCACCAACGAATGACACGATATCATTTCCGTGACCAAGGGGGCGTTTGGGGCAAATTCGCGCATTAAGCGCCGAAACGGCCGGTCTGTAATCCCAGCCAATGGCGCTGCAAAAATTTGATTATGAATGTCGAACATTTGTGTTATAATGCCACCGATGATGGAAAAAATCAAAAATTTCTTTGGCTTTATCGCACGCGCGTGGCGCGGCGGCATCCGGGGCAAGGCGGGCGTTTTATGTGCCATCTTTGCGGCGTTTATGTTCGTGCGGATTTTCTGGGGCGATGTTAACGTCCAGAAATTTATCGTCAATATTTGGCGTCTGAACGCGGAACAGGAACAGCTGGCCGCGGAACAGGCGAAATTAAAAACCCTGAAAACACATATTGAATTGTTACAGGGTTATTCGGCGGACTATGTCGAAGAATTGGGTTTAAAATACCTGAACATTGGCGACCCACAGGCAAAAATCCTGAAAATCTAGTTCAAATATACAATCACCGCATTCAGATACAGCGCGAACAGCGTCCAAATCACATACGGCCACACCAGATAGCCGGCAACCCGGTCAATGCGCCGAAACACGCGCATCATCCAGATGGCCACGGCCAGCAAGACCGCACAAATCACCAAACTGACATCCGCCAGATGCAGGCCAAAGAACGCGTATGTCCACCCGGCGTTTAAAATCATATGCACCCCGAACAAGGCATATGCCCGCCCGCGCCGCCCCCCGCGCGGGGCGCGAATAATCCGGTACAGCGCCACCCCCAACAGGAAATACAGCACCGTCCAAACAACAACAAACACAATGCCGTTGGGTGTCAACGACGAATGGCGCAGATTATCGTACCAGCATCCGTTTTCACCGGTCACCGGAAACAGCGCCGATGTCGCCCCCGGCAGATAAGACAAAAACATCGCCCAAATAAATGTAAAAAACTTCTTCATCGATAAAATCCT
Source organism: uncultured Alphaproteobacteria bacterium (assembly GCA_949082785.1). GTDB lineage: Bacteria > Pseudomonadota > Alphaproteobacteria > Rs-D84 > Rs-D84 > Enterousia. The sequence goes on from CARVLU010000001.1 coordinate 204,392, forward strand.
TTGCCCAATTATAGCGCATGGGACAAAAAAACGGCATAGGAACAATTTGCCAACCCGGCCCCACCCGCCTGGAACCAGGCCGGCCGATTGGATTATTTTCTGTGGGGACTTGAAAATAATATAAATCTGTTGTAACATTGCCCCTGTATGCGCCCATAGCTCAGCTGGATAGAGCATCGGATTTCTAATCCGCAGGTCGCAGGTTCGAATCCTGCTGGGCGCGCCATAAATTTAAATCGGCCACCGGCCGGTTTTAATTTATGATGGGTGGCCCAGGATTTGAACCGTCACAGGTTCGACAATTCGTCGGCAAGAACAAGCAACGCGACGTTCGCGCCGTTACGAATGACCCGACGGCATCGTCAGATGCCCAGGGAATCCTGCTGGGCGTGCCATAAATTCAAACCGGCCATCGGTCGGTTTTAATTTATGATGGGTGGCCCAGGATTTGAACCGTCACAGGTTCGACAATTCGTCGGCAAGAACAAGCAACGCGACGTTCGCGCCGTTACGAATGACCCGACGGCATCGTCAGATGCCCAGGGAATCCTGCTGGGCGCGCCATAAATTCAAACGCCGCGAAACGCGGCGTTTATTTTGGGCAATTAATCGGCCACATAACGCTTCATCCGGCGCAATTCCAAATACATGTAAATATCCGCCAACGCATACAGCAACAAAGATATCGCCAGATAATAAACCATTGTCACCGCGCCAACCGCCGGGAACACCAAAATCATCACGGCAATCGCCACCAGGATAACCGACACAATCAGGCTGAAAATATAATGTCCGAAACGGGCGCGCGCCATATTGATGGAAAAGACCAGCGCCTGGATGGCCTTGGCCAGGAATAAAATTGCGAACATGTACACAATGCTGAACGGAAACACGCAAAACAGCACCCCAATCAGCACGTTCAGCAACCCGAACGTAATATCCAGCCCACGGCTGGTCCCCGGCCGACCGTCGCCCGCCAATCCCACAATCGTGCGATATGCCCCGAATGCGGCCAAAATAATCCCGATGACAAACATCACCGTCGCCAAAAACCACAGCGGTTTTATAAACATCAACACCCCGATTGCCGCAAACAGGACCGCTTCGCATAACAACAGGGTCGTGCTGCGACTGTACAGGCGTCGCACATATTGGGCGATTGGATTATTCATTGCGCGTGATTTGGTTGCCATAATAAAATCCTTTGGTTATTTTATATGTTCATTGTATCACGAACGCCGTTTTTACGCAACCGCACGCCCATGGGTATTTATTCCCGACCGCGTTTTTTGAAATAATCGTGCGCGCCCGTAATGATGTTAATGATCATCAGTATCAACCCCGACCTGTATCCCCAGATTATCTGGATTTAATTTTCCCACCGCGGACAGCACCGCAAAGAAAGCCGATATTTGATTATGCTGTGCCCGGACCAGCGCAACACGCGAATTCAGCAATTCTTGTTGTGCGTTCAATACGTCCAAGACCGTACGGCGGCCGCGCTGTTGTTCTTCGCGGATACCGTCCAGCGCCATCTGGTTCGCATCAATACTGCTGCGGGCGGCGGAAATGGCCACAGCCTGGGCATCATAAACATTCCATGCCTGGTACAGATTTTCAACCACCACGCGCCGGGCGTTAATAATTTGTTCCTGGATGCCGGCGACGGTGTGGCGGACCTTGTCTGCGCTGGCGAATGCCGTGCCGCGGTCATACAGCGGCATTTTTAAATACACGCCAACCCGGCTGTCGCGCACCCGGTCCAAGACGGGCAAATCTTCGAATTGTAACACCGACGCCCGCACATCCACCGACGGCAGAATTGTTTTATACGCCGCCGTGATGTTTTCGCGTGCCGCCGCTTCCTGGGCGTTCAGTGCAACAATACTGGGGTGGTTTTTAATGGCGTATTCTTCGGCCCCGGCGGCGGATTCCGGGAACAGATGCCGCATTTTATCCAAATCGATATCGGGATACGTGTCCAGAACGCTGCCATATATCCGGCGGAACGTTTCCAGACTGTTGTCATATCCGGCGGTGGCTTCGGCCAGTTGATATTTGGCCCCCTGTAACCGGGCGGACGCCTGGGCCACGTCGGTCCGGGTCAGTGTCCCCACATTTTCGCGCGCCACACACAAATCATAGTATTCCTGTAACACGCGTTGGTTGTTTTTGTTTAATTTCAAGACTTCGGCCGCGTTCAGCACATTGATATACGCATTGATGGCGGCCATAAAGACATCCTGTTGCGTGGCGTATAATACCGCTTCTTGGGCGGCCAGCATGCTTTTGGCGGCCTTTATCTGGGCCAGGATGGAAAATCCCTGGAAAATGTTTTGTTGGGCTTCGATGCCAATCTGGGTCGGTTCATAATCGAAAGTTTCCGCCCCGATTTTCGTGCGCGAAAACCCGGTCCCGGCCGACGCCCCGACATAGGGTCGCGTTCCCGTCCGCGCCAGGCTTAAATCCGAACGCGCCGCCGATACCGCCGCCCGTTGGCGGGCGATGACCGGATTGGTGTCGTAAACCGTCTGTAACGCGCCATACATATCTGCATGCGCGCCACCGCACATCATCATTATTACAACGAAAATTAAACTGCGCTTCATGGATAAATCCCCCCTTTTGCTATAACGTAGTTTTGAACCGCCCGATGGCCCAAACCCAAATCACCGCCCCCGCCGCCAGCATGGCCGCCGCATGACGGGCAAAATAAGACCAATCGGGCCCCTTTAAAATAATACTGCGGACCAGATATGAATAATGGCTCAGCGGGTTGACATGGCTGATGACCTGTAACGCGCGGGGCATGTTTTCGGTCGGTATAATCGCCCCCGACAGCATCAGTGCCAAAAACGCCACGATAACAATGCCCAACATGGCCTGTTGCTGGGTCTTGGTATATGTCGATAACCACACCGCAATGGCGCACCCGGGCACACAGAACGCTAAAAATGCCAGCCCCAACATTAACCCAGACCCCACAAACGGTACACCGAACATCCACACCCCAATCAGCATCAGCGCAATCATAATCACCAGCGACAACACAACATATGGTACAACTTTGCCCAAAATAATATCATATTTAGATATCGGCGCCGCAATCAGGGTTTCCATCGTGCCCATTTCTTTTTCTTTTGTAATGGCGATGGTTATCATCATCATTAATGATATAAAGATTAAAATCGCGACCAGCGACGGCACCATAAAGAACTTAGTATTCAATTCCGGATTAAACAGGACGCGGACATCGAAACGAATGGGGGGCGTGGGCGCGGCGTGCGTGATGTCGGTCAATGCGCGCATAACGACCCCTTGTAAATAGGCTTCGATATTCTGGGCCTTTAAAATATTAATCGAATCCACCAGGATTTGGATTTCGCCGTCCCCCCGCACCAGTGCGCGCGTCAATCCCCCGTCGGGCGCAATCAGCGCCACATCCGCCCGCCCCGACTGCACCGCGTCCATGGGCGCCATATTGGCGGGCACATCTGCCGGCACGAACCAGCCCGATCCCAACGCCCGGTCATAAATACGTTCCATGACGGTGTCGTTTGGTGCGCTGGCCACCACCAGGCGCAGGTTGTTTGCCTGCATCGTGATGGCCGCGGCCAATATAATCATTTCGACCAGCGGCATAATCATAATCGCCACGAACAACACCGGGTCGCGCAACAGTGAAAAGACTTCTTTTTTAAAAAATCCGCGCAGCGTCTGCATCATTCCAGCGTCCTTTTGAAGCGCAGCAAACACGCCGCCAACAATACAATCGCAATTGCCGCCAGTGCGGCGAACGCCGGCCACAGGGATACGATTGAACTGCCCTTTAAAAACTGGTCGCGGGTGATGTCGATATAAAACCGCGCGGGGAAAACGGCGGAAATATACTGATACACGCGGCCCATGTATTCGACCGGAAACACAAAGCCCGACAAAATCACCGTCGGCAACAATCCGACAACGGCGGCGTATTGAATGGCGACCTGTTGATTATGGGTGGATATGGATATATACAACCCCATCCCCAAATACCCCAGAATGAACAACACCGTCCCCAATATCAGCGTCAGATAATTGCCCACAAACGGCACGCCAAACACGACGCGCGCCACGATAAACACCAACACAAATCCCAAAAAGCTGATAATTGCATAAGGCAACGTTTTCCCCAGGATAATTTCCAGTGATGTTGCCGGCGTTGACAACAGCATTTCCATCGAACCCTGTTCCCATTCGCGGCAAATGGTCAACGTGGTCAACATAATCGCCACCAACGCGATAATCACCGCCGACAATCCCGGCACCGAAAACCAACGTGAATTTAATTCCGGGTTAAACAAATACCGCACGCGCATGGCCGGATTTTGGCGCGACATGTACGCCGGGATATCGTGGATTTTAAAATACGCACTGCGGTTAATAATGGTCAGATAATTCATGATGGCCATAATGGCGGAATTGTCGGCGCCATCGACCAAGACCTGGACTGGGGCGGTGGTGGCGGATAAAAAATTCTTTTCAAAATTTGGGGGGATGACGACCGCCGCGCGGGCGCGTTCATCGACGATGTCATTATGCACATCCCCGGGATTGGCCAACGGATACGTTTTGAAATAATCCGAACTGCCAAACGTGTCGATTAACCGACGCGAACTTTCCGTCTGGTCATGGTCAACACAGGCCAAATGAATGGATTTGATATTGAATTCAATCGAATTGCCCAGAATTAACACAATCGTCAACGGCAACAGCAGCGCCATAATCAGCGTGAACGGGTCGCGCATGATGTGCTTGAATTCTTTGGAAAAGATGGCCAGCGCCCGGCGCCATGAAAATCGCTTCATCTATTCTGTCCTTCGACCAGGCGGATAAACACATCTTCCAGTGATGGGGGAATGGATTTAATATCGAAATCCCGGCGCATTTTGCGAATATGCGCCGCCGCGTCCACATCGTCACGAAACCGGATATGATAATGACGCCCGTACGGTTCGCACATATCCAACACGTCCGGGTCGGGCATGCGGGGATTTTTGACACGCGGGGTTATGTTATACAAACTGTCGCCGAATGTCTGACGCTTTAAATTATCGGGGGCGTCGATGGCAATTAATTCGCCCGACCGCATTAACGCAATACGGTTACAGTTTTCCGCTTCGTCCATGTAATGGGTGGTGACAAAGATTGTCTTTCCATCCGCCGCCAATTTGCGTATCAGACGCCAAAACTGTTGCCGCGCGACGGGGGCCACGCCCGCGGTTGGTTCGTCCAAGAAAATAATTTTCGGGTCATGCAACAATGCAACGCACAGGGCAACTTCCTGTTTAATGCCGCCGGGCAGATTTTTAACGACCGTTGATAAATCATGCTTAAACCCGATAAAATCCAGCAACCGCGCCCGCCGCGCCGCATAATCGGCCGCCGACATTTTCCGCAACGCGGCCGCAAAATCAAAGTTTTCACGCACCGTCAGCCCGTCGTATAATGTAAAGCGTTGTGACATATAGCCAACCTTTTGCTTTATCTGGTTTTCGCGTCCCGCCGTAAATTCTGCGCCATCGATAACAACGCGACCGGAACTGGCCGGCAATAATCCGCACAGCACCCGGATGGTGGTCGTCTTGCCCGCACCGTTTGCGCCCAAAAAACCAAATATTTCCCCCGCCCCAACGCGAAACGACACATCGCGCACGGCAAAAAAATCACCGAATTGGACCGACAAATTGCGGACATCGACAATGGGGGCGCCCTTATTCATGTTGCAATCCCCCACGCTTTAAAAAGAATTCATCAAAATTGGCGCACCGGTTCCGGGTTAACAAATCGCGCGGTTCGCCGACGGCCAAAACACCGCCGCGTTCCATCAGAACAACCTGGCTGCACCGTTCGGCTTCGTCCATGTATGCGGTTGACATGATGACCAAGATGCCCTGGCTGCGGGCGGCATGCAACAGATTCCAAAATTCGCGCCGACTGATGGGGTCAACGCCGTTGGTCGGTTCATCCAACAACATCACCCGCGGCGAACGCAACAGCGCGCACATCAGCCCCAGTTTTTTATACATCCCGCCCGACAGATTGCCCGCCGGCATGTCCAAAAACTTGTCCAAACGCGCCAGATTGACCAATTCCGCCTTTTTTCGGCGATATTCATCGGGCGCGATGCTGTATAATTTTTGAAAGAAATCCAAATGTTCATCCACCGACAGGTCTGCGTACAGGCTTTGGCTTTGCGGCATGTATGCAATGTGTTGCCGAAAATCCTGGAAATCAATCGGTGCGCCATCGGCCATGTACGTAATGTCGCCGGCATCCGCATGCAACAGGTGCAACATCAACCGAAACAGTGTCGTTTTGCCCGCCCCCGCCGGTCCAATCACCCCGTACAGATTGCCGCCCTGAAAATTCATGGACACACCATCCAACGCGGGGGTTTTCTTGAACCCCTTGGACACGTTGGCGATGCGGATTTCTATGTCATTCATTTAACAAATTGCTTTCGATTGTCATGCCCGATTTCAATGTCAAATCGGGGTTGTCAAACTTTACCTTTACCCCATATACCAGACGTGTTCTTTCTTCGCGGGTTTGGACGTTTTTGGGAGTAAATTCGGCTTCTTCGCTGATTTTGATAATGCGGCCGGGGAATGTTTTATCGGGCGCCTCTGGCAACAAACCGATGACGGGTTGGCCCACGCGCAATTTGTGCAGCATGTCGTACGGGACATAAAAATACGCCCAGATGTCATACGGATTGGCCAACGACAACAACGGCGCGCCCGGGGAAACAATTTCGCCCACTTCGCGGAACTTGGTCATGACCATGCCGTCAATCGGCGATTTTATCTGGCACCAATCCAGTTTTAAATCATTGTCCTGTTTATTGCGGGTCATGACATCAAATTCCGCCTGGGACAGATGGCCGCGGGCCTGTAACGCGGCGGCGCGTTCGTAATCGCCGTCAATCTGGTGCGCCAAAATTTTGTATGTATCACAGCTTAATTCCATTAAAACCTGGCCGGATTGGACGGTGTCGCCTTCGATAACATACTGGTGCGAAATGTCGGACGCAACGCGGGCGGACAACACAACCTTGGTCGTTTCCAGCGTCCCCGCAAACACAAACGGACGCGCCGCAATCACACGGTGAATAATCACGCCCCCCACAATTGCCACCGCCGCCGCAATGGCGACAATGATGGCAGTTTTCTTTTGCTTTGGCGTAAATTTTATCATACGACCCCACCCCCAGAATTTATTCACAGCAATAAATATTATTGTTTTTAATTAATTATATAGATTTGTTTTCAACTGCAAATAAAAATAAGGGCATTTATTGAATATTTTTTACTTGCATATCAGACTTTTATGGGTCTGAAAATGCAGCGCAACAAAAAATATTCGGAATAAATGCCCAGAATCAATCAACGCCCGTGCTTGTGCGCATGATTCATCATAAAATTGTTTGTAAATTGTTGCGGGGATACGCGAATGACGCGCGGGTTGCACAGCAACCAAGCGACCTGTTCGAACACAATCCGACGGATTGCTGTTTGGATTCAGGATTGTCCAACCCAATTTAACAAAATAGACGCCCAAAAGGCGTCTATTTTGTTAAACCATGGTCGGGGCGACATGATTCGAACATGCGACATCTTGCTCCCAAAGCAAGCACTCTACCAGACTGAGCTACGCCCCGAAATCCCCGGAATTATATCAGCAAAATCCCCAAATGCAAATTTTTATCTGACACAACAACAAAAAAAGGAACCATCATGATATACGGATACATCCGCGTCAGCACCGACCGCCAAGATTGCGCGAACCAAAAACTGGGGATAGAAGCCAAGGCAAAAAGCCTGGGGATGTGCATTGAAGAATACATCCAAGACAACGGCGTTTCGGGCACCCGGGAACCGGAATCACGCGCCCTGGGCGGCGTATTACAGCAATTAAAACCGGGCGACGTGATTATTTGCAGCGAACTGTCCCGTCTGGGGCGCAAATTATTCATGATTATGCGCATTTTGGAATATTGCATGCAGCGCGGCGCACGCCTGTACACGGTCAAAGACAATTATGAACTGGGCGATAATATCCAAAGCAAGGTTTTGGCATTCGCATTCGGCATCAGCGCCGAAATCGAACGCGATTTAATCAGTCAGCGTACCAAGGAAGCCCTGGCGCGACGAAAATTGGCGGGCCACCCCCTGGGGCGAATCCGCGGCAGCCGGAACCAGCATTACAAACTGGAACCGCACGCACAATATATCAAAAATCAGCTGGCCAACGGCACCCCCCGATACAAAATTGCGGCAAAATTGCACGTCGCGCCGTGGACATTGCGACGCTTTATCAGGCAGTTCTAACCAGCGTTTGAAATTCCTGTTATTTTGTTCCTATTATGGGGTGAAAACCGGCAAATGTCAATACGACCGACATGACAATTTTAACGCTGGCTTCTTTTGTCAGGTTGATTTTTTTGTTCTTTTGGGGGCGGATGCGACATATCGCAAGACTGTCGGAATCAACGCGGCTAAGGCTTTGATTGTTTGAACATCCGCCCACCTGTGAACCCAATGGTGCGGCTGTATGAATAAAACCAAAGTTGTTTTTTGTATCCCAAATATGGTTATTGGTGGCGTTGAAAACGTCTTGGTCAACAGTTTGACCGAATTGCTGAAAAACGACAATCTGGATATTGCAATCGCACTGCACGCGCCGGTACGCGAACCGGTGCATCGCGCATGGTTGGATGCGCATCCCGAAATTCCGACATATGTTTATTACCCGCTGTGCAACTGGTTCGAAGATTTACAGAAATATTGCCGCGCATTCCCGTTGAAGCCATTGCGCAAAATTGTATTCAGTTTATATAAAAAATACCGCCGCGTTATTTCCCGCCGCAATAAAATCATGCGCCGCGCGGACGTGATTATCGATTATAAAAACATTAGTTTTTTCAAAGAATTACGCAGTGTCCCCACCCCGCGCATCACATGGGTGCATGGGCCGGCAAAATATCTGCGCGACAATGGGTTGGCCCCACACGTCAACATTTATAATCACATTGTCGGTTTGACGGACGATTTCGTCAATGAATTCCGGCGCGATTTCCCCGAATACCGCGGACGCGTCACACGCATTTACAACCCCATCGACGGGGATAAAATTCGCGCCATGGCGGTGCACGGCGCGCGGCATCCGGGCCGCTATTTCTGCCAGGTGTCGCGTCTGGACCCGGTCCAGAAAGATATCCCCACGTTAATTCGTGCATTCAATATGTTTTGGGCGGCCGCGGGCACGCCGGACGTGGATTTGTTAATTGTTGGCAACGGGTCGCAAATGGCTGAACTGAAACAGATGGTGGCCGATTTGCCATGCGCACGTCATATTGTCTTTGTCGGGGCGACACCCAATCCATACGGATATATGGCGGGTGCAATGGCGACCATTTTGGCCACCCGATACGAAGGATTGCCAACCGTTTTAATTGAATCCGCGGTTTTGGGGACACCGTGCATTTCCGCAGATTGTCCGAACGGGCCGCGTGAAATCTTGATGAATGGTCGTGCGGGATTACTGTTTGATGTGGGTGACGCCGTCAAATTGGCCACCCACATGACGGGCATCTGGCAAAATACTGTCAATACGCGGCAATTAATTGATACCGCATCCCAGAACTTGGACCGCTTTGCCCCGGATGCCGCGGCATCGCAAATCACCCATTTGATAAAGGAATACATTAAATGACGTCCCCAAACGCATCTTCATCCAAAAGATTATTTTTATTTGCCGCATATGATAAAGATTGTCTGATTGACGATACATTGCTGTATTATTTGGAAGCGCTGTCGAAATTGGGTGACATCATATTTACGATGGATAATGACACCCCAGCCAAAGAAATGGCAAAATTGGACCGAATTCCAAATATTCTGCACGCCAGTGCGCAACGTCACGGTGAATATGATTTTGGTTCATACAAACGCGGATACATCTGGGCGAACGATAACCAGATTCTGGATAATTATGATTGGATTTATTTGACCAATGATTCTGTACTGGGACCCATGGGCGATTTGGAATCAATGCTGATGAATATTGAATCACGGGGCGCTGATTGCGTTGGAATGGTCAGTAATGACCCGCAACTGTTACCGGCGCACATTCAATCATGGTTTGTTGGATTGAAACGGCATGTGGCCACATCAAAATTCTTTCGTGATTTCATCACCAACGTTGCCCACCAGACCGATAAACTGTCCGTCGTTTATAAATACGAAGTGCGCATGTCCCAAATGTTGGTCGAAAACGGATGCACATATGCAGCCCTGTTCGAAAATTACGGTCCGACCATTTATACCAATCCGCACCTGGCATTAAAAGCCGGCGTGCCGTTTATCAAAAAACTGGCATTGGGAAAATTGCAAGAATTACAATTATTGTATACTTACACCGGCGACCGCCTGGTGGCGTCCATTTTGATATATGCGGTGCGCCACGGTATCGCCTTGTCCAACAAAGTGCAACAACCACAATACATCCGACGTTTTCGCATAACAATGATGGGGCTTCCGATATTGACCATATACAGCCAATTCGATGAATCCCGCAAGGCGTATAAATTATACATCTTTGATAAAATCCCGATTGTTAAAATCTGGTTTCAATCTAACCATTCAACCCAGGAAGCATAAAATGGCACACAAAAATACATGTGTTGTGTACACATGCATAACAAACGGATATGATAATTTAATACGCCATAAATTTTCCGCACCGGATTGGGATTATGTATGCTTTACCGACAATGCAAAATTGTTAAAACGCGGGCGCGTGGGGCGTTGGCAGATACGACCACTGGCATACGATAAATCGGATAATACCCGAAACGCCCGTTGGCACAAGACACACCCGCACATCCTGTTTCCAAATTACCAGGCCAGTTTGTGGATTGACAGCAACGGCGAAATCTTGACACCGCATGTGTTCGATTTGGTGTCCCGCGCGGGGAAATCAATGCTGATACCGTATCATTTCAGTCGGGATTGCGTTTTTGACGAAGCGGTCGAAGTCGTCTTATGCCGCAAAGACACCCCCGAAAACGTGAATAACATGGTCTTTGTACTGGAAACAAACGTCATTTACCGCCACCATAACGATGCGAAAATTATGGAATTAATGAACGTGTGGTGGGATTTTATCGAAAAATATTCCAAGCGGGACCAGCTGTCGCTGTCGTATGTATTGTGGTGTGCAAACATCTCAGTTGCAGACATTTCGTTTAATAACGCACGCATGGATACCGTAAATTTCCGATTTATCACACACACATCAGAAAGTCGTGGTTCACGCAAATGGTTTGGCAAAGTTCGTTGTGCCGACAACCGCCGCCGTATTTATTTCTGCGGAATTTGTGTATTTTCATACACGCGGCATTAATACAAAGGGGGATTATAACACATGGGCTTATTCAAGAAATACCGCCAAAAAATACGCATGGTTAAATCATTGCGGAAATATTACCGCCGGGGGAATCGATTGACCCTGGTGGGGGCGGACGGCAACAAAATTGTAAATCCCAAATACTTTACGGGGCTGAAAATCAAATCATGCGGCACGGGAAATGATATTACAATTGAATTGCCGATTAATATCGAAAAATACTTAATCCTGGTATTGACCGATAACACCACCGTGCGAATCGGCCGAAATACGCGTTTTGGCGAACCCAGTAACATCTGCAAATCCCGCGGGACAGCCCCAAACCATGTGTATATTGGACGCAATTGTGGCATTGGCCAGTGCACGATTGACATCACTGATCACGGCAATGTTGAAATCGGTAACGATTGCATGTTTTCATGGGGAATCGTCTTTAAGACAGATGACACGCATGCCGTCTTTGACGCGACCACAGGCGCCATTTTGAATAAATCCACCGGCATCAGTGTCGGCAATAATGTGTGAATTGGGATGAATGCAACGATATTAAAAAATTCGGTTGTCCCCGACCACACCATTGTTGGCGCCCACAGTGTCGTTGCCGGCAAATTTCGGGACCAATATACCGTTGTGGCGGGCAACCCCGCCCGCGTGGCCAAGACCGGTGTCAATTGGTCCCGGCAATCGATTGCCGATTATTGCGCACAAAATCCGTAAACAATCCAGTTTTTCGGACTGGTGTTTGCATTGGCGGTGTTATTGCTGCTGTTGACCACGTTGCATTGGGCGCTGAACCCGGTTGTTTTTACATCCCGATATCCGCATAAATAGACATTGTTGTTGGCTGTAACACATGTGCCAGTCAACTGGATGTGATATTTCGTGTCTGCCATTTCGATGGGTAATGTGATATCAATCGCCTTGCTGTTGCCACCCTGTTCCACCCAACCCGACTGGTACCGGCGGTACCATGTATAATTGTTTTCCGCGGTGGGTGCCTGGGACGCGACCACAAAATCATAATTTTCGGGCAATTGGCCGTCTTCGGGGACGGTGTCTGCCCGCGCCAGGGCAACCCCGCCCGGCGTTTCGCCATCATGCACCCGCAAAGTCTGGTTTGTTGTATCCATTGTGATTTCGCCAACGGCGCCGATAAAGCTTTCGTGTTCTGTTGCTGTGCCGCGGCGTAATTGTATTTGTCTGCTCAAAACGTATCTCCTGTTTAATTATAGATGGGGGCGACATTTGACGTTTGAAGAAAATGCAGCACATTTACCGCGCGCCACTTTGCATAAAAAAAATCACCCGCGTTCGGGTGATGGCCAAGGCACCGGCGTGCGTTCCCACAGTAATAAAAAACCGATGATTCAATGAAATCATCAGCATAATTATTATACCACAAAATCACACAAAATTCAAGGGCAAAGTCCCACATCCCACGCGCGGGGTTATTTTATGCTTGTCTAATTTTCACAAAGTTTCTATCATATGATTAATGGCAAGGATTATGGTGTTTTTTACCGCTGTGATGGTGACCCTGGCGACGGGGGCGCATGCCGTCACGTCACGCGCCACAACGACGACATCCGCGGCGCGCAATGCGCTGAACAATGCGGCGACGCCGACGTCTGCGTATAATTACAATTACATGTATCCGTATCTGAACAACCAGATGCGCACCGATTTAAATCCGGGCGTCACGCCGGATTTGTCCGCCAATCCCATCAGTGTGATTACCCAGACCGAACAAATGAATCCGGGCCGGCGCGTGGTTGCGCGCGGCACCACATCCGTACGCAGTGCAACCCCGACCGGGGCCACGACATCCGCGGCGGTTCGTGCGGCAACATCGGCCGTGGGTTCGGCGCGTGCGGCAACCGCATCGGCTGCGCGCAGTGCCACGCCCGCCACCGGCACAACAACAAACGCGGCCCGCGCGGCGACATCGGCGGGCACATCCAACAACACGCGGCGCGTGGTTGCACGTGGCCGCACCGGCAGTGTCAGCACCGCGCGCAGTGCCCGCGGCGACGCATCGTATAATGCCGCCGCGTCGGATGCCACCGCCATCAACAACAGCAATGCCATATCCATTCCGGCATCGCGGTGTCTGGCGGATTACACAGAATGTATGAACGATTACTGCCAGCGGGAAAAAACGGAATACAACCGTTGCTATTGCAGTGCGAAATTGGCCCAAATTGATTCACAGTATCAACCGCAAATCGACAGCTTGATTAAACGGTTACTGCAATTACAGGGAACCAACCAGTGGACAGATGCCGAAATGAATCAGTACTGGATGGATACCGTGGGCAAATACACGGGCGACAATTCCTGGGTCAACCTGGACAACGCCCTGGACATTGACTGGGCCAACACCGAAAGCCGTGTGCGCGGCCAACAGGCGTTCGCCACCGGTCATGATTATTGCGTGCAACATTTGCGTGGATGCTATTACATGGCGGCCAATATGCGCGATGCCTATCGTTCTGAAATTGCACGCGATTGCGCCGCATACGAATCATCTTTGCAGCGTTTGCAACGCGCAATCGAAAGTTTAGTGGAGAGTTACAATGAATAATTTTATTGGTATTGAATACGGGCGCGCCGCAACGGCGAAAATCGTTATGGATGGCCCGGCATTGGGGCCGCGCGCCGTGCGCGATATGTTCCCGGATGCAAATTGGACAATGGTCACGGCCGACCCGGTCGATGCCCAAACCTGTATGGCGGACCGATTTGGTGATGCGTTCGCCGTTCATCAGAAAACATATGCCGCAACACCCCGCGACCGTCATATCTTGATTGGCGGCGATCATTCGGTGAATTTTGGTCACTTTGCGGCCATCGCCGACCAGTTTGGGGACACGGATGTTTGCCTGGTCTATATCGATGCCCATTTGGACATTCATACCCCGCAATCCAGCCAGTCCCAGGCATCCGGTGCACCGCACGGCACAAACGTGCGCGCATTGCTGGGCGACGGGGATGCGCGTTGGTTGGGCATGCAAAAACGCTGTCCGGCGGTAAAGCCCGAAAACGTTTTCTATTTGGCGACGCGTTCGTATGAACCGGCCGAAATCGAATGCGTGCGTGATAACAACATCTGGATGCGCACAACTGAACAATTGCAAACGCCGGCCGATTGGGCCGCGGCGGTGGCGGAAATCCGCGAACGAATTGGCGACCGCCCGTTTGTGGTATCATTCGACTTCGATGCGATTGACCCGCGTTATTTCACGGACGTTCTGGTCCCGGAACCGCACGGCATCAGTGTTGATGCAGCCCTGTATCTGACCCGGTCATTTCGTGATGCGCACAGCTTTGAATTTGTGGAATACGCCCCGCGCGGCGATAAAAACACGGCCGAATTGGTCAAAAAATTGGTTGGCATCGTCGCCAATCAGTAAAACACAGACCGGTGCGGATTATCTGCACCGGTCCAGGGCTTCTTTTAACACCGCATTTGTTTCAGGCGGCAAGAATTCATAATATTGATAATAAAACAGACGCAATCCATCCGCGTAATCGCGTTGGCCAATTAACGGATGTTTCGTGGCAATAATCTGTTTCAACGCATCCAGTCCCCCACGGCGCCATGCGTTGTCAATTTTGCGATATAATTTGCGCCCACGATAAGAAACAGAAGCATACGCCGTCGGGCTGGTATCGCCCCAGTCAATACGACATCCGTTGCGGTAATTGCGTTCACTGACTTCACGTGGGCGGGTATAGAATAATTCATAGCGATTGCGGCGAATCCATCCGTCGTTGTCATCCCCACCCCACGCCGACAACATATACATATTGTGAAACAGCGACGCCATATACACCGGATTATTATGGTGCGGTTCCGCATTGCATGCCGCGAACGCGGTCGGGATTTCATACCACGGCCCATGGCGTCCGTAACCGGAAACGTTGTCCGAATAAAAGACTTTTAACGCATAATCGCACCGGATATCCGGGAACGACAATTTACAGACAATCCCAAACGCCCCGCGCCAAGCCATGTCCCCATCCGGGCCCATGGTGCCCCGATAATAAATCTGGCAACCGGACCCGAACATGGCCCCCACTTCGGGTAAATCAAATACTCTATTTTTATTTTCGGTCCGCAGGGCGCGACCGTTATCGACCAAAAAATCTTGTAACGCTTCGCGGAAACGCATCGTCACCAATGTGATATCGTCCGGATTCAGACGCGCCAACAACTGGGGCGGCAACGCACCAATACAGGGGTCCACATCACATTTTTCAATGATTTCCCGCAACATCCGCGGCGTACGCAGATATTTGTGGCGTAACCATCCGGTCAGCGGAACATGCTTAATCCGGGGCGCTGGGCGCCGTTCACAAGATGACAGTCGAATATTATTCATGCACAGAATAATAGTACAAAATTAATAAATGTCAACCATCATTTATCCCACCCCGGTGTCTTAATTGTCGCACATTCTGTTGTGCCGATAAATGTTTCGGGCCAAATCATCACTGATGACGTCCCAGTCGGCGGCCCGGCCGTAAATGGGCTGGCACACGACGGGGGCGCAAATATTATTCGGCGATGGTGTATTGCGTGCGCAAGACGCGACGAATATCATCAGTGCCCCTGCGTAAAGTTTCTGCATTTATTTCCCCCTGTTTTTGTATGGTTTGGATGTGCAAAATTTGATTTTGTGCGGCAATCTGTTCCCGGCATTGCGCTGTCCCCACGCGTTTCCCCGCGCCCAAGGCCGCCAACAGCACCGCAATTGCGGCCGCCGCGACATAGATATGTTTCATGTTAAAATCCTGTTGTGTTTATTGCCCTGTTATTTTATACTTTTGATGAATCCACAGGGATGTGGATTCGGGACTTAGAAAATCCCAATCATCGCGATGGCGCGCCATCGTAATCCGACCAAAATGCTGCGCACATGCGGCATATATCACGTCCCCGACGGTTTATCCGGTCGGGAAGCTGTTGGTTATACCACAGGATGCCCTGCATCCAAAGGCCAACAGGGTCTTTCGATGATTGATTTTTCTAACTTCCCGACCACCAAAATTCTGGTGGTTTTTGTTTCATACAAACAAAAAAAGGGGATGAAAAATCATGACCAAACATCTTGTTATCGCCGCGGCGTTTGTTGCGGCAATTTCGCCGTGTACGGTGAACGCGCTGTCGGCAATTACTTCGTGCACCGAATCCGATTGGAAAATGTGCCTGGCCAATTATGGCGTCAAATACGCGGCCAGCTGTTCGAATATGGCATGCGGCCAATGTCGCAACGGCCTGAACGGGCTGGTCAATTCATACGGGGTTATTACAACGACATCGTATGTCTATGATGTCAATTGCCCGACTGAATACGGCGGAACGGCCACATGTGAATGCAGGCAACGCGGCGTTTCCTATAAATGCGGCGGCGGTTATTACGGTACGGCCACATCATCATCGACCGGTTGCACCAAATGCCCCGACAACGCCACGTGCGCCGGCGGAAACGGGTCCACATTTTCGTGCGCCATCGGATATTACAAAAACGGTTCCCAATGCACCCAGTGCCCCGATGGCGGCACCACATCGGCTGCGGGTGCAACATCAATTTCATCCTGTTATATCCCGTTGGGGACATCGTTTACAGAAATCCCCGGCAATGGTATATATACCCGTAATTGTCCGTATTAAAAAATCCCCCGGATGGGGGATTTTTTACTGATTCATCGAACCAAAGAAATCCGAATTGGTTTTCGTTGTCCGCAGTTTGTCCAGCAAGAATTCCATGGCTTCCAATGTGCCCATGGGATTGATAATGCGGCGCAAAACGTACATCTTGGACAAGATATCCTTGCCGACCAGCAAATCTTCCTTGCGCGTGCCGGATTTGGTGATATCAATGGCCGGATACACGCGTTTGTCCGACAATTTGCGGTCCAAGATGATTTCGCTGTTCCCGGTCCCCTTGAATTCTTCGAAAATAACTTCGTCCATTTTCGACCCGGTGTCCACCAGCGCCGTCGCAATGATGGTCAGTGAACCACCACCTTCGATATTACGGGCCGCGCCAAAGAACCGCTTTGGCCGTTGCAACGCGTACGCATCAACACCACCGGTCAAAACCTTGCCGCTGGACGGGACAACGGTGTTGTACGCACGTCCCAGACGCGTGATGGAATCCAACAAGATGACGACATCCTGGCCCGCTTCGACCAGACGTTTGGCCTTTTCGATCACCATTTCGGCCACCTGGATATGGCGCGCGGCGGGTTCGTCAAATGTGGATGAAATAACTTCGCCCTTGACACTGCGCTGCATATCAGTCACTTCTTCGGGGCGTTCGTCAATCAACAACACAATCAGCTTTACATCCGGATAATTGGTCGCAATCGAATGCGCGATGTTCTGCAACATGACCGTTTTCCCGGTGCGCGGCGGCGCCACAATCAGACTGCGCTGGCCTTTGCCGGTCGGGGAAATCAAATCAATGACACGCGCCGACAGACTGCGCCCGCGGTCTTTGTCATCGACCACTTCCATTTTCAGCTGTTCATCCGGATACAGCGGCGTCATATCGTCAAACGATACGCGATGGCGCAGTTTTTCCGGTGTGTCCCCATTGACGCGTTCGATGGTTTCCAACGCGAAATAGCGTTCGGATTCATTCTGCGGGGCCTGAATCTGTCCTTCGACATAATCGCCGGTTTTCAAACCGTATTTTTTTATCAGCGTGGGCGACACATACAAATCATCCGGGCCGGCCAAATAATTGCTTTCGGGTGCGCGCAGGAACCCAAAACCATCCTGCATCCGTTCCAGAACGCCATCGCCAATCAGCGTCACTTTCTTGTCCGCGGCATGCGCCCGCAAAACCGCAAAGCGCAATTGTTGAACGTTCAACTGCGACGGATTTTCAATACCCATATCTTCTGCAATTTTCAGCAGTTGCTTTGGCGATTTAGCCTTTAATTCATTAACGTGCATGTAATTAAGTCCTTTTGTGGAAGAATTCAGGGGCGAAACAGTCCAATCCCCCCCCGACATAGATAGGATTATTATAAAACATTTTGACAAAAAAGTCAAGGCACTGTCCACACAGCATGTTTTTTCCTTGCATTTTGGTGGCATTCCTGCTCAAATCAATATCAGATTAAACAAAAAAGGAAAGCGATTATGGCAGGCAGCATTAATAAAGTCATCTTGGTCGGCAACATCGGCCAGGAACCCCAGGTCCGCACAATGAACAGCGGTCAAAAAGTGGTCAGTTTTTCACTGGCGACATCCGACCGTTGGCGCGACAGACAGACCGGTGAACAAAAAGAACAAACCGAATGGCATCGCGTTGTGGTCTTTAACCCGAATTTGGTGGATGTTGCGGAACGCATGCTGCAAAAGGGAACCAAACTGTATATCGAAGGCGCCCTGAAAACCCGCAAATGGCAGAATCAACAGGGTGTGGACGTGTACACAACCGAAGTTGTATTGAACCCGTTTTCCGGCCAGATGGTCATTCTGGGCGGTGCCAAGGCCATGGATGGCGGCATGTCGGGCGAATACGGCGCCGCGCCCGCGCCGGCGGCCCCGCGCGAAGAAATTTCCGTTGCGGAAATTGGCGACGACATCCCGTTTTAATAAGAACGAACAAAAAAAATCCCGCATTACGCGGGATTTTTTATTATTCAACAGTCGATACCTGAAAACACTTCTTGCCTTTCTTGTCCGTGCTGGACGATGATGGTTCGAAACAATTGTGTGTCGTAACCTCTGGGTCGCAATCGCCGTATGATAATTGGTATGAACCGGCGCCGTCACTGCCGTTGGTAGTGCCGGGACGACTGCATTTGCCCGTTGGTATTTGATATGTCCAGCCATCGGGACAATTATACGATTGGCCCGTCGTGTACTGGTTGCAGCAATACGGCGAGAATGTTGTGGCGACGTTGGCACAATCTGCGGATGTCAGGCACCGCAGTGCCACCGCCCATGCCCCGCCCCCGGTTACAATCCACACCGCCGCGGCCGTTAAACAAAGTTTTTTCATGTTCTTATCTCCTGATGCCTGGGTTTAAACAAAAACCACCAACAATTTGGTGGCCAGGAGGTTGAGAACAATTAATGGAATTGCACTGCTTATTGAATATTCAGCAGTCCTCCTGACCTTGCGGTAAGCAGGAGCAGTTCGTCGCGCATATCAAAAACGGCGCAAATTGCGCGCCCATTGTGATGCTTCGACGCCATTAAAGAGGTTCTCACGCCTCGTCAGTGAAACACCCACTGACATTCCAATTATACCCCAGGCGCACGTGTAATATCAATATAAAAAAAAACGGGGGCCCCGCCCCCGTTTATCAGAATCTGTACGATCCGGATATCTTAATCTGATGCAACTGCATTTCAGAATTATATTGATACCGGTAATCCAGACCCACCTGAACCCCGCTGGCCGACAGGATTTCCACCCCACCGCCCGCATTGGCCCACAGCGGATTCAATTCAATATCATATGTCGTATATCCACTGGCCGGGGCAAATTTGTATTTCGCGTGGTCCGGTGCCCCCAACAGGTCGTATTCCACACCCACCGACACGTACGGACGGATTTGGAACCACGGCCCCGGATAGATACGTTTCTGGGCAATCAACGAATACCCCGGTGTCAGCATCATATACGCATCCGATTCCAGTTTCATATAATCGCTGCCGGCGGATTTTTCCGTAACGGAAAAACCCGAATTCACACCCACACGCGCATACAGGTTCCCAACCAAATATTGATTCAGCCAGTCATGCAACAGCCCCCATTCGGACGTCAACGCGAACGCGGTGCCACTGCCATCGATGGACGCGACATAGTTCTGTTCGCGCGACACATCCAACAGGTGCAAATCCAAAAACGCATTCCCATACACGCGCATCTTGGTCCCCAGCGTCTTCATCAAATAACCGCCCAGGCCGATGTTCGTATCTGCAACGTCCACATCCACGCGACCGGCAATATGCTGGCCCGGTTTATAGCCCAATTCCATCGTGTCAGAATTATCAGCCGACATGTGGGACACACGCCCGGTCACACCGACAATCAATGTCGGATTTTCCTGCCAGTCGAAACCACCCGATACGCTGAACCGGTCGCCGCTGACACGTTTGCCATCTGATACGCGCTGATTAAACATGCCGAAATCCGCATCCAACCAGGCCTTTTTCAAATTACGGTTACGGTTCCAGATGAATTCGTCGAACATACGGTCTTCGAAATTACGGAAACTGGTGTGTTCGTTCATCACGATACTGCCCGCGATTTGTTCGATTTCACGCGGCTGGAACAAACGGCTGAACCGGGCCAAACCACGACCATCGCGGGATGTGTTGTAATATTCCATCCGCTGGTACAATTCATCCGCCATCTGGGCCATGTTGGTGTTTTTAAAGATTAACGGAATGGCTTCAATCGGGGTACGGTTAAAGAACCCAGTCTGCGCCAATTTACCCGCAATCAGTTTGTCCAGCGCGCCCGCCGACACATATTCACCGGTTGTATGGTCTGATTCGCGGTCAACGATGGGCTGAATCTTAAAGACTTCGACCGGGCCACCAAAACGCGGGTCAAACACGATATAGATACTGTCGGGGATACCGTCGCCATCCGTATCGCGCACCGACAGAAACGCCGGCAAATCCATACCGTCAACACTGCCATTGATACCGGGCTTTATCGCGTCCAGGTAATCAAAGCACATTGAACCGTCCGCATTACAGAATTTCACGTACAGATTGCGCATTTTCAATGCCAATTCTTCCAACCCGCCGTCGGCATGGACCAACCAGATGGCATCGCCCTGGTCCACCATGTCAAAGATATCAATGCCAACCTGGGGATTGCTGATGGGCGAACCATTGATGGATGTGCCCAAATCCGTGACGTTGGAAATAAACTTGCCATTGACAGAAATCAACGGTTGCGCCCCGACCGGATTGGTAATCTGGCCCAGCGTATTGTCGTTGTTCAGGCTGACCGACGCCCAATAATTGCGCGTGGTTGCCGCCGGCGACATGATGGCCGCATGCAACAAACTGTTGGTGTCAAACGTGTATGTGCCCCCAATGGACATTTCTTTTAATCCATAGAAACCAACGCCACCCGACACATCGCCATCCACATTGACCGTCAACCAATCGTTGGTGATGGATTCATCCTTGCCCTGGGCATGGACACGCAGATGGGTCGCCAAAATGCTGCCATGGACATCCAAATCACTGGTGTTCAGGGTCAAATTGCCCGATTTCTGTTGGATACCGTTTGTGGTCACGTTGGATGCGGTAATGGTGTAATTATCGCCGATAATATTGGCATCCCCCGCCGACGCAGACGTCATATTTTGCAACAAACGTCCCGACAAAGTAAACGCCCCGGTCGATTTCAGCCCCAGACCCGCCAATTTCGCCGCCCCCCCCGTCAGGGTAAAGCTGGACACGTTCGCAAAATCCGCCCCCGAATCCAGGGTCAAATTGCCCGCCGCGCCGTTGACAACGCCCAATGTCATACCTTCCTGGGCCGTCAGGGTTAATGTCCCCGAATTGCTGACATTTGCGGCCGTGATGGTTTTGGCAGAAATATCGGCGTCGGCAACGCTGACAACAACGATGTCGCCGGCAATTGTCGCCGCGTCCGCAATACGGTAATCAGCGGAAATCCCATTGCCACGGAACGCCCCGTCAATATCCAAATTCTGGGCCGTGATAACGGTGTTGTTGCGTGTGACGTTCAATACGCCGCCGGTACCGCCAACGCCCCCCTGGACCAGGTCGCCCGAAACCGTGATGTTATTGGTTGCGGTAACCGTATCCACATTCAAATTCGCGTAACCACCGGTCACGGACAAATTATTAATCTGCCACGATGTACCGGTGACATCCAATGCGCCCGCGGTTGTCGAAACCGCCGCAGACTGCATCGCGCCGCCGTTCATGGTGAACGCACCGCTGTTGGTGATGCTGCCGGTGTTGATGGTGCCGGAATTCTTGGCCGTTAATGCAACGCTGCTGGAATTTCTGATGTCTTGGGTTGTGATGCTGGCCCCGTCGATGGTCAGTGTCCCCGTGTTATCAATATCATTGGCAGATGTCACCGCACCGTTGGCGTTGATGTCCAAGGTTCCCTGGGCATTGCGGATTAATCCCGCCAGCGACAACGCATCGCGCGACGTCAGTGTTAATGTATTACCCGACGACACAGACACACCGCCTGCAATATTCATCGCGCCACCGTTACCGGTTGTCGCCAAAGTCACATTGTTCGGCCCCATAACAACCATACCGGCCGCCGGATTTGTCCCGTCAAACCAGATACCGCCCGTGATATCAATGGCGTTTGTGTTGGTTGCCGACGCATCAATTGTCGCGCTGTTGCCGCCCGTCGCGCCATGGACAATGAATTTCCCATTTCCGGTCATCGACCCCACGTCAACGTCCGCCACCGCCAGGTCGATAACCCCGCCGTCGCGTGCCGTCAATGCGCCGTCAACCGTCAAATTTGTCGCCAAATTGCCACCGAAAATCAGTGTTCCTGAATTTGCCGCGGTGACATTGCCGCCAATGTCCAGTGTTTGCGCGTCAAAGCTGATGGTGCGCGCCATATCGGTTTGGATTGCGGATACATCACCACCAATGTTAATGGCGTCCGTTGCGGTCATGACAAATGTTTGGGGACCGCCCGCGGCAATATTCACATTACCCGCGTCCAAGACCGGCGTTGCCGCCGCCGTCACATCGCCCGCGATATTTGCGGTTCCGGTGATGGCGATTTCATGTGTGGCTTCGCCGATATTCAAATCACCGCCCGTGACATTTAAATTGTTTGTAATCGATACCGACCCCGCCAGGGCTGTCAAATCAACCACACCGCCCGACACGTTCAATCCGCCCAGCGTCACCGCGCCGCCCGTTTGGTCGGAACCACGGATGTTCAGCGTGCCGTCCACGTTGGTAACGATACCCGCGATATTAATCTGACGCGATTCGATATTCATCGTCCCGCTGTTGGTGACGGTGCCCGCAATCGAAATATCCCCCGGTGTATTGGTATAGGCATCGATTGACATATTCCCAACGTTCGACACCGTATCCAGGACGATTTTCTGCCCGTTGATGTTCATGGTGCTGGTGTTGCTTTCGTTTGCAACCGCACCGCCCACCGTAATGGTGCCATCGGCGGTCAAACTGGTTGTGCCATCGCCGCGTGCGGTCACACCCTGGGCGATATTGATTGTACCGGCACCGGCGTTTGCGGCTGTAATGCTTAAATTTTTACCGGAATTGGTGACGGAATTGGCGGAAACCGTCTGCGCCGCCAGCGTCATGTCCGCATTGGCGTTTGTATCACCATTAATAATGTCCGTCGTCAGGTTCAGTGCCCCATCACGCACCCGCACGATAAAAGAATTCAAATTATTGGTAAACAGCGCCAACCAGTTGTCCGCGGACAAATTCGCACCGAATCGCAACGTGCCCGTGTCCAGTTCGAACGTGTTGGTATTGGGCATCGTCGTTAAATCGAACCCATTTTCCAGGAACGTTTCGCCGATGATTTTGATGGCCAAATTCCCCTTGTTCACAAAGGATGCGTCGTTATGCGCCGAATCGGTCCCAGACACCGTCAGGGATGCGCCACTGATTTTCATCGTGCCGCCATCCGAATCGTTTTTCATCGTGCCGGACACGTTGATTGCGCCCGCACTGGTGACCGTTATGGACGCAACGCCGCCCGCATCAATTCCGGAATTTTCCAAGCTGCCCGTCACATCAATTCCACCGGTGGTTGTGGTGATGTTCATGCGGCCCGCCTGGTTTTGAATACTGCCCTGGGCGATGATATTGCCCGCGGTGATATCGGTATTGCCCGTGTGCGCGACAACAAAATTCCCAGACGCGTCTGTATCCGCCAGATAGCTGCCATTTGTATATTGGCCCATAATCATTTGACCGGCGGCATTGATGGTAACGTCGCCCTGGTCATTGGCCACAGTCCCCATTTTAATCGTATTGGCGTTAATGGCCAACGTACCGGCATTGGTCACACTGCCGGTGCCCGGCGTCAGTGTATTGCCCGTCCATGTCCCGACGGTCAACGCATCAACATTGTTTAAGGTCAATCCACCCTGGTTATCAATACTGCCCAGGGAAACGTTAATCGCCGCAACCGACGTGTTGTTCGGCAATTCAATGGTCAACGCGCGACCATTTAAAACGCGCAGAACGCCGCCGATGGACAGCGCGCCTTCACTCTGTAATGTAAAAGACGGATTGGTATTCGTCGCAATCAGCAATTGCCCGGTATCCGCGCCGATATAATCCTGGCCGGCAATCATGTCACCGGTAACGGTCACACCGCCGGTCCCCACGACGATACCCGACGGGGCCTGGTTATAATCATTCCCCTGGATAACGACACTGTCGGTGTAATTAATGCCGGTTTGGTCCGGAATTAATCCATCCGCCCCCGGTTCCAAGAAAACGGGCGCCGCAACTGCACCAAACGGCAACAGGCAGCAAACAAAAGAAAATAGCTTTTTTATCATATTTTTTTGTTTAATTCTGATTACAATTGTGCTTACATTATGGCACATAATTTGTTTGTTCGCCAAGCAAAAAGTAATCGCAAGACGTAAAAATATAGGAACAAGGAGAAAAAAAATGTTTTCTATTACAAAAGTTCACGCGCGTCAAATCATGGACAGCCGCGGAAATCCGACAATCGAATGCGACATTGAATTGTCCGGCGGGGCATTTGGCCGCGCGGCGGTCCCCAGTGGTGCATCCACCGGTTCTTTCGAAGCGTTGGAATTGCGCGACGGTGGCAACGCATACATGGGCAAAGGTGTTATGACCGCGGTCAAGAACGTTAATGAAATCATCGCCCCGGCCATTATGGGCATGGACGCGTCCCGCCAGACAGAACTGGACGAAAAGATGTTGGCGCTGGACGGCACCCCGAACAAGGATAAATTGGGCGCGAACGCGATTCTGGCGGTATCCATGGCGGCGGCGCACGCGGCGGCCAATGCGAAAAAAGAACCGCTGTATAAATACATTGCATCTATTTATGGCAACGCCAACCCGGTTGTTTTGCCGCGTCCGATGATGAACATCATCAACGGTGGTGCACACGCCGACAACGGTCTGGACGCCCAGGAATTCATGATTATCCCCAACGGCGCACGCGACGAATTCGAAGCGATTCGTATGGGCAGTGAAATCTTCCACAATTTGAAATCTATTTTAAAGAAAGGCGGCAATTCCACCAACGTCGGCGACGAAGGCGGCTTTGCACCGAACTTCCATTCCTGCCGCGAAGCGTTGGATACAATCATCGCCGCAATCCAGGCGGCCGGTTACAAACCGGGCGACCAGGTTTCCATCGGTTTGGACGTTGCATCGTCTGAATTCTACAAAGATGGCGTTTATAAATTCGAAGGCCAAGATTTGTCCGCCGACCAGATGATTGAATTCTATGAAAAACTGATTGCGGATTATCCGATTATCTCTATCGAAGACGCGCTGGCCGAAGAAGATTGGGACGGCTGGAAAAAGCTGACTGAAAAAATCGGCGGCAAATGCCAATTGGTCGGCGACGATTTGTTCGTGACCAATCCGACCCGTCTGGCCAAGGGGATTGAAAACGGCGTCGCCAACGCAATTTTGATCAAAGTGAATCAGATTGGTTCCCTGACCGAAACACTGCGCGCGATTAAGATGGCCCAGGATGCGAAATACGGTGTTGTTATTTCCCACCGCAGTGGCGAAACCGAAGACACCACAATCGCGGACCTGGCGGTGGCGACAAATGCCGGTCAGATTAAAACCGGTTCCATGTCCCGCACAGACCGCATGGCGAAATACAACCAGCTGATTCGTATCGAAGAACAACTGGGCGCATCCGCGAAATACGGCATGTAATCAACACCGGGGGTGGCCCGTCCGCCCCCACAACCCGACCAACAATAATGATTTACGGCATTAACGTTTTATTGATTATCAAATACGCGGCGGCAATTGCCATCGTGATTGGTATTATGTTGGCGCCGGCATACCTGGCGCGCGTTTCGGGCCGGGACAAGTATAATATGTTGCTGGTCAGAATATACAGCTGGCTGTTCGGGTGGACCGGAATCGGCTGGCTGATTGCCCTGTTTTGGGGCATCAAAAAATAATCCCACCAAACGGTGGGATTATTATTTACCAATCAAAATTTTTTCGCGGCGGATTTGATAATCAGCATTGCAAACGCCGCATGGAACAGACGGCGCATAATCCCTTCGTCAAACAAAGCGCGGCCGCATTCACATTTTTTATATTCGCGCGGTTCCATATGCAACAGCGCCGCCGCATCCGGCGTGGTTAATTTCATATATTTGCGCATTTGACGCATGATGTCGCCATAATGCCGGGCATCGATAATAATTTTTGCCATGTGTTTCATCTCCCTTGTGTGTTTTTTAATAAAAAACACCACCCAAAACATTTGGGTGGTTGGAGGTTAGTTACTATTGAAACAAATAGTGTCGCTTATTCATGTATATCGCGACCCTCCAACCACAGGGTTGGAGATGTTTTATGTCTTCGCAGACAGTTTCAACGGGTAACTACACCCTACACCGGTTTCCCAATGCGTGTGAATTATATCGCACCCCACGCGAAGTTTCAAGGAATTTAAATTTATTGGTGTGGGGGGGTACGTATTGTCATTGCGAACGAAGTGAAGCAATCCAGTAAATGTGAACCTTGCCGCTTTCCTGGATTGCCACGCCTGCGACGCGCAATGACAACGAAAAAATCCCCCGGATGGGGGGGGATTTAACTTTCTTCTTCTTCGGTTTCTTCTTCGTCGCTGTCAACCGCGTTCAGATCAATTTCCTTTGGCACGCCCAAAATGTCTTCGATTTTTTCGGACGCCGCGTCCAAATCAATCTTGTGCAAGACCGCAAATTCCTGGGCCATGCGTTCCAACGCGCGCAAATACAATTGACGGGCCGAAAAAGTCATCGTGTCCGCCGCAGTGCGCCGTTGCAGGTCGCGGACAACTTCGGCCAATTTCATGGGATCGCCGGAATTAATATTTTCTTCGTATTGGGCGGCGCGACGGGCCCAAATCATACGCTTGGCCCCGGCCTTGCCCTTGGCGGATGCGATGGCTTCGTCCATTTTCTTGGCCGATGTCAACGGGCGCAGGCCCGAAATTTCGGCACGTTCCAATGGCACACGCAGGGTCATGTGATTTCGTTCGAAATCAATAACCAATAATTTCACCTTCTGGTCAGCGATTGTCTGTTCTTCGATTCGTAATAATTTTCCAACGCCCTGGGTTGGATAAACGACATACTGTCCAGTTTTAAAATCTAATTTTTTGCTTGGCATACGGACACTCTTTACAGTTGTCATTCTCTCGGTCCACGGTATTATAGCATAAAAATGGGTAAAAAACAAATATTCCCGCAAAAATAAAAAACGCCCCCGCGGGGGCGTCATATTTATTACATCAAACGGCGCAAAGTTCCCGTACGGCGGATGCTGGGCGCGCGACCGCCAACCGTTGTGTTGGACGATGTGGCGCAAATCCACTGGCCGCCCTGTAAAATGGCGGTTTCGCCATCCGGACAGCTGGGCTTTTCCAAGCGCCAGGCATAACACCCACCCTTTTGATACGAAATATAAGATGCGTTGTCACCGCCCCCGCGCGTATATGCGCCGTATTCGGGATTCCAAATGCCGGCGGTTTCCCCGCTGCACCATTTGCGGTCGCCAAAACATTCAATGCAATTGTTTTGCGCATCGCACAATTCAACCGGCGCGGCGGTGGTTTGATACCCGTTTGCGGCGGATTTCCCACTGCCCATTGATTTGCCGTTTTCCAAATCGCGGCACCACAATTTCTGGCATTCGGCGGCGGCGATGCCGTCGATATTGCTGTGCGTGGCCAAAATATAACCCGGCCCGCACGACGTGAATTTGTCCGACGCCGCATGGGCGCCCGCGGCGGCCGTGATTAAACAAAGACCAAACAAAATATTCATTAACTTCATATGGAAATCCATTCTCGTCTTTGTGTTATTTTACCTTTTTTTGCGAACTTTATCAACGGCAAATTATTGCCCCAACCCCGCCGGCGAAAAACGGCCGATATTGTTGAATAATTCTTCCAGTGCGTTCAATTCAATTGCCGCCGGAATCTGGGTTTCACCCGGCGCCGGGCGCACAATCGGCAAATCCGCATCATGCAAAATCTGGGTCCGGGTCACGCGATTGCCATTGACCCATGCCAACAAAACCGTGCGGTTGTCGTATGTCACCGGGAACGGGCCGCGATAATTTTCGTCCGCCCCGTAATAAATCCACACTTCGTCCCCGTGAACGGTTTTAACCTGGGGGTTGCCGATTTTATCTTCCAGCTGTGCCACGGTTTTGATGGACGCAACGTCGGATTCCAACGTGGTCGGAAAAACATAGCCACGATGCTTGGTCTGGAATGTGCATGCGGATACGGCGATTAATAAAATGGGTAATAAAAACTTTCTCATACCCGCCAGTGTATCTTAAATTCGGGCCGCGATGCAACGAAAAAATCCCGCCGGGCGGCGGGATTTTACATCAATGTTCGGGAAAATTATCCCTGGCCATTTTCTTTCTTGTTCGGCACATCGCGCAAAGCAAACTGGGCGATGTATTTCTTTAATTCACTTTTGTACTGGTTGTTGGCCTTGGCCATTTCAACCAAGTGATCAAAGTTCGGATTGGCCGCGCGCGCCGCGCCAAAACGGCTTTCCGTTTTCAAGAAATCTTCCAGCGGCAACGGATTTTCGACATTCGAATCCATCATCAGCGGATTCTGGCCGTCGGCAATCAGGCGCGGGTCAAAACGGTACAGCGGCCATGCGCCGGTCTGGACCATTTGCATCTGATGCTGGGGGCCGTTTTGCAACTGGTACCCGTGCGCGATACACGGCGCGTATGCCAGGATGATGGACGGACCGTTGAAACTTTCCGCTTCGCGCAGGGCCCGAATCGCCTGGGCCTGGTTCGCGCCCATGGCAATCTGGGCAACGTATGCGCCGGACATCATCGCAATCATGCCCAAATCTTTTTTCGCATGTTCTTTGCCCCCGATGGCGAATTTCATGCTGGCCCCGAACGGGGTGGATTTGGATTGCTGGCCGCCGGTGTTCGAATACCCTTCTGTATCCAGGACCAAGATGTTGACGTTTTCACCACTGTGCAGAATGTGGTCCAAACCGCCGTAACCAATATCGTACGCCCAACCGTCACCACCGATAATCCAAACGGATTTTTCGACGATTTCACCAATCAGACTTTCGGCCATGCGTGCACGTTCGCCCGGCATTTGGGCCAGTTTCGCGCGCAAATTATCCGCAATTTCGCGTTGACGTGCGGGGTCGGTGACGTCAAAGATTTCTTCGACATCGGGGATTTCCAATTCAAACAGCAACGATTTCAGCGTCGCGCGTTTCTGGTTCAGCGCCAACCGCATCCCCAGCCCGTATTCCGCATTATCTTCGAACAGCGAATTTGACCATGCCGGCCCACGACCCGCCGCATCCGTTGTCCACGGTGTTGTCGGCAGATTCGCGCCATAAATCGACGAACATCCGGTCGCATTGGCCACAACCATGCGGTCACCGAACAGACGCGCCAACATGCGCACATACGGTGTTTCGCCGCAACCCGCGCATGCGCCCGGGAATTCAAAGTAATGTGGCAACAATTCCACATGTTTCGGAATGTTCAAATTTAATTTTTCGCGCGGCATATCCGGCAACATTTTTTCCGCCGCGTCAAATGCCGCCTGGTTTTTGGCCGCATCCGCGTACGGCGCCAACGCCAATGCGCGCACCGGGCAATTGTTCACACAGATATTGCACCCCGTGCAATCGGCCGGCGAAATATTCAATGTGAAATACATATCCGGCCCCAGTTCGGGTGTCTTCATCGGAACAACGATGATGCCTGCGGCGCGGGCTTCGTCAGCCTGGGCGGGGGTCATAACCTTGATACGGATGGCCGCGTGCGGACACAGCATCGAACATTTCCCGCACTGGATACATTTCGACAAATCACATGTCGCAACCATGGGGGAAATCGCACGCTTTTCATATTTTGCGGTGCCGACCGGATACTGGCCCGCGCCAAATTCACCGTCCACGCGGAAACGCGACACGGGCAAAGTGTCACCACGCTGGGCCGCCATTTCACCCAATGTGCCCGCGATTTCCGCCGGCGCATCCGCCGTCATTGCCGGAACAAAGTCCGGGGCAAAATTCGAAACCGACGACGGCAACGTGTACTGGGACAGATATTCGGCCGCCTTGTCCACCGCGGCCCAGTTGGCCTGGACAACGTCCATACCCTTTTTCTTGTATGTTTTTTCAATGGCAATCTTGGCCGACGCGGCGGCGACACCCGGGTCGATAACGCGCGTCAAATTAAAGAAGTTCAACATGATAAACGTGTTGATACGGTTGCCCAGTCCCAATTCCGCCGCCGCGCGGTTCGCGTCCAAGAAATAGACGTTCGCACGCATACGAATCAGATGTTCCTGGGTTTCACGTGGCAAATTGGCAAATGCCACGTCGGGCGCCATGGATGTGTTAATCATGACGGTTCCACCCGCGCGCAGACCACGGAAAACGTCAAAACGCTGGGCAATCATGAAATTCGAAACGCTGATGAAATCTGCGACTTCGATTAAATACTGGCTTTTGATTGGGGCGTCGGAAAAACGGATGTGCGACGCGGTCAGCCCACCCGATTTCTTGGAATCATAGACCGCATAAGACTGTGGATACAAATCGGAATTTTCGCCGACAATTTTCACGATGTTTTTCACCGCGCCGACGGTCCCATCCGACCCAATACCGTACAAAACGGCGGTTTTGAAATTCGGGTCTTCGACTGCGAACGCCGGGTCCGTTTTCAGGGACAAATTGGTCAAATCGTCGTCGATGCCAACCGTAAAGTTATGATGCAGCGTGTCACGCATCAGGTTTTCCGCCACGGCTTTGACATCGCGGGGCTTAAATTCCTTGGACCCCAGACCGTAACGACCACCGAACACCGACGCGCGGTCGCCGATGATGGATTTCACATCCTGGTACAACGGTTCGCCAATGGCGCCCGGTTCCTTGGTCCGGTCCAGAACGGCGATACGCTTTACATTTTTGGGCAACGCGGCCAAGAACGCATCGACCGGGAATGGACGATACAAATGAATTTTTAACAGACCGATGTTTGACGGCAAATGCGGCAGTGTTTCTTCGATTGTGTCAACGGCGCTGCCCATGGCGACGATAACGTTTTCCGCATTCGGGTCACCGACATAATCCACCAACCCATATTTGCGCCCCGTCAATTCAGCGAACAAATCCATACATTCCTGGACAATGGCGGGTGTTTTCGCATACAGTTCGTTGGCGGCTTCGCGGCCCTGGAAATAAACGTCGGGGTTTTGTGCGGTACCGCGGATGGTCGGGCGGTCCGGTGTCATCCCGCGGTTACGGTTGGCCAAGACCAAATCATCCGGCAACATTTTGCGCAACACATCATCTTCGACGCGGGTCAGACGCGATTCTTCGTGGCTGGTGCGGAACCCGTCAAAGAAATGCAGGAACGGCACCCGCGCGCGCAATGTGGCGGCATGCGCGATGGCGGCCATGTCGGCTGCCTGTTGCACGTTGTGACTGGACAGCAATGCAAATCCGGTTTGGCGCACGGCCATAACGTCACTGTGGTCGCCAAAGATGGACAACGCATGCGTCGCCAACGCGCGCGCGGCCACGTGCATCACGAACGGCGTTTGTTCACCGGCGATTTTGTACATGTTCGGAATCATCAACAGCAATCCCTGGGACGCGGTGAACGTCGTGGCCAACGCCCCCATCTGTAACGCACCGTGCATGGCGCCGGCGGCGCCGGCTTCGGATTGCATTTCAATGACGCCGGGGATGGCGCCCCAAATATTCTTTTTATGCTGGAACATCCATTCATCGGCCAATTCACCCATCGTACTGCTGGGGGTGATGGGATAAATGGCGGCAAATTCACTGCATCTGTATGCGACGTCGGCCGCCGCCCAGTTACCATCAACAATTAATTTAGACATTTTCTTTTCCCTTAAAAATTTCTGTGCCATGAATGATAGCTTGATTTTTTCCCCAAGGCAAGACTTAATAAACATATATTGACAAATACAATATTTTGTATTATATTTATCAGGACATAAACCCCAGGGGGAACCAAATGGCAAACACAAAACGGCCCAACCCGTTCACAGACAAGAATTACGTCCAACACGACCAGATTGACGTTTTGGGCACAATTAATTACACGGAACGCTATCGCTTTTATAACGCTGTCCAGGAATTGATTTCCCAGAAAAT
Organism: uncultured Alphaproteobacteria bacterium; assembly: GCA_949082785.1. Taxonomy (GTDB): domain Bacteria; phylum Pseudomonadota; class Alphaproteobacteria; order Rs-D84; family Rs-D84; genus Enterousia. The sequence goes on from CARVLU010000001.1 coordinate 237,272, forward strand.
CGACATGGCCCAGCGCATGCGCAAACAGCATCCAGATTTTCAGCCGATTATTCGCATTAATTTTGCAACCCCCGACACCCAGGAATACAAACGCCAATCTGAACGCTTTTTCAACCTGTTGGAATGGGCGCGTCATTCGCATCTGATTATTGAAACGAACATCGCTGGCCCAATTTGCCTGAACAGCTGGGCCGGAAAAATTGTACGCGACATGGCTACGCCGGGCTATCGCCACGTATTGGAAGATGGTTATTATTTCTATTACCCGGAAACATACAACCCAGAAACCAAGAAAACCCAGCTGGTTACCAATCCCGTCAATATTTCCCCGGAAAAATCGCTGGAAATGGGATTGTGCGATGTGATTTTCCTGGGCGATGGACGCATTAAAACACGATAAATAAAACGGGGCCCCTGCCCCGTTATTTATTTTTTGGTTTTGTCCGACTTTTTCTTGTCGTCTTTTTTGTCGGATTTTTCGACCGCGGCTTCTTTGTCGGCGTTTTCTTTTTCAACCGCCGCAATTCTGTCCGCCGCCGTCAGGCGCATCTTGGACATTGCGCGAACCATATCCATCCCGCGTTGCAATTGGTAATCCAGCGCATCTTTTTCCGCATCGCTTAATTCTTTGGACGCGTCATCGTCATCGGATTTTTTCTTGTCCTGTTTCTTGGCGTCTTCGTTTTTCAGTGAATTTTTAAACGACGCTTCGGAATACATGCTTTCCTTTTTTTCCAGAACTTCGACCTTGCTGTGCAAGACTTCGACGTCGGGGGTGATGCCTTCGTTTTGAATGGACCGGCCCGACGGCGTGTAATACCGCGCGATGGTGATGTGAATTGCCGTCCCATCCCCCAATGGCTTTTGCTGTTGGACACTGCCTTTGCCGAACGATTGGGACCCCATGACCAAACCGCGGCCGTTATCCTGTAACGCGCCCGCCACAATTTCGGACGCCGACGCCGACCCGTGGTTAATCAGAACCACAACCGGTTTTCCGTTCGCCAAATCGCCGGGCTTGGCAAAGGTGCGTTCAATATCGGTCTTGTTCTTGCCGCGGGTGGACACGATTTCCCCCGAATCCAGGAACGCATCCGACACATCAATCGCCGCCGTCAGATATCCGCCCGGATTGTTACGCACGTCCAAGACGTATCCGATAACATCTTTCTTTTCCAGCGCGTTTAACGCATCGCGCAATTCTTTGGCCGTGGTGGCGCCAAAATCAGAAATACGAATGTATCCGATTTTTTTATCGTCGCCCTTTTCTTCAAATTTGACGGATTTCACCTTGATAATCGCACGCTTTAACGTGATGGTGCGCGGTTCCTGGCCATCGGAAATAATGGTCAACTTGACCTTGGTGCCGGGGCGGCCCTTCATCTTCTTGACCGCCTGGTTCAATGTTAAATCAAACACCTGGTCGTCATCAATGTGGGTGATGTAATCACCGGGTTTAATCCCCGCGCGGGCTGCCGGCGTATCATCGATGGGCGCAATCACGCGCACCGCACCGCGGTCACTGGTGATTTGAATACCCAGCCCCCCAAATTCGCCGTGGGATTTATCGCTGAATTCTTTGAAATCGTCGGCGGATAAATACGAAGAATGCGGGTCCAGCGCCCCCAGCATGCCGGCCATGGCCCCTTCTAACATTTTCTTTTCGTCCGCTTCTTCGACAAAGTTATCACGGGCCACTTCGAACACCAGAGCCAGTTTTTTTAATTCTTCGTAAATTTGTTCATCTGTTAAATGCGTCACGGGGGCATCTTTTGCCCGGTCGGCGGCGGCGGCAACAACCGGCACACACAACGCCATCACCATCAGCAGTTTTTTCAGCATTCTATAATCCTTTCCACAAACATTCACACCATAGAACAAAAAGATTTCCCCCGCAACACGATTTTTAAGCCCCCCACCGACAAAATATTGACAAATATATTTTTTGAACTATAATCGCAATAACAAAAACACGGATTTTATTCCGCCACACCAACCGAACGATTATTTTCGGCACATTGCGGCGGACAAAAATCCCAGAAATCCGGGGCGGGAATTTAATCAAAAAAAACCACACCAAACGTTGGTTTAGATTAGGCACCCGTTCCCATCAACCGTCGGGGGATACACCATGACAAAAACACCAGACCTGCGCAAACAGATTGAACAGAACCGGATTGCGATTTCGAATTGTCTGTCGGGTTCCGGCACGGTAAAGCGTTTACACAACATCAACTGGCTGCGCCATCAGATTTCATACGAAGAACCGCGCATGTTGTTCCACGTCCCCGCGAAAAACCAGGCGCCCCTGTTGGATTACAATTGCATGCGCAACATTGCCGACACATACGATTTCATTGTGGACGACACCAATCTGGCCACCAAAATCGATACGCGCACGATTTGCGACATCCATGCCAAATTATGCCACAACACGAACATTGGCGGCGGCACCCTGCGCACGACCGGGAAAATTTTGGAAATCTATGTCAATGGGGAACGCATGCACGCGCCGGACCAGTATTTGATTCCGTATTCGTTGAACGACATCACATACAAACTGTCCATCCCCGACAGCAGCCCATTGACCAAGGCTTTTGCATTGCATTACGATTTGATTGCTCTGCAACCGTTTGACGATTACAACAAACGCACGGCGCGCATGGTGATGAATTGGTGGCTGGTGCAAAACGGATATCGCCCGATTGCGTTTAATTATTCATCGGACAAACACGCATATCGTGATGCCATTACCCAGTGCGCCAATGGCAATACCAAGGCGTACCAGGCATACATGTATTCATGTATGTTGCGCACCCAGAACGACATTTTGAAAATACTGAAAAAATCCCGTATTATGTAAAATAAAAAAACCGCGGCAATCGCGGTTTTTTTAATACTTTATTTTGCGTACCGGCGTTCCAGATTTTGAAAATTTTGAATCTGGGCCCGCATGAACGCGATTTTTTCCAGGTTATTGTTAACGGACTTTTGATTGGCCGGATTGATACGCAAATCGTCGGCCGATTTGATAAAGCGTTTCAACCACACGACCATGATACGGTATTTGACAATATCCCGTAACTGTTCGTTTTTGGGGCTGGGCATTTGGTACAGGCTTTTGTTATGCAGACGAACATACAATTCATACAAATGCTTGTAAATTTCCAATTCAACCCCCACCGAAGACACAATATCGCGGTAAATGAAACGATAACCGGCTTCGGCAAAATCGATAAAGGACAACTGGCTGGTGGCCGGGTCGTATAACACATTGCCCGAATTCAAATCACAGTGCGACCATGCCTGGCGCGTGTCGTATTCAAATGTACCGATGGCGTTTTTCAGACGCGCCATATAACGCACTTCGTTCGATGTGAACCACTGGGACATTTTGTTTTCGATAAAATTGTCCAGACGATTGAACTTTAATTCCGACGAAATTTTATGGCGGACAATGTCGCCGACGGGCCGGGATTCATTCATATCGACCAAGAAACTGGCCATGGCGTTTTGAATTTCAAACTTTTGCCGGCGCGACACACTGCGATACAAATCGGCCGTCAACGGATAACCCGGGGCGCGTTCTTCCAGAATTTGGCATTCGTCATCATTGATGAAAATCATTTTCGGAATGTTATATACCGGGTTGCCAACGGCACTGATATCCTGGATAACCTGGTACGTGCGATGCTGTTTTTCCAGCCATTTTTTACGCGCTTCTTCCCCCATATTGGGCAGTGGCCGTTTCATGATAAAACGGTCCCCGTAATAAACCCCGTATGTTTCGCGACCATGATGGGCCAGCGTATGGATTTTTGTCATGGTGTGTCCCCCGACGGTTGATGGGAACGGGTGCCTAATCTAAACCAACGTTTGGTGTGTTTTTTTTTGATTAAATTCCCGCCCCGGATTTCTGGGATTTTTGTCCGCCGCAATGTGCCGAAAATAATCGTTCGGTTGGTGTGGCGGAATAAAATCCGTGTTTTTGTTATTGCGATTATAGTTCAAAAAATATATTTGTCAATATTTTGTCGATTACCCAACCCAAATAAAAATCCCCGCGCATGCGGGGAAATATGTGGAATACGGCGCGCGTACGGACATTATAAATTATCACGACTGCGCCGTATCACCAACATTGCAAACGCACCGTGGAAAAACCGGCGCAATATGCCAATGTCAAACAGCGCCTGGCCCCGTTCACAACGCTGATAATCCCGGCGGCTCATTTTCAATAATTTTGCCGCATCGGTCACACTGATTTTTAAATGCTGGCGCGCGTGGCGCATGATACTGCCATAATAATTGGCATCGATTAATAGTTTTGCCATAGTTTAAACTCCTTTTACGTTAAAAAACACCACCCAAAACATTTGGGTGGTTGGAGGTTCAAAACTATTCAAACAGATAGCACGGTTTATTCAATATATTCACCGTCCTCCAACCAACGGGTTGGAGATATTTATTGTCATCACTGACAGTTTGAAAAGGTTTTGAAGCCTACACCGGTTACCCAATGCAAGGAAAGTATATCGCATCCCACGCGAAGTTTCAAGGAATTTAAATTTATTGGTGTGCTTTCTGGATTGCCACGCGCGCTGCGCTTGCTCGCAATGACAATGGTGTTGAATTGCCTGGCACTGTATCCCCTTTGTCATTGCGAGCCACGTCAGTGGCGTGGCAATCCAGTCAAATAACCACCAATTACCTATTGATCACGGAACAGGCGCACCGGGTCCACCGCGGCGTTGCCGCGGCGCACTTCCAGATACATTTCGGGTTTGTCCGGATTCATGCGGCCAATCGGTTCGCCCCCCAATACATCTTGACCCACCAGGGCATCAATCTGGCCCAAATTGGTCATGACGGTGTTGTACCCGTTTTTGTGGGACATGATGACCACCTTGCCAAAGCCCTTGAAACTGTCCGCGAATTTGACCGTGCCATCGGCCGGCGCCATCACCAACGCGTCCCCGCGCGTGCGCACACGCCACCCGTCGGAATTCAGCCCCAACGCCGTTTTTTCACCAAATCGCACGACCACACGACCGCGCACCGGCAAATTTAATTTACGCCGCGAAAAAGACGCATTTGATGACATTTTCGAACTGCCGACCCCGGCGGACAATTCAGAAATACTTTTTGCGCGCGCAGACAGGTCACGCAATTTTTTCTGAACCGCCGACTGTTGTGTTTTTAATTTTTCATTTTGTGCCGCACGCGTGCGCAACAATTTATCCAATTGCTGTTTTTCGTTGGCGTATTTTTTCGCCGTGCGGTCCAGCTTTTCTTTTTCAATGGCGCGTTTTTCGCGGATTTCGGATAATTCTTGAATCTGGCGGGTGGCGGTTTGCATGGCCGCATCGAACTGGTCCGCGGCGCCGGCCAAAACCGCCGACGTCAACACGTATTCGTGCATGCTGTCCACATCAAAGCTGGGGTGCGACGACACAAACAAAATACTGGCCGCAGCATCGGCAATGCGTTCCCGGTTTTTTTCCAATTCGCGCGTCAACGCGTCACGCTGGGCGTCCAATTCCGCAATCTTGCGCGCGACGGCGCCGCGCTGTTCTTCCAGTGTGCTGACCTGGTCCGCGGCGCGCACCAGTTTCTTTTTCGTGGCGGCGACATCGCGTTCGGATGTTTTTACCTGTTGTTCCAGTTTTTTGTTTTGCTGTTCGGTTTGCTTTATCTGGGCGCGAATTTGGGACAATTCACTGGGCGCCGCCATCACCGGCGCCGCCATCACAATCGCCAAAATAATTGCAATTGCACGCATGTATTCCCCCGGGGCGCACCCGCGCCCCATTGTATGTTACATTATATAATGTTGACTTTTAAATGGGTCTTTTTGCCCTTTTTCACCATGACACTGGTGCCGGGGGCAACGTCCAAAACCGCAACCGGGTCGGCCATTTTGACATCGTCGATGGTCACCCCACCCTGGGTAATCATACGGCGCGCTTCGGATTTTGACGGGAATAATCCCGCGCCCATGACCAAATCCAAAACCGTCGGTGCGGCGCCGGTGTACGCAAAATCCGCGGTCGGGACATTTTGTGCCGCCCCGCCCGAAAACAGTGCTGCCGCGGTTGCGGCCGCATCTTCGGCGGCGGCGCGACCGTGTGCGATTTCCGTTGCCGCAAATGCCAATGCGCGTTTGGCTTCGTTCAATTCCGCACCGCGCAATTTGGACAACCGCGCAATTTCATTCAATGGAATTTCGGTAAAGATTTTCAAACTGCGTTCCACCAAATCATCCGGCATGTTGCGGAAATACTGATAATATTCGTACGGCGATGTTTTTTCTTCGTTGACCCAGATGGCGTTGCCGGCCGATTTGCCAATCTTGTTCCCGTTGGCATCGGTAATCAGCGACGTGGATAAAACGAATGCTTCTTTGCCCAGTTTTTTGCGGATTAATTCAATCCCCATGATGGCGTTGCCCCACTGGTCCGCGCCACATGTCTGCAAGATGCACCCGTATTTCTGAAACAGGGTTAAAAAATCCACCGCCTGGAACGTCATGTAATTGAATTCCAAAAACGTCATACCGGTTTCCAGACGACGTTTGACGCTTTCCATCGACAGCATGCGCGGCACGGTGAAATCCGTCCCGAAATCGCGCAGAAAATCCAAATGACTGTACGTCTTCATCCAGTCATAGTTATCCACCATGACCGCGTCCGACGCACCGTCGCCAAAACGAAAGAATTTGGCATAAGATTTTTTCAGCCCCGCGATATTTTTGGCCAAAATTTCTTCGGTCATCATGGGCCGGCCGGTATCGCGCCCGGACGGGTCGCCGATGCGCCCGGTGGCGCCGCCCACCAACATAATCGGGCGGTGCCCATATTTTTGCAGCCAACGCATCATCATCACCGGCACCAAATGCCCCACGTGCAAAGAATCCGCCGTCGGGTCCGACCCCAAATATGCCGCAATTTTCCCCGCATTCAGCGCATCGTTTAATCCGGCCATGTTCGACGTTTGGTTGATAAAGCCGCGTTGTTCCAATTCGTGTAATAATTCGTTTTGCATTTATAAATCCTTGATATCAAAAATGATAACAAACTTTGTGGGGATATGCAAAAAAAATCACCGCAAAATTTGCGGTGATTATGCGGGTTAACGTACGCGCTGTTCCAGATGGTCCAACAACGCAAAATTGCGCGGCGCCGACAACGTGGGCCGTCCGCCATTGACCAGAACGGCCCGGGCCAACGCGATTTCAAAAAAAATTCTGTCCATACTTAAATTCGACAACCCACGGAAATTCTGCAAAAATTCCACCTGGGTACCGCTGTGCGCGGGCCGGCGCAGAAAATACATCCGGCCGCCAAAGCTGTATGCGACAATATGGTCCTGTTTATTCTTGTGCGCCCAGACAATCTTTCCAGCCGGCAGATATTTTTTATATTCATCCGGCATGACAACAGATACGACCGTGCCACCGCCGCGCAGAAACACTGTCAATCCCCGCTGATTAATGTGGTGACCAACAACCTTGTACTTTTCCATAATTAAATCCCTGGTTTTTTATAACAGCGAACAAAAATCCGGCCGGGGCCGGATTTTTGCATAAAATTTCCAACGCGGATTAGCCCAACATTTTGGAAACTTCGTCGGCCAAATTATCTTCGGCCTTTTCGATGCCTTCGCCCAACAGATAATACGCAAAGCCGGCCAATTTACCGCCAACTTCGGCGACAACCTGTTTCACGGTTTTGGACGGGTCCATAACGAACGGCTGTTCTTCCAGAACGCTTTCGGCATAGTATTTGTTGATACGGCCCTGGACCATTTTTTCAACAACGTTTTCCGGTTTGTTCGCAGTTGCACCGGATTCGATAAACACTTTCTTTTCGCGTTCAACGGCAACCGGGTCAACATCGGCAATGGTCATGAATTCCGGTTTGTTCGCCGCGATGTGCATGGCGATTTTGGAACCGATTTCATCGACTTTGTCATCACCACCGTTGATGGCAACGATAACGCCAATCTGGCCCATGCCCGGAACCAAAGCGTTGTGAACATAGGTATAGATATGGTCACCGGTCACCTTGGCAATACGGCGCAGGTTCATGTTTTCGCCAATTGTCGCGATTGTTGCGGCAATGTCGTCTTTGACCGCGTTCAGGGTCGAATCAAAATCGCCACCGAATTCCAGCGCCTTGGCCGCGACATCGGCAACCAGTTTCTGGAACTTTTCATTTTTCGCAACAAAGTCGGTTTCCGCGTTCAATTCAACAACGCAACCCATGTCGTCACATTTGACAACCGTCACCAGACCCGATGCCGCGACGCGACCGGCCTTGGACGCTGCTTTTACAATACCTTTTTGACGCAACCAATCGGCAGCCGCCTGAACATCGCCATTGTTTTCAGTCAGGGCTTTTTTACAATCCATCATACCTGCGGATGTTTTTTCGCGCAGTTCTTGAATCAATTTTGCTGTAATTTCTGCCATTGTGTTTTCTCCGTTTATGTTTTGCGCGGCATATGAATTTACACCGTGCATTTGAATATGTTGGGGGCGATAACCGCCCCCGGATTTGGGATTGAATTATTTTTCAACCTTGTCGGCCAATTTGCCGCGACGTTCGGCGCGGGCTTCGGTCATTTTGGATTTCGCGCGGGCTTCTTTTTCTTTGATGCCGTCTTCGAAATCTTCGGCCGCGGCCGTACGCATGTCGGATTCGACCTTTTTGCTGGCGACACCGCCCAAACGTTTTTCAATACCGGACAGAATTGCATCGACAAACAGGTCACAGTACAACTGGGTTGCACGCGCCGCGTCGTCGTTGCCCGGGACCGGGTAATCGACCATTTCCGGATTTGCGTTTGTGTCGCAAATCGCGATTGTCGGGATATCCAATGTTTTGGCTTCGCGAACGGCGTTCATTTCGCGGGGCACGTCGATAACGACGATGGCCTGCGGTGTGCCGTGCATTTCCAAAATCCCGCCGAAAATACCACGCAGTTTTTCAACTTCTTTGGTCATGACGCCGACTTCTTTCTTGGTCAGCCCCAGTTTTTCTGCGTTTTCGATATCAGATTCCATTTTTTTCAGGCGACGAATGGACTGGGAAACAGTGGCCCAGTTTGTCATCATCCCACCCAACCAGCGGTTGTTCACATAGAACTGGCCACAGCGTTCGGCCGCGTCGCGGACGATATCTTTGGCCTGGTGCTTGGTCGCGACGAACAAGACTTTACCGCCGGCGGCCGCGATGGCTTCCAATGCGACCAAGGCGCGGTGCATCAACGGGGCAGTTTTGTTCAAGTTAATGATATGAATCTTGTCTTTTACACCATAAACGTACGGTGTCATCAACGGGTTCCAGCGACGGGTGTGGTGACCGAAATGGACGCCGGCTTCCATCAGCTGTTTCATTGTAAAGGTTGGCAATGCCATGATTTTATCCTTTTTTCTGTTGTTATCCTCGCCACCGGTGACAGACCAAATATCGGAATATTTTGGACAGAAAATTGCACGGTGGTTGTGTTCTTCGCGCGATGCGCGTGCCGCTATCATAGACCTTTTGCCCCGAAAAATCAAGCAAAAAGTGCAATTTGTCCACCCAACACACACATGGACAAAAAAGTAAAAATATTGACAAATTAATTTGACAAACCTTATTTTTGTATTACAATTTACTGGGTAAAAAGGGAATCGAGTATGAGAATGTTCACAAAAATCTTGTCCATTATTCTGGCAACCGCAGTGACTGCGACGTCGGTTTCGGCCGCGCCTGATTGCAGCAATGCCAAATATCGTCGCGCCAATCCGACCAAGTGCACATTTTTTGCAAATTCCGGTACGACAACCGCAACCGTTTTGGGCGGCGCGGTCGCACTGGGGGCGGGACTGGCCCTGATTGGGATGTCGGGCGCCAGTGCCGGCGGCAGCGATTCCACCACATCCACACCGATGCGCCAACCGACCATGCCGATTTACGACACGGTTGGATACACAGACCCGGTCGCCCTGGCCGCGGCGATGAACGATTACAAATATATGCGCAACGGCGCCCAGTATAATGAAATCCGGGCGGCGTATTCTGTGGCGCGCGGCTTTACCGGCCGTGGTTCCACCATCGCGGTTTTGGACACCGGCGATTATGGCTGGCACGGGACGGCGGTAAATAATGTTGTGCGCGGCCCGATTGCCCCCGACGCCGTGGTCAATTCGTACAAGATTGTCGATAACACCGGCGAATTTATTTCTTATTCCAAAATTGGCGATATTATTGCATCCGACAAAAACGCCAACATTTTCAACGCCAGCTGGGGCGTGGAATCCCAGTATCGTCTGAACGCGTCAACCATTCGCAGCCGCGCGGACATTGTCAGACTGACGGATGCGAACTTTGTCAATCAAATCACGGACGCGGCCGTTAATCGCGATGCCATCTTTGTTTGGGCCGCCGGTAACGAAGGCCAGGTTCAATCGACCGCGTTGGCGGCCCTGCCCCGCGTGGTGCCGGAATTAAACGGTCATTTTATTAATGTTGTCGCATGGGATAATGCGACCGGCGCGTTGGCCGATTACAGCAACGCGTGCGGCGTAACCCAGATGTATTGCATCACGGCCCCCGGGACCAAGATGGACGTGGGTATCGGGACGGCGTCCGGCACCAGCTTTGCGGCGCCCGTTGTGTCGGCGGCACTGGCCGTCACCGCGAAGCGTTCCCGTACATGAACGCGACCGAAATTACACAGTTGCTGTTCACAACGGCGCGCGATTTGGGCGAACCGGGCGTGGACGCGGTGTATGGCTGGGGGATGCTGGATTTGGAACGCGCAACGCGCCCGGTGGGTGCGCCACTGGTACCGCTGGCCGACAGTATGCAGCCGCTGCAACCGGCACGCGCGTCGGGGACAATTGGCCGCAAGATTAAATCCGCGAATTTGGACTTTGCATTCTTTGACGGCTTTGGCCGGGCGTTTTCCGCCAAATTAAATGATAACATCACATTCCGCGAAGTCGGTCGCGCCAACGCGCGTCTGCGCGGGGATGACGCGGTTGCATCCGTGCACTTTGGGAACATGGAATTGGGCTTTGCCAAGAATAATTTGTTAATGGCCGACGGATTCCTGCAAACCGACCGCGACAGCTTTATCAGCTTTGTCGGCATTGAAAACAGCATGCAGTTTGGCGCAACCGAACTGTTCCAGCGCACACGCATCGGCGTCAGCAACCCCGACGCGGACGAAAATTCCATGGTCACCGGTTTTTCCAGCATTTACAGTGCGTCCGTCACAATGGGTCTGCGCCGCGGGGATTGGAAATTTTCCATTTCGGCCCCGGACATGATTCTGGCGGGCAGCATGGACATGCACCTGCCGACGGGACGCGCCGCGGGCGGCCAGATTGTCTATGCCGATTACCAGATTGATTTGGCGGAACGTCCGGCGTTGGAATACGCGGTGGGGTATGGGAACTGGACGGCGGCCTATATCGACAATCCGCAATCGCGTGACGAAATCTATTTCATGTACAAAACGAAAATCGCGTTTTAATACATATTATAAAGCTGTCGTATGAATAGCCTTGTCAATGCCGCGGACCGCAATAAATTTGCTTAACGTGTCGCGATGGACGCGCAAACGCCGCGCAATTTCATAACGACTGCTGCCGCTGGTCAATTTTTGACAGATATATTTTTCCCGCCCGTTTAATTTACAGCTGTTGCGGCTGCCGTGGGGCCGGCCGATATGCTTGCCTTCGGATTTAACACGCGCCAGTGCTTCCTTGGTTCGTTGCGAAATCAGGTTTCGTTCAATTTCCGCCGACAATCCAAACGCGAATGCCAACACTTTGCTGGTAATATCACTGCCCAGACGATAATTATCCTTTATCGTCCAGATTTTGGCGCCAACGTCCATGCAATAATGCAAAATGCTCATAATCTGCAACAAATTACGCCCCAGACGCGACAATTCGGACGCAATGATTAAATCATCTTTGCGGATGCGTTTAATCAATCGCCCCAGTTTTCGCTTGTTTAATTCTTTGGTGGCGGAAATTGTTTCTTCGATCCAACAATCAATGACCAGATTTTCTTTTTCACAGAATTTCTGAATTTCGAACCGCTGGTTTTCGGTTGTCTGATGGTCTGTTGAAACGCGAATGTACCCGTAAATCACTGTTGGCCTCCTTTGGCTTTTGTAGTAGATAATTTTTTGGAAACAAGATTTTTATATTCCTAAAAAGCCGAAAGGCAAATATAATACATTGTTTATACAACGCTTTTTTGCCACGTTTGAAAGTTATCATATGAATTTTGGCCATCAAACTGGGTCAATAAAATCGTTGTACTGCGTCTTTTTCTTTACTATGATGCTTTTATTCAGATTGATAAAGGAAAGGCGAGAGTATGACCCGGCAAAAACAAAAAAAATCTGTTCGTACACAAAATACGCGCAATTCTTTTTGGGCGCGCATGCGCACCCGACTGCGCTGGGGGCATGTTGTGGCGGCGCTGATTGGCGTTGCACTGATTTGCGGCGGGGTCATCTGGGCCGTTTCGGCACATAATTCAAATGCGCCCCGATTTGACATGACGGTCGGCGCACCGGATACCCAGCAATTCCGTGATGACAATTATATGACCATGGCACCGGGCGATGGCCCGACCGCCGGTTTGCCCGACATCAACAATGACCGTGAAATGTCCAAACCGGCATCACTGCGTGTGGATTTTGAACAAACGCGCGGGGAATATACGCCCGCCATGCGCATGGATATTAATGACGCGGATTTGGCCGATAACATCAAAATCACCCCGTTTATCAAGGGTACCTGGCACATGGCGGGCGCATCGCGTTTATTCTTTGCCCCCGACGCCGGCTGGCCCGCGGCCCAGAAATTCACCGTCACCGTTTCCCGCAAATTGCTGAATCCCGACGTGCGCATCGGCAAACTGCACGCGACATTTGAAACGCCGCGTCTGATGGGCACCATCAACAGCTTTGACGTGTATCCCGATTTAAATCGCCGGCAATCCATGATTGGGGTCGCAATTGTATCGTTTAACTATGCCATTGATACCGCCAAATTCGAATCGCAAACATCGGTCAAACTGGATGGAAAAAGCCTGGATTTCAGCGTAAAATTCGACAATTTCCACCGCACGGCATTTATTACAACCGAACCCATCGCGGTGCGTGACGCGGCCCAGACACTGCACCTGGTGATTGATGACGTCAACGCCGCAAACGGGCGCGCGGTGTCGGGGAAATTAACGGCGGATGCAACGGTCGAATCGGCCGACAATTTGTTCCGCATTGCATCCGTTACCACAAACGCCGTCGATAACGCGGCCGGTGAAATTCAGCAATTGCTGATTGTCAATATGACCGCGGGCGCGGCCGCAGACACAAAATGGGATGAATACCTTGACCTGTATTTATTACCCGCAAAAAAAGACGCCGACGAAACCAAATCGCACCAATGGATGGCGGACGAAATCACGCCCGATGTATTGAAAAAATCGGCGCGCATCGCGTGGCAAAAAACAGACCTGGTCAGTCCCACCGGCACGTATCAGTACGCATTTGAATACGACGTGTCCGAACAAAACGACCGATACGTCTATGCCGCGATTCGCCCGGGCATCGTGTCGGATAATGGGTTTACTTTGAAAAACGGTTTGTCCAAGGTGATGCGTGTCCCATACCCGGAACGTGCGGTTAAAATCGCCGGGACGGGGGCGCTGTTGTCGCTGGGCGGGGACCGTAACCTGGGGATTGTGGCGCGCGGCGGTGCGGCAAACGCCTTTGTTAATCTGTACAAGGTTAAATCGGCCGAAATCAATCACTTGATTACCCAGACATACAACGTGTTCACCCCGCTGGAATTCAAATCGTGGTCATTTGATGCGTATGACATGTCGGTTGTTTTCCAGAAACGCATTTCATTCGCCAACCCGTCGCCAAAGCGTATTAATTACGCGTCCGTTGATTTGGGGGCGTACCTGGATAAAACACCGGGGGATAAAACGGGTATCTTTATCATCCAAACCGGCGCATCCCAGTCCCAGGCCGATTATAATGACAAGCGTTTGATTATCCTGACGGATTTGGGCATCATCCGCAAAACCAATATTGATGAATCATCGACGGTCTTTGTTTCGCGTCTGTCATCCGGCCAACCCGCATCCGATATCGACATCAGTGTTCTGGGCCGCAATGGCACCCCGATTTGGGTGGGCCAAACGGACGCCGGCGGTCGCGCGAACATCCCCAATTTCCCGTGGTCTGAATATAAAAACGCGCGCGCACCGGTCGCCATTGTTGCGCGCCACGGGTCGGACGTTTCGTTCATCCCGTATTACGCCGGTTCGCAACAGGTTGAATATTCCAAATTCGACGTGGACGGCGTCTATGCGTCGTCATCAACACCCATGAATGCGTTTATCTTTTCCGACCGCGGCATTTACCGCCCCGGCGAAGAATTCATCATCGGCGGCATTGTAAAAGAAAAAAGCTTTAAATCACTGGCCGGGATTCCGGTACGTCTGGAAATTCGCGATGCGCGCAGGCGTGTGATTGTGGATAAAATCTTTTCCCTGGCGGCGGACGGCATGTTTGACGTTACCCATCAATTATCGTCCCAGGCGCCCATTGGCGAATATGACGTGCGTCTGTTTTCCCTGAACAGCAAAAACCAAAACCAAGACATTTTGGGCCGCACCACCATCCGGGTCGAAGAATTTGTCCCCGACAATCTGAAAATCACGGCGCAAATTGCAAACGCGACCGATACGGGATGGATTTCCCCCGATGGCGTTTATGCCGACGTAACACTGCGCAATTTGTTTGGCGCACCCGCGGGCGACCGGCGCATCACGGCGCATGCGGTTTTAACCCCGACACAATTTACGTTCCCGAAATTCAAAGATTACACATTCACCCCGAACTTTATCGCGGGCACGGGCCTGGCGCGCGCCAGTGCGGGCGCCGCGCAAACACGGCACTTTGATTTACCGGACGTCACAACCGATGCCGATGGACATGCGCGCGTCAATGTCACATTTGACCCGGCGGTGGCCCCGGGAACATATACACTGGCGCTGACACTGCGCGGGTTCGAAGGGCCGTCCGGCAAAAACGTCCAAATGACAACCACGGCCCGGCTGTCTGCGTCCGCGTACCTGCTTGGATGGCGCGCCAGTGGGGATTTGGGCTATATCAATCGCGGCGCGGCGCGCAAATTGCACATTATCGCGGTGGACAATATGGGCGCCCAGACGGCGGCGGGTAAACTGACCCTGCGCGTGGTAAAGAAAGAAAACCTGACCAGTCTGATAAAAGATTACAATGATTATTACAAGTATCAGACCGTCACCCGTGAACGCGTCGTTACCCAGCGCAGCCTGGATATCCCCGTGGGGGGCATGGATTTACCCCTGGGGACGGAAACGCCCGGCACATATAATGTACAGATTTTGGACGAAAACGGCCGCATCATGGCGGACGCCCCGTATTTTGTCGCGGGCGCGGAAAACGTCGAATTAAAATCCGATGCCGCGGCCCAGTTGCAGATAAAACTGAACAAAACCGCATTTGCCGCCGGTGACGACATCGCCATCAATATCACGGCGCCGTATGCGGGCACGGGGCTGATTACCATTGAACGCGACCGCGTTTATGCGTACCGCTGGTTCACGGCCAACACCACCACATCGACCCAGCACATCACCGTCCCCAAAAATTTCGAAGGCACCGGTTACGTCAACGTATCCTTTGTCCGTGATATCAACAGCCGGGATGTCTTTACCACACCGTACACATATGCGGTGGCGCCGTTCACGGCCGACGTGGCAAAGCGCGACATTCGCATCCATCTGACCGCGCCGGAAATGATACGGGACCGCAAATTGACGATTGAATACACCACGGACAAAAATGCGCGCATGATGCTGTTCGCGGTTAACGAAGGCATTTTACAGGTCGCCCGGTTCCAAATGCCGCAACCGTTGGAATATTTCTTCAAGAAAGCCGCCCTGCAAGTCAACACGTACCAGATTTTGTCGCTGTTGTTGCCGGAATACAACGTTTTGCGCGAATTTGCAAAGACCGGCGGTGGCGATTGGGATGATGGCGCAGCGGGAATGGGCCCACTGACCAATCCGTTTGCACGGCGTACATCGCGCCCGGTGGCATTTTATTCCGGGATTATCAAAACCACCGCGAACCAGACCGGTCGCATCACATTCGACATGCCCGATGATTTTAACGGCGCGGTGCGGATTTTCGCGGTTGCGACCAACAATTCCGCCGTGGGCGCGGCAAACGCCACAACGCACGTTCAATCCCCGCTGATTCTTTCCACAACCGCCCCGCTGGTTGCGGCGCCGGGCGACACGTTCGATGTCGGTGCCATCGTCACCAATATGACGGACCATGCTGGCGACATTACGGTCGATGTCAAACGGACTTTGTCAGAAAACCTGGTGGCAGACAACGCGGCGACGGCGGCGCTGACGATTGGCAAATCGTCCGACAGGCTGTGGACATTTACAACGCGTGCAACCGATGCGCTGGGCGCGGCCAGCATTGATATCGACGCCACCGCGAAAAATGCCGATGGCGGCAAATTGGCGACGGCGCATGCGGCGGCGACACTGTCGGTGCGACCGGTTACCGCATTTACAACCGATATTAAAACGGGCCTGGTCGAAGCGGACAAAAAAACAATCAAAAAATTCCACATGGATTTGTATCCGGAATTTGCCACGCGCCAGTTGTTCGTTTCCCCGAATGCGTCCACGTTTATCAAACCGCTGTTTGAATATTTGGCGCATTACGAATACAATTGTTCGGAACAATTGGTGTCGCGCACACTGCCGTACGTATTGATGCCCGACGACGCCATTTTGGGCACAACCGGCGCGGTGGCGGCGGACAAAGTCGCGGCGACAATCGCCCTGTTAAAGAACCGGCAAAATGACGACGGTTCGTTCGGTCTGTGGGCCGGCGCGGCGCGCGACCGCGATAATGAATCCAACAACAATTCGGCATTCGTCACCGCATATGTGACCCAGTTCCTGACACTGGCCAAGGAAAATGATTTCCCGGTGCCGGCAACCATGCTGGGGCGCGCGGTGGATTATCTGCGCACGTATGCGGGGGCGCCGATGCAGTCGCCGTCGGACATCCTGGCCAAAAGCTTTGCCATCTATGTCGCGACACAAAACGGGTACGTCACGACCAGCTATATCAACATGTTCGAAGAATACGCGAACCAGAATGCCCGCGGCTGGCAATCCGAACTGGCCGGGACGTATATCGCGGCGGCGTATAAGATATTAAAGCAAGATGATGCGGCCGAAAAAATCGTACGCAAATATCGCCCCGCCAACGACCCGGATACAGATATGCGCGGCGATGCGTTCGGCAACCCGGTTTCCGACAACGCCACATATATGTATCTGGCCCATAAATATTTTAACGCCGTGACACCCGCGTACAGTGATGAAATCATTGGATATATCAACGCGGGCCGTTATGACGCGTTCACCGCGGCGGCGGTCATCATGGGATTGACCGGCAACGCGTCGGGCGACGATTTGACGGCAATCACGGTCCGTGCAAACGACGCGCCGGTGGGCGGCACGACGCGGCGCGGCGCATGGGTCACGGATATCCCGGCGGATGCCACAACATTGACCATTGAATGCCCATCATGTGGGGCGGATGCGCCGTTGTTCTATACATTGATGCAACAGGGGTACCCGCGCACGTCCACCCCGGCATCCAACGGTATTGAAATCACGCGCGAATATTACAACGCCGATGGCGAACGCATTGACGCCGCCCAAATCGGCCAAGACGTCACGGTAAAAATATTTGCCCGCGCGGTGGGCGGCGCCCGCAATATTTCCAATGTTGTCATCACGGATTTGTTGCCGGGTGGGCTGACGGCGCTGGGCGATACGTTGTCGGGCGATATGGATTACGCCGAACCACGCGAAGACCGCATTTTAATCTTTACAGATTTGACGCGGCGGGGGGCAACATTTACCTATACCGCGACGGCGGGCGCGGCCGGCACATTCGCGGTTCCGGCAATTACCGCGTCATCCATGTACAATCCCCAGATTTGGGCCACCGGCAAATCCGCCACGTTCCAGGTAAACAATGTCGCGACCAAATAACCGGGCCCGTTCAATCTGTCACACGATGACGTCGTTTATGCGGCGTCATCGTTTGTTGTGTTCTGTGGTGGGCGGCGTCATAGTGCTGTATCTGATTATCCGCGTATTTTTCACGCCGCCCATCCTGGACCAGACGCATTTTTCCCGCGCATTTTATGACCGCAATGGGCAATTGTTACGCCTGACGCTGTCGGCGGATGATAAATACCGGCTGTTCACGCCATTGGAAAAAATCAGCCCTGCCCTGCGCCGCGCCACCATTTTATACGAAGACCGCTGGTTCTGGTATCACCCGGGCGTCAATCCCGTGTCACTGGCATCGGCCACGGTGAATTATTTTACGCATCGAACCCGCCCCATCGGCGCATCGACCATCACGATGCAGGTGGCACGTCTGCGATATGACCTGAACACGAAACGGCCCATGGGCAAGATTCGCCAAACGGCAATCGCGCTGTGGCTGGATTTATTTCACAGCAAATCAGAAATTCTGGAAGCGTATCTGAACCTGGCCCCGTACGGCGGCAATGTCGAAGGTATCGGCGCCGCATCCCTGATATACTTTGGCCGGTCGGCCGCGGATTTAAGCACGATTGAATCAATCACCCTGGCGACCATTCCGCAAAACCCGTCAAAGCGCGGCCTGAATACCCAGACCGGCCTGCGCAACATTATGGATATGCGCCGCGATTTAGTTCGGCGTTGGACGGCGCGATATGGGGCGGATGCGGCGCTGGACACAATGACGGACATGCCGCTGAACGTGCGGGGCGTGGGGGATTTACCCTGGGACGCGCCACATTTTGTTGACCGTGAAATGGCCCGGTTTAACAATTATTGGACCGACATGGGTCGTCGCCCATCTGAAATCCAGACGACATTGGACGCCCGTCTGCAACGGCAATTGGTCGCCACACTGAAATCAGAAATCGCCACGCGCCGCCCGGTCGGCGTTGAAAACGCGGCCGCGATTTTAATTAATTACAAAACGATGCAGGTGCTCAGCTATATCGGGTCGGCGGATTATTTCGACAAATCGATTTACGGCGAAAACGATGGCGTGCGCGCCCGGCGCAGTCCCGGTTCCACATTAAAACCCCTGATATACGCGGCGGCGGCGGACCGCGGATTGATTCATGGAATGACATTGCTGCGTGATGCCCAGGTGAATTTTGGTGTGTACGCCCCCGAAAATTCTGACAGCGAATTTTACGGCCCCGTTTTGGCCCGGGACGCATTGACGCATTCCCGCAATATTCCGGCCATCGATTTAGTGCGCAAAATCGGTATTCGCAATTTTTACAAATTGCTGCGCCAATCGGGGGTGACACGGTTAAAATCGCCCGACCATTACGGGATTTCGGTCGCACTTGGCGGGGCCGAAGTTTCGATGTGGGAACTGGCCGATATTTATGCGACAATGGCCAATCTGGGGGTGCGGCGCGACATCCGCACACAATTGTCCGCCCCCGATGTCACGCGCGATACAATTTTGTCCCCGGAATCTTTTTTCCTGGTTCTGGATATGCTGGGCCGCCAGGGGGACCGTGACGTACGCGTTCCATATGCCCGCGCGCGCCGCCGCCATATAAACCATTACTGGAAAACGGGGACATCTTCGTCATTTCGCGATGCGTGGACGGCCGGCGTGTTTGGGGACTTTGTATTAATTGTCTGGGTGGGCAATTTTGATGGCCGGCCCAATAACGCTTTTTCTGGGGCCAAAACCGCCGCCCCCATTTATTTCAAGATGGCGTCCACCGTCGCCGACGTCATGGCCTCGCGCGGTACACCGGTGGAAAATCCCAATTTCCTGCGCGATGATTTAAACATATCGCGCATCGATATGTGCGACGGCGTGGGCGGGATTGCGGGTACGCATTGCCCGCATGTTGTGCAGTCTTATTTTATCCCGGGCATATCGCCGATTGATACATCGTCGGTGTATCGCGCAATTCCGATTGACCGCGCGACGGGCCGGCGGGCATGCCGGCGCGATGCGGCCACAACATACATGGACGTGTATGAATTTTGGGATGCGACGTATTTGGACATGTTTCGCCGCGCGGGGATTAAGCGTAAAACCCCGCCCCCATACATGCCCGATTGTGATTTGAACGCGATTGCGGCATCCGTCCCCCCGCCCCAGATTGTATCGCCCGCCGACGCGACGCGCATTGTCATCACGGACGACGCCGACACGGCGCGGGTTGCGATGCGCGCGCTGTCACACACGACGGACACCCGCATTTTTTGGTTTTTAGACAACGCCATGATTGGCACGTCCGGGCCCGGGGATACATTTGAACATCCTGTGCCGATGGGCCGGCATACGGTGCGCGCCCTGGACGAAGCGGGCGGCGGCGCGGCGGTCACATTCACGGTTGTGAAATAACCCCTTGCATTTTCGAAAAAAAATGCCTATAATCCGTGGGCTTTTGCGGGTGGGCGCACTGGCAATCCGATTAACCCCACAAGTCCTTGCATTTTTTCTATAACCATATGCAATGGCAAGCTTTGCAGAATCATTTCTTATGAAAGATTTATCCAAAGATTTATTTAACCCCCTGTCTGGCGAAGACTTTGTCCAGATGTTCGACGCGAGCTATGGCGCACAGGAAACGTTACAGGGCTATGCCACCAAGGGTACCGTCAAAGACATTCGCGGCGATTTCGCGATGGTTGACGTGGGCCTGAAATCCGAAGGGCGCGTTCCGCTGAAAGAATTCGGCGCATCGGTTCCGTCGGTTGGTGACATCATCGACGTTTTTGTTGAACGTTACGAATCCCGCGAAGGGACAGCCGTCCTGTCTTATACCAAGGCCCGCGCTGAAAAAGCATGGAAAGACCTGGAAAAGACAGTCGCCGAAGGTATCGACCCAGAAGGTACGATTATCGACGTTGTTCGCGGTGGTTACACCGTTGACATCAACGGCGTATTTGCATTTATGCCGTCGTCCCAAGTGGATCACAAACCGGTCCGCGATGCGAAATCGCTGATTGGGTTAAAAGACAAATTCCGCGTTTTGAAAATGGATGCGCTGCGTACAAACGCCATCGTTTCCCGTCGCGCGATTCAGTCTGACACCATCGCCGCCGCACAACGCGAAGCGATGAAGAACATCACACTGGGTGCCGTCATCGAAGGTACAGTGAAAAACATCACCGATTACGGTGTGTTCGTTGACCTGGGCGGTATTGATGGGTTGCTGCACGTGACAGATTTGTCATGGAAGCGTGTCAACCACCCGCGTGAATTGGTCCATGTCGGCCAGAAGATTAAGGTCAAAGTTATCCAGTTCGACCCGGAATCGCATCGCATTTCCCTGGGCGCGAAACAGCTGGAAGATGACCCGTGGGATACCGCGTCGCGCGCGTTCAACGTTGGCGACACAGTTTCGGGCAAGGTTTCGTCCCTGACCGATTACGGCGCATTCATTGACCTGGGCAACAACATCGAAGGTTTGGTCCACATGTCCGAACTGTCCTGGACAAACAAAAACATCCACCCGTCCAAAGTTCTGCAAAGCGGCCAGGATGTCAACGTTATCGTCTTGGGCATCGACCAGGATAAACGCCGCATTTCCCTGGGCTATAAACAGTTACAGGAAAATCCGTGGCGCAAATTCGCCGAAACACACAATGTCGGCGATGTCGTGACCGGCCCGATCAAGAACACAACCGAATTCGGTCTGTTCGTGGCGCTGACACCGGAATTGGATGGTATGGTCCATATTTCCGACCTGTCTTGGAACAAACTGGACGAAGAAGAACTGAAAAAGTTCGTTCGCGGCCAGGAAGTCACCGCCAAGATTCTGGACATCAATCCGGAAAAAGAACGCGTCACATTGGGTATCAAGCAATTGACCGAAAGCGCGGACAGCAACGCCGTTTCCATCAAGAAAGGCGCCGTTGTTTCCGGCACGGTTTCCGAAGTAACGCCGGACGAACTGATTGTCGCACTGCCGGGCGATGCGCGTGGTGTTATCCGCCGCACCGACCTGTCCCGTGAAAAGAATGAACAGGACACGTCCAAATTCAAAGTGGGCGACACAGTCGAAGCGTCTGTTGTTTCTGTCGAAGACAACACCGTTAAACTGTCCATCCGCGCGTTGCAGGTGACGCTGGAAAAGCAGGCCGTCAAAGAATACGCCAACCAAGCCGACAGCGGCTCGGTCCTGGGCGATATCTTGGGCGCTGCGATTGAAAACAGCAAAAAATAATCCACCAATCGGTGAATTATGATGCACAAGGCATGGGACACCATGCCTTGTTTGTTATTTTTACTTTAAAATCTAAAATTTTTGTACTATAATACACCCCGCTATGAAAAAAGATATTATTGTTTTGATGGGCGGCCAGGGTGTTGGCAAGGGAACTTTTTCCGCCATGCTGCGTAACCGCCACAATTATAACTATATCGAAACGGGCGCGATGTTCCGCACATTGCCGGCCGATTCCGAAATTGCAAAATTAATCGCGCGCGGTGAATTGGTCCCCGACAGCGAATTGTTCAAATTGATTGAATCCAAAATCAATGATGATGCAGATATCCTGATTGACGGGTTTCCGCGCACCCTGCCCCAGGCACAGTGGTTCGTGGAACGCTATGCGCATAAATTCAATATTCGCGTTCTGTACCTGGACGTACCCGAAGAAATCATGATGCACCGCATTCATAAGCGTATGATGGACGGCGCGGGACGCGCCGATGATGCGGACGCCGCCGCCGTGCGCCGCCGTTTGGACACGTTTTGGAACATCACCATGCCGGCCATTGAATGGCTGCGCACTGCGCCGGATATTTTCTTTGCGGACGTGGATGTCACCGGTCCGGTTGATGAAAATTTTGACCGAATTTTAGCGGCCCTGGGTGAATAACCCCGACCATCCCCGCCCCGCGGGGATTTTTTTTATTTAAATCCGGGTCGTTATCCCCTTTGTCATGCTGGGCCCGGGTCCCAAAATGACACCACAAAAAAAATCCCCCGTGGGGGGATTTATCTGTTGGTTAATTGCAATTCAATGCGGCGGTTCTTTTGCATGCTGTTTGCGTCCGAACCCAATTCCACCGGGTGCATTTCGCCAAACCCACTGGGCACCAGGCGCCGTTTCGAAACGCCCGCGCGGGCCAATTCATCGGCCACCGCCGTCGCACGCCGCAGTGACAATTCGGTGTTGTTGCGGTATGCGCGCGTGCCGGGGATAACCGGCGTGCGGTCGGTGTGACCGTCAACGCGGATAATCCAGTTGACGTCCGACGGGATTTTGCTTTCCAAATCCTTTATCACGTTGGCAATCAGACGCAGTTGGTTTTTGCCTTCTTCTGTCAAATTATATGCACCGCGCGCGAACAAGATATCGCTGGACACGATAAAGCGGTCGCCATCGGGCTGGATTGTTGTGCGGTCGCCCAGTGCCGTTTTAATGGATTTGTAAAAATCCGACTGATACTGGGACATGCTGTTTAATTCCGCGACTTTGTCCGCCAACGCCTTGTTCAAACGGTTGGACATTTCAACGTACTGAATTTCTTGGGCGTCGGCCTTGGCCTGGGCCGCGTCCAGCGCGGCTTGCAGGCTGGCCAGCTGTTCGGTCAATGATGCACGCTGGGCATCCATCTGTTCCTGTAACATGCGGCGTTCCTGTTCCAGTTCGGCGGTCTTTTCCTTGTCCACGGTCATCTGGTTCAATTGCGCCGACAGTTCGGCAACGGTCGCCTGCATTTCCTGGCCGGCGGATTGCAATTCCAAAACGCGCGATTCGTATGCCGCAATCAGGCCTTCGATACTCATATCAATTTCCTGTAATTCGCCATCCAGCGCGGTGATTTCGTTGGTCAATTCGGCCTTGTCATTTTCCAGGTTTTCCAATTCCGTGCGCGCCATCAGCAACAGACGTTTTGCTTCCTGTTCATCGGCGGTCATCTGGGCGATGGTCATGGCCTGTTCTTCGTTGGTCTTTTTCAATTCGGCGACGGTTTTGGCACCGGTGCTTTTGTTAAAAACACTGGTCGTCGTCCACAAGAACACGAACACAATCAGCAAGAAAATCAAGATAATGACCAAATTCGAAAACAGGTCCACAAAGCCCGGCCATGAATTTGTCTTTTCACGAAAGCGAATGTTTAACATATGCCCTCTCCTTTTGTTCCTTTCTTTAATTTATCCCCCCCCCAACAACCATCGGGTTCAGGTCAGACGCGCCACGGTTTTATCCAGATGACGCATCGCGCGCCCCAAACTTTTTGTGGCGGCATTTAAATCGGCGGCGTTGTCCGCATCAATCACACGCGTGCGGTCAGCCAGTGTTTCTTCCAATTCACGAAAGACCGCATTTTGGGCCATTTGCACCTGTAATCCCAAAAATCCAACGACCAAACTGCCGGCAAGCCCCAACAGCGAACTGGTAAATGCGGTTGTCATCCCAAACAGCGGCTGGGACAATCCCGCCTGCATCGCGGTTAAAACGCTTTCGTCTTCGAAGTTCAGGTTACCAATTAATTCGGCAAACCCGCCGACCGTCAAAATCAATCCCCAAAAAGTCCCCAACAGCCCCAGGAATATCAATGTATTTGTGATGTACCGCACGGATTCACGCTGATCTTCGAACCGCAACAGAATCATGTCCAAAAATCCCTGTAACGTGCGGGTGGACAGCCCGGCATCGTGATTACGCAAAATCATTGCGACCGGACGCAATAACCGCGGCGGCAACGGGTTTTCGCGTTCACCGCGCGCAAACCGGCGCAGCCATTTGTGTTCGGGCAACAGCCGAAACATATCGGCAAAGCATGCCCCAATACCAAACAGTGCCGTTCCAATAATAATCCCGTTCAGATAGATATTGGAAACCGCAATCGCCATAAAATCCCGCCAAAACAATATGATAACCGCCGCCACCAGCGCAGTGAACAGGGCCATTCGATTAAGATTACGGTGAAAGTGACTGGGCATAAATCTCTCTTTATTAATAATATACTAGACGATTTATGCCAACCAAGTCAATAGTGATTATTGGCTTTATTTTCCTGAATCACCGCCGCGCATACCGATGTGGCCATGAGCTTAGTTACTGTACGTGCAATTGGCCGTGTATGTGTATGCACCCGACGCATCCGACCCGGCACTGCCCGCCGGCAGATAGCATTCCGTTACGCCACCCATGTTTTTATCCGCCGATGTTCCCGTCCCCGGACACGCGGTACAATTGGATTTATTCAGATAATAACCGGGTTTGCACGACGTATAAACGGTGCCGTTTGACACGCATGCGGCCATGACCGCGCCCCCGCACAGAATCCCATATAAAATTATGGCCCAAGTTTTATATATCATTTTTATACCCCCGCTCCTGGATCGTTCAGACAAATGGCAATGAATCCGCCATTTGATGATGATGACGGTTCGTAACAATCCTGGGTTCCCCCAGCGGTTGCCGCACATGTCCCGTATGATGTTTGTGTGTATCCCTTGGCATCGTTGCCAAATGTATTCAGACGGCGGCATGTGCCACCACTGTCGGCCCTCCATCCGGTCGGACAGGTATAGATGGTCTGATACGATGTGACACAGCACTTGCGATTGGTGCCGTATTTGGCGTCGCATTCGGATTTTGTCAGGCATGACGAACCCACCAAGCCGCCATCAATCGCCGCCAGCGCCCACGTCGCCCCCGGCATCATGATGACCGCGCATGCCCATATGTGATAAAGTTTCATTTTCCGTACCCCATTGTTGCATTTCTTAACAAAAAACCGCCAGTGGTGGCGGTCGGGGATTTCAGAAAATCATAATTGTAAATGACCCTGCTGGCCTTTGGGTGATTACCCTGTGGTATAACCAGCAGATCCCCGGCCCAATATCGGTCGGGTGATAAAACAACGGCGCCAATGCGCCGACATTTTTATCGTCGGATTCAATACGCGAACGTATTGTACAATTACGGGATTTCTGACGTCCCTGAGCCAACATCCCTGTTGATTCAATCCAAATTGTACTGAAATTGCCGGCCTAAGTAAAGCAAAAACACAATCGCGATTATTGGCGAAATCAACAAAAAACTTGATTTTATTTTAAAAATCTTCATAATGGGCGGTGTTCCTGCTAATAACAATGGTGTTATTGGCTGCATAAGACCAAAGGAAATAAAATGGCTTATTACGAAAGCGTCTTGGTTTTTCGCCAGGACCTGACCGAACCGCAGGTTAAAGAAAAAGCGGCAAAATTCACCGACATTATCAAAGAACTGGGCGGCAGTGTAAAGTCCACAGAATTCTGGGGTTTGAAAAACTTGGCCTATATCATCCGCAAAAATCGCAAGGCGCACTATGTCATGCTGAACATTGAATTGCCGGGTGACCAGATTACAGAACTGGAACGTCGCAGCCGTATCGACGAAGACGTTATCCGTTTCTTGAATGTGCGTGTCGAAAAATTGGCGACAACACCGTCCATCATGATGAAAAAGAACAGCGAAGAGGTTGAATAATGGCAGTCCGCGCAGCAATTTATCGTAAAAAATCCAACCCGTTAAAGGGCAAAGTTATTGATTACAAAGATGTGAAATCTTTGGGTCATTACATCACAGAACGTGGCAAAATCGTTCCGTCCCGCATCAGCGGCGTTTCCCAGAAAGACCAGCGCGCCTTGGCCACTGCCATCAAACGTGCACGTCACTTGGGCCTGTTGCCGTTCGTTCGCAACAACTTGGGTTAATCAATTAAACATCTGGGATATATCCCTAACTTGAACAAAGGACAGATAAAATGAAAGTCATTTTGACAGAAAAAATCACAAACCTGGGCAACATCGGCGACACAGTCGAAGTGAAAACAGGTTTCGCCCGCAATTTCCTGTTGCCCAACGGCAAAGCTATGCGCTGGTCCAAAGAAAACATCGCCGTATTCGAAGCGAAAAAGGCCGAATTGCAGGCCCGTCAGGAAGCCGCCAAGAAATCTGCGGAATCCAACGTTGACGCGGTCAAGAATGCAAAACTGCACATGATTCGCCAGGCGGGTGACACAGGCCAACTGTATGGTTCCGTGTCTTCGCGTGATATCGCGCGCATGCTGAAAGAAATTGCCAACGTTACTGTCGAATCCGCCCAGGTTATGTTGGGCAGCCCGATTAAATCCGTTGGTTGCTTTGACACAAAAATCGCCCTGCACCCGGATGTTATCGTCCCGGTCAAGGTGTACGTTGCCCAGACCCAGGACGAAATCAACGCCTTGGTCGCTGGCAAAGTTCTGACATTCGGCACCAAGAAAGTTGAAGAAGTTGCAGAAGAAGCCCCGGCCGCCGAAGCTGCGGCTGAAACCGTTGCCGATGCAGCCGACGCCGAATAATAATTCCGGTATGCAAAAAAAATCCCACCAATGGTGGGATTTTTTTATTGCCCTGCCCCCGGTCATTCTGGGGCGGGGCCCAGAATCCAGGTTAATGTGTCATGCGCGAAAACAAAGTAATCCGGAAATAAAAAGTGGCTGGGGGTTACGAAACATTATAAAAATGCCGTGAATTATTCGGGCTCTCTCCCTGGTCCAAATATTTCACCACCCCAACCAATTAATATTATACACCATAATCAATATGAATAACAGATTTTATTCATCAACATCCAACAAGCCAAATCGGGTGATATAGTTGAATGAAATGCCGATGATAAAATTGCTGCCATATACGTCGGCGCCGCGCGATTTGGCCAAACGGTACTGCGCATACGGGCCCATGGTAAAATTACCCCACAAATTCGTGTCCAGACGTAAAACGGCACTTAAATCGCGTTCCAAATCCGTGCTGACATACCGGGAATAATCCAGGTATTCACGATAATACCCATTGGTCGATAATTTAACACCGTCGCGGATTTTGTATTCGACGCGCCATCCCAATTCGACACCCAATTTGCTGGTCTGTTCGTGGGCATATGTAAAATCGTATTCATGAACGCCGGCCAAATACAGGCTTTTCAGCACATGGTGGTCAAACAGTGAAATCCCGACATTCGAACGCACAATGTTTTGACGCGGGTCACCAACAAATTCCGTTTCATACTGCACGCCAACCATCGGCCCGAATTTAAAGCCACCAAATTCCCAGCATGCGTATGACAAATCACTGGCCAATAAAATCTTGTCCGCGTTTTCGTCCGATGTTTCCGGCCCGTCATATGGTTTCAGCGTTGTTTGGCCGTATTCCATAAACAAACTGTTGTCCCATTTAAACTTATTTTTGCGGTATTCCAGCGCCATATCGGCAATACCCTTGATAAAATCTTGACTGGTGGCTTTTAACGCCTGGATGGGTGAATCTGTATATTCTGCGGTATTACGTACTTGTGTTTTTGACAATTCCAGCCCGATGCGACGAATATTAAGAAATAAAACCGTTTCGCGTGCCTTTTTCGCGGCGGCGGCGGCATCCGCGTCCGTTTTTGCTTCGTCCGCCATGGCCATGGACGGCATCGCCAACGCCATTAAAAATAATGATAACTTTTTCACTGCTGTTCCCCAATCCTGTTCATCGCGCAAACCATAGAAGCGATAATCCGCAATGTCAAGATTTTTGTCCATCATAACGCGCACGGCGCGCGTCAGCGTCCCAAATATTCATCAATTATTGGCGCCAGATGCGCAACGTCCCGTCCATGTCCGCATATCGCCACCCCGCCCCCGCCACAGATGCGGTGAACGCCGCGCGGCTGGAACTGGGGATTTCAACGACCACCTGGGGGCCGGCAATGCGGCGCGTGTTTAATTCAATCCCGTTGGCACGGGCGGCCGCCTGTAAATTCATCCAATCGCCCAAACCGTTTGCCAAATCGGCAAAGACCAAAACTTTGTCCGCAGACGTCGAATCCCCCAACCAATTGGGGATCCCATTGTCATTTAACCAATTTTGCGCGGCAACCCGTTCCAGCGTCATCGTGATATTCGCGGAATACGTCGTTGCAGATTGCTGTTCATTATCAATGCTGGACGATGTAATCAGATACGTCAAATCATTATCCGGCGCATCGCGCAACAGCAAATCCAGTTGCGATTTATCGGAATATTGCCCCAGGACGTCGCGCACGATTTGACGGCGGGCCTCTGCCATGGCCATGTTTTTGGCCGTGGCGGCGGTGTCACTGGTGATATTAACGGACGCGCGCCCCGTCATGTTTGGCGCCGCATGCGCCGCGCACGCCATCATGCATACACATCCCGTCAACAAATTGCGTAATCTTGGTTTCATGTTTTTTGTTTCCCCCGCGCGTATGTATCACACCGCCGCCCATGCGCATCGCATGGGCGACAGGTATTGGCATTTATCAGAACCGGGCGTTGATACCGACGCGAATCCCCATGGATTTATAGAACGATTCAATTTCACCGTTCGACGAACACACCCAACCCGGGCAATCAGATTCCAGGTTCTTGATATTAATCGCGACCGGGTCACCCGTTTCGGGGTTTAACATGGCGGATTCGTCATTGTTCCATTTGTTCTGTAACAACGTGTTATAGATATTCATATAATACGATTCATTCAGATACGTTTTGGCGTCCGCGTCGCTGACCGTATAATAATCGTATGTCAGCCCCACCGTCAACATGATGCGATCCGTCAGCGCCGTTTTCCAGTTCGCGCCCATACCAAAGTGGAACGCACTGCCGATGCTGGCCTTGTCTTCGACACTTTTGGGGTGTTGCCAGTCAAAGCGGTACGGTTGGTCACCTTCGGCGGTATAACCGGGCAGCCCCAATTCCATGCGCGCATTGACCGCGTTGTTTTGGTTAATGTCGTAATCGACATCCAACGCCAAATACGGACCGGACCACAGAACTTCGTAAGAATGGCTGGTGCCGGGCTGTTGATAATAATACGTGCCGGCGGTTCCGACGTGCGTCGCACCGTTGTGGACGGGCAACTGGTCGGTGATTTTGTCGCGCCAAATCACGGATTGTTTTCCGTTCGCGTCATAGAAAATAATAATTGGATCGCACTGGATTTCATCACTGCCTTCGACCTTGAAACAGGCGGCGGTGTCAACCGACAGACCGTAATTCTTTTTGGTTTCCAGTTTGTATTTGAAATATCTGTACCCAATCGACGGGGTGATTCTGGCGTTGCCCCATTTAAAGAAGTCCGTCAAACCAAACCCGATATTAAATCCCAACATGTCGCCGCCATCACTGGTACCGATGGACAACGCATGTCCCAGCTGTTCCCCGATGACATTGTTGTTTTGGTCAACCCACTGGGTAATAAAATACCCGCCATTGGTTATATCGTCATCGACCATGGTGGTTTCGCCCGCCTGCATCCCGTATTTCAATCCGGCGGTCACCTGCATCGCGGTGTTGCCCGCACTGAAATTATACCCCCCGGACAAATCGAACACATTCCATGACACATCGTCATAGTGCAAGATACTTTTGGATTCGTTCATTTCAAACTGCCACTTGGCCGTTTCGCGCGAAATCCCCGCATCCAGGAAAAATCCCTGTTTCGATTTTTTGCCAACCGACGCGGCGCGCGGCGCAGACTGGGTCGCGGCCGTCTGGGTACGCGATGTGGTTGTGGCGCCATTGGGGCGCGTTGACGCATAACTGGAATATCCACCCTGGGCCGGTGACGGATTGGTGCGGACATATCCGTTTGTCTGGGCGTATCCGCGCTGCATCTGGCTGTATCCGGTTTGGGTATAGCGCGCCTGGGGCGATTGATATGCGCCGGTATAGTACGTCCCGGCGGCCCCGGCCGCGGTCGGCGCCAACACCGCCAAAGAACACTTAAATAACACGTGTGATAATTTTTTCATGTAACTTTCCTGCCTTTTTATCACTTAATTCTATCATAAAAAGGTTGAAGAAAAAAACGGTTTCTTGTAATATCACCCCAGAAAATTATTTTCCTATGTCGTGCGGGTATGGCGGAACTGGTAGACGCGCCACTTTGAGGTAGTGGTGGGCTTTGCCCTTGGGAGTTCGAATCTCCTTGCTCGCACCAGAATTTTTTGCGTTTTTTCTGCTTGCCCCGGTTTTCTTAAATTTGCTAACATTCACTGTACCAGGATGAGAAAGATTTTGCACTTTTTGACCGTATGCCTTGTCCCGCTTGCGTTCCAGGCGGCCCAGGCCGACGATGTCGCCGACACTGCGCGTGCGGCAACGCGGCGCAATGCCGCCACAACGGTCGTTGCAAACACATCCGCACGCCAAAAATCGACCGCGACAACCGCCACCACCACACCGATCGTATCGCGCACCGCCACCACCGCATCCACGCCCAAGGGGACATCCACACGCGAACGCACCACGACATCCACCGCGACCGGGGGACGCGCCAGTGCAAACGTTGTCAACGTTGAATCCCGTTCGGCCATCACAACAACCGCACCGCGGACCACATCAACCGTTCAATCCCGCACCGCAGCCACACCGTCGCGCGCCGCTGCGTCCGTCCAATCCCGCACCGCGACCGCCACGCGCGGCACCGTGTCTGCACCGGCCAACGGCGTCAGCCGCGCCGCCACGCCCATCACCCGGGGTGCCATACCGTCGCGCGCCGCCACAATCACATACCCGACCACCGCGCGCCGCGCCACAACGGCAACCGTTTCACGCAGTGCGACCACACCCGCCGATGCCGACGCCCGCGCCGCCGTCATGAACAAAGATTACAAAAAATGCCGCGAAGTTTATTACAGCTGCATGGATGAATTCTGCGCGAACAAGGATGCCCAGTTAAAACGCTGTGCGTGTTCGTCACGCATCCATGAATTCGACAGCGTGAAAAAACGTTTGGACAATGTCGAAGAAAAAATGTTGGATTTCAGCCAGCGTTTGTTAACCGTTAACATGGACAAAGAAGATGCGGACGCCCTGTTCAACGCGACCGAAGGTGAATTGGCATTCCAACAGAAAGACACATCTGATTCCAAGAAAATCTTGGACGAAATCGCCAAGAAATTACAAACCGGTACAACAGATTCGCGCACGGAACAAAACCTGGGGGCGTTGTCATGGTCGCTGAATACGGACGCGGCATTTGATAATATTGATTCAATGCTGGGGGCATCCACCACGGTAAAAGAAGGCACCGCCCTGTACAACGCGGCGTTGCCGGTTTGCCGCGAAATGGCAATGGAAGTCTGTGACGAAGACGGGCTGGCCCTGGCGCAAAGCGGGTATTTAATGACCATCGAACAGGATTGCACCACGGTCGCCAAATCATACGAAACACAAACCGAACAGGCCCGGGAAAAGGTCCGCGAAAGCAGCGCCTTGCTGGATATGTCGCGCCTGGATATTCACCAGAAACGCAATTCCGACGATATCTTGACCTGTAAAAAGAAAATGTTGGACATGCTCAGCAATTCCACGGTATGTGGCGAAAATCTGGGCAAATGTTTGGATACCACCGGCCGGTACATCGACCCGTCCACGGGCGAAGCATTCCTGACCGAAAATCTGGTCGATTTGGCGGGTCTGATTACGCGCCCGTCCGGGGATGAAAAATGGACCACGGCGCCCGGGAACGACAAATTTGTCACGTATCTGAATTCGAAAAAGAAATATTTGGAACCGGCCATGGAAAATTGCCAGGATATCGCCGACAGCGTCTGGGACGCCTTTGTCGAAGATGCGTTGGCCCAAATCAAACTGGCCCAGGAAGGCAAACTGGAAGACATGCGCCAAAGCTGTACCGCATTGACCACAAAATGTTTGTCGGACACGGCAAAGTCCCTGGCGGATTTTGACGCGCGCGCGCTGTCCATTTTCGGTGTTCACGCCGACAAAACGGTCAAAGAAATGTGCAGCGAAGTTCAAACGGCCTGTACGGCATTGCTGAACCAGACGGGCGACACCAGCTGGTCCGGCGGGATGAGTGATATTGCAACCGACACCACATACGACACACTGTTGCGCACATGCCGCGAAGTTGGCAAAAACTGCATTGTCCAGGCATGCAAGTCCATTTCGGGTAACTTTGGCCTGTGCGAAAACATCCAGACGTCCATTAACCGTAAATCCATTATTAACCGCACCGCCTGTTGGGGCGAAGTCCAAGAATGTATCAGCGCCGCGGGTGATGACGCCATTGCCGATATCATGGTGCGCCTGGGCAAGCCCAGCGAAGCATCCCCGTCACGGGCCGTTCCTGCGAATTCTTTCTATGCCGAATTGTACCCGGGCATCACAGAAATCATCACCGAAAAAGCAACGGCATGTGGTTTGGAACAAACATGTATCTATGACATTTGCCAATTGGACGGCAAATGCACCGGCCCCCAAGATGGCGGTCGCGATTGCCAGATTTGCCGTTTGACGGAACGCATCTGGGGCAACTGTGAATCCGACCCGTTGCTGTTACAGGATGACAAAGACAGTCATAACAGAATCTTGGATACACGTGGCGAAACCCTGTTGTCTTGGTTTGCTATCAACACCGGCACGGCCCAAATGGCCCAAAGTTGCCGCGACACGACATGTGGATATGGATTCT
The DNA here is from genome assembly GCA_949082785.1 of uncultured Alphaproteobacteria bacterium. Classification (GTDB taxonomy): domain Bacteria; phylum Pseudomonadota; class Alphaproteobacteria; order Rs-D84; family Rs-D84; genus Enterousia. Next base: position 270,936 of record CARVLU010000001.1, read on the forward strand.
ATCCCGAATACGATGACAATGGGAACGTTACATGTTCGGACGCATCCAAATTTTCCAAGGGGGAAAAGAAAAACTGCGGCGAAGGCGTGAATAACAAGATTACTGTATTCGAAAGTCCAGAACTTGAAAATTGCTGTGCGTCCGGCCAAGTGGACAGCAATGGAAATTGTTGCCCCGGCGACCGTATCGACTATGCAGTAACAACCATAAGGGCATCCAAAGACAAGGCACATTTTGGCTACGTACCAAGCGCGCCGGTCACCACAATATGCCTGCCCCGTACTGCAAAATTTGTCCTGGCGGGCAAGGAGATGGGCGAACCGGCGTATAATGCCAATGGCCAGATGGCCCTGGTATGCAACGGGACCATCACGGGCGAAGACACCACAGATCCGAAATTCCCCGGTGGCAAAAAGGTCAACTGCAGCGGTAAATTTATCTGGGTGGATTTGAAATCTCTTCACTATTTCACCCCGAAATATGATGGGCAATCCGACAGCAGTCCCGTTCCGGTCAATTTCTATAACAGCGGCCCAGACAGCGCCAACGTGTGCACATGGTCCCCGGCATCAAAATCATGGACCGGACAGTGTATCGAATCCGGCACCCCGCAACGTTGGCAGATTGGTAGCATTGGGAATTAAATCATATTGACAAAACACATTTTTTTGTGGTACATTAAAAATTGAAACAAAAAACAATCCATTAAAAGGAGGATAACATGCGTTTCACAAAAAAATTTCCCATTAACCTGTCTCCGAAATATTTGGCCATGCTGATGCTGGGCGGCGCGTCTTTGTTTGCATCCTGTGACAAAGAAGATGAACCCGCACGCGATGTGGAACTTGTATTTTTGGAAAATAGCCTTGAAAATAATTTAGACCCCCGACTGGAATGGAACGAATTTATCAAGCTGGTCGCAGACCCCAAGGTAAATAATATTTATATTCGCGCCCATGAACGTAACAATTATGAAACCTGCACGCCAGTCAATATCGGATATATGCGCGAATATTTTAACGACCGTATTCGTTTGGCACCATCCCGTATTTATGGCCGTGGAAACTTAAAATTCAAACCGGGTGTTATCCCCCAAGCTGATAGCCTGTGGTTTGTTGAAAAGGGTTGGACCGTAAATCAGCATCGTATGCAAAACCAAAAACAGAAATAAAAATCCGGCAAAATGCCGGATTTTTTTATTTGCAATTACATCGCCCTTTTTTTATTATTTGTCAGAGATGAGAAAAATTATATCAATTCTTTTATCTGTGTATTTGTTCTTTGCCATGGGACCATATGTATATGGCGCAACAGTATCAGAAGACACGTGTACAGCAGCCCAAGTTGCATCTTCTTGCCCTGCTGGTTGTTCGTGGTCGAATACCACCAAATGTAAAATCTGTTCCGCGGGCACATACAGCACATCATCGGCATCAGCAAAATGCACGACCTGTCCCAAATCCCATCCAAATGGACCAGTGGGGGCCACTACACAAGCAGAATGTTATAAATCCTGTAAGGGTCAACAAATCGACAACGGGGTATTTAACGACACCGCAACAGCAAATTATAATAACGAATGCGCCCCAAAATGCGTTTCTGCAAATTCTTGTAATTTTACATGTAATGTTACGGTAACTGACAACAAGATAGATTTCTGTACCAGCTATCAGGCCAATTCCAAATCTGCCAGCTGTGTGCCAATGTGGTCTGCATGTACACCCTCTAATGGGCAGGACCAGGCGGGCATCAAATCCCCCCTTTCTACCTGTTTTGCAACCCCAGAATCCTGTAAAGATGGATATACATTTATTCCAGGAACAACAAACTTATTTTTGCAATATTGTTCCACCCATCAATTGGGTGAATGCAAATCCAATACCATTGCATGCAGTTTACGTTTGCGCATTCCCACGGATGAAAATAATCAATCGTTGGGCGGCAGTATTGGTGGGAATGCCACAATAACAGATAAAGGTGCATATGATTTTTCCCAATGCACATGGACACGTACGGGCATCCCAGTGAACAACGGCACAGGAACCAAAACATGCAAATATACAGGAACATCCAGCTCAGCACCCAGCATCACCACCAAGGAAGCTGATTGGGGCAATTGCGAAACAAAAGCATCCAATTGCAGTTCTGGGTATTGTCTTGAAAATGAAAATTGTATTACACCGCGCCAGGGATACTATACCGGTTATCTAAATTGTGAACCATGTCCCGCGGGTGCAACATCAAATGCGGGTGCAAAATCGCAATCGGAATGCTTTATGCAACGTGGTGTAACAAAATTCTGTGACAGCACGGGGCAATGCTTTACCTTGGGCGGAACGGGCAATATTCCGCATACACCGACCACCAATTAAACCGTCAATTCCCGAATAAATCCAGGTTGTTTATTGCCGCATCTATTGCGGCAATTTGCGCATCATCAAATTTACCCAACACCCAATCCGCCGGCGACATGGGCAATCCCAATTGACGCGGGTGGCCGATTCCAATACGAATTCTGTGGTAATTTTGCCCGACGGCCGCATCAATCGATTTGATGCCGTTGTGCCCTGCACTGCCGCCGCCAATTTTGCGGCGCACATCCCCCACCGCCAAATCCAAATCGTCATGAATCACAATCAGATTGTCCAACGGGATTTTGTAAAATGCCATTAATGCCCCAACCGCCAGACCACTGTTGTTCATATACGTTTGGGGTTTGACCAAAATCACCCTGTGCCCGTCCAGCGTCATGGTGGCCGTCAGCGCATTTTTTTCCTTTTTCCAGGTGGCGTCCGCCCCCGCCAGATTATCCAGCGCCATAAATCCAACATTGTGGCGCGTGCGGGCATACGTCGTTCCCGGATTGCCCAACCCCACCACCAAAACAGGTTTATTTTCTTGCATATATATGACTCTTTTTTCTATTATAATATCATACAAAGGAGAAAAAAATGAAATTAAAATCTGTGGCGACAATGGCTGTCATTTCCGCCCTGGGGGTGGGCCCGGCCAGTGCAAACATCTTGTTTGATTTGTACGCGGGTGCGACCGTTGGGATGGGCGGCGCGACCTTGTTCGCGGACGGGCACACAGAATCCGACGGCGCACAAAGTTATGGCGCGGTGGCGGGGATTGATATCCCGGCATTCCGATTTGAATTGGAATACGATTTTTTAAACGCCAATGATTCCAAAATGCACGTGGGGATGCTGAACGCGTATTTCAAGGTTCCGTCCCTGGTTGTCAAACCGTATCTGGGGGTTGGCGTCGGCACTGTGTTCAGTGGGGATTACAATAACACCGATATTGATACATCCGCCGCGTACCAGGGTATGTTGGGGCTGACGTTCGATATTCCGATTGCCCCGATTAAGATTGACGCCGAAGCGCGCGCGCTGTACGCCCCGAATATTTTCGAAGCGGCCGATATCAAGCCCGACATCTTGCATTACGATTTGCGCGTTAAACTGCGTTACGTATTTTAATTAACATGATTATCGGGGGCGCGCCGCGCCCCCATTTTGGACGACACACGATGCTGACACTGATTGATGGAAATTCACTGCTTTTTCGCGCGTATTATGGCGTGCACAGCCGCCTGACGCGCAGCGATGGCACGCCCACCGGCGCGGTATTTGGGTTCTTTAACATGGTGCTGCCGATTTTGGCGGCCGCCCGACCCGACGACGCATTCGTGTGTATCTTTGACGCATCGCGCACCACATTCCGCCAGGATATTTATCCACAGTACAAGGCGAACCGGTCCGAAACACCCGCCGATTTAATTGCCCAGGGTGCCATGATTCGCACCGGTATGGCCGCGTGCGGGATGCCGGTTCTGTGCATCCCCGGGGTAGAAGCCGATGACGTCATCGCCACATTGGCCGCCGCCAACTGTGACAATCCGGGCGGCACGCGCATCATCACCAGCGACAAAGATTTGATGCAGTTGGTATCCGATTGCGTATTCCTGTACGACGGGATGAAGCAACGGGAAATCCGTGCGCCCGGCGTTTTGGAAAAATTTGGTGTTCGCCCCGACCAGGTTGTCGATGTGCAAAGCCTGATGGGCGATTCGTCTGACAACGTTCCGGGCGTGCCCGGCATCGGCCCGAAAAAGGCCGCAGAACTGATTAATCAATTCGGCAATTTGGACAATTTGTATGCCAACCTGGCGGATGTCAAAAACGACCGCATTCGGCATTTGCTGGCCGACCATCGCGACATGGCGTACATTTCGCGCCAATTGGTGACACTGAAAACCGATGTGGATTTGGACGGCCTGGTCATCCAACCGTTCCAGTTTAACACGCCCGCCGCACTGGATTTTGTTAAATCCCGGGTCGAAAGCAATTCACTGGCCGCGAAAATTGAAAAATTATTCCCGCTGGCCGATTATAATCCTGAATCACAGCCGCCCGTGACCGAATACGCCGCGTCGGCGTGCCCGGTGGAAATGATTTTACCCGACGCCGAAAATACGCGCCCGGCGATGGCACCCATGACATTTGACACCATCACAACCACCGCACAGCTGGATGCGTTCTTGGCCACTGTTGACGGGGTTTTGGGGCTGGACACGGAAACAACCGGTTTAAATCAGATGGCGGACAAAATCGTGGGCATTTCGCTGGCCGCGAACGACCACCACGGGGTTTATATCCCCATTCGCCATCGGGGCGCATCGGATGATTTGTTCGGCGATGGCGTGGCATCCGCGCCCGCGCAGCTGGACATTGACACCGTGCGCGAAAAATTGTGGCCGGTTTTAACCGATCCCCGCGTGGTAAAGGTTGGCCACCATCTGAAATATGATTTTCACATCCTGGCGAACGAAGGCTGGGACACCACCGCCATCCGCCCGTTTGACGACACATTGCTGTTGTCGTACGCGCTGCATGGGACATTGCACGGGCATGGCCTGGACGAATTGGCGCGCAAATATTTGGGCCACGAAAACATCACGTTTGAATCACTGTTCCCGGCGAAAATGCGCGACGCCGACCGGCGCTTTGACACGCTGGATATCGCGGCCGCAACCCCGTACGCCGCCGAAGATGCAACCGTGTGCGTCGCATTGTATAACCTGATGCGACCACAATTGGATGCGGATGGAAAATTGCGTCATCTGTATGAAACGTGCGATTTGCCACTGATGCCGGTATTGCTGGAAATGGAACGCGACGGGGTGTTGGTGAATCAAACCGGATTGCATCAGTTGTCGGGCGTCTTTCACACGCAACTGACGTCCCTGGAACAGGAAATCTGGACATTGGCCGGCCATGAATTTAACATCGCCAGTCCAAAGCAACTGGGTGTTGTTCTGTTTGATGAATTAAACCTGCCGGCGAATAAAAAGCGTTCAACCGACGCCGACACATTGAACGATATGGTTGACGCGCATCCGATTGTGGAAAAGATTCTGGCCTGGCGTTCGATTGCAAAGCTGGCCGGCACTTACGCGGACGCGTTGCCGCGTCAGATTGCGTCCGACGGGCGGATTCACACCACTTATTTACAGACCAGCACCAACACGGGCCGTCTGTCGTCGCGCGACCCGAACCTGCAAAACATTCCGATTAAAACCCAACTGGGCGAAGAAATTCGAAAATGCTTTGTCGCGCCCGCGGGCCGCGTGCTGATATCGGCGGATTATTCCCAAATTCAATTGCGATTGCTGGCCGATGTGGCGGGTGTTAAAACATTTACCGACACGTTTAACAGCGGCGCTGACATTCACGAACAAACCGCGCGCCAGATATTTAATATCCCCGAAACCGAACCCGTCCCACGCGATTTGCGCCGGGCGGCAAAAACGGTGAATTTTTCCATCATTTACGGCATATCGTCGTTCGGTTTGTCATCGCAACTGGGGGTGTCGCGCGCCGACGCGCAATCCATCATCAATGCGTATATGGCGGGACTGCCGGAAATTCGCGATTATATTGACCGGATTCGGGACTTTGCCCTGGAACATGGGTACGTCGTGACACCATGGGGCCGGCGCATTGAATTGCCCGATGTGAAAAACCCGCGCATGCGGGCATACGCCCTGCGGGCGGCGGTCAACGCCCCGATCCAGGGGTTCGAGGCCGACCTGATGCGATTGGCCATGATAAATATCCGCCAACGCATCGTGGATGCCGCCCCGGACAAGATAAAGCTGATTATGCAGGTGCACGACGAAATGGTCTTTGAATGCGACGCGGCGGTGGCCGACGAATTCGCGGCGCGCATCCGCGCGGAAATGGAATCGGTGGCGCATTTATCGGTGCCACTGCGGGCGGAATACGTCATCGCACCCGTTTGGGGCAAATAACGCATTTCATGCCCCCGCCCCACGGGCCAAACCATCTGTTATCCGTATAATTGATGGGATGTATTTTGGGTCCATCTTGTATAAATTCTGCACGATATGCACTAGATTCGCGTCGTGCATGTATGGGGCATCGGCTTCTTGTAAAAACTGCCCCATGGGTATTTCCAAGAATTTACACATATCGTACAATCGCGATACAGACATGCGATTGCCGGCTGTTTCATATTTCTGAATTTGCTGGAACGAACATCCCATGGCACGCGCCAAATCTTTTTGTGATAATCCATGACGCGTACGATGTAACACAATTAATTGTCCCAATCGTTTATCATAATCTGTCAAAACCAATGATTGCCCAGCCATATTTAACCCCGCATTTCCAATTATAAAAAACCACCGGAATGGAAATTCAGGCGGTTGGAGGTTAAGTACCATTGAAAGATATGGCGTCACTTATTCAATATATTCGCGACCCTCCAACCTATCGGGTGGAGTTTTCATCCATTACGGATGTCTTTCAGGGGTTACTTAAGCCCCGACGACGGAACACCCATCGCCAAATTAATTATACGATAAGGTTTAATAAAAATCCATAATTTTATTTTGGAAATTTTTAGCGGTTGGGTAATGATAGCCACGAAAGATGTGGTTCCGTTTATTCAACATGTTTACGGATACCCAACCACCAAGAATATTATATGATATTTGCCCCATTAAATCAACAGATGGGCCAAATGGCCCATCTGTAATCTACTGGACTGCTTCTACGGCAATTAAAAAACCACCAAAAACTCAGGTGGTTGGAGATTAAGTACCATCGAAAGATATGGCGTCGATTATTCGATATATTCACGACTCTCCAACCCAGTGGGCGGAGTTTTTTTTCATCCACAACGGATGTCTTTCTGGGGTACTTAAGCCCCGACAGCAGAACACCTGCTATCGAATATATTATATTGTATCTAAAACAAACATGCAAGAATTATGTCACAAATAAAATTATTTCTGGATTGCCGCGTGACTGACGTCACTCGCAATGACAAAGGTGTTACAGTGCCCCAGACCCGGCACTTCGTCCCCGTTGTCATTGCGAGCCGTATGGCGAAGCAATCCAGTCAATAATCACCTATTCCGTAACGGTTCGGCCCGCACGGGCGGCGCACAAATTTTCCGTTAATTGCAAAACCAGATCGACATTCACCGGCCCCATGTTATAGATATTGCGAATAATCCGCGCCATTTTTGGGTCATGGATGTATTCGGCGCCAACTTCCTGTAAAAATGCACCGATTGGTATTCGAAAGTATTCGCATAAATTGTACAGACGTGCCACCGACATGCGGTTACCCCCGCATTCGTATTTTTGGACCTGTTGAAATGAACACCCCAGTACACGTGCCAAATCTTTCTGCGATAATCCATACCGCGCGCGATGAATTACAATCATCCGCCCCAATCGCTTATCAAATTCCGATATCAATTGAATTTTTCCCGCCATCGTCACCCCCATGTTTGCGTGATTAAAAAAAATGGGCCGCCACAAAGGGGCGGCCAGGGTGTTCGAAAATCATACAACATAATGACTCCGCGGGCCTTGCGACCAACGGCACCCCGGCCAAACGCGCGGGGATAAATGTGCCATGCACAATTTATGCCAACCATGTTAACGATGTGTTGTACACCGATGTTGTAAGGACTTTCGACAGTCCCGACCCACATTTTTGCGGGTATGATATTATCATAACACGCATTACGCGAAATAACAACAGAAAAGATTTATATGTGCCCGCAACGGATTGGATACCGACCACGTACCACCCACGCCAACGCATATTGGCACGGGGCCCGGGCGCCGATATGACGCCAGAATTTTGGGGTGTTGGGGTTATCTGAGAACAATTATAAAATAAATTGCCGGACTTATTCGATATATTCGTCCGCCCCCAAGATTAAATCGGGTGGCCGGTGTGTTCGAAAATCATAGCAATCATGATTCCGCCGCCCCTTGCGACCGGCGGCACCCCGGCCATAAAATTCCCGCAATTGGGTGGATGGGACGTTCGAAAATCGTACAGAATCGATTCCACATACCTTGCAATATGCGGCGTCCCACCCGGTGTGCGCGCCCGCCAAAAAAATTGGCCGCCCAAAATAACATGGGTGGCCGGTGTGTTCGAAAATCATACAACATGGATGACTCTGCTGGCCCTTGCAACCAACAGCACCCCGGCCAGGACGCGGGGATATAACGGTGCGATGGCACCGCTTATTCCTACTATTAACGATGCGTTATCGCACCGATGTTGTATGAGCTTTCGACAGCCCAGAACCCACATCCCTGTGGATTCATTTCATATTTTATCACGCGACGCATGAAATGACAACAGAAAAGATTCCCGGATTGCCACGCCGATGGCTTGCAATGACAAGGGGGATGCAGTGTTCCAAACCTGGCACTTCGTCCCCTTTGTCATTCTGGGGTTTGAGCCCAGAATCCAGGTTAATGTGTCATGCGCGAATGCGCATGGGCAAATTGTTTTATAGTTGTTCGTAAGCTCCAACCACCCATTTTGGTGGTTGTTTTAATGTGTGTAGAAGCATACCAGCAGATTATGACGAATGAAAAAATTTTGTTCGTCATATTTTATAGAATTTTTAGAAATAGTCTTGTATAATTATTTCGTGACCTAGGTTTATGTCATGGGGCTACGAATCCCTTATAAAACCGTCAGTGACGTTAAAATTTTCTAACCTGTACTGGGTTGGAGTCTGGCGAATATATCGAATAAGTCAGGCAATTTGTTTTATAATTGTTCGTAAATTCCAACCCGCCTTATTTGCATGCACGTGCTGTGCAACTCCATACACCTGGACCCCATGGTCAAGCCATGGGGTGACAATGGGGATAAAAAAATCCCCGCAGGTGCGGGGATTTTCATCAATGCGGTGAATATTAATTCAGGGCATCGATAATCTGCTGGTACGGAATCGCACCCGGGAACGCCTGTTCGCCGACAATCAGGAACGGTGTGCCGCTGATTTCAAAGCGCTGGGCCAGGTCGCGTACGTTCGCCATTTCACGGGCAACAACTTCGCCTTTCATGTCTTTTTCCAGCTGCGCTGTATCCAGACCGGCTTCGGCTGCCATTTTCATGACGTTTTTCTGAACCTTTTCATCAATCTTGGACTGATCTTTCAAATCATCCTGGGTGTAATAATCACGGTTCATCAACATGTTAACCAATGTGGCCGCTTTTTCCGGGCTCTGCAATTTGGCCGCGATAACAGCCTTGGCCGGGGAATCAGACAACGGACCATGGATAGAGAAATTCTTTACAACAACGCGGACGTCGTCACGGTCGGCCAATACGCGTTCCAATTCACCATGGACGCGGCGGCAATACGGGCAAGAAAAGTCTGTCCAAACAAAGATGGTCTTTTTCGCATCCGCACGACCCAAAATCGGGGCATCAGCAGACATTGTGTCAGCCTTGGAACGGACATAGCTGCGAACAGCCTTGTTCTTTTCAGCGTTCTGCTGTTCCTGCATACCGTTGACCATATCCTGGACAATCATCGGATTGACGGATGTCAGATAATACGGCATGTACAAGCGGCAAACGCAGCCTGTAATCAAGATAATGGAAACCAATTTGATGGTTCTGTTTGCCAAAACGGCGCCTGTGGTTGGCTTCTTGCCGTCGCGTTTCAGCAGCATGCCGCCGAACAAGAACATTGCAATCGCCAATACCAGGATCAGTATTGTCCAAGTCATGTTTTTTCTCCTTTTCTGTTGAACGAAATCATCATAATAAAAGGTCGTTTAAAGCGCAAGTGAAAAGATTTCCATTTTAACGCATCAACATCACGCGCGCCATCGGCAGACGACCGCCCTGTTGTTCGCAAATCATGTCCAAAAAACGCGCCGTCACGGCCAGCGTCACCGGCAAATTATACAATCGGGTAACATACGGCGCCGCACACGTATCACAGACCGCACGCCCCGTTCGCGGGGATAAAAAATTCAGATTTTCACGCGCCCCGCATCCCGAACAATGCGATAAATCCAACGCATACCCCAATTCGCCCAACAATTTGGTTTCCCATTCCAAATACGCCGACAACGCGTCGCCGGGCGACATCAAATCGGACAACAGGCGCTGCGTGTCTTCGAACAATTGGGCGTAACATTCGCGTTCGGGCAACAACGCATCAATCAATGCAAATGCGGCGTTCATCGCCCCCAGTTTGCGCGCATCGGTCATCAGTGATGCCGCCATATTACGGTCTGATTCCCAATGAAAAACGCCCAATTGTGAATCCAGCCGCGCGGACCAGGCAACCGTCCCCGTTTGCCCGACCAGGGGGCGGTTCTTTTTCGCGACCGCGGCCCCGCGCAACATCCCCGTCAAAACACCATAATCGGCCGTGAAAATATGCGCGACCGAATCGCGTTCCCCAAATGGACGCAAACCAATTAAAATCCCATACGATTCCAATTTCATGTCGCGTATTATAGCGCGCGCTTTTCCATAAGTTTATCAAAAAAAAAACATCCCCCACCGGGGGATGCGTTTAATTAAACACCCAAACGATGACTGAATTTCAACATAAAGACCGATTCATTTCCAAATTCGCTGATGTTGTTGGGATTGATACGGTAAATAAACCCGAACGCCCCATCCGTAAATTCGCCGAGTTTCCGCCGGTATGTCCCGGTAAAGCGTAATTCGCGTTTTTCCGGGCGCAAATCCAAATCGGCAACGCCGGTGTTCGACACCACCAAATCATATTTACCGTCGGGTGTTTCAACAATGTCATAATCGGCGTGTGAATACTGCATCCGGCCGCCCGTGACCGCCAACGGGCGCGCCACCGCGAACGTAAATGCCCCAGCATCCACCCCGAACGACAGCGCGTCGGACGTAATGCTGTCCACCCCCAGGATGAATTCACCGGCCGCATCCGCCGTGGTGCGGGCAAATGTGGACCGCGCGTGCAGTGTCACATTATCGGTCACACGAAAACGCGCCGCAACGTCAACATATGTCGTGTCCCCCTGCCCCAGGCTGAGCAGCCCGCCCGTCTGCGCACCCAAAACGGTTTGCGTTTCATGGCTGACACCGACGGCGGTGGTTAAATCAAAGCGTTTGGTTTGCATGGCGATGCTGGCCTGGCCACCACGGACCAACCCCAGACGTGCCGGTTCATTTTGGGCCGTGACCGTCGGGTCATTTTCCAGCAATGTTTCATCCGTCACGGCACCGGTGTACGCACGCGCCCCAAATGCCCAGCGGCCGAAATTATATGTCGCCCCCCCGGTAATCGCGTTCGACGCCAACGCCAAAATCGGATTGCCCGTCGCGTCAAACCGGGACGCGCCATCTGTAAAGTGCCGTTGGAATCCCGCGGCCATATCCAAATTGCCCATGTCATATTCGAACCCCAGCGTATCCAGGCCGTTTAAATTATCGGCCCAGGCTTTGTCCGATGTGCCCAGTTCAAAGCGCATCGCCCCGATTTGTGTTTTCTGGACACGCGCATCGTCCGCGCGGACACGCAATTCGCCCAACACGTCGCCCATATACAGCCCGCGCGCATCATTGGGGTTTAATTCAAATTCATTGCGCCACACGCGTGGCATCGCCAATTCGCCATCGGTGCTTTCCAGTTTGTCATAAAACGGTGCACTGATGGTGGCGGCGCGCGGATTAAATGCAGACGACGAACGGAACACGGTCCGCGACGCCTGTCGCCAGTATGCGTTCCCGTTGGCGGTGACAATCTTGTTCAAATTTCCGTCATAAAAATAAATCTTGGAATCGGGTTTGGTCGCTCGTTCGATATTCACCAAACCGTAACCAAAGACTTCTTTGAACACGTCCAGATAATTTTCACCCTGTTTATCCACGCGGAACTGGTAATCATCCGGCAAGATGTACAAATTCTGCAAGTATGCCTGTAATTCCGCCTTGGTCAGGGCCTGGCCATCGGTGGTTGTCCCCAAATACGGACCATCGGCCGTCAACGCCAACAAAGTAAACAATTGTTTATTGTTTAAGTAATCAAAGGCAGATTTCACCGCGCCGGCCGCGCCCGCCATACTGGACACCGCCAATTCATCGGTCAATCCCGCCGCCGCAAAGCACCACGGGTCCAGCCCGTTTGTCCCGCGTCCCGCAACGCCGCAAACGCGCGCCTTGTAATACTTGTCATCGGACGGGTCGTCGGGCGTGCCGTTTTGGTCGCGCCATTGCTGGACCGCGATTTTACCGGTCGGCGAATAACTGGTAACGCTGGACGTGCCGGCGGTCCCCACCCCCGTCAGCCCCACCGCCACGACGGACGCGAACAAGTGTTCCAAATTACTGAACACCAGCGGCGCCGCATTTTCAAATGTCGCGGTCTGGGTCTGGCCGGCCCATGTGGAATTACCCGTGTCATATGACCCGGTCGAAAACAGCACCAACGGTTGCCATGACGACCCCAGTCCCTGGAAAAACGCCATCGCATCGGTTCCGGGCAACGCGTTGGTTACCCCATTGGTCCCGTCATTGGTATCTTGGTCGTAATATTTGTTCACCAGATTGATAAACGTTGTCTGGTAATCCGTCTGGGACGTGCCCGACGCCAAAATGGTATTGATTGTTTCCGTGGAAATTCCGCGCATGGCCGGCACAATCGACGCATTTGCCAAGATATCCGCACGCGACCGTCCGTTGTTATCGTTCAAATCACCCGCCGCCCACAGGGCCCCGCCCTTTAACAGCGCGCGATAATTCATGTAATCAATTTGCCCCAGCTGTTTGTTCAGCGTCAAATTACCGTCCGCCATGACATAGGCCTGGTTAATCTGGCCGGCAACCGTCCCATCGGCGTTGGTGTTCAGATACAAATAACCATCCGCCCCCAGATAACCGTTGTATGTCGTGGTGCCATCCGTGGCCGACACGGTGTTACCGGTACGGGTTACCGTCAAAGTTTTACCAAACAACACCAGTGTGTCACCGGTGGCCAAACTGCTGCCGGCTATGGTGTATGTACCGGCCGGACCGGTGCTGGTGACGTTTTTCATCCCCGTGCCGCCGCCCGTTCGAAAGATTGTCATCTGGCCGTTGGGCATAAATCCCATATAATCGGCGGTGGTGTATCCGGTGTCTTTGCCGCCGACCACTTTGCCCAATAAATTATCGGTGGCCGACGCGGCGCCGTTATGAATGGCGGTCCCATGCCCCGACAGGTCGAAATCATTGACAAAGGCCGCATCTTCGACCGTGCTGTCATCGGATAAAGATTGGCTGTCGGGCCCACGAATAATCTTGTTATTATAATATTTGCTGGAAATCATATCATTGCTGGCGCCATTGGCGGCGGTGCCGTTGGCGTTGGTCGTGGTCCACGGGACCAATCTGTCGCCCAATGATGAATCCGTGGTCGCATTAACCCCGTTTGTGGTAATCAACGCAACATTAACCGGCCGGCCGCCCAACACGGGGTCGGGCCCCAGATTATTCCCCTTTAAATCAATGGGCACACGGCTGTTGGTGTTACGCAGGGTGCGCATCCCCATATATCCCCGCGCCAGCGCAGAATACCCGTGCATCATCAACAGATAATTTTGGGCATATGTATCGGTTAACAGTTTAAAATTATCCTTTAACAGGCCATCTGTGGTGGGGCTGTAATAATTCAAGTTATTGGAATAATTTTCGCGTTCGGACGCGGCATTGGGCATCGCGGGCCCATACGGCAATGTCATCCCCACTTCTGCCCCCGGATTGGGATTTGTGCCGCCGCCGCCATTGGGACGGTCCCCGCCGGAAATTCCACTGTCGTTGTCATTGCCGGGGTCCAACACATCCGTCAACAGCAACAGCCCACCTATGACAACGGCGGCCCCCGCCGCCGCCAATGTCACACTCTGGGCGGAAGACAGCCCGCTGAACAGCCCGCCACTCTCGGTCTTGGGCTTGCGACTGTTATAGCGTTTAATTTGCTGGTCGCACTTTGACGCGTCGGCGCCGTACATTTGTAAAATCTGGGCCGCGCGCATATCGTTGTTCATCAACGCCGTACAAACGACGGACAGCCCCGTGCTGTCCACATAATTGATGTCCGCGCCATTGTTGACCAATGCCTGGACCTGTTGAATATCTGCATTTTTTGCCGCGGCCAATAATTGTGCCGCCACCATGAATTCATTTGCCGCAAAAGACGCAACCGGTGCCAAAAAGAAACCAACCAATAAAATTCTGATGTATTTCATATAAATTCTCTCTGTGTGATAAATGTTACATAAAATCTGACCACCTGTCCAGAGAAAATGTTTAAATAAGAAAGACGCCCCAACCCGGGGCGCCTGGATACGACCATTTAATATTTAGTATTCATAGATTGCACGACTACGCTTAATCTTAATATGAATGGTTGTCTTGGCACGACGAACGGTATCCACCAATTGATTATAATTGTTGATGGTCCCGTTATTAATATTGATGGTGCCATTGTTCTGGCCGTTGCCGTTGATAATCACACCCGAATTACCATCATGAACCGGTGTCGCGGACGTCTGGGCGGGCGTTGTTGTGGACACGTCGCGCACGATGATGACGGTGTCGCGTTTCGCCACCGGGGCCGGCGCGGGGTTAACGGGCTTTTTCTTGACCGGTGTTTTTTTGTTCGGTGTATTCTTATTCGGCGCGGTCGGACGACGCTTGGAACCACGACAATCATTCAAATCCGTGTTCAGATGCGCAATGGAATCATTCAGAACCGCGATGGAATCCTCTAAGACATAAACAGAATCCCGCAACCGGTCATTGTCCCGTTCCAGGGTGGTGATTACACTGCGACGGGCGCCGGCTTCTTGGGTCAAATCATCAACACGGCGGCCCAAACTGTCTTTTTCAACCGTCAAATCACGCACCAAATCCGCGGCGGCGGCATAATGATTGCGGGCGTCTTCTTTGTCACTGCATTGGACAACCGCGATCGACAGCAAAATCACCGCAACAGTCCCGGCCCCAATATGGCACCAGGTTTTCTTATCAAATTTCGGCATTTTCATCGCCATTTTTCCACCTTTTTTTTAATTAATCACATAATTATTATAGACAAAATTACAATCTTTGTCAAGACAAACACGTAAAAATAATCCATTAAAAAAACATCCCCCGGTACATTTTCCCTTTGCGTCGCGGCGGCTTTTTATGATATAATTTTCACCAAGAGAGAAATGAACAAAAACACAGTATTTTTTATTTTCACACTGCTGCTGGGGCCGATTGCGTCCGATGCGGCAACCACGTGTTCACGTGCGAATTTGACACGCTGTTTGGATTCGGCCTGTGCCATTAATGTGGGCAGCAATCCCGCCGCCCGGTGCCAGTATTGCGGCACCGCCAGTGCCGGCGGCATGCCCGCCGACAACGGCATGCGCAGTGTGTCCGTCGGTCAATCCGCATCCAACACCATCAGTGCGCGCGAATTAAAAAACGCCCCGGCTGACCCCGGCGCCCGCTATGCGTGGGCAACGACGGAATGCTTGAAAAAGGTTGCCGGTTGCACCCCTGACAATGTCGCCGACATTTATGACCCACTGATTGAACAATCGTGCCGCGCGGCCGGCATCAATGCGCAAATGGCAACGTTACAGGCCGCCGCCCGCAAAACCAAAAGCCAGTCTTCGTGCGCGACTGATATTCGGGCGTGCCTGATTGACGTCAAACGGTGCGGCGCGAATTTTGCCGCATGCGAAGACAACGCCGATTTTGATAAATTCTTTGCCGCGTGCAGTGTGGAATCCACCGGATGCACCGATTACACATCCGCCATCCGCACCGAATTAATCGCCGCGCGCGACGCCGCCATTAAAAACGCCGATGTCGCCCTGGCGGGCATCGTCAATTCGTACCAGAGCGCCCGCGACAGCAAACTGAAAGCGGTGCAAAACAACTGCACAAACAATGCGGGCCGCGACGAATGTATTCAGACCGTCTGTGCGCGCAATATGCGTAACCAGTGCGGGGCAAATTATCCGGCTGAAAAATCCATGGCCACACTGATTTGCAAATTTCATGACTTGGCCTGTGACAGATTAAAGAAATAACGCGCGATGAAGACAAAGATAACACAAATCTGTTTTGCAAAGACAAACGCACGCCGCTGGATTGCGGTGGCTTGTGCGTTTGTGGCGGCAACCGGTACCGGCACAACGGCCGGATATGGGGCCGCGGTCGTCCAACGTGGCAGTGCGAACGCCACCACGTCGCGTCCAACGGTCAGCCGCACCAATAATGCGGGCCGCATGCCAACATTAATGGCCCAGCCCAGTGTTACACCATCGGCACCCGAAACGACACCCGACCCCACGCCCACAACACCGGATGACCCGACGCCAGAAACACCGACAGATACCGCGCCGGTTGTAATTGAAAACAAATCATCCCAATTTGATGCCACATTGGCGGGCAACAGTGCGACCAACACCGATGCCACCGCCGATGCGCGCGCAGAAATGATACGCCGTCAACGCGCGGCACTGGACGCGGCGGACGCCACCACGGCGGCAAATAACGCCACGGCCAATTCGGTAACATCCGGATTAAACAATTGCGACGCGGGTCTGCGGGCCTGTATGATGGACAAATGCGGTCGTGATTATTCCAAATGCGCGGGCGACGGGGATACAATATGGGGCGACAAAATGGACGCATGCCGCCGCAGCATTTCCGTACAATGCACCGGCGAAGAATATCGTATGTTCGCGGCCGAGATTAAGGCCGACCGTGACCTGAACGCGAAACTGGCGTCTTATAACGATGTTATCGATTGCGGGAATCAATATAACGATTGCATTTTGACCCAATGCGGAACGACATTTAACAAATGCCTGGGGCGGATGGCGGAAAACGCCGCCATTGCCGCATGTGATAAAATTGCACGCGAATGTCTGTCGGCCGACAACGGTCTGGCCAACCGCACGATGCAGGTTTTGGCCACCCTGCGCCAAGATGCCGAAGTTCAGGTTAAAAAAGACGAACAGCGTCTGTATGCCCTGCGCGACCAGATGGTCGCCCAGTGCAGCCGTTTGGGGGCAATGTTCGACGAACGCAGTCTGGATTGCGTTTACACCGTCAATTTCTTTGCCAACAATTCATCAACCCCATACGCATCGAAAAAGGCGTACGCCGGTTCCACATTTGATTGTACCCAAAATTGGTTTGGCGTTGATATCACCACGTTCAAAGAAAACGCATTCCGTTTGACCCGTGAACAGCAATCTGCGACATCCGCGATGCTGGGCGCCGGATTGGGTACGGCGGCGGGTGCCATTTCGTCGGGCGCCATCAATCGCGCCATGGATCGGCAAAAGGCTGATAATGCCCTGAAAAAGGCGGAAAAAGAACACGCGGCAAATTACGGCGATAAAAAATCTGATAAATCTGGCGATATGGATGCGAAGGACAAGATAGATAACTCTAAAACAACAAATAACCAGGCACAGACGCCCGCACAACAGTCTGACACACAAAATAATAATACGGTCCCAGGGGCACAATCTGGCGGTGCCAATGCGCCATTATCCAATAATTCAAACGCAACGCAACACAAAACACGAATGATGCCGGATGAATGTAACACCCCGAAACGGTGGCACAGCCTGGCATCATTTGGGGTATCGACGTTTCTGGCGGGCGGCGTGCATCAGCCGGAATCACGTGGAAAATTGATGGATTCGGTTGTTAAACCTTTCCAATCGACATGTGAAAACGCCGGCGGAACCTTTGCAATCATGGAACGTGAATACAAGGTTGCAAAAAACGTATGCGGCACATACAACAAATACGACGCCGTCTGGTGTAAATTCAGCACCGGCGACACCAGCAGTGGCAGCACCCGCTGTAAACAGATTTTCGGGCGGTACAAACACCGTGACCACGTCAGCCAAAACGGCATAAACACAGAAAATCTGTACACGGCATGTGAACTGACCTATGGCGACGACTGATAACAACAGGGAAAACAAAATGAAAAAAATCTGGGTTGGATTTTTAATGACAATGGGCGCGATGCCGGCGATTGCGGTTACCATTTCTGGTACGGTCACGGACAAGTCCGGCGAACCACTGGTGGGGGCAACAATCACGGCCGCTGGTAACAACACCTTCGGCAAGCTCACCGATAAAGACGGCAAGTTTTCAATAGATAACTTTCCTGACAACAGCCAGATTGTCATCCGCTATATGGGTTATGAGCAACAGACTGTACCCCCCAATCAAAATTTGACCATCATCATGGAAGAAGATTCACAATTGCTGGCCGAGGTTGTTGTCATCGGAAATTCAAGCCGCGCGTGCAACCAAAAAGAACTGGAACAAGCGAACGCAAAATCAGGTCATACCGTCAGCACCCAGGATGGCGTTCGCTGCGTTCCGGATACGTGCGATGAACCGCGCTATAAAAAAACGGGGGCCGGGGCCAACACCACCTGCGAAGACCAGGTGGACAAAGAATGCCAAACACCCAAAAACGCCGACAGCGCAAAATATATCTGGGCTGACGGCAAATTAATTTGTCAGCCCGCATGCAAACCCGGATTCGACCCCGTTGACGGCAAATGCGTCGCCATTGCCGGCAATTGCGCACAAAAACCGGAAAACGCAAAATCTGCACATCGCGCATTTGACGCCGCCACAAAAACAGAGGTCTGCCTTATCGACGAATGCGTATCAGGTTTCCACCGCAGCGACGACAAAAAATCCTGTGTGGCCGATGCCAAACCCAAATTATCCGAAGAAGATTCAAAAAAACAAATCGAAGAACTGCGTGACAATGCGCAAAAAATGCGTGACAAAGAACAATCCACCGAAAACAAATTGCTGGGCGCGGCGGCGATTGGTACAACCGGCATCGGGGCGATGAATTTGATGTCCGGGGCGGCTGAACAATCGGCCGATGATGACGCCGAACGCGCGATGCGTGCATATTTGGAAACATTTCGTTGTGATTACGGCCGCGGTGCCAATATCCGTGGCGGCGACGTTGACATTGAATTGCCGGGCGGTAATGATTTGATGCCGCTGTATAACGAATACCGCGCCCTGGCCGCGGAATTACAGGTGACAAAAAACGCCCTGGGGATGATGCCGGGGATTGAATTCGAAACCATTTTGGACAAGGCGAACACCGGCCTGTACGACGATGTTGGCACGGGCATTACGGGCGGCGCATACACGTCGGTTGCGCGTGCATTGATGGATTCGACCGGTGCGGACGCGGCGGCCTGGGCCCAGCAAAAGGCCGACGCCGAACAAAAAACCAAAACCGGCCTGATTACCACCGCCAGTGGTATTGGAATTGGCATTGTGGGCAACCTGGCGTTGAACAGCGGCGCATCCAAGAAAGACCAGACCGACAAAATCCTGGCGAAATACGCCCCGCTGAAAACACTGGAAGATAATGTGGCCAAATTGCCCGACAATGACCCCAAAACGTGTCCGGCGGGCGCAACGGGTACCCATCCAAACTGCAATTGCGGCGCGAAATCCGTGTATAACAACAATACCGGGGAATGCGACAAATGCCCGGGGGACAAAGTCGCCCTGAATAACAAATGCGACTGCCCGGACGGCACCCAACCATCCGATGGCGACACATGTGTAACAACCAACATCACGCCCCAATGCAACATAAATGCCGACTATGTGCAATACGACCCCAGCACCGGCAAGTGCAGCTGTCCTGAGGGATTCCAGAAAACCAACAACCCGGAATCCCCATGCGTATGCCCGTCCGAAACCCATGAAGTCAAAGACGGTCTGTGCGTAAAAAAAACCACACCGGCCCCCGCACCGACACCGGTTGCAAACACCCCCGTGGCTGCGCCCCAGAAAATTACACTGTCGGCCAAGAATTTGTTCCAGACCGGCAAATCCACACTGACCCCGACGGCACAAAATGAATTGGCGTACTTTGCGGGCCAATTCGCCACCGCCACCCAGGGCAGCAACGACCCATACTGTATCGTTATCGTCGGCCACACCGACAGTACCGGTACATTGACCATCAACCAGAAATTGTCGAATGACCGTGCGGCGGCCGTGGGTAATGCATTGACCAACGGGTATAAAATCCCGGCGGCAAACATCCGCACCAGTGGTGTCGCCAACGCCGAATGCTCGGTAAAGCGCCCCATATCAAGTGACGATTGCCGCAAGGTAACCATTACAGTCACCAACAACGCATGTCCATAACCCACCACCATTGTGTCATTGCAATTTGCAATGACACAGCGGGGGTACGCAGACAGCGCGCGGGCGCCCAGATGGGTAAAAACACGCTTGAACAAAGCCCCGCAATGCGGTATAATACATGGCGTTCCATCGGTTTAAACATGCCGAATTTAATGGGACGATTATCCTGTACATTTTATTCGTTTTAAAAATCCCCATTTTCTGCCCTTTTTATTTATGAATTTATGCCGATTCCAAACGTCGGTTTGTGTGCGGCATTATTGGCCGCATCTGATGGTCATGCCCTGAGTACAAACTGTATCGCATCCAGAATGTGTAACGGGGATTGTTTTGAATTTGTTTTGCCCGACCCGGCATGCCAAAGATCCGAAACCTACTACTATAACAATTATGGCGTGGCAACGTGTAATACATGCGATTCCGGTTATGACCGCAGGGCCGCCATAATTATGATTCCCGGGTGTAGCAACAGCGTTGAATATTACGCATGCGTTGAACAATGTAACGGGTGCAGCAATTGCACCAGTGACGCCGCATGGTCCGCCCACACCGCCGGATATGAAAAGAAAGTCATCCGCGGATGTAATTGTAATACGTGCCAGGCAGCAACGATATATCGGTGCGCCGCCGGGTATTATGGCACATCGTCAAACGGCACATCTGGATGCACACGGTGCCCCGATAATGGCAACAGCGGTGCCGGCACGACATCGGTCACGGGATGCTGCATATCGGGCGGCGCGGATACGTCGGGCAACTTTTCCTTTACCCCGAATTGCTGTTATTCATAAAAACACCCCGCAAATGCGGGGAATTTTTTATTTACCGAATTTTCCACTGCGCGGGAATCCCACGGGGATGGTGCGCCCCTGGGACGCACGGCGGCCCACCCACGGGCGCCAATCGTCCAGTTTGGTTGTCCCGCGACCCGTGGTCCAACCAAATCCGTCCGCCGCGTCAAAGAACATAGCATCCAGAACATATGTGCGTTCCGCATTATATTTTTGCAGAATTACCCCCTTGCCCCGGGTCATTTCCGGAATTTCCGCGGCCGGGAATATCAGCAATTTGTCATTCGAACCCGACATCGCGACCATATCGCCCGGGCCCGCCACAATGCACATAATCGCCGGATTCTGGGCGTCGGTGTTCATCACCTGTTTCCCGGTGCGGGTTTGCGCCATACAATTTTCGCCCGACACGATAAACCCATTCCCGTGGCGCCCAATCAGCAGATATTTCGCCGACGTATCCAACACGAACGCACGCACGATATTTTCGTCCGCCGCGATATCCGCCATCATACGAACGGATTCACCGAACCCGCGCGCCGACGGCAAATCGTTTGCGGACAACGTAAACATTTTGCCCGATGAACCGAACAGATTGATTTTATCGGTGGACATGGCGTGAAACGCGGTCAGTAATTCGTCGCCTTCTTTGAATTTGACATCCAAACTGTTCAGGTCCAGGTGCCCCTTGGCCGCGCGAATCCATCCCATCGCGGACAAAATGACCGTCATGGGTTCTTTTTCAATAAATTCGTCCGCGTTGACGACAATTTCTTCGGTTTGTTCCGCCCATGTGGTGCGGCGACGCCCCAGGGCGGTCTTTTTATCATACCGTTTCTTAATATCGGCAAACCAGGCACGCAATTGGTCGTTTTGGGCATCTTCGCTGGCCAACAATTCCTGTAACTGTTTTTGTTCGGCCAACAATTCGGCATCTTCGCGGCGGATTTCCATTTCTTCCAATTTGCGCAGCGAACGCAGACGGGTGTTCAAAATCGCTTCTACCTGGACATCGGTCAGATTGAATTCCGCGACCAAGACCGATTTTGCATCATCTTCGTTGCGGATAATTTCAATCACACGGTCCAGGTTCAGATATACAATCAACAACCCGCCCAAAATTTCCAAACGCCGCGCAATGTTGCCCAAACGCCATGCGGTGCGACGGCGCAGCACAATCTTTTGATGCGCGATAAATTCACGCAAAACGTCACCGATGCCCATCACGCGCGGCGCACCGTTGGAATCAATAACGTTGAAATTCATGTTAAACCGCGATTCCAAATCCGTCATCGCGAACAAATGCGCCATCATTTTGTCGGCCGGCACATTGCGGTTTTTCGGCGTGATAACGATGCGCACATCGGTGGTCGATTCGTCAACGATATCATCAACCAACGGCAATTTTTTCGCATCAATCAGGGACGCAATCTGTTCCACCAATTTCGATTTGACAATGCCGTACGGGATTTCTGTAATCACCACCTGTTCCGCGCCGCGGTCCAGTTTTTCCACATCCCATTTCGCACGCACGCGAAACGCGCCGCGCCCTGTGTCATAATTTTTGACGATGGTATCAAAACTGTCGATTAAAATGCCACCCGTCGGGAAATCGGGCCCGACCAGTTTTTTCATAATTTGCGCGGTTGTGGCATCCGGCCGGTCAATCACCAGGTTCAGTGCATCGCAAATTTCCGCCACATTGTGCGTCGGAATATTTGTCGCCATACCAACCGCAATCCCCATCCCGCCATTGGCCAACAGATTCGGAAACGCCCCCGGCATAACCATGGGTTCGGTTGTGGTGCCGTCAAAATTCGGCATCATATCGACACTGTCTTCGTCCAGCCCCTGCATAATCAGCATGGCCGCGTCGGTCATTTTGGATTCGGTGTAACGGTACGCCGCCTGGGGGTCACCGTCGATATTGCCAAAGTTCCCCTGCCCGTCGATTAAGGGATATCGGACGGAAAAATCCTGGGCCAGACGGACCATCGCGTCATACACGGATGAATCCCCGTGCGGGTGATAATGACCCAACACGTCACCGACCACGGTCGCACATTTACGGAACGCGGCCGACGGTGACAATTTCTGGCGCAGCATGGAATACAAAATGCGGCGATGCACGGGTTTTAAACCGTCGCGCACATCGGGCAATGCGCGGGATACAATGGTGCTGACGGCGTACGACAAATACCGTTCCGACAGCGCATCCGCCAATTGTTGCTTATCAATATTTTCTATAATTTCTTTACTCATGACATCTGAAAATTTAGAACATTTGAAAAAAAATAACAACAGAAAAATCCCGCCGCACGGCGGGATGGTTATAAGTTATTTTTACCACGCTTTATCACCAGCATGGCAAACGCGCCGTGGTAAAATCGGCGCATGATGCCTTCGTCAAACAAATCATGCCCGCGTTCACATTTTTTGTAATCTTTCTTGCTCATCTTCAACAATGCGGCGGCATCGGCCACGCTGATACGCAGGTGTTGGCGCGCACATCGCATAATATTGCCATAGTAATTGGCATCAATTAATAATTTTGCCATAGTTTAAACTCCTTTTAAGTTATAAAAAACACCGCCCGACTTTATTGTGGGCGGTTGGAGGTTCAAAGCTATTCGAAGAAATAGTGTGACTTATTCAATATATTCGCCACCCTCCAACCAATGGTTGGAATGTTTTGTGTCATTACTGACATCTTCGAAAAGGGCTTTGATACCCTACACCGGTTTCCCAATGCAAGGAAAGTATATCGCATCCCACGCGAAGTTTCAAGGAATTTAAATTTATTGGTGTGCTTTCTGGATTGCCACGCGCGCTGCGCTTGCTCGCAATGACAAGGGTGTCTAATTTCCAGGAACTTTATCACACTTGTCATTGCGAGCCATCGGCGAAGCAATCCAGTAAATAGTGAACTGTTCCCTATTATCCCTGGATTGCCACAGTCATCCGTCTTCGCTGCGCTACGCCATGACTCCCTTGCAATGACAAAGGAATGGCAACCACACACGAAAAAACACCCCCAAACGGGGGGTGTTTTATTCTGGTGACAAATCACCCACAAAAATTTAACAATTTTTGCGGGGCCCGATTACTGGTCGGACCCGAACCGTCGGTTCTTCGTCCGGGACCACACGAAAAAACACCCCCAAACGGGGGGTGTTTTATTCTGGTGACAAATCACCCACAAAAATTTAACAATTTTTGCGGGGCCCGATTACTGGTCGGACCCGAACCGTCGGTTCTTCGTCCGGGACCACACGAAAAAACACCCCCAAACGGGGGTGTTTTATTCTGGTGACAAATCACCCACAAAAATTTAACAATTTTTGCGGGGCCCGATTACTGGTCGGACCCGAACCGTCGGTTCTTCGTCCGGGACCACACGAAAAAACACCCCCAAACGGGGGTGTTTTATTCTGGTGGCCCTGGTCGGACTCGAACCGACACTCCTTGCAGAACTTGATTTTGAGTCAAGCGCGTCTACCAATTCCGCCACGGGGCCAAAACCATGCGGCGATTAAGCGGCTTTTGCCTTGCTTTCAACCTTTTTGACCAAGCGGGCGCTGCGGGTCGGCTTGCGAACCGGTTTCTTTTCCGGTGCCGGGGCTTTACCCTGCTTCTTTTCGATGGCCTTTTTAATGGCGGCCATTTCTTCGGTCAAACGTGATACGGGTTTCGCCATAACATACGCGTCCAAGCCGCCATGTTTGGTCAATGTGCGCAGACCCGCCGTCGAAATGCGCAACGAGAAATCGCGCCCCAAGATATCACTGTGGAATTTCAATTTTTGCAGATTTGGCAAGAACGTGCGCTTGGTATGGCGCATAGAGTGGGAAACATTCATCCCAACCTGTGTCTTCTTACCGGTAACTTTACATACGCGTGGCATAATTAATCCTTTGATAACTGCGCCACAATTTATAACAAAAAATGACAAAAGTCAAGATGAATTTAACTTTTTTAATTTATTGCCCCCGCCCGGCCGTCCACGGGTTTGATTCCTGTGTCTTGAAGACGCGAAAAATGGTACTATATAAAGGTCAAAAGAACCAAGGGTGATTTAATCATGAATCCAGAAGAAATGCAGGAAACGCCACAACAGGCGATTGAAAAATACACGACCGATTTTACCAAGTTGGCCGCCGACGGCAAACTGGACCCGGTTATCGGCCGCGACGAAGAAATTCGACGCACAATCCAGGTGTTAAGCCGGCGCACAAAAAATAATCCGGTCTTAATCGGGAATCCCGGTGTCGGTAAAACCGCCATTGTCGAAGGGCTGGCCAACCGCATCATCGCGGGCGACGTGCCGGAAAATTTGCTGAATAAAAAATTATTGTCGTTGGATATGGGCGCGCTGATGGCGGGCGCGATGTTCCGCGGTCAATTCGAAGGACGGTTAAAAGCCATCTTAAAAGCGGTCAAAGAATCCGACGGCCAAATTATTTTGTTCATTGATGAATTGCACACCATGGTCGGCGCCGGCAAAGGCGAAGGGTCCATGGACGCCGGCAATTTGTTAAAGCCCATGTTGGCGCGCGGGGAACTGCACTGTCTGGGGGCGACAACGCTGGACGAATATCGTCAATATATTGAAAAAGACCCCGCCCTGGCGCGGCGATTCCAACCGGTATATGTCGATGAACCGTCCGTTGACGACACGATTTCCATTCTGCGTGGGTTAAAGGAAAAATACGAAGGTCACCATGGTGTCCGCATCGCGGACGCGGCGCTGGTATCGGCGGTGAAATTGTCCGACCGGTATATCACCGACCGCTTTTTACCGGACAAGGCAATCGACCTGATTGACGAAGCCGCCGCACGCGTGCGCATCGAAGTTGCGTCCAAACCGGAAAAGCTGGACGAAATCGACCGCCACTTGATGCAGCTGAAAATCGAACAACAGGCGTTAAAGAAAGAAAAGGACGAAGAATCCAAAAAGCGTCTGAAAGATTTGGAAAAAATTATCAAGGAAACCGAGGCCGAATCCAAAACACTGACGCGCGCCTGGCAAGAAGAACAGCAGAAAATGCGCGGTCTGTCGGATGCGATGGCAGCATTGGACGCGGCCAAGGCCGAAGTTGCCAGCGCCACCCGCGCGGGCGATTATGAAAAGGCATCCGCCCTGCAATACGGCAAGATTCCCGAACTGGAAGAAAAAATCAAACAGATGAACGCCGACGCCCGCGAATATAAAACGGTATTACCGGAACACATTGCGACGGTGGTCAGCAAATGGACCGGCGTTCCGGCCGACAAATTAACCGGCGAAGAACAGGCAAAGCTGCTGAACATCGAAGATGAACTGCGCAACCGCGTTGTCGGCCAGGATATGGCGTTGGGTGTTATTGCGCGCGCCATCCGGCGCAGTCGCGCCGGATTGTCCGACCCGCATCGCCCGGCCGGCAGCTTTATGTTCCTGGGGCCAACCGGCGTCGGCAAGACCGAGGTTGCAAAAGCACTGGCGGAATACTTGTTCAACGACGACACCGCCATGACCAGAATAGATATGAGTGAATATATGGAACCGCATTCGGTGGCCCGTCTGATTGGCAGTCCCCCCGGGTACGTCGGTTACGAACAGGGCGGCGTTTTAACCGAAAGTGTTCGTCGTCGTCCGTACCAGGTTTTGCTGTTCGATGAAATTGAAAAGGCAAATCCCGACGTTTTCAACGTGTTTCTGCAAATTTTGGACGACGGGCGTCTGACCGACGGCCAGGGTCACGTGGTGAATTTTGCCAACACCATTATCATCATGACCAGCAATTTGCCGGATATGGAAGCGGTCAAAAAACATTTCCGCCCCGAATTCATCAATCGTATTGATGACATTGTGTTCTTTAACCCATTGGGCAAAGATGTGATGGCCGGCATTGTGAAAATTCAATTACGCAATCTGGAAAAACGTTTGGCCGAACGCCGCATGACATTGACCGTTTCGGACAAAGCCATCAAATGGCTGGGCGACCACGGATACGACCCGGTCTTTGGCGCGCGCCCGTTAAAGCGTCTGATTATGACCGCGGTCGAAGACAAAATTGCGGATTTGATTTTGTCCGGCACCGTCGGCGAAGGGTCAACCATCCGCGTCGATGTCCATGGCAAAGAATTGATTGTCGAATAACGCCAATGGCACAAAAAAACGGGGCCGACGCCCCGTTTTTTATTTTGTTTTTTCTTCTTTGATTGCAAAGATGCGGCCCGCGGCCAGTTTCTGATATTTTTCCAGTTCCAACAGAATCTGTGCCCGGTTGCTGGCAATCAATCGCAGGACATCCGCGCCTTCGCCAATCTTGGACACATAAACGTTGTATCCGGAAAACTTATCTTTCCCAACCCATTTGTTCGGGACCAAATCGGTGTTGTACACCATCCACACCGGACGCGCCGGCAATCCCGGGTCATCGGTCACGATACCATGGACACCCAAAATCGTTCCCCCCAGGAACGTTTTCAATTCCGTATCGACGTGGTTGTGCAACACACGCTTGCCATTGATATAGACATCGTTATACGTACCCTGTAATGTCATTTTAACCGGCTTTAACGTGACGGTCAATTCAATCGTCGGACGCGCGGCGGGTTTGGGCTGGGCCGTTTTTTGAACGACCGCCGGTTTTAAAACGGGGGCCGCGTCAACCGGTTTTGCCGCAACACGTTCCGGTACAACCGGGCGCACCGGGGCGACGACCGGCGTTTCGGATTTTTTACCGGCATCCCGTTCCACGGTCGGTTGTTTTACAGGCGCAACCGGTTTGGACGGCGCGGCGCGGGTAACAACGGTCGGCTGGGTCGGGTTTGTCTGGGGCGCCTTTGCGGTGGTGGCACGCGCCCTTTTGTTGCCAAATGTATGGGTTGTCATATCATATCCCGCAAAACGACGGCCCAATTCCGCATTTAATTCATCGGGGATGCCATTGCCGCGTTTGTTATAGTAATAGTGCATGATACGCAATGTTTTATCGGTTGCCCGGGTCCAATCCCGCCGGCCGTCGTCTTTGCGGATAACCGTCTTGTTGAATGTCTGGGTTTCGGGATTGTATCCCGGAAAGCGACGGGTCAATTCCGCATGCAGACCGTCCGGCAACGCGCGGCCCTGCTTCTTATAAAAACTATATGCCCGGCGCAGAGACATATCCTTGCACTGGTCCCATTGTTTGTTCGGGTTTGACGAACGTTTCCGCTTTGTCACCATATTATTGCCAAATGTTTGGGTGTCCGCGCTGTACGTCGGGAAACGCTGGACCAGTTCCGCGTTCAGACCATCCGGGATGGCGCGGCCCCGCTTCTGGTAAAAATAAAAGGCTTGACGCAACGCGCTGTTACTGCGTTTGCCCCAATCTTTGGCCACTTGGGTTGCGCGGGGTTGTTTTTCGGCGGTCGTCTGGCGTTCAAAGGCCTGGGCCCCCGCATTATACGACGGGAAACGACGGGCCAATTCGGCGTTCAACGCATCGCTGATGACACCGTCTTTTTTGCGATAGTAATAATACATCGAACGCAATGTGTTATCCGATGACTGCGTCCAATCTGTTGTGACACGGCGCACCTGTTTTTTTCCGTGCACGCGGACGTCGTTTGCTGCGACGGGAATAATTTCGACATTTGAACCACGCACCGGGTTGGCATAGACACGATGCGCATGTATCGGCACAACAACGGTTTGATATTGTGTCTGGTTGGGCAAGATGCAGCAAAAGAAATTCGGTTCACGATACTGTGGGGTATATGGCACGTAATAAAAGCTTAATGTTTTTTCATCAAACATAACGCGCGCGGCCCCATTGGGGGAAAATTCGGCGGACATTTGTCCGGTAAATTTGTTTACCATGAACAATGCGCCACGCGGTTTTGTGTTTTTTTCCGTCCGGCGTGTCCCGAATTTCCGCACAACCATAAACGGTGTGCGATTCCACGTGCCCGCAATTTCAAACGGTTTCACGGACATACCAATCCCATCGACCGGAACCAGATGACCGTTGGCCAACTGGACACACAGACGGTACAGACCGCCATCAGACTTAACATTTTTGAATTCCAACGGTTGTTTTTCGGTTTTCTTTGTTTTCATGCCTGTTTTTTTCCTTGTGCTGAATCATCAGTGGGGCGATATACACACACTCTCTCTCGCCATTGGTTCGATGGCCCCACTGATATAAAAACTAATTTTTCGATGTCTTGAATTGGATATCGCGTAATTTTTTATATTCCCCGCCCAGTGCGACCAATTCGGCATCGGTCCCCTGCTCTATAATCCGGCCGTTTTTGATAACACAGATAATGTCTGCGTCCAAAATGGTGGATAAACGGTGGGCAATAACAAACGTCGTGCGTCCCTGCATCAAATCGCCCAGGGCCGACTGAATCAATTTTTCGCTTTGCGTGTCCAATGCCGATGTCGCTTCGTCCAGCAACAAAATCGGGGCATCTTTTAAAATCGCACGTGCAATGGCAATACGCTGCTTCTGGCCCCCGGACAGCAATGCCCCCCCTTCGCCGACGGACGTCTGGTACTGTTTCGGGAAATCCATGATGAAATCGTGGGCGTTGGCCGCACGCGCCGCCGCGACCACCTGGTCATGTGTGGCGTCGGGATTGCCGTATTTAATATTGTCTTCGATGGAACCATTGAACAGAAATACCGTCTGGGACACTTCGGCAATATTCTGGCGCAATGATTTCAGCGTGTATTTCTTGATATCCGTGCGGTTGATGGTGATTTTGCCCATTTGCGGTTCGTAAAACCGTTCCAGCAAATTGAACATCGTGGTTTTTCCGCCGCCCGACGGCCCAACCAGTGCGCATACCTTGCCCGCGGGCACCTTTAACGTGATATCGGTCAAAACGGGTTCGCCCGGATTATATTCAAACGATACGTTTTCAAACGCCACCGACATTTTGTCCGCGTCCAGCGGGCGCGCATCGGGCGCATCGACAATATCGGGCTTGCTGTCCAGGAATGCGAACAAGATTTCCGCCGCCAACAACCCGTGCTGTAACGAATCGCCGGTGCCGGTAATGCTTTTCGCGGGCTTATACGCGGCGGTCAACGCCAGCAAAAACGCCGTAAAGTCCCCGGTTGTAATCGCACCGGATGAAATAAAGTGCCCCCCCATAATCATCGCGACGCACAGCCCGATGGAAATCATAAATTCCATCAGCGGCGACCGCAATGCGTTTGCCTGGGTGCTTTTGTACGAATTGACGACCGACGTGTTCAACACGTGCGAGAAATTTTTTGCTTCGCGTTCTTCGGTGGCAAATGCCTGAATTGTCTTAATCCCCAACAACGTTTGGTTCAATTGCTGGGTCACGTTGTTGGCGATGGTGAACGATTGCCGCGACAGTTTGCGCCGCTTGCGCATAATCAGGACCATCGGAATCATAATCATCGGCGCCAAGAACAGCAACACTACGCACATCTGGGGCGCATAATAAAACATCAACGCCAGCGTCATCGCCAATGTGGCGACATTTTGCACCAATTTAATAATGTTGTCCGTCACCAACGACAACACTGCGCCCGCCTGGACATTGAAATAATTCAGGTTTTTGCCGATTCCATCGCCATAAAAGCGCGCCAAATTCATGTGGGTCATGTGACGGTAAATCTTTTCCTGTAACCGGACATAGGCCTGCAACCCGCCCTTGGACATAATCAATGCCTTGGCATAGGTGAACGTTCCCTTGGCCCCGAACGCAATAATCACCTGAATCCCCAACAGATAGATGGCGGTCATGCTTTTTTCAATGAACGCCTTGTCCACGACCTGTTGCACCAGGGTGATTGTGTACGCTTCGGCCGCGGCGGCCAGAATGGTAAAGACAATCCCCGCCACCAACCATTTTAAATACGACCGGCCGATTTCGTTCCAGACGCGAATATACAGTGACCACTGAATGCGGCCGTTTGAATCATCCCCGTGAACCAGGGTTTTCGTTTTTTGTTTTAATTTTTTCAACATAGTGCCCATATTATAAAGACCTGAATAAATTCTGTCCAGTGCAAAGATTTGAATTGACAATGGAATCAATTCTGTATAAAATGCCAAAGCTTTATAGCAAAGTTTTGGGGTCATAGCTCAGTTGGTAGAGCACCTGCTTTGCAAGCAGGGGGTCGTCAGTTCGAGTCTGATTGGCTCCACCAAAATAAATACAAGCGAATGTGTAAAGGGGGTGAATAACCGATGGTCAAAGTTCTGGTACGCGATAACAATGTTGAACAGGCATTGCGTGTTGCAAAGCGCAAATCGCAAAAAGAAGGTCTGTATCGCGAAATGAAAGAACGTCAGCGTTATGAAAAACCAACCACGAAACGCAAACGTTTGAAAGAAGAAGCCGTTCGCAACGAAAAGAAACGTCAATCGAAGCAAAGAATGGTTTTCGGATTCTAAGAATCAAGTTCCCCGCCCCGCGGGGATTTTTTATTGCCCTGCCCCCCTGTTATTATGCGGAATAAAAGCAATCCTGGGCCATGCCGGTCACGCCGTTGCCGGTGGTGTCGGTAAATGTGGTTTCGTATTTGGGCTTGTAACACTGGGTGATGGCGGTACTGCCGACCGCGGTGGTGGTGCCGCCGGTCGGGCAATCACTGCATGCGGCGGCGCCGGATGTGGATTTATATTTCCCGACCGCGCACATTTCACATCGCGTTGACACCAAATTATACCCCGCGTTACATGACGTGTACACATACCCCAGTGTGCAAACGGTTTTAATCAGTGCGGCATTTCCCGGCGCGGCCCACAAACAACACAAACATACAATTATTAATTTACGCATTATCACCCCCGATTTATACAATTGGTTCAAGACACTTGCACGTGGTGGTATATCCACGTTGGTTGACATACCCGCTGCCGACAGAATCGGAAAATGTTTGGGTGTTGATAACCGTGCCGCCGCCGGTGCACGGCGTGGTGCCGGTGCCGGGTGTGTTACCTGCATCACAACATTCGTAACACAAACCGTCCGCACAAATAACGCCGCCCGTGCTGGTGCACTGGGCAATTGTTGGCGCGGCATGCAGCGCGCATTTCGCATACGCCGCCGGCCCCACCGCCAGTTGTAAACCAACGATTGGATTAGGCATAGTTTCACATCAGCCAAGGGGGCAAAAAATGGGATTTTCTGTAATAAAAAAAACGCTGATGTTAAGCGTTCCTTTGCATTAGGCATATATTACCATGCCCCAATGTCATGTATTATACCGCATTCCGTGATTTTATTCAAGCATCATTTCAACAGAAAAAATCCCCCGGGCGGGGGATTTTTTATTTTGCGAACATTTTATCAAATGTTTTCTGATTAATCTTGACCGGATATTCCCGAACCAAGAATGCGTTGTAATCATCCATCACGTTACGCGTGGCCATGTTCTGCATTTCTTTGCGCAGTGCGGCCATTTTGCCCGTGTCCATTTTCGGTTCAATGTTATCCACAATACGCACCGCATAAAACGCATCGGCGCCCGGCACAACAGAAATATCACCAACATTGCCGTTAAATGCCGCAACCAACACATCGGTCGGTGCGCCGGATGTGCGGGAAACGGTTGCAACCTTTTTACCGGTCATCGCATTGCCATCACGGGCATCGACAACAACTTCGTTGGCACGAACGTACGCCTGTTTCTTTTGCTGGTCACGTTTCCAATCCGCAATCAGATTCTTTTTCACATCTTTTAATTCGGCATTGTGCGCCGGATTAATCTTGTCCACGCGGGCAATAACAAAACCGGATTTGGTTTCGATTAATTCACTTTCCAGCCCTTCGTCCATGGCAAAGATTTTGGCAACCATCGCATCGGTCAAGATGGCATCCACCGGACGACGGTCGGCCGTAAATGTTCCCGCCGATACAAACCGGGCCCCATGACGGGACGCCGCCGCGGCCAGTGTTTCACCGCCGATGATGTCGTCTTCGACCCGCTGGGCAATCGTGTACGCGGCATCGTATTCATCGGGCTTGTCCATTTTGGCGGGGACCAAGACATACGACACCGTTCTGGATTCCGGAACAACGTGCACATTCTGGGCATAGAATTCCGCCAACTGGGCATCGGTCGGGTTACCCACCTTGAATTCTGCAAACGGGATTGTGACATATTCGATTTTCCGCTGGGCATAGCGGGCATTATACGCCGCGCGCACCGCAAAATCCGGCACCGCGAACGGGACCGACATCGACCCCAGTACCATCGAACGCATCACCTGGCCGCGCAAAAACGCCGCAAAGCTTTGTTCTGAATACCCCGAATTATTCAAAATCGCATCAAACAACAGCGATGAAAACTGGCCATTTGCCTGGAATTCCGGGAATTCGCGGATTTCGCGGGCGATTCGGCGATCGGTCACGACAAAGCCCAAATCATTGGCGCGATTTTCCACCAACTGATTATTGGTCAGCGTTGCGGCCACCGTATTCATAAACGCGTTTGCCGTTGCCGCATCGGTATAGATTTGTTTCTGCTGTTCCTTGGTCAAATTGGACATCTGGCGGGCGCGTTCCATATTGAACTGTTCCACCGTGATGGATTCGCCGCCGACGCGTATCAGTGTGTTATCACGCGCACCGCCGCCGAACACCCATTCCGCGACGCCCCAGCCGACAAACGAAAAAGCCAAAATTCCAATTAAAACTTTCGCAACGGGTTTATCCGCCGCATTACGTAAATATTCTAGCATTTAATCCCCTTTTGCGTTACCATAGCAAATTGAAGTGAAATAAATCAATGAAAAAAAGGGGAATTTTCATGAAAATAATCGCAGGAAACTGGAAAATGAACGGCACCCCGGATGCGTTGACGACCATGTTAAACGCGCTGGATGCGATTGATACGACAAACACGGTCATTATTTGCCCGCCGTTTACAATGCTGAACGCCGGGGGCGGTCGCGTGGCCATCGGCGCCCAAGACGTCAGTGCCCACGAATCCGGCGCATACACCGGCGAAGTATCGGCAAAAATGGTTGCGGCCACCGGTGCCAAATACGCGATTGTCGGCCACAGCGAACGCCGCCAGTATCACGGCGAAACCAACGACGATGTCCGGGCCAAGGCCGCCGCAGCAATCGCCGCCGGTTTGACACCGATTATCTGTGTTGGCGAAACCATGTCTGAAAAAGAAGCCGGCAAAACCATGGCCATTATTGAATCGGGCGTTCGCGAATGCGTTCCCGATGGCGCGGCCGGTCGCGTTATCATCGCATACGAACCCCGCTGGGCGATTGGCGCGGGTCTGACACCGACGGCGGACGAAATCGCCGGCGCGCATACGTTGATTGCCGACACCCTGGCATCGATGGGTATGGCGGGCACGCCCGTTCTGTACGGCGCCAGTGTAAAGGGAAACAACGCGGCCGAAATCATGTCCATCCCGCATGTTGATGGCGTTTTGGTTGGCGGTGCATCCTTGAAACCGGACGATTTCATACCTATAATAACCAGTGTGAATTAAGTGTATGATGCGACCGGGCCACGCCCGGTCCCAACCAAGAAACAGGATACCAATACTATGCCAGATACAGAAACAACCATTGAAACAGTCAGTGGCCCCGACGCCGCAACAAACAACACGCCGACCGACGCAAAAAATGGCACAGCGGATACGGAAAATGCGTCCGCCGACTGTGGAACCCAGGTGGATGCGTTAATCGCAGACATTCAAAACCTGAATGACAAGTATTTACGTCTGGCGGCGGAATTGGAAAACACACGCCGGCGCAGTGCGCTGGACTGTGAATCCGCGGCGCGTAATCGTGCGATGTCAGTGGCGGGACATTTTCTGCCGGTGATGGACGCGATTGCGGCCGCACTGACACACAATGCGGATGACGCCGGGATTCAATCCATGGCGCGCGCGATGGAATCTGCCTTTGCCCAGGTGGGCATTGTGAAAATTGATTCTGTGGGCCAACCCCTGAATCCGCAATTCCATAACGCAATCCAGGTAATGGATGCCCCCGCGGACATGACCCCGCGCACGGCGGCCAACACAATCATATCGGAAATGCAGGCCGGATACATGTTCGGCGACAGCGTTTTGCGACCTGCGATGGTTATCGTGTCAAAGTAAAAATCCCCCCGCCCGGGGGATTTTTTTGTATTGAAATGATGCTTGAACAAAACCACGCAATGCGGTATAATATGGGGCGCACGGCATGATTTTTATATGCCGAAAATAATGGGACGATTATCCTGTACATTATTTTAAGATTAAAAATCCCCATTTTCTGCCCTTTTTTCTTATGATTTTTTGCCGATTTCAATCGTCGGTTTGGCTGCGGCATTTCTGATTACGGGCACGCTGCACGCCGCGCAATGTGTTACCGCAATATGTTCATCGGACATGTGGACCATGGACTGTTATGGTGCCGACACATGCACATATCAAAAATATACGGGAACGGGCACCAACCCATGTGACAGCATGCCGCAATGCGGATGCAATCGCGCCGGCCAAGAATGGTTTGGCGATGGCTGCTATTGCGGGGCGGGTTATTATGGCACGCTGTCATGCACGTCATGCCCCAGTGGCGGTGATTCAACCCCCAGCAGTAACACGGATATAACAGACTGCTATGTTTCGTCGGGATACGGCGGCACCGACACCAGTGGTAAATGGGAATACACCCGCCCCTGTTATTATACCAATTAAATAATCCCGCCGGATGGCGGGATTAATTGCTGTAAAAACAGTTGGATGTGTACGTGTATTTCCCGGACGCATCCCCCCCACCCGTTACATAGCATTGTGTTACAGCGGTGGCGCCGGTCGATACGGTTGTGCCAGACGACGGACATGCGGTGCATCCATCGGTGCCGGCCAACGGTTTATACATTCCCGTCCCACACGCGCGACATGTCCCCGACGTTAAATAATATCCCGCATTGCATGATGTGTATGTGCGTGATTCTTCGCGGCATGCGCCATACAATGCGCACGGCGCCCCCAACAGCAGCCATATAACAATCTTCTTCATATTCCGCCCCCCATTACTTGCACGCCACAGAATTGGCCGCGACCCGGTCATGACATTCACGAATGCCGGCATTTGTTCCCGTACACGTGCCATATGTGACCGTCAATGTTCCGATGCCGTCGGCAATTGTGGCGGGCCGGCGACTGCACGTGCCATTGCTGTCGGCGACAAAGTTATCCGGACATGTGTAAATTGTCTGTGTCCGCCCGGTCCA
This sequence comes from uncultured Alphaproteobacteria bacterium, assembly GCA_949082785.1. Lineage (GTDB taxonomy): Bacteria > Pseudomonadota > Alphaproteobacteria > Rs-D84 > Rs-D84 > Enterousia. The sequence continues at coordinate 307,514 of CARVLU010000001.1, forward strand.
GCAACATTGTTGCGTTCTGGAATTCGTAATGGTCGCGACGCATTCTTCGTATGTCATGCAACCGGTTGTAACCGCCACAGCGCGCGATAACGGCATCCCGATGACACCAGCAATAATTAAAAGATAAGTTTTTTTCATGATTTCATTTCCCTTGTTCTTTGTTATAAAAACAAAAATACCGCCATGGAAATGGCGGCCGGGGATTTGAAAAATCATAACTAAAAATGACCCCACGGTTTTCGGGTTTCCCCTGTGATATCACCGCAGATCCCCGACCGTTACAATCGGGTGATATAAAACATACGGCGCCAAAATGCGCCGACGCTTTGTCGGATGCGGTGCGATTGCACCGTTTAGTTATGGGATTTTCAAGTCCCAAGGCCAACATCCCTGTTGCCTGTTGCATCAATTATATAATTTGGGACAAATGAAGTAAAGAATAAAAAAATCCCGCCGGATGGCGGGAATTTTATTATTTGCCGGTTGCACGACGTTTTACTGCAACTTCTTTTTTGGCAGTTGTCGCCTTGGCAGCCTTGGGGGCTTCTTTGGCAACTTTGGTCGCCGGGGCCTTTGTCGCCGGTGCTTTTTCAGCCGGCTTTTCTTCGGTGGCCTTTTCTTCTGTGGCGGCCGGTTTTACAACCTTTTTCGCGTTTTCGTCGCGGTCAACCAATTCAATAATCGCCATCGGCGCCGCATCACCATAACGGAACCCAGCCTTTAACACGCGGGTGTAACCGCCCGGACGTTTGGCATAGCGCGGTCCCAAAACCGTAAACAATTTTTTCACAGTCGCGTCCGAATTGTTACCCAATTCAGCGGCTGTCAAACGACGGTTGGCAACGGTATCAACCTTGGCGCGGGTAATCAGTTTTTCAACGACACTGCGCAAATCTTTTGCCTTGGGCAAAGTGGTTTTAATCTGTTCTTTTTCAATCAGGTTTTTCGCCAGACCGATAAACAGGGCCTTGCGGGCATTGGTGTCGCGATTGAAAGTACGACCTGCTCTCATATGTCTCATGATTACTCCTTTTGGTTACTGCCCAGGTTTCCCCGGGATTTCAGAGACGCCGCAACCTGGGTCACCCCAGAATCACGGGATTAAATTCGTGTTATTTTACACAACTTCTTGCGCATAGCAAGAAAATTATTAGAGTGCGCCAAATGGCGACATTTGACGGTGGCGAAGTGTATTTGACATACATGAGTCCACCGGCAAACGCGCCAGATGACGTGCTATAATAATTTTATTTATAGGGGTCTTCGTATTTCTTGGCCAATTCCGCAATATTTTCCGGCGGCCAACCCGGGACTTCCATCCCCAGCCCCAGACCCATGGCTTCCAATTGAACCTTGATTTCGTTCAAGGATTTACGCCCAAAGTTCGGCGTTTTTAACATGTCAGCTTCGGTCTTTTGTACCAGTTCACCCAACCAGTTGATTTTGTCGTTTTTCAAGCAGTTGTTTGCACGAACCGACAATTCCAGTTCATCAACATGCTTTAACAATTTGGGATCGAACGGCAACGCATCCTTGGCCTTTTCTTCTTCGGCCGGGGCGTTGATTTGTGCCGGATCTTCGAAATTGATAAAGACAACCAATTGATCGGTCAAGATGCGCGCGGCGAACGCGATGGCATCTTCGGGGGAAACGGACCCGTTTGTTTTAACGGTCAGTTCCAGTTTATCGTAATCGGTCGATTGACCCACGCGGGTGGCGGAAACTTCGCTGGCGACGTTCAAAATCGGCGAAAAAATAGAATCCACCGGGATAACGCCCAACGGCAATCCATCGGCATGCGCGGATGCGGGGACATAGCCGCGGCCGGTCGCCAATGTGATTTCCATGTCCAGATTTGCCCCCTTGTCCAGTGTGCAGATTTCGACGTCTTTGTTCATAACTTCGACGCCACCGCTGGTTTCAATCATACCGGCTGTGACGACGGCGGGGCCTTTGACCTTCAAAAATGCCTTGTGCTGACCTTCGGTCAGGGCTTTGAAGAAAACGCCCTTTAAATTCAAGATAATATCGGTCACATCTTCGCGGACACCAGAAATGCTGGAAAATTCGTGCTGAACCCCGTCAATTTTGATGTAAATCGGGGCGCAACCCTGCAAAGACGACAGCAACACGCGACGCAGCGCCGTGCCCAGTGTCAATCCAAAGCCCTTTTCCAGGGGGTCTGCAATTAATGTTGCGATGTTGGGATTGTGTTCATCAACCTTGATTGTCAGCTTTTTCGGCTTAATCAGGGTCATCCAGTTTTTTTCAATCATAATAAAGCTCCATCAGGCTTAGTTTATCATTTTCGCCAATTGGCCGCGCGATGAAATTCCCATTCGCGCCGGGCTATTTTATATCAGAAATCCGCCAAAGTCAATTGTTTTCCAAATATTGACGCGCGCATGGGATTTTATCCAGCAAAAGTTGACATTGCGAAAATATTGTACTAACATCCCCACAAACAACAAAAGGACAAACCATGAAAAAATTATTGTTGTTGGGCCTGGTGTCCGGGATTATTTGCGCAAACGCGCACGCGTCGGACGGCCTGTATTACACGGAAACGACCGAATGGACCGTGTACGAAGCGGTTAATATCGAAACCGTCACATACACCGACGATGCGTATATGGCGCCCCGCCCCGCGGCCCAGCCCGCGCCGGCGTACCGCACATCACGTGAATTGGCGCGCGCCGCAACGCCGCGTCGTGGCGGTGACATGCGTCGTCCGTGCCCGCAAAAATCGGGCGAACCGGTTCACGTTAAAACACACACCGAAATCATCGACCATTATCAGATGTATCAACCGGTGACCGTGTATGAACCCGCGGGAACATATTCCCGCCGCCGCGTTGAATACCAACCGGCACCGTGCGCGCGTTGTGCCCACTAAAAAAAATCCCCCGATTGGGGGATTTTTTGTCCCCCATTGTCATTGCGAGTGTAATCGGGCCCTTCATCTCTCTTGTCATTACGAGTGAAACGAAGCAATCCAGTAAATAATGCCTTGTTCCTTATTATTCCTGGATTGCCGCGCGCACTGCGCTTGCTCGCAATGACAAGGGTGTTGAAATTTCCAGGCTCTTTATCCCCTTTGTCATTGCGAACGCAGTGAAGCAATCCAGTCAAATGATGGTCTGTGCATATTTACTGGATTGCCGCGCGGCGGCGTTCCGCCTTGCTCGCAATGACAACGGTGTTGAATTTCCAGGCTCTTTATCCCAATTGTCATTGCGAACGCAGTGAAGCAATCCAGTGGGTTATGCCGCGCGAATTGAAACACTTGCAAACAAAAGCGAATTAGGATATAATGTCAATCGTAATGGGAAAGCCATTATGCGGGACTAGTAATCCCGCACAGTAGCCGCCTGTATGTGCGACAAACATACCAGTTCCAATATGGGACTGGATGGTGATGAATATCCAATAAATCACTTGCATGCTACTGTGCAATTACTAGCTCCAGTCCCGCTTTGTCTTTGACGGCGGGTTTTATTTTACCGTTTGATTTTTTCAAATGGTGGGATATAATGAACGCATAATTCGTATCCCATTGCGAAACGCGGGGCTTCATAACCCCATCCAAAAGTGCGCCTGGACAGGCGCAGGCGTAACTTCAACCATCCTGGTTGGGGGCTGTCGAATATATTGAATAAGACAGGCAATACTTTTGGATTGTTTTCTACCCCCAACCGTCATTTTGACGGTTTTTATTGTATTTCCATTTTTTTTGATATATAATAATAAGGCCTGCGGATATACCGTTGGTGGGGCTTAATCACCCCTTCTCAAGTGTCAGCGATGACAAAAACATCTCAACTAATGGTTGGGGTGTGGCGAATACACTGAATAAGCCACGCAATACTTGAGATTGTGATTAACCCCAACCGCTTATTACAACCAATTTTGGTTGTTTTTTATTTTTATAGTGTTATTATATTATTGGTGTCGGGTGTTCCGACCCTGGGCATAATCACCCATTCTCAAGTGTCAGTGATGACATAAAAAATCTCCAACTGTCGGTTGGAGTATGGTGAATATATTGAATAAACCATGCAATTCTTGAGATTGTGATTAAGCTCCAACCACCCGAATTTTCTGGTGGTTTTTTGTTTTAACAACACAATGGGGATGAAGATGGCCGGAAAAACAATTCACATTACAGATTTTGACAAACGTTTGGGGCGATTAATTACAATGCACCGTGTGCACCACGGTTTATTGCAACGCGATTTGGCGCGCGCACTGGGGTGTTCGTTCCAACAAATCCAGAAATACGAAAACGCGTCGAACCGCATGTCGGCATCACGGTTGAATGATTTATGTCGGTATCTGAAAATACCAATCGGCACATTTTTACAGGAAGCCGACGCTGATTATGTCCACAATCCGAAAATGGCACGCATTATTCGAAATCTGTACGGGATGTCCCCAGCCCAGGTTGACCTGGTTTTACAAATGACGAACACATTGCGTAATCAGTACAGCAAAACACCGGATGCAGCATAACCACCATTGTCATTGCGCGCCATCGGCGCGGCAATCCAGGAAAGCGACAATGTTCATTATTTACTGGATTGCTTCACTGCGTTCGCAATGACAAGGGGGATAAAGTGCCCAGTCTTAAACAAAAAATCCCCGCGGGTGCGGGGATTGATGTGTTATGCGGCCTTTTTCGCGTCGGCAAAGATTTCCATCGGGGGCTTGGTCCCGTTGACCACATCTTGGTCGATGACGATTTCGGTCAAATCTTCTTTGTCGGGCGCGTCAAACATCGGCTGTAACAGAACGCGTTCCAAAATACTGCGCAGACCGCGGGCACCCGTTTTACGTGCGACCGCCAATGCCGCAACCGCCCGCAGACCATCGTCGGTAATCGTCAATTTCACGCCGTCCATTTCCAGCATCGCCGCCAATTGTTTTACAACCGCGTTTTTCGGCTGGGTCAAGATTTTAATCAGCGCGTCTTCGTCCAATTCCCGCAGTGTCGTGATAATCGGCAAACGACCGATTAATTCGGGGATAATGCCGAATTTAACCAAATCTTCGGGTTGGACATCGGACATGTAATTTTTTTCCGCGCGTTCTTTCTGGGATTCGACCGTCGCGCCAAAACCGATACCGGGACGTGCATTTGTGCGCGCGCCGATAATTTTGTTCAGACCATCGAACGCCCCGCCACAGATAAACAAAATCTTGCTGGTGTCCAGCTGTACTGTGGCTTCGCCCGGATGTTTGCGCCCGCCGCCGCCGGCCGGAACGTTGGCGACGGTGCCTTCGATTAATTTCAGCAATGCCTGTTGCACGCCTTCGCCGGATACATCGCGGGTCAACGACGGATTTTCGGACTTGCGCGAAATCTTGTCGATTTCGTCGATATAAATAATCCCCCGCTGCGCGCGTTCGACATCAAAATTCGCGTTTTGCAACAAACGGGTCAGAACGCTTTCGACGTCGTCACCGACATAGCCCGCTTCGGTCAAAGTGGTGGCATCGGCAATCGCAAACGGCACGTCCAAAACGCGCGCCAATGTTTGCGCGAACAATGTTTTTCCGGTCCCGGTTGACCCAATCATCAAAACATTAGATTTCTGGATTTCCACGTTGGACGCGGCGGCCGCCTGCATACGTTTGTAATGGTTATACACCGCCACCGCCAGTGTGCGTTTCGCATCATCTTGGCCGATGACATATTCGTCCAAGAAATTAAAAATCTTGGACGGGGTGGGCAATTTCGCGGCATCCTGGGTGATTTCCGTGGCGCGGTCGTCGGCCATGATGTCGTTGCACAAATTGATACATTCGTCACAAATACAGACGTTGCGGCCACTGACCAGCTTTTTCACTTCGTAAACGGCCTTGCCACAGAAGCTGCAAAACTGACCCGCATTTGCATTTTCCGACGTGGTGGAATTGGTTTTATCGTCACTCATATTCTTGTCCCCTGGTTCCCTATTGGAAATGAATCACTGTCAATTATTTTCTGACCAGAACGCCGTCGATTAAGCCGAATTCCTTGGCTTCGTCCGGGCACATCCAGTTGTCGCGTTCCATCGCTTCGAACAGTTCTTTTTCTTTGCGACCGGTGAATTCCGCCATTTGCTTAATCAAAGTCTTTTTATTTTTCTGATATTGATTCATGCGGATTTCCATATCGGTAATCTGGCCTTCGGCCCCGGCCAAGGGCTGGTGAATCATAATCTGGGTATTGGGCAGAACAAACCGCTTGCCCCGTTCCCCGGCCGCCAACAGGACCGACCCCATCGACGCGACCAATCCCATCCCGATGGTGGAAACGGGCGCCTTGATATACTGCATCGTGTCCATAATTGCCCAACCGGCGGACACGTCGCCGCCCGGGCTGTTGATATACAGGGAAATATCCGCATTGGGATTTTCCGATTCCAAGAACAGCAGCTGGGCCACGATGGTGTTGGCCATATTGGGTTCGATGGGACCGCTGATCATGATGATGCGGTCGCGCAATAATCTGGAATAAATGTCAAAGGACCGTTCCCCGCGGGGTGATTCTTCGATAACCATTGGGATTAAAGCCATAATAAATAATCCTTTTTATAATTTGTCATATGAAACTATACCACACAAAAACCCGATTCGCGAATTTATGATAGTTATAGGGAACATATCCCAAAAATACAAGGTACAGGTCCGGTCTGGTCCACTTCCCCCCCCTGTCATTGCAAGCAAGGCGGTATGGCGCCGCGTGGCAATCCAGGAAAGTGGCGATGTTCATTATTCACTGGATTGCTTCGCCGGGGGCTCGCAATGACAAAGAAAACAAAAAATCCCCCATTTGGGGGATTTAAATTGCTGATGCAGCCCTATTTTTCATACTGATCGGGGGCCAAACCATCCATGGGCCCAAATGTCACGCCACGGTCCTGGAACGCCTTGACCAGGTTGACCACCTGGGCGGTGGCTTTCTTATATCCGCTGACGCCCGGGTGGGAATCCAATGTTGCGCCGGCTGCTTTGAATGTATTAACTTTCGTCATTTCCAATGCCTCTTTAAAAACATCTCTCTGACACAAGGCAGACTATATACCAACAAATTATTTTTGTCAAGTCTATTTCACGCCCCGTGCTGAAAAATTCCAGCCCACACCGCGATTATTGACCGCATCCGTACGGGCCGCAATCCGGGACCGCGTATTCTTCGACCGCGATGGCCATCGGTTGGGCGGTGGGTTGTTCGGTATAATGAACTTCCTTGACCACGCGAACGCGGCGGTTTTCCGCATTTGCAACGCCGTCGGGGGTCGGGACCTTTAACCCTTCTTCGCCGGCGGACACGGCCACAATCTGGCTGGCCGGGATGCCATATTTAACCAACATGTTCTGAACCGCTTCGGCGCGGCGGCCGCCCAGGGCATAGTTATAATTCTTGGACCCCATGGTGTCGGTGTGACCGACAACAGAAACCTTGATATTTTTGTTATTCTGGGTCGCGGTGGCCAGTTTATAAATCAGTTCTTCGTATTCGGGTTTGATGGTCGCCTGGTTGAAATCAAAACGAATTTCAAAGATTTCTTCCATCACATGCTGTTTCGGTTCCAACGGAATCTGTTGAACCTTGATCATGGTTTTTTCACCGGCGGCGGCCTGTAATTTATCCAGGCGCGCGTTAATCGCCGCCAATTCTGAACGCATCGCCATCATCATGTTGATAAATTCTTCGCGGGTGACCAATTCTTCGCCAATCATCGGAATTTCCGGCTGGACCGTGGCGGCCGGCGCAACCGCAGTGGTCGCCGATTGATTCACAATCGGGGTCGCACCCGCCGGTTCACCGGACACATCGGCGATTTCACGACTGCTGCTGTCGTTGCCGTTGTTGTTATTGCTGTTGGTGACCGTTTTGTCGCCGCCGTAAATATTCTGGTTGAAAACCATCGGCTGGACCGGAACCGGATTGATTAAGTGTTCGGGAATGTTGACATTATTAACAATGATAACACCATCACGATTGCGCCCGGCGCCATTCATGGCCCCCATATTGCGCGTATCGGGATAATAAGTGCCCGCACTGGCCCGCTTTTCTTCGACGGCAACGGCCATTTCACCGTTGGTCACCTGTTCGGTGACGGTGGTTTTGCGGGTGCGTTTGTTGACTACCTTGCCTCCCTTGCAGTCGCGCAGCGCCGTTAATGCCCGCTTAAACCGGGCCTGGCACTGTTGGGCGGTGGCCATCTGGCCGGACGCCGTCGCCGATACCCAGCAATCAAATTTCGCCTGGGCTTCGGCCGCCAATTCGGGGTTAATATCGCTGGCATCGTTTTTCAATTCGTCCAGCAATTCGTTGTACGCAGTGCTGATTTCAAATGCCGTTTGTTCGTCGGCAATCTGCCAGCTGTTCAGCGTTTCCGGGAACGGCAATTCACCGGAAAATGCGGCCACAGCCTTTTGCGCGAACAATTCGCCCAGTTCCGGATACCCACTGGTGCGGGCATTATAAATCGCATAGGAACGATAATTCATCGCCAATTGGTTTAAAAAGGAATCCTTATGCGGGGCGGTGTACACATCCAGGGATTCAACATAATCCACCGTCGGCGTCGCCACATCATAATATGAATTATCCGATTTCGAACCCGCGCACGCGGCCAACGCCACGCACGATGTCAGCGCCATTACCCGCGCGACCAATAAACCGGATGTACAAGATTTATTTTTCATAAAAATCCCTTTGATCTCTTTGACCTGTATTATACGAATTTACGGGCATAGAGTAAAGTGAAAAGTGAACCCCGCCCCGCCCGGAAATCATATCGGTTCAAATTCCCACGCCCGCGAAACGAACAAAAAAAGTCCCGCCATCGCGGGACCATTATTTATCAAATGTTTGACCAACAATCCCGCCCAGTGACGATATCGCGCCCAATCCACCCATGCCAGACATGCTTTGCACCTGTTGCATGATGGCGCCGGTGTTGGTGCCCTGGCCCAGATTGCCGACGGTGTCAATCAAGAATTCACCCCACATGGCTTTCTTTTTCGCACTCAGCTTTGCATTGGAACAAGATTCAATTTTATTCAACAGCTTGGCGGCCATGGTTGCCTCTGACGCGGTGTAATCGTCGGCGCCAAAATCAATCAAGTTAAAGATTTCGTAAATGTCCGACACGGTTTTGGCATCCTTGCACGTTGTGCTGATACTGCCATCGGGGCAATATGTGGCCTTGGACGCCTTGGGGAATTGGTACCAAACCATTTCCGCATTGTCCCCGAACCAGTCATAGCAGATTTCCGCCCCGTCGGTTGCGGCCGCGATGCGAACCGCCGACTGGTACCCGCCACTGGCGGATTGGCATCTTTTGCGGCGCAGCGTTCGCTGCACATCATCGGCGGTTGCGGCGCCGGTTTTGGCCCATTCCTGCATCGTGGTGTTGACAAAATTCAATTCGGCCGTTGTCGGGATACATTCCGCGGTCAATGCCTGTTGCTGGGCGTTTAACGCCTGGACCCCGCTGACCAATCCCAAAACGGTGGGGATTAAGCTGGCCGCGCCGGCGGTTCCGGCCGATTCCTGGGTGGCGACGGGCGCCGCCTTTTTCACTGCGACGGCCGCATGCGCAGACATCATCGGCGCACAGCACATCAACCCGGCAAAAAACAGAATTGTTTTCTTCATCTCTCTTGACACTGATTATATCATAAAAAATAATCAAAGAAATATAAAAATTGCTTTTTAACGAATAGTATTCTAAACTGAATCCCGTGCAGCAAGACAAACGCAATTTTATCATTTTTGCCAAGCACCGCCGGTGGAAGCGCCTGTGGCAGTTTTTCTTTACCGGTTGGGGATTGGTTATGGTCGCGGCATTGGTGGCGGGCGCCCTGTTTACACAGCAATTATTATGGACCCCCATCACCGCCATTAACATGCAGGATATTGTTGCAAACCAATTTAAAATGTCCGGGGCGGTCTTTGCCGGGACGGACAAAAACGGCGAACCGTTCAAACTGCGCGCCAAAACCGCGCGCCAGGGATACGACACGCCCGACATCATCTTTATGGACCAGGTATCCGGCAACATCAGCCGCAAATCGGCCGGCAAAAAAATCACAGACGACATTTCCGCCCGCACCGGCCAATATAATCGCAGCGCACGCAACATCACCCTGCGCGGGGATGTGCGTGTCAATTCCAGCAATGGCGACAAAATTTTAACAGAAGAATTGGTGATAAAATTATGAAACAATCCGTTCTGCGTGTTCAGCATTTGTCCAAATCATACGGCAAGCGTATGGTCATCAAAGACATATCGATGGAAGCCCACCAGGGCGAATCGGTCGGCCTGTTGGGGCCGAACGGCGCGGGCAAAACCACCGCGTTTTATTGCATCACGGGCCAGCTGGGGGCCAGCGGCGGCCAAATCTTTTTAAATTCCCAGGATATCACCCATTTGCCGTTTTATCAGCGCGCGCGCCTGCATATCGGATATCTGCCCCAGGAAAACAGTGTGTTTCGCGGTCTGACGGTGGAACAGAACATCATGGCAATATTGGAAGTCGTCGAACCCGACCGCAAAAAACGCAAAAAGAAATTGGACGCGTTACTGGAAGAATTTTCGATTTCCCGTCTGCGCCACAGTCCGGCAACGGCACTGTCGGGGGGCGAACGGCGCCGCGTTGAAATTGCGCGCGCGTTGGCCAATGACCCGAAATTTATTCTGTTGGACGAACCGTTTGCGGGGATTGACCCGATTGCGGTCAATGAAATCCGCAGTTTGGTGTCCCAATTGAAAAACCGCGGTTTGGGCGTGATTATCACCGACCACAACGTGCGTGAAACATTGGGCATTACCGACCGCAGCTATGTCTTGCACGATGGCAAAATTTTAAAGCACGGAACCACCGCCGAAATTGTAAAAGATGAAATGGTCAAGAAAGTTTATCTGGGCGAAGATTTCGTGATGTAAAAATCCCCGCGGGTTGCGGGGATTTTTTTATTTGTATGAACACATTTGATACGGCGTCCCATCAGTCCAATCCGTTACAATGGTATCAACGGTTTGAACATATGTGCCGGTATTGTCCGACCCATTGGTGCTGCTGGGGTTATCACTGTCGATTATCCGCAATCCCATGCACGTTTCAATTCCCCCATCCCCCCATGATGACAAGATAAATCCGGTCCCCACATCGGGACACATAACGCATGACGCCCCACTGCGGTAATATCCCTGGCCACAGTAATTACAACTGGTATAACTGTGATAGACCAAACCGTTTATTTCGTCTGCCTGGTTCTGATATAACCAACGCAGACTTAGCGCCACGTATCCGTCTGCACAATTAAAACAGAGATATTCACCACCGCTTTCATTAACATAAAAACCATCTGAACACTGCACGCTTTTTAGCGTGCACCCCGATGCGGCAAATGTTTTGTTTCCATTCGTTTGGGATTTTAATGTTGCCGACTGATAATCAATACATAATCTTTCGACCCTATATTTATTGAAATCAATCACCGGGCCTTTACATTCATATGTATCGACAGCAATATCCGACACCGTGGCATACACATGCAAATTGCCCGTCACAGAATCAGGCATAAATGCCCCGCAAACCGTGCCGCCCGCTGCCGCCCCAGCGCATCCAAATGCCGCAACCAAACCGACGATTAAATTCGGCATAAAATCATAAATAAAAAGGGCGGAAAATGGGGATTTTTAATTTTAATATCACGCACAGGATAATCGTCCCATTGAATTCGGCATGGCTAAATCATGCCCAACGCCACGTATTATACCGCATTGCGCGTTTTGGTGCAACATTAAAAATGCCCCGCCGGCGGCGGGGCGACTTTCTTACTTATCTTCCAAAATGGCGATGCCGGGTAAAACGCGCCCTTCGACAAATTCCAGGAACGCCCCACCACCGGTTGACACATATGTCATGTCGGATTTGGTGTGACTGGCCTCTAACGCGGCAACGGTGTCCCCGCCGCCCACAATGCTTTCCAGTTTGCCCGCGCGCGTCGCGTCCGCAATCGCATGCGCCAGCGAAAATGTACCATAACTCCACGTTGGTTCCCATTCGGCCATGCCGACCGTGCCGTTCCAAATGACGGTTGCACTGTTGTTAACCGCGTCAATGTTGCGCGCGGTTGTTTCAACGCCCGCGTCCAAAATCACATCGTCGTCCGCGATGGTTTCAAACGTCTTGTTTTCACGGGCCGCATCACGCTTGAATTCTTTGGCAACACCCTTGTCCAATGGCAACAGCAATTCGCAATTGTTTTCGCGCGCGTATTCAATAATCCCCAGGGCGGTTTCTTTCTGGTCCGCTTCGTACAAAGAATTCCCCACACGGTCGCCCAGCGCATAATTAAACGTCGTCCCCAATGCGCCGCCCACAATCACACGGTCCGCGACGCGGGCCAGTGATTTTAACACGTCGATTTTTGTGGAAATCTTGCTGCCGGCGACAATGGCCAACAACGGGCGCCGCGGATTTTCCATCACATGCGACAGATGGTCGATTTCCGACGCCAACAATTTACCCGCATACGACGGCAAAATTTCGGCAACGCCAACGGTGCTGGCGTGCGCGCGATGCGACACCGCAAACGCGTCGTTGACAAAGATATCATACCCGTCGGCCAATTTCTGGGCAAATTCGGGGTCATTTTTTTCTTCGCCCGGGTAAAAGCGCACATTTTCCAACAGCGCCACATCCCCGTCACGCATCCCGCCCAAGAAATCTTTGTCCAGACAATCGGAAATCAGCGGCACATTCATATATTCCGCAATCGGTTTCAGCGAATATTCCATATTGCGCGTTCCCTTGGGCCGGCCCAGGTGCGACACAATCACCACGCGCGCACCCGCATCACGCAACGCGTTAATGGTCGGCATGCTTTGTTCAATACGAAACGCGTCCGTGATTTTCCCATCCACAATCTGTACGTTGAAATCATCGCGCAGCAATACATACTTGCCCCGCAAATCCAGGTTATCAATTGTCCGTAACTTCATTTTCCATCCTTTCCTTAATCGGTCTGAAACTTTTTCTATAATGTTCGTTTATACCATACTTGTCAATGGCTTGCAAATGAGATGCGGTGGGATATCCCGCATTTTTATCCCATCCGTATTGCGGAAACCGGGCCGACAAATCGCGCATGATGGCGTCACGCGTTTCCTTGGCCACAATGGACGCGGCGGCAATCGACAACGATTTCGCGTCCCCGCGCACCACCGCGCGCCCCGCCATCCCCGTCGGCACACGGTTGCCATCGACCAGCGTCATATCCGGTCGGCGCGACAATCCGTCCACCGCGCGGCGCATCGCCAACATCGACGCCCATAAAATATTTAATTCATCAATTTCGGTCGGGCTGCACGATGCGACCGACCAAATCGTGTTTTCGCGAATCCATTCGAACGCCGCCGCGCGGGCCCGCGCGGACATTTGCTTGGAATCGGTGATGGCAACGGGAATATCAATGTCACGGCATGGAAAAATCACCGCCGCGGCCACCACCGGCCCACACAGGGGCCCCCGTCCCGCTTCGTCACAGCCGGCGACAATCCCGCCGCATTCGCATTCCAATGAAAAATCCGGTTTTGATTTCATCACAGCGATGCTATCACTTTATCCCGGGCAAGAAAACATATTTTTTCACATTACGATTGACATAGAATAACAAATCCCGCTAATGCGGGATTTTCTACTCTTCATAAAAGCATATATCTGACATTTCGAAGGTCCCGCTAGCGTCAGCATACTCACCCGGCAAAACAAAGCAAGATTGCACCATCAAGTTATCACTTGAGTCATACATAGGGTTTACTGTTGTCGCCTGCTGCTGGCCCGTCCAGCCATGCCATGGACAAGCGCTGCAGTTGCCGCTGCAACGCTTAAAGATTTTGTTATATTTGGTAACACCATAATATCCCTGGCTGCATCGGCAATCTATACGTGTTGTTTTTACGCCACCTTGGACAACATCATATGTCCTGGTTATAACGTGTCTGTCTTTATCCTCTGTCCAGTCAGAAGTGATTTTTCCGCACGTTGTCAACCCGCCGGCCGTGCATTGTTCCGCATAATCCGGATGCGGCAGCTTTTCATATCCATCAAGACATGTTGAATTAAAAGGACAATGATACACTTCAACAACAGAACCATTTTCCTGCGTGAATGACACCATTACCGCGGAACGGCTGCACCCCTCTTCTGTTACAGTACGCGATAAATCTTCAAGCCCAATCTCGCACACAGTACTGGCATTACAAGGCACCTGTAATAGAATTACAGTCAGTATGCAAAAATATTTTTTCATCTTTCCCCCACGGCTGTTAAAAACAAAAACCACCAACTAATTGGTGGCCAGGAGGTTGATGACAATTACGTGAATTGTGTGCTTATTCAATATATTAGCAACCCTCCTGACCCGGGCCAGGAGTTATTTTTCATCCAAATATAAAAAAGAGCGCGTTCAGGCGCCTTAAACTTCTATTCGGACGCACGTATCGGGTCATCACACCCCATCGACGAAACACTCGCCGACAAAATTATTATACCGCAGCCAACAAAAGAAAACAACCCCAAAAAAAGAAAGCCCCGTTTGGGGCCGGTTCTTTATATCGACATGCGGTCGGCTATTTGTTTTTGCACATATTCATCTTCGCTGTTGTACAGCGGCCACTGCCCGTCCGCCAATTCTTCCATGGATGACAGCGGTTGGTTCAATCGCGCACGATACAACCATAAATTCGACATCACGCGTTTGATGTACCCGCGCGTTTCATACGCCGGAAAACTTTCGATATACAGCAACGGGTCCGACGTATCGAAACTTTTTTCAAATTTTAACATCGTGCCCATCCCCGCATTATAAGACGCCAGCATTTTAACAATATTGTTGTTAATATTGGGATGCGCCAACAGGTCCACAATGTGCTGCTGCCCCAAGAACATGTTATGTTCCGGTTTGGACATGTCGATGTCCGACAATTTCATCTTGTTCTGGCGCGCGACCAATTTTGCGGTTCCCGGCATTAACTGCATCAAACCATTTGCGCCGGCGGTGGATTTGGCGTTGGTTTTAAACCCGCTTTCCTGTTTCGTGATGGCCAACAATAACGCGCGGTCAATCGACCACCCGCCCATCGGTTCCCAATCGGGCAACGGATATTGCGCGGAATAAATAATATCGTCATCGATTTCCAAGATACCGCGATCTTTTATCACGCCGGACGCCTGGATGGAAACGCGTGGCAGACCGTACACCGTCGCAACGGAATTCACCGCATGCAACGTGCGGTCCGACGCCCGCGACGTAATCAGTAATTTCAGGTATTCTTCGGCCCGGCCCTTTTGCCCGGTCTGCAACAGTGCCAGCGCCATTTTCCCGTATTTCGTTTCGCGCAACGCGTCCATGTCTTCGTCACTGCAATCCTGTTCAAAGAATTCATAGCGCGGTCGTTCACCCAGCATGGTCGCCGACAGCGCGCCATAAAACGCCATGGGATGGGCGGCGGCGATGGACCAAAACGCCTTGGCATTTTTGCGGTCATCATTGGCATCAGCCGCGCGGCCGGCCCAGAATGCGGCCTCTATCTTTCGGGCATTGTTAATCTGGGGCAAATCCAGAATGGCACTGAAATACTTCTGGCTTTCGTGGTATTTTTCTTCTTTGAAATACAGCAATCCCATCGTCCACAGCCCGTATTCAGAATCCGCATCCGACGCGACAAAGCCCCATTTTTTCGCCAATTCGTATTCGCCGTTTGTGTAATAGATATACGCCAAACGCCCGGCCAAACGCCCGTAATCAGATTCCGTCAATTTCCGTTTGAACGCGGGTTCTTGTAAAATCAGTCGCGCGGTTTTGGTGCTGCCGCTGCGGATGGCACGCTTGAACTGATTAATTTTTTTATTGGTGTCGCCGGTGTATTTTTTCTGGGTCCATGTTTCGGATTGGGCCGTTTCAATGGACGTTCCGGTGACGGTGCGCGGTAATTTCGCACTGCGCACGGTTGTCTTTTTAATCTTGGCCAATGCGACCATGCGGTCGGCGCCCGGCATATCAAAGTATTTCGTCATCCATGCGGCGATTTCTTTGCCGCGGGTACGATACGTTTTGGAAATATAGCGCTGAAACAAGACTTCGTTCATCAACAGCGAATCCGTCAATTGCCGTTCCAGTCGCATGGCGGCATCGATTTTTTCCCGCGATTGCAGGTCGAAAATCTGGGCGTAAATGCTGGCGTCGGCATCTGTCAGAATGCTGGGCAAATCGGACGCAAACGCCATCACAGGCATAACGCACGCAAACAAAAGGGTTAATAATTTTTTCATGATTTAGAAAAGCGTCGCCTTGGGCAGATTGCACACCGCCGCATCAGTTTCCGCTTCTGGGATTTGATTAATGATTTTTTTAAAGTCGGAAATCTTGGAAAATTTGCGATAAACCGACACAAATCGAACAAACGCAATCGGGTCCAGATTCAGCAGCGAATCCGACACCATTTGGCCGACCAACGCACTGCTGACGGAATCGTCCGTCGTTTCCGTTTCCAGCCGCCGGTGAATGGATGTCACCAATTTTTCAATCTGGTCATCACTGACGTCGCGGTTGCGGCACGCCAATTTGATACTGCGGCGCAATTTTTCACGATCAAACTGTTCCACTTTTCCACTGTTTTTGCGGATTAACAAATCACGCATCTGGACACGTTCAACGGTTGTGAATTTCGCCCCGCATTGATTGCATACGCGGCGGCGGCGAATAATCGCGTCTTCGATATCGGGGCGTGAATCCGTGACCCGACTGTCTGTTGAATTGCAGTATGGACATCTCATCCCCAACAGGGTAGCAATCAAAAATCACCCTGTAAAGCAGAAATCGCATTCAGAAAATTTTTCAAAAAATGTGCATTTTTATAAAAATCAAGACATTTTTTCGTGGCGCCCGGCGGGGCGTAACTTTTTCGGCGGCCCCAAATATGGTAAAATACATGTATCGGAGTCGCGGGATTTCAACCCCCGCATCACAGAAGAGAGATGAACAAATACCTGAATAAAATCTTGACCGGCGATTGCATTGAATTAATGCGCCAATTGCCCGACGCATCCGTTGACGCGATTTTTGCGGATTCGCCATATAACCTGCAACTGGGGGCCAAGACTTTATACAGACCCGAAGATCAAACCGCCGCCCGCGCCGTGCGCGACGCGTGGGACGCATTTGATTCCCCCGCAGCATATGACGAATTCACGCGCGCATGGATGACGGAATGCAAGCGTATCTTGAAACCCGATGGCGCCATGTGGGTCATCGGCAGTTATCACAACATTTTCCGTGTCGGCGCAATTTTACAAGATTTGGGATTTTGGATTTTAAACGACATCGTCTGGGTCAAAACCAACCCGATGCCGAATTTCCGCGGGACGCGTTTCACCAACGCGCATGAAACACTGATTTGGGCGACGCCGCACAAAACCGGCAAATACACGTTTAATTATGAAACGATGAAGAAACTGAACGGTGGCAAACAAATGCGTTCGGATTGGAACATCAACATATGCCTGGGCGACGAACGGATCAAGGGGGCAGACGGCAAAAGTCTGCACAATACGCAAAAACCGATGGATTTGCTGCGCCGTGTGATTTTGGCATCGACCAAACCGGGCGACATCATTTTGGACCCATTCATGGGCAGTGGCACCACCGCCGCCGCCGCGCGCGAATTGGGCCGGAACTTTATCGGCATGGAACGTGATGAATCATATGTCGCGGCCGCCCGCGAACGCGTTGAACGCGTGGTGCCAATTGACCTGTCCGATATCGAAGTCACCGCCCCAAAACGCGAAGAAATCCGTGTCGCGTTTTCCGAATTAATCGACGCGGGCGCATTGTACGTTGGCCAAACACTGGTCAGTCCGCGCGGCGAACGCGTGATGATTACGCGCGACGCGCAATTGACACACAGTCTGCACGGCAAGGCATCCATTCACGTTATGGCCGCCCGCATGCAACGCAGTGTCAGTTATAACGGATGGGATTATTGGTCCGCGGAACGGCGTGACGGCACCCTGGTCCCAATCGACGAATTACGCAAATATGTCCGCGGGATTAAGCGTGATATGAAACGCGCCGCATAATATATCCCCCCATCCGGGGGACTTTTTATTTTATCCCCATTGTCATTGCGAATGTAATCGGGCCCTTCATCTCTCTTGTCATTGCGAGCATAGCGAAGCAATCCAGTGAATAATGCCTTGTTCCTTATTATTTCTGGATTGCCGCGCGCGCTGCGCTTGCTCGCAATGACAACGGTGTTGAAATTTCCAGGCTCTTTATCTCTTTTGTCACCCCATGGTCAAGCCATGGGGTGACAACGGGGATTAACTGGGCAATAACGCCGCCCCCTGCCCCCACGGGTCGTGGGCGGCGGGTTTTTACTGTGAAACCTTTTGCAGGTAATCGACATCGATTTCGGTTTTCATCAACCCACGGTCAACTTCGCCATACAACTTAACAGTGTCGCTGGGGGTGACAGTCACGCCGTTCCAATCGTCTTTGTCGATTTCAACAACGATGGAACCGGTTTGATCTTCGAATAAATATTTATCTTCGCCGGCGCGTTGGACAATTTTTCCCTGGACAATGACATAGGTGTCATCGCGCATTTCTTTGACCTGTTTCACGGTGATGATGGTTTCATCCCCACCGACAAAGCCGCCCGTTGCGGTCGGTTGAAAATCCGCGCGCGCCGCGCCCACAATCGCCGTCGCCGCCAAAACAGACATCATTAATTTTTTCATTTTTTCCCCCTTTTTGATTTATCTGTGATTATTATATCACATGTTGCATTTAAAATATCTAGGAATCAATTTAAAAAAAATCCGGCCGTGGCCGGATTGATATTATTTTGTAACATGAACGTCCATCTGGGGAAACGGGAAATGCAGTTTCTTTTTCGGGAACGCGTTATAAATTTCTTCGGTAATGGTGGCGGTGGTTGGGGCCAAATCTGCATACTTGGTCCAAAACCGCACGGTCAAATTCACCGCACTGTCCCCCAATGCCGATACAAAAACCGTCGGTTCGGGGTCTTTTAAAATACGCGCGTCACGCGACAACACATCCAAAATCACGGTGCGGGCCACATCAACCTTGTCCCCGTATGCGATGCCGATAACCAAATCCGCACGGCGCGCCCCGCCCCGCGACAAATTGGTGATTTCCCCATTGGACAATGCGCCGTTGGGCAAATAAATCGTTTGATTATCAAATGTCTTTAATTCCGTGGTGAAAATCATAATGCGTTTGACAACGCCGGATTTACCACTGGCCGTGACAATCGTGTCACCGATTTTAAACGGTTTGAAAAACAAAATGACAATGCCGCCGGCAACATTTTGCATGGTGCCTGACAACGCCATACCGATGGCCAATGCCGCCGCACCCAACGCCGCGGTGATGGCCGTCATTTGCACACCGACGGTGGTCAAAACGATGACAAAAACAAAAATCTTGGATATAATACTGACGAACGACCCCAGGAATGATATCAATGATTCTTCCAGTTTGCGGCGCTGCATCCCGCGCACGACAAAGCGTGTCAATCGTCCCGACAACCACATCCCGACGGATAAAATCGCAATCGCCGTCATCAGACGCAATGCAAAGCTCAGCCCTGCCTGCATCAGCGATTGTAACACCGCATGCAAATTTGACGGGTCGAATTGTTCAATATTAATACTTGTCTGGTCCATAACACTTTCCTTTGCTTAACTGTTATTCGGGTCCCGGCGACAAACCGGAACCCGAATTTTTTGATAACACCGATTACATCAAAATATCTTCGCAATCGGGGCCCTGGGTTTCGGTGGTACAGCTGTTGCTGCTTTTTTTGCCGATGCCCAAGAATCCGCCCTTTTTCGTCATGGTGCAGCTTTGCGTCGTGGTCGTTGTGCAGATATGGCAATTTCTGGTATCGCGGCTGAACAGTGCGGTTGTTTCCTTGCTGACGCCACTGCCGTTATCACTTTTGAATGTGGTCTGGCCAAATCCGCCGCGCGTCAAATCCGCATTCGTCAGGCCCGCACCCACTTCGTAACTGATGGCGTACGGCGGGGTCAACGGTGTGTCAACTTCGACCGCGCCATATGTTTCATTACTGCCCTGGGCAATTTTCTGGCACATGTACTGGGCCAAATCCGCCGACGCATCCTTGGTCGCGGTGGCGATTTCAGCGTTCAGTTTTGCGTTGTAATTATCCTGGGCCTGGCGCAGGGCGGCAATTGCAATCTGCATCTTGACCTGGTTCAACAAATTGGGGAAACAGCCCGTTGTGCGCGCGTTGGATTTACCCGTGATTTGGGACAAATCGCGCCCGTTGACACAGTACTGAATTTCCGGATCCTGGGCAATCATGTCAATGGTGCGATTTATGGTACCCGCAATGTTGTTCAGTTCTTCTTCGATGGACGACATGATACCGGCCGCATTGGGAACGCCCGCATTTTTCGTGCGTGCGGTGGCCAGATATTCCTGGACCCCGATTTCACCCGGCCCCAATTTGGTTTGGCCATCTGCGCCGGCGTCCACCGTTTTGCCCGATGCGTCACCCATTTTAATACTGCCGAATGAAATCATCCCGGTTACGCGGTAAATATTGCCGTCTTTTTGGGAACGCAAGCTGCCGGTGCCAATCGTATCGTCGGCCGCAAATTTGTTACAGTCGGTCGTACTGCCACAGATTTCCGCCATTTTGCGGTCAACCAATTCCTGGCAATGGTCCAGCGCGCTGTTGTCAATGTTTAGGTACAGCCCCATCAGCATGGAATCCAAATCATCCATGGAAAATTCGGGATTGTTCGCCTTGCACACGACCAGTTTGTCCAACGGACAAATGTCGTGGATATAATCGTAATCCATACCGATACAGTTGCTGAAATCCGGGCCGCAACGGGATTCGTCGGTAAAGCAATCTTTGACTTCTTGCGTACAGGCGTCAACGCGCATCGCGGCCAATTTATCGACGACATATCCCCAAATCAACGGTTCCATACGTTCGCATGTGTCAATTTGGACCTTGCAAAAGGACCGGGCCATGTCGGGGCGCGACAGACACGCGTCCATGGTGTCAACACCCTTGCCCACGATGTCATCCTTGCACGCGGTTTGAATACAATTGGAAATATCGGTCAGGCACGATTGGCGCAATTTCGATTCCGCGGCCAATTCGGCAACCTTTATCGTCGGGGCCGCTTCGCGCAGGAAATCCGGCCAAACCATGTCACGCACGGCCATGCACTGGTTCAAAACACCTTCGCAGATGTTGCGTTTCGAATCCAGAATTTCCATGGTGGACGCGGTGATGTCGTATTTGGTGACATTGGCGACGGTTGTTTTGGCGGTACTGACGGCCTTGTTATTCTGCATGTTTTCGGATGCAATAATGGAAACACAGTTTTCCCAGTTTTTGCCGCATGCGTCATCGGTCTGCATACATTTTTTAAATTCGACCATACATGTGCCGCGGTCAAATTTGTTCGCATCGTCAAAGCTTTGTTTTAACGCGGCGCGCACTTCGCCCTGGGCATTTAACAGTTCCAAGTCGGCCGCGGCCTTTTTGCTGGCGATGCTGTTTTCAAATCCTTTGCAATCTGATGTGATTTGGCGGGAATACAACTGGCGCAGGAACTGCACGTCTTTGTCACAGCTGTCTGGGATTTGGGCCATGCAAATTTCTTCGGCGACGGCGAACAGTGCCCCCCCCGTTTTATCCGCCAATGTTTCGATGGTATCTTCTTCGTCATCGTACAAAGTGTTGTCGAACAGCGCCATCAAATCCGCGCGCTTTTTTTCGTTGGACTGGGCGGCGGTGGCGGCATCCACCTTTAACACGTTACCCTGGTCATCATATTGACGTTGGCCGTTAAAGATAATGTCCGCCTGGGCGCCGGCCTGAATCTTTTCCACTTCGATGGTGCGGATACGTTCCGCTTCGGCCAGGGTGGCCTGAATTTCGGCAAATTGTTTTTCCAACGCGATGCTGTCATCGCTGCACGCGCAACTGCCGCCGTTGGCGTTGTCGGGAATGCAAAACTGATCCATACATCCGTAATACGCGTCATAGCATGCCTGGTCATACAGGCCCGTCGCCGCCACCTTGGCCCGGACGTTGGTCCCCTTTTGTATGGCGGATTGACCACTGCGCGCGACGCCGTACGCATCGGCGCCAATAGCCGCCATGACACATAAAACAGAACCAATCAAACCAATTTTTTTTGTATTCATGCCTCTCTCTCCTGGGCAAATGGGGGATGGAAATCCCACCCCGCATTACATATTAATATCTTCACAGGATTCAATTTCCTGGCAGAATTCCTGTTTGCCGCCGGCACTGCGCCCGCCAAAGAATCCGCCGACCGCCCCGACAACGCCACCGATTGCCGTGCCCCATCCGGGTGTCACCATGGTGCCCGCCGATGCGCCGGCCGCCAAACCACCCGCGGCCGCTTTTAACCCCGCCGCCCCCTTGGACATGCCGCCGACTTCGCATACCTGTTGCATGCGGCACACGTGGCAGTTACGCAATGACGGTTCGAACGATACACTGCGGATATAGCTGTAATTTTTCGACGATTTATCGGGCGTTTCAACCGCGTATGTGGCGTAACAGTTGGCTTCGGCCGCGGCCAGGTCTTGTTCGCGGGAAATTTCCGCGATTTTCGATTCCAGTTCACGCATCGCACGGTTTTCCGCACCGATTTGCGCGACCAATTTCGCACTGTTGAACACGTTGGTGCCCAGCGAATTGCGACCCTTGACCTTTTTACTGTCGGCGCACGCGGCAACGGTGATGTCTTTTTCAAACTGCTTAAAGAATTCATCAACCGCGGCCTGGGCATTGTTACGCACGGTGGTGCGCAGTTCCGCCAATCCCGCCGTCGTATCCGGAATTTCCGTCAGTGACGCAACCGTCGTATCGGTCGGCAAACACGCCATGTCGGTACCGCAAACCTTGCCCAGTTCGGTGCCGAAATAATTCAGACATCCCTGTAACATTTGGTAATCCATCTGCAACAGCGCCGCCTGGACAATAATGTCAAACTGCGTTTCGTTTTTGCACGACGGGAACATTGTTTGCGGGCACAGCGCGACAATTTCAGACGTCTTTTTCCCGACGCATTCGGGCGCGTCATAGTTTTTGCCGCATTTATCTTGCAAACATTTATCAACGTCATTCTGGCAGAACTGGGTCCGCAGATAGCCCAGTTTATCGTTCACAGCACTTTTGATACCGGGGATGATTTCATTGCATTCATCGATAATCGGACAGATGCCGGCCGCGACATTGACGTTGGTCAAACATGCCGAATTTGTTTCGGTGGCGCAACCTTCTTCCAGACAGGATTGGATTTTCGCCATACATGTTGCGCGACGATTTTTATCCGCATATTTTGCCGCATCGACCAAGATGGCTTCGGCTTCGTCTTCCCAATCTTGCAGAACGTATGATTTGACCGCCATACACTGGTCCAGAACGTTTTCACACGCGTTCGCGCGCCGCCCCAGCAAATCGGCATCCAAACAGTTTTCAAAATTGGCGCCACATCCCCCCTTGTCCGCGATACAGGATTTATACGCCAACAGGCATTCCCCACGATTGTATTTGTTCGTGGTGCTCAGCATTTCCAGACGCGCCTGGCGGACGGCGGCTTCGGCGACGCGTTTGTTGGATTCGGCGTTGGTCTTTTGATCATTCAGGTATGTATTAAAATTCTTGCAATCCTGGACAATCATGCGGCTGTACAGGATTTCTTCCATGTCCGCCTTGGCCCCACAAGATTTTAATTGGTCCGCACAGAATTCCGCGGCCATACCATACAACCCGTCGCCAATATCGGCGTCCGCCCCCAGACCATCATCGGCATCAGATGTGCCGTTCAACCATTCGGTAAAGCTGAGCCCCGATGCGCGGCTGCTTTTCTTGGCGGCTTCGCTTTCGCCAAAGACCAGACGTGCCTTGGCCCCCAGTTGTTCGCGTTCGACCCCTTCGGTATATAATTTATCGGCGTCGGCCTGAATTTTTTGGATTTCCTGAATCAGACTTTTGGATTGATTGATGTTTTCTGAACATGCGCAACGCATCCCTTCGGATTCATCCAACAGACAGAATTCATCCATGCACGCCCGGTACGCATCGCGGCACGCGTTGCCAGAAACCGGTTCGGACGGCACAGGTTCACTGGGCGTTAGGGCCGGCGTGGGTTCGGCGGGTTTGGTATTTGTCGTTCCCCCGTTGTCCGACGGTGTGACGTTACCACTGGGCTTTATCGTCATCGTGGGCGCAGACACTTTGTTGCCGCCCAAATTCGTTACCATCGACGGCGCGCGCGTCCCAGCCTGGGACATGCGGGTTACGCCAACGCGGGCATCCGCACTGCGTTCCACCGCCATCGCCGCCCCGGGAATCAGGCATCCCAACACAACAAAAAGTCTTAAATTCATAAAATCCCACCTAATTTAATCACCTGTAATTTTACCAAATGCGCGCCCCCGGTGCAAGCAGATAAAAATATCTTGCTTTTTTTTGTCGCCCAACATATGATAAACAACAGAATTTTTTTCAAAAAGTATAGAGGATATTTATGGCAAAAGATGATGTGATTGTATTCAGCGGCACTGTCGAAGACAAACTGCCCAACACTATGTTTCGTGTAAAACTGGAAAACGGCCACGAAATTTTGGCAACGGTTTGCGGCAAAATGCGCAAGGCACGCATCTGGGTCAACGTTGGGGAAAAGGTTCGCGTTGAAATGACCCCGTACGATTTGGACAAGGGACGCATTACATTCGTCGAACGCAATCGCCCCGCCCCGGACGCGGCGACCGCAAATTCGTAACACCGAACCCACATTTTACCCGTGCACCTGCGCGGGATTTTTTATTGAAAAAATGGCAATTATCCCCTTGCCCAGGGATGGCTGTTTTTGATATTATTAACATATTAAAAACATGAAGAAGATTTCGCTGTTTCTTTTGGGTGGCATAATGGCCATTGGTGGCGCGCACGCGGCGGTGCGTGACGGCAACACTCTTGCGCGCGCCGCGACCCCGACAACGGGCCGCACGACAACCACCCAAAACACAGCCACGATGACGGGTGCCACCACGCCGCGCACGGGCACCGTTGCCGCGCGCGCAACCACCATATCCACATCCCAATCACGCCCCAGTGCGACCGCAACGCGCGCCGCCGCATCTGCGCCGGCGGCAACAACAACCAATCGGGGCGCCACATCCGCGCGCACCGCGACCCGCACCAACACAACATCGCGCGCCGCCGCATCAACCACAACCGCACGCACGGCCACAACTGCGCGCCGCGCGGCCGGCACCGCAACCGTAACGCGTGCCGCCACAACCGCGGCATCCGCCGCCCGCCCATCGCGCGCCGCCACGACACAAACCGTTATTTCATCCAACACATTCGGCAGTGGGTATAACGCATGCCGCGATGCCTATTTCACATGTATGGACCAATTCTGTGCCCAGCAAAATGAATCCTATCGCCGGTGCGTGTGTTCATCCCGCCTGGAAGATATCAAGGCCCAAGAACGCCTGTTGTCCCAAACGGCCAACCAATTGCAAGATTTCAAGGATTTGAATATCGAAGTCATCCCGAAAACCGCGGCCGAGGTTAAGGCAATGTTAAGCGCGACCGCCGGCGAATCCGCCGCCGCGACCATCCGGGACACATCGGCCAGCGCATCCGCCCTGGCGGGCATCAGCGAAGTGTTAACCAACACCAAAAGCAAGTCTTTATCGACCCAGGGTCAATTGGACATTGCCGGCGACATCAATGCCATTTGGGCGACCACCGATTTGGCATCGGGCGCCAATTTATCCAATCTGACGGGGGAACCGCTGTATAACGCGGTACACAGCCAGTGCGCAGCCCTGATTGCGGACGCATGCGAATCCCGCGCCACATTCAACATGGTGGTGTCGGCATACGGGATGTACATCGAAAACGATTGTACGGCATTGGCGACCGCATTGGACAAGAAAACAAACACCGCATCGGGCACCATCCGCGAAACGGAACGCGAAATGAATCTGGCGCGGTTGGAAAATTACAACGCGCACAATTCGACATCCATCCACAACTGTATCGCCCAGGTGCGCGCCGACATCACCGCCGACACCGCCTGCGGCAAGGATTATGTACACTGTTTGGATATTTCTGGCCGGTACCTGAACCGTGATACGGGCGAACCGATTTACACGGCGGACTTTTATCAATTGGAAGCGCAGCTGTCCCTGTCGGGCGACATCCTGACGAACCAAGCAAACCGTCTGTTGGTGGCCGAATTAAATCGCAAGCGATCATATGCCGAACGCGGTCTGGACACATGCCGTGATTTGGCCGACGACGTCTGGGACGAATTCATGCGCCAGGCGATTTCCGAAATTTATCAGGGCCAACAGGAACGCATCCGCCAGGTAAAAACCGAATGTCTGGAAGTGGTCAATAAATGTTACGATGAACAAAGCAAATCGTTAAAGGATTTTAGTAATGTAAAGGAACAGTTGCTGTTGGGGTCGCGTCTGGAACTGTCCGAACAAATGTGCCAGGAAAAATTGGACGCGTGCAGTAACTTGTACGGCGGCGGTCCGGACGGTCTGCAAATGTTAGTCATCACGATGAAGGGTATCACCGACCAAAAAATTGCCAAGGAATGCAAGGCCACATTACAAGAATTTGCCCGCGATATGTGCGCACCGCCGAAAAACGACAGTCTGCACGCATATCCGTTTGCATGCCGCGTCTATGCGCCGGGTGATCAGAAGTATGCCCAGGTGCCGGGATGCAACAAAACGCTGACATCCATCAGTGGGGGCGGCAACGGCCCCAGCGGTGGCGGCGGTGACGATGGCACCACCGGCGGTCCGGGATATACCTGTCCGACGTATAAGCAGTATAATAACTGTAATCGTGATTATTACATGACATACCGTGGTTCATACGACGGCGTTCCCAAACCCGGCAATAAATGCAGCCCATGTCCGGCCGACCACGATTGCCCGGGCGGCACCGCCAACAAGATACCGCACCAGACCACACCCGACGTCGATACCGGCCCCGATTGCGGCGACGATTACATCGGCAGTCTGTATCAAAAAATGGTGCGCTATGCCTTACAGGTGTGCGTCCGTCCGTCCAACACCAGCGACGTGCCCGACACCGTCATTTTACAGGACGTTAATGTCGTCATGGATTCTGTACGCAATGAAATGGCGCAACAATTGTCCAAGGAATGCGAACGTCTGGGCGGTCTGTGGATCGACACCCAGTGGAAAGATATTAAAAACACCAACGACCGCGGCGAAATCAAAGACGGCGCCGACGGCATCCACGACACCACCGGTCACCAGTTGCACAAACGGTTTTACAGCGACACCGGTGCGAACACCAAATGGGGATACTGCGCCGCCAACAGCGCCGAAGAAGCCATGGAAGAACCAGAAGAAGAAATCCCACCGATCATCGAACCCGACACGGGCAATACGGGTGACACCGGTGGCGGTACCACGCCCCCACAGCCGTAAATAAAAGTATCGATGCGACGCTTGCGACGGGATGAAAAATTTGATAAAATAAGAAGTACAAGAAAGAAAAACCATAATGAAAAGATTGTTCATGTTTGCGATTGTTTCTGAAATATTGGCGGCACTGGGCGGTTCGGCGCATGCCGCAACAACCACACCCTGGTGGCAACAGCCGACCATTTGTCGTATGAACCCGACGGATTGCTATGTCGGGATGGGCGCGGGTTACGATAACGGCATGTGGGATGCCGGCGGAAATTGTTGGGGCATGAAACTGATTTGCCCCGAAGCGACGGTCGCCACAAACGCCGCCCCCGTTCCGATGGGCCGTACCGAAATTGCGGCCGGCACCGGGATAAAGCGGGATTTTGACACCGACATTTTAAACGGTGATTGTTTCGGCGTTCGCAAAACAACGGCCAACGGTTCGATGGCGTCTGTTGACGGGAACTTTGTCAATGTATGGTGCAACGGGGTTTTGGACAACGTGGATGAAACATTGCCGACCGGCGAAATCACATTTGGCACACAACCGACATGCCGTGATTTGGCCCCCAATGGCTGGGTTGGCGTGTTGGCCCACCAATGCTATGGCAAATTTTATGACCCGGCCCAGTATTTTATTGAATGCGACGGTAACAGTTTGTTGCCCAAACGTTTGATTGTATTAAACGGTGCGGACGCAATGGATACATCGGGCGATTATCCGACCGACACCAACGCGGCCAAGGAATTGTTTGATAAAATGCGCAGCGTTTCCGACGCCCAGCGCGCCAAGTATTTCAAAGAATAACCAATCCCGCCCCGGCGGGATTTTTTTGTTTTATTTTATCCCCTTTGTCATTGCGACTGTAATCGGGCCCTTCATCTCTCTTGTCATTGCACGCCATCGGCGCGGCAATCCAGGAAAGTGGCAATGTTCATCATTCACTGGATTGCTTCGTTTCACTCGCAATGACAACGGCGTTTAATTTCCCAGCTTGGTGAACTTCATCACACTTGTCATTGCGCGCCATCGGCGTGGCAATCCAGGAAAAGTGGCAATGTTCATCATTCACTGGATTGCTTCACTGCGTTCGCAATGACAAGGGGGATAAAATGCCTGGAAATTCAACACTGTTGTCATTGCGAGCAAGGCGGAACGCCGCCGCGCGGCAATCCAGTCTATGATGTCATGCGCGGATGCGCATGGGCAAATTTGCGCATGGGCGCATGACGAAATACTTGCAAATAATCGCTTCTTAGGATATAGTACTTACTGCAATGGGTGTTCCATTGCCCGAGAATACACTTTCGGCTACCAGTTGCCTGCACAGGCGTAAAACTTCTGACCCTTACCGGGGTCGGGAGGTCAGTTGAATATATTGAATAAACTGACACATTCTGGTAGTGTGAGTGTACCTCCCGCCCCGTCCTTGTCTTTTGGATTTGGTGGATTCAATTATAAGTTTAACTTTTGCTGGTAATCAGGAAAGTTAGTGATATAATTTATAATTGTAATGGGCATTCCCCCATTGTGGCGAGTTTGAAACCTCGTTTTGCTAGACCGCCTGTGCAGGCGTTAAATGTATCCAGCCCTTTTGGTTGGAGTCTGGTGAATATCCAATAAACCGGAGATATCGTTTAGCTATCGTTTCAAACTCCAACCACCCGAATTTTCTGGTGGTTTTCTGTTTTAACAACACAATGGGGATGAAGATGGCCGGAAAAACAATTCACATTACAGATTTTGACAAACGTTTGGGGCGATTAATTACAATGCACCGTGTGCACCACGGTTTATTGCAACGCGATTTGGCGCGCGCACTGGGGTGTTCGTTCCAACAAATCCAGAAATACGAAAACGCGTCGAACCGCATGTCGGCATCACGGTTGAATGATTTATGTCGGTATCTGAAAATACCAATCGGCACATTTTTACAGGAAGCCGACGCTGATTATGTCCACAATCCGAAAATGGCACGCATTATTCGAAATCTGTACGGGATGTCCCCAGCCCAGGTTGACCTGGTTTTACAAATGACGAACACATTGCGTAATCAGTACAGCAAAACACCGGATGCAGCATAACCACCATTGTCATTGCGCGCCATCGGCGCGGCAATCCAGGAAAGCGACAATGTTCATTATTTACTGGATTGCTTCACTGCGTTCGCAATGACAAGGGGGATAAAGAACCTGGAAATTCAACACCCTTGTCATTGCGAGCAAGGCGGAACGCCGCCGCGCGGCAATCCAGGGAAAGTGGCAATGTTCATTATTTACTGGATTGCTTCGTTTCACTCGCAATGACAAGGGGGATAAAACAAACAAATCCCCGCGGGTGCGGGGATTGGACAACCAAACATTGATGCTTATTCACATGCGCCGTGCGATTTGGCAACGGTGTAGTTTTCAACACACACACTGCCCGATACCGCGCATGGGGAACGTACCAGCGTTACCGTTGACGCATCGGCCGGTTTGTAATTAAACTGGGCCGCAGCGCACTGATTCAAATCCGTGTACATTGCGCATGTGTTTTTCCACGATGTGCAATCGGAAACCTGGGCGGTGGGGGCAATTGTATCCGGCAGTCGCAGGTTCCATTTGACATAGAAATCCTTTAACGAACCGATGGAATACGATTTACCAAATCCCACCTGGTCCAGACCGTCGCCCACACGGCAATTAATATTGTTGCGTTCGATAAATGCCGTGATTGCGGTCGCAACACCACCGGTCGCGGCGCCAACACCGGCCCCGACCAGGGTTGTTTTCAGACGGTTGCCGTCTTCGCCCTGTAAAATTTCGACATTATCCAACACGCGTCCCAAACGGGCCAGTTCGCTTTCCATTTGGCTCGCGTTGCGGCATCCCGATTGCGCATTGCAATAAATTCCGGTGCCGGTTTCTTTGGCCAGGTTCAGCGGTTTAAACATACATTCCGCATCATCGGCCCCACCCGTGGCATTAACCGCGTCGGTCACAGATTTCTGAATCGCATTCACATCGCCATCGGTTTTGATTTCGATGTCGATTTCTTCGCTTTCATAACCAACAACGCGGCGACTGGCGCATGCGGTCACGGCCGAACGCATTTGATAATACACATTGTACAATTCGACGATTTCGCGACATTGGGTCTCTGTAATACTACCAGTCGGCGAAATTGTGTTGCGCAGATATTCGTTCAAGATGGTGACACTGCCGGCGGCGCGCAACTGTTCACCCAGTTTTTTCACGTGCCCCTTGTTCCCGCAATCAAATTCGCGGTCGCCGTGGCCTGCAATCGCGCCAACACCCGCACCAACAACGGTCCCACCACCGACACCGACAACGGCGGCGGTACTGGTGTCATTCATCAATGAAAATCCAAACAAATCCTTGTTACAGGAAAAAGATTCACCGGTGGCTTTCCAAACTTCGGCCGGTTTGTCATCCCCCAGCGCCCCAAACAGCCAATTGTTGGTGATGTGCTTATCCTTGTTATACGCCGCAACCCGCAGATAGCATGTTGCCGTCGTCGCATCCCAACGCGCGTAATGACCACGCTGGCCATCGACACCGGGGTTGTTGTTATTTACCTGGACCCCCTGGGGGTTGGTTTTGATTAAAACGTTGCCATTTTGCTGGTTATACGCGCCAACGCGGTTGTTGTATTCGGACGTTACCGCCCCCCCATTGGCCACCGCCGCGAACGACGGGCCGTACGTGTTTTTATCCAACAGCCAGCATGTATTTTCCGCCTGGTGCGGGGTCAGGCCCGTTTTACGCAAAACAAAGTTGTAATATTCGGGCTGTACCTTGCGCGAGTTGAAATCAATCCAAACATCGGCGGATGTGCGGTACACATTGCTGCAATTCTTGCGCACCTGCGTTACGCATTTTTCCACCTGGACCGAACACAGTCCCATACCGTTGATGATGGCATTGCGCAAATCTTCGTTAAATAAATCGTTCAATCCGCCCGGCAAAGCCCCACCATTGACACAGCGCAGAACATCATTCATGCAATTTTCAACTGTGTAATCAGAATCTTTGACCCCGCCATCGGGACATTCGGGTTCCGCGGGCGGTGTGGGGTCATCCGGGTCCACCGGATTGGATGGCTGGGACGGTGTGGTCGGCGGCGTCGGAATCGTCGGCGACAAATTGCCAATCACATTACCGGGTAAAACCGGCATGGACGGCATGCGGGCGGCACTGGGCGCGGGCGCACCGGCGCGAACATTATTATACGCCGCACGTCCCCCAGATTGCGCAGCATGGGCCCCCAATACCACGGCCATCGCCCCCAGGCTGGCCATCGGCACACCCAAAAATCTCAGCAATTTGTGCATAAAATTCTCCCTTTACTATCCCTGTTATTATATCACCGATGGGGATGCAAACAAAGCACTTTTTATACAATCCCAGGAATAAAATCTTGACAAATACCGCTGTTTCGTCCATAATTTTAGTATGAAACAAATCACAGAATTTTATCGCGCCCACCGCATGGTGATTCTTTGGACGGTGGGGTATATCGCAATGATGTGGGCGATATTGTTTTTTCTGTTCGATTTTAATTTATTTTCGGGCGCACAGTGGAACCGCCTGATTCATGCGCAATTGCGCGGTTTTCCGGGATTTGTATTTGGGATATTAATGCTGTCGGCGTTGCCGCTGTACGCGGCGACAACAACACTGGTGGTACGCACAGGCAAACCGCCCATAACAGTTTCGTGGCCGGCGTGGTTGCCCAAATTCCCCAAAAAATCGGCAAAATCCGCCGCCGATAAAAAATCAGATGACGCCCCAACCGCGACAGCGGCACCGGCGGATAAACCATTGCCGGCCGAATTGCCCAACGAATTACGCGGCGCGTTTATGCGGGCCCGCACATATGCGGCGGCGTTACAGGCGACGCCCAAAACCGACGCAGCCCCGTCCACCACAACGGCGCCGACATCCAATGTCCCAACCCAACCCGCCCCCACAGAAACATCCGCCCCGTCGCCGGCCGCATCTGACAATCCCGTGCAAATTCCCATCGATGACGCCGTGCCCGCCCCAGCCCCGGAATCACATAATACCGACGACCAATTGCAACCGGATGGATTGCCATTGCCGGCGAACTTTGAATTTGGGGACGCGCCGGCGGACGACGTCATGGCGTTACCGGTCTTTACAGAAATTAATTTTGACACGCCCGCCCCCAAACCGGACAGCGCGCCCACGACAACGCATCCGGTCGCGGCGCATCTGGAATCATTGGGGCGCGACGCCCGGGTCCAGGATGACATCGTCATCACCAACGCCATGGCCATTGCCACACACAGCGATTCGGATTTCTGGATTGCCGATGGCGACGAATGGTTCGCATCGGGCAAGCAAAAGCCCAGCCCCGTCACGGCGGTTTTACGTGTCGCGGCCGAATTGGGTGTCGAACCGGTCCTGTATCTGGGGACGCAAAACATTATGGATTTGGACGCAATGGTAGCCAATTGGCGCGACGCCGGCGTTCGCGTTGTGACAGATTTGGCTGAAATATAAGACGCCCCACCCCGCCCGAAAATTACGGCCGGGGCTGACGCCCCGGCGCCCCGATATTTCCCCCGAAACAGCCCCGCAATTAAAGACAGCGGAATTACTGGCTGAATCTGATTTACGTACCAGCT
>CARVLU010000002.1 GCA_949082785.1 uncultured Alphaproteobacteria bacterium
AGCTGGTACGTAAATCAGATTCAGCCAGTAATTCCGCTGTCTTTAATTGCGGGGCAACCTCACGCATAAACGTGTCCCAGACCTGGTCTGCGACGGCAACGCACGAATTTGTCACCGACATACACATGGGCTTCTTGGCTTCCAGTGTGTCGTACGTGGACGCGGCAATCGTGATTTTTGTTTTGGATCCGGTGATTGACACCTGTTTCGGGGTCTGACCCTTAATCTGTTCACTGGCCGCGATGCCAACGCATCCCTTGAAATCATCGCCGCATCCGCCGGTGCTGGTCATGCACTTTTTAAATTCAACGGTACACTGGCCCAAATCGTATTTGTTCGCCGTGCGCAGTTGGTCCAGCGCCGCTTCGCGCAGGGCCTTTTCCGCGGCGGCCAATTTCTGGGCACTGGAATTCTTTTGCTGTTTCAGGCTGTTTTCATATGCACTGCAATCATTTTTAATTTTCTGCGCGTACATCATCTGCAACATAGAAATTTCATTCGCACATTCGGGCATCTGGGCCACGCACAATTCCGCCGCCGCCCGGTGCAAGGCATCGCCCTGCTTGCCATCAATAACACTTTGCAGTGTGTTGCCTTCGCCAAAAATATCTTCGTCATCGTCAAATGTGAACGTGTCCCACATGGATAAATCCAGTGTGCGACGTTTGCTGCCGCTGGCCTGTTCAGCCTTCATCACCGACTGGGCGGCGGCGTTCGCACTGGCAATCGCGGCATCGGCGTCCGCACCCATTTCGATGCGTTCAACGCCCGCCGTCGCCATTTGATAGCTTTGCTGGTCCAGTTTTTCAATTTCGGCCAGAATATCGTCCAGTTCCGCGTTTCTGTTGCTGCAAATGCAACGACCACCGGTATCGTTATCCAACATGCAGAAAGAATCCATACACCCGTCGTATTTCTGCTGACACGCTTCGCTGACAACGGTGTTCTTGGTCGCGGCGGCAACCTTGGTCCCGGTGCCGATAACTTTCTGGGTGACGCCGGCGCGGGCGGAAACAGTGGTCGGCGCCGCGGCGGTTGTCCCCCCACGGGCAACGGTTGTACGACCGGCGGTGGCACTGCGTGCGGCGGTTGTGGCGGTGGGCGCCGGGGCGGCACTGCGGGCCGTTGCACTGCGTGCGGAAACGGCGCTGCGCGCGGCGGTGGCGCCGGCCGCGGGTGCAGATTGGGTTGTCGCCTGGCCGCGGCGCTGTTGCGGGACGGCGGCGGACACGGCGGTCACAATTCCGGCAAATAACAGTGAAAAAACAGCCAATCTTTTCATACGATCTCTCTTTAATATTCACGTAATTTTATCACAGAATGAATTTCAAGAAAAGCATCTTTTTCATATTCGCCCCGTCCCAAGCGATTTTTATCGCCCCAGATGCAAAATGTTTCGCAAATGGTGACGCGCGCGCCGACGCCATGTGGCGACGGGAATTAATCCCCCAACCAATCGGACAATCATCCCCCGGATACGACGGGACACATCCGACCCACGGCGCGCGCGGTATCGTTCCATGGCGATGTTATATTCGCCCCACGCCATGACGTTCGGCGCAATATCGGCGGCGTCATACGAAAAATGCGCATCATTGAAAAAGCACTGCATCTGTGTCGTCACGCCAATAATCTGGGGGGTATCGGTAAAATGCGGGGTCGGTGTATTTTCAATACTGGCCCACACCGACACCAGACGGGCCCCGACCATTCGGCATATCAGCGCTTGGGTCATTGAACTGTCGTCGGGGGCGCTGTTACGCTTTAATTGAATAACGGTACCGCCGGGACGCATAAACGCCGCCAGATGCAGCGCCGTCCCCGCACACCCCGCCATATGGGTGCAATGGGCCGCGATATAAATTTGCTGTTCCAGGGGCAATGTTTCGGGATAAATGATGGTATATCCATTTTGTTCAAAAATTTTTTGCACACGTTCTTCGCCATATGTTTTTCGTTCACCCATTTTCGCCCGCGACAAATAGACTTTGTCATATAGTGCGTCCCCACGCGCGGCATCGGCGATGCGGCGCATTACCGATGCAAACTGGGGCGACGCATACAGGGCAATGCAAAACGATTGACGCGGAACATAAACACGAAAAAAACACGTGGATTTGTTTATCATGATGACATCATCTGGATGCACACCCGCCAACCGCAACAATTCCCAACCATACGACGGCATGGCGGCATATTCATTCTGGGTGAAGACCAGTTTCATGCCGCGATATTCATCCGACAACACGGGCCAGATACGCGACAATCCTTCCAATAAAAAATGGCCGAAATGAAATCCCATGTCCCGCCCGCAATATAAGACTGTTTCGGTTATAAACGGCGCACGGCGCAGACACGTGCGACGGGGAATTTTCTGATGACGGGCTGCATCGTAACGATATGACAACGATTGCGATACAAATTTCCGCGCCCGGTCAAAAACACCGAATGTCCGTTGCCCCCGGTCCACGGCGATATATCCACCCGGCGCATCCACAACATCCAAATCCGTGCGCATCATCGCCCCCGACAGATGGGCACAATGTTCCCGCATTTCATCCGGCATGTACAAAAGAACAGAAAAACCACCGATTGTATTCGGCAAAAATCGGGGAATTAAATCATGCAGAAATCAGGAATTTTTTCAACATCCAATCCGAACAATACAATCGGTGGTTTGGATTCGGCACCTAATACTTTGTTCAGATGTCTGCTATTTTGGGCCATCCAAGGAATATATGCAACAAAAAATGCGTCACAATCACAGATGCACGATCCGACTTTGTTTTTATTCTTTACTTCACAGTGTGCAATTTATATACTGCAAATTGAATCAACAGGGATGTTGGCTCAGGGACTTGAAAATCCCATAAGTTAACAGTACGGCGACGTACTGAATCCGACATAAACACAACGGTGCAAAGATGTGCCGTGTGTTTTATATCACCCGATTGCAATCTGGTCGGGGGTCTGTGGTTATACAACAGGAATTCTTTCCAAAAACCGCGGGGTCATTTTTAACTTATGATTTTTCAAATCCCCGGCCGCCAATTCCATGGCGGCATTTTGTTTCAACACAAAATACAGGGAATTGAAAATGAAAAAATCCGAATTTTTAATATGCACGGCCTTGGCCGTTGCCCCAATGGCGGTGGATGCAGAAACTTGCAACCCCATTACGTGCACGGCCGACATTGTCACTGTGTTTACCGCATCAAACTGCGCACGAACAAAT
The DNA here is from genome assembly GCA_949082785.1 of uncultured Alphaproteobacteria bacterium. GTDB lineage: Bacteria > Pseudomonadota > Alphaproteobacteria > Rs-D84 > Rs-D84 > Enterousia. The sequence continues at coordinate 3,236 of CARVLU010000002.1, forward strand.
ACGGCCTGTTACCAGGGCGTTGGCAGTCGCACCAAAATAAAAATTACATCATGCACCACGTGCCAGCCCGGATATACCACAAACAGCCCGTCATTCATCGGCCCCAGTTGCCCGGGCAGCCTGTACACCACCTGTGTATGCACCTGTAACAACTGTGTCAGTGATTCCGATTGGTCTGCCGGCAACACCGGATATCAGAAAAAAGTAAACCGATACTGTACATGCGCATCCGGTTCGCCTGTATGTAATGCAACGACATCATACCGGTGCGCCATTGGATACTATGGCCACAGCAGCGATGGCATATCGGGATGCGCGCCCTGCCCCAGTTCCGGCGGCCCGGCCACAACATCGACCCCGGGCACCACTGCCATTACATCATGCTATCAATTTCCGGGCCCGGGATACAGTGACACATCGGGCACTTTTATGGTCACAGACAAATGTTATTACATCAATTAAAATCCCGCCATGCGGCGGGATTTATGTTCATTAAACACGACGAACTTTCTTTGGACGGCACCCATTGTGTGGAATTCTGGTCGTATCTGTAATGGATTGCACGATTAAGCCGGCATTCGACAAACCGCGAACCGCAGATTCACGACCCTGGCCGATACCGCGCATCAAAACGTCAACCGTTTTCATGCCCATTTCGGCAACCTTTTTGCCAACCGCGTCGGCAACGATTGTCGCCGCGTACGGGGTGGATTTCTTGGCGCCCTTGAAATTATTCGCGCCCGCCGTCGCCCATGTCAAAACAGCGCCGGACTGGTCCGTGATTGTGATACGTGTGTTATTGTTTGTCGCGACCACATGGGCGATACCATGGGATACTTTTTTAACGACTTTCTTTTTTGTTTTTGCAACTGCCATTATTATTACCTTTTTCGATGTCTTCAATTAACTGTGGTGTTAATCTCTACCTTTTTAAAAATTTAAGAGAACGGTACGGATGCGGGATGTCGGGCGGCGGGAATGTACAAAAGTTACATGACCAAAGCCCAACGCCCACAGACGTGGCGTTATATTAAATTTTATTTCCCTTTGGTTGCGGAACCGGCGACAACCACGCGCTTGCCCTTGCGGGTACGGGCGTTTGTCTGGGTACGCTGACCGCGAACCGGCAAACGGTTACGGTGACGAATACCACGATACGCTTTCAAATCCTGCAAGCGTTTGATATTCATCGCGACTTCGCGACGAACGTCACCTTCTACCTTGAAGTTTTGTTCGATATAATTCGAAATTTTCACAACATCCGCGTCAGTCAAATCTTTTGCGCGCATGCCATCTTTTAATTTCAAAGCTTGGCAAATCTGGGCTGCTTTGGCTGGGCCAATCCCATGGATATACTGCAACGCAATTTCAATACGTTTTTCTGTCGGAATGTTCACACCTGCTATACGTGCCATCTTTCATTTTCCTTTTTATTACTGCACAGTCTGCCGAACCCCGACATCCTGCAACGAAACCAAGATTTCCCATTCATTTTAAATAATCCGTTTACAGATTATTCCATGGCTGGGTTGCCCCGGTTTATTCTATTTTGCTGGATAATTTTATACAAAATCCAGCAAAAGTCAAATCTTACTTTACTTTTTGTCCGCATATTGCGGATTGGTGCCCCCGCGTGATTTAGCCGCGGAAACGCCCTTTCTTTTGTGCCTTTTTAATGACACTGCCGTATTGTTTGGCCACCAAATAGGACTGGACCTGGTTCATTGTATCCAAGACCACGCCGGCCACAATCAATACACTGGTTCCGCCGATAACCAACGGCATCCCCAAATGTGTGTTCAAGATAATCGGCACAACACAGACCACAATCAGGTACAAAACACCAATCGCTGTTGTGCGCGACACCACGGCATCCAGATAATGAACGGTTTGTTCACCCGGACGAACACCTGGGATATATCCGCCAGCATTTTTCAAATTGTTGCTGGTTTCTTCGGAATTAAAGATAACGGCGGTCTGGAAATACGCAAAGAACGCAATCAACAGTGTGTACAGCGCCAGATATGTCCATGTGCCATATGTAAAGAATCCCATGATATTTTGCACGACTAGGCTTTCGCTTTGGACAAAGCGCTGAACAAATGCCGGCAACATCATGATACTGGCCGCAAAGACGGGGCCCATAACGCCGGACATGTTCACCTTGATCGGTAAATAAGACGCGTTGGTGTTCATCACCCCGTTCGCCATGACTTGGCGCGGGTACAGAATCTGGATACGACGCTGGGCCTGTTCAAAGAATGCAATCAATGCAACGATGCCAACGACAAAGCCCGCAATCAGCGCAATCATTGCCGGGGACATCTGACCGACCGAACCCAACGAAAATACTTTGGCGATACCGCCGGGAATTTCCGCAACAATCCCCGCGAAAATCAACAGGGATGCGCCCTGGCCGATACCGCGCGCGGTGATTTGTTCGGCCAACCACATAACAAAAACCGTACCGCCGACCAATGCGATAATCGCCGACAATTCAAATGCAAACCCGGGGTTGATAACCGCCGCAATCCCATTAACCGGCGCCATAGATTCCAGCCCGCGAACCACGGCCCAACCCTGGACCACGGCCAAAAATACGGCCAGATAGCGTGTGTATTGGTTAATTTTGATACGGCCTGATTCCCCTTCTTTGCGCAATTCACCCAAAGATTTGCTGGTTGCGGTCAACAATTGCAAAACGATGGACGCGGAAATATACGGAAAGATGTTCAGCGCCAGCACCGACATACGCGACAGTGAACCGCCCGAAAACATGTCGAACATTCCCATCATGCCGTTGTCACCGGTGAACAAGTGCAAAACCGCCGACGCATTCACGCCCGGCAACGGGATAAAGGAACCGATACGATAAACAATCAACGCCCCCAGTGTGAACAGGATGCGCTTTTGCAAATCAGACAGGTTTCCAAAAAAATCTTTAAAAAACTTCATTCTACCGTATCTCTCTCTAATTTAATTATTGCAGACCGCGACCGCGTAATCGCCCGTCATATCTTCTGCTGTGCCATAAAACACGCGATACGCACAGCTGGTCATTTCCGGATTCTGGGCCAAAACCGAAACCGGGACAATGTTGACCAAAATAAACCCATCCTGGACATATTGAACCGGATTTTCAACCGATGCAAATGTTGTCGTGTGCGCCTTGGTCGCGATATCAATTAATTCCGGTGTGGCCGGAATTTTGACCAATGCGCCACCATCTTCGCCAACGGCAACCACCGGTTGGCCATTCAGGGCGGCGGACAAAACCGCAAAATCCTGGGCATTGGTGGGTTCGGCCGGTGTGGAAACTTTCCGGGTTGCCCAGAAAATTCCCAACAATACCACCAACGCAATCCCCAACACCAACAGAATTTTTTTCATGTCCGCCCCCTTCCCTGGCTTCCTGGTTCAGGTTATTATTTGTTCTTGATCGAACCGCCCGCTTTGACAATCGCTTCTTCGGCGGCCTTGGACCATTTGTCAGCAACAACGTTAACGGCTGTTTTGATTTCACCCTTTGCCAGGACTTTCAAGCCCGACATTTTACGGTTGATGATTTTCGCCGCCATCAAGGAATCAATTGTAACCGGTGCCTTGGCATCGATTTTGCCCGCGGCAATAAATTTTTCAATATCGCCCAGGTTGATTGTGACATATTCTTTGGCAAACGGATTGTTGAAACCAAACTTCGGAAAACGACGCAAAATCGGCATCTGGCCCCCTTGGAATGTTGCCTGTTTACGCGCACCGCTGCGTGCTTTCTGCCCTTTGTGACCACGGCCGGCTGTTTTACCACTGCCCGAACCAATACCACGACCGACGCGTTTCACGTCTGCTCTGGCACCAAAATTATCCATCAATGCATTCAGTTTCATTTTTAATATCCTTTATATTCCTGCATAGAATTCCGGGCTGTCCCGGCATTCTATTTGATTACATATGTAATCTTTTTGCGCACGCAGACAAGTGTGGTCTGCGTACTCGGTTTAATTTTTATTCAGCCACAACTTCGACCAAGTGGGACACCTTTGCAATCATGCCACGCACAGCCGGTGTGTCATTGACTTCTTTGCTTTTACCGATACGGCCCAGGCCCAATGCTTTGATAACTTTGCACTGCGCTTCGGGGCGACCGATGATGCTTTTAATCTGCTTTACAACAATTTTTGCCATAATTAAAACACTCCGTTTTTTGCCGTCCGCCCGTGTGGGCGGATGACATATTATTTATCTTCCCCGGCATCTGCCGCATCAGCTTTCTTGCCATCACGGCCGGCGATAATTTCAGCCACGGATTTGCCGCGACGTGCCGCAACAGTTTTCGGCGAATTCATTTTAGAGAACGCCAAGAACGCCGCACGAATCATGTTGTTGGGATTGTTGGAACCCTGGGATTTCACAACGACGTCCTGAACGCCCAAGCATTCAAAGACCGCGCGCAACGCCCCACCGGCAATGATACCGGTCCCGGGAACCGCACTGCGAACAACCAATTTGCTGGCGCCGTATTTGGCGGCGCTGTCGTGGTGCAGTGTGCGACCTTCTTTCAGGGGGACGCGAATCATTTTCGCCTTGGCAGCCTTGGTCGCCTTTTGCACAGCCGACTGAACTTCCAACGCTTTACCTTTGCCAAAGCCGACCTTGCCAGCCTTGTCCCCGACCACAACCAGGGCCGAGAAAGACATATTGCGACCGCCCTTAACCGTTTTGGAAACGCGGTTAATCGAAACCAGTTTATCTACCAGGTTATCCGTCTGCAATTTTTTATCATCAAAACGTGCCATTTATGTACTCCGTAATTCTTAGATTCTAACGCCGCCTGCACGGATTGCTTCGCACAGCGCCTTTACGCGACCATGATAACGATAACCGCCACGATCGAAATAACAATTTTCTGCAATGTTGGCCTTAATCGCGCGTTCCGCAAAGGCTTTGCCAACCAATTCAGCGCCCGCAACATTCCAACCCTTGCCATTGAACCCTTTTTCCTTGGACGACGCGGCGCAAACCGTGTGGCCCTTGACATCATCAATAGCCTGGATTTCAATATGACGACCCGAGCGGAATACAGACAAACGAATTTTGCCAGGATTTTTTCTTTTCAGCGCACCGCGATTTGCCAGCGTGCGTCTTTCTTCACTAGACAAATGTTTTAACATTTTATTTCCTTTTTTGATATTCCCGTAACAGCGGAAATTATTTTTTGTTTTGGTTGTTCCGTTGCCAGAATGCCATCTGCCTGAATTTTTGCCCCAGGTTCAGGGCAAAACATTTACAGGCCATCAGCACTTTCCACAACAGATTATTTCTTTTTACCTTCCTTGCGGCGGATTTTTTCGCCCTTATAGAAGATGCCCTTACCTTTGTACGGGTCGGCCTTGCGGACCTTGTGCACTTTGTCGGCGAACTGGCCAACCAGGCATTTGTCCATACCCTTGATAACAAATTCTGTCGGGGTCGCGCCCATTTCCACGGTCAAGCCCGCCGGAATCGGCATAATAACGTCGTGGGAATAACCGGCAACCAAGACCAGTTCATTGCCCTTAACAGACGCTTTGTAACCAACGCCCTTCATATACATTTCTTTGGCAAAGCCGTCAGAAACACCGATAACCGCCGCCTTGATATTGCGGGTCATTGTGCCCCACATGGCGCGCGATGCCTTATCTTCGGCATCTTTGGGTGTAATAACAACTTCGGACCCTTCGATGCGGATATCAACCAATCCGGCATTTTTCGAATCCAACGCGATTTTCAATTCGCCTTTGGGTCCCTTGACCACCAAGGCATTATCAACAACTGCAACGGATACGCCGTCTTTCAGTTGAACTGGATATTTTCCTGCACGAGACATATTAATTCCTTATATCTGATTGCCGAACAGCAATTAAATTACCTTGCACAATACTTCGCCGCCAACATTCATCAAGCGTGCCTTGTGATCTGTCATAACGCCGGCCGGTGTCGAAACGATTGCAACACCCAAACCGTTCAAAACTTTCGGCATTTTCGCGCTGCCGGAATAGACACGACGGCCCGGTTTGGACACGACGGAAATTTCTTGGATGGCGCCGTTGCCGCCGACATATTTCAGTTCGACAACCAAATTCGCGCGTTTTTCATCAATTTGTTCTTTGCGGAAATCGGTGATGAAACCTTCTTCTTTCAGAACGGCCAAAACGGCTGCACGCAGTTTGCTGCACGGCATTGTGACAAATTCTTTGCCGGCGTTCTGCCCGTTACGGATACGGGTCAACATATCTCCGATGGGATGTGATAATGACATATTTTACTCCTTACAGTACCAGGGTGCCCCCTGTGTTTTTCTGTATCAGCTGCATTGTCCACAGCTTAACTTGATTAAATTACCAGCTGGACTTGCGAACACCCGGCAGTTTACCTTCGGACGCCATGGTGCGAACCTGTTGGCGACACAGCCCAAACATACGCGAAAACCCGCGGGAACGTCCCGTGACCGAACAACGGTTACGCAAACGTGTCGGATTGGCATTACGCGGCAGCTTGGCCAATTTTTTCATCGCGTCCATGCGTTCGTCAGGCGTGGCATTGACGGACATTTTTGCTTTGATTGCTTCGCGCTTCTTAGCATACTGAGCAACCAGCTTTTCACGTCTTTTTTGTTTATTGATCAACGCTAATTTAGCCATTTTTTTTCCTTACTCTTATTATTTCAACACCAGCGGCAGGCCGATTTTTGTCAGCAATGCGCGTGCTTCTTCGTCTGTTTTTGCAGTTGTCGCGATGACAATGTCCATCCCGCGAATTGCATCGATTTTATCAACAGAAATTTCCGGGAAAATCAAATGTTCTTTGATACCAAAGGCATAGTTTCCACGACCGTCGAATTTGGATTTGGACAAACCACGAAAGTCCTTGACGCGCGGCAACGCAACCGTAATCAATTTATCCAAGAAATCATACATTCTTTTGCCACGCAGGGTAACCTTGGTACCGATGGGCTGGCCTTCGCGCAGGCGGTATGTCGCGATAGATTTCTTCGCGCGGGTAATAACGGACTTCTGTGCAGCAATCGCGGTCAAATCAGCCGCCGCCGCATCCAGTTTCTTTTTATCGGAAATCGCTTCGCCGACGCCCATGTTCAACACGATTTTGGACAGTTTCGGCACAGCCAGTGTATTTGTGTAACCGAATTCTTTTACCAATTCGGGCACAATGTTTTTTTCATAAATTTCACGCAATCTGCTTTGCATTTCTTAATCCTTAACGTTTTGGTCCCGTAACAGCGGGTCCCCAGTTTTTTAAATTTCGGCCCCAGATTTTCTAGAAATACGAACCTTTTTGCCCTGGTCCATTTTGAACCCGGCGCGTGTTGCTTTCTTGGTCTTTGGGTCAATCAAGGCAACATTCGACACATGCAGGGGTGCTTCGCGGTCAACGATATGACCCGGCTGTTCCTGTGTCGGCTTGATATGCCATTTGCGACGGTTAACACCTTCGACCACAACGCGAGATTCGGTTGGGCGCGCTTCCAGCACTTTGCCTTTGACGCCTTTGTATTTCCCCGTAATAACTACGACTTCATCGCCTTTCTTAATTTTCATTTTATAACCTTTTCTCTACTTCTGGCAGATGCCCAGTGTTAGATAACTTCCGGTGCCAAGGACACGATTTTCTGAACGTCGTATTTGCGACGAACTTCGCGGGCGATGGGCCCGAAAATACGTGTACCAATCGGTTCGAAATTGTTCTTGTTAATCAAGACAACCGCATTGTCGTCAAAACGGATGATGGAACCATCAGCACGTTTGACCGGGAACTTGGTGCGCACGATGATTGCGCGCTGCACGGTACCCTTGGCAACTTTACCACGTGGAATTGCTTCTTTGATGGCAACCACGATTTTGTCCCCAACAGTGGCATAGCGACGATGAGAACCGCCCAAAACCTTGATGCACATAGCTTTGCGTGCACCCGAGTTGTCAGCAACTGTCATAACTGTTTCATTCTGAATCATAACTTTAATCCTTGTCCTGCAAGCGGGGCCATCCCCCACCGCTTTGTTATAGGTCCCGACTGCCCTGCCCCGGTGACCGGGAAAGAACCTCAAAGAACCTGTGTGATTTAGTCAACTACTTCGACGGCACCGTCTTTGGACACACCAACGCGGCCCTTAACCACCCAAGATTTTGTCTTGGAAATGGGACGATGTTCTTCGATTGCAACAATGTCACCAACTTTGAATTCGTTGGATTCATCGTGCGCCTTGTACTTTTTGTTCTGCTTTACGAACTTGCCGTACAGCGGGTGGCGGAAACGACGTTCCACTTCGACAACGACAGTTTTGTCGTTGGCTGTACTTGTAACCGTTCCTTGCAGTATACGTCTTGGCATAACTTATGTCCTTACTATTTCTACCATTCTTGGTGCGCATGCCCGGTTTTATTGGCGGGCGGCGCCCCAAAAACAGGTCTTTTTTTTGTTCTACCTGTCTGATTTCTGTCTTATGACCCGGTCAAATGTACCAGTCATAAATAAAAAATCAAGCTTTTTCTTACTTCGCAGCGTTTAACTTTGTCTTGACGCGGGCGATTTCACGACGGGTTTGACGAATAACGTGTGTTTTCGGCAACAGACCAGTCGCATGTTGAAAGCGCTGATTCATCTGTTCTTTTTTCAAATCAACCAGCTTGCTCTGCAATGCTTCGGCTGTCAAAGCTTCTTTTTCTGCTGTGTTTTTAGCGTTTTTTTCTGCCATCTCTACTTACCTTTGTTGCACCGGGTCCGGGTGGACCCGTTCATTTTAGTTCATCTTGCGTTCAACGATTTTCGTTTTGACTGGCAATTTCGCCGCAGCCAAGGCAAAGGCTTCATACGCGACTTCGGGTTTTACACCGTCCAGTTCGAACATGATGCGGCCCGGTTTCACGCGGCAAATCCAGTATTCGACCGCCCCTTTACCTTTACCCATACGGACTTCGGCCGGCTTCTTGGTAACCGGAACGTCCGGGAATACGCGAATCCACAGTTTACCCATACGCTTCATGTGACGCGTAATGGCACGACGTGCAGCTTCGATTTGACGCGCCGTGATACGTTCCGGCGACATAGCTTTCAGCCCAAAGGAACCGAACGCCAATTCACTGCCCCCTTTGGTGACACCGTGGATGCGGCCTTTGTGCTGTTTGCGAAATTTTGTTTTATTTGGCATTAACATGATACAAATCCTTCAATTTAAGCGGTATTTAGACTTATTTGCTTCTTCTTTCGCTGCTGCCGGCATATTCTGTCGGACGGGCCATTTCGGACGCCAGCTTTTCCTTGTTCACAACGTCGCCAGTGTAAATCCAAACTTTTACACCGATAACGCCGTATGTGGTTTTGGCCTGGATTGACGCATAGTCAATGTCCGCACGCAATGTGTGCAAAGGAATACGACCTTCGCGGATTTGTTCACTGCGGGCGATTTCCGCACCATTCAAACGACCCGAGCACATAACTTTGATACCCTGGGCGCCGGCCTTGGATGCATTCTGAACAGCTTTCTTCATGGCGCGTTTAAAGGAAACGCGGCCTTCGATTTGCTGCGCGATGTTCAATGCAACCAATTGTGCATTCAAATCCGGACGACGAACTTCATAGATGTTAACAACAACCTGGTCGTTTTTAACCAGCTTCTTGATGTCGTTGCGCAGTGTTTCGATATCGGCGCCGTTTTTACCGATAATCATACCCGGACGGGATGTGTGGATTGTGACCACAACTTTCTTGGCAAAGCGTTCGATAACAACTTTGGCCAAGCCAGCTTTTTTCAGTTTCTTTTCAACAAATTTGCGAATCTTAATATCTTCGGCCAACAGGTTGGCATAATCCTTTTTGCCCGCAATCCAGCGAGAATCAGTGATTTTATTAATAAATTCGCGTAACGAAATCGGCGATACTTTCTGTCCCATTTTCTTTTTTCCTTACATTTATTAATGGCGAATGTTCTTGAAGCATATAGCTTTATTCAGGAATGGGTATTCCATACCACTCGCCATGGCTCTTACTTGCTTTTTGCTTCTTTTTTAGCAGCTTTTTTGGTCGGCGCAACACCGGATTCCAAGACGATTGTCAAATTGGAAAACGGTTTCAAAATCGGACGCGCACTGCCGCGCGGGCCCGCCATGATGCGCTTCATCGTCAGCGCCTTGCCACACCAAATTTCTTTGATGAACAGGCTGTCCGCCGGCAGGTTTTTGTTGTGTTCCGCGTTTGCAACCGCAGACAACAAAGTCTTTAAAACTTCGCCGGACACGCGCTTTTTTGAAAATTTCAAGACATCAATCGCACGGTCAACGGGCATGCCGCGAACCATTGCGCAAACCAGATTCAGTTTCTGATGGCTGACGCGAATCAATTTGTTGAACGCGCGGACCTGATTATCTTTAATTCCATATCTTGTCGTTGTCATAACTGTTTACCTTATTATTTATGATTCCGCTGGGAATCAGAAATCCTTATTTCTTTCCGGCCGCGGCCTTTTTATTGGCGGCGTGCCCCTTAAAGGTGCGTGTCGGCGCGAATTCACCCAACTTGTGGCCAATCATATCTTCGACGATAGAGACCGGGATAAATTTGTTACCGTTGTGCACTTCGAATGTCAAACCAACCATCGGCGGAACAATCGTGCTGCCGCGGGACCAAGTCTTGATTGGCTTATGGTCGTTGCTTGCATTCGCCGCAGCTGCCTTTTTCAAGACAGAAGGATGAACATAAGGACCTTTCCAAACTGAACGAGACATAAAAAACTCCGTTTTTCTTTGGTGCCGATGCCACTGGGGCACCGGCTACCTTAATTATTTCTTCTTTGCCAAGTGTCTGCTGCGGATAATCATCTTTGCAGTACGTTTGTTGCTACGTGTACGATAACCCTTGGCCGGGATACCAGTACGGGAAACCGGTGTGTGGCCCTTAGAGTGACCGTTACCACCACCCATCGGGTGATCGACCGGGTTCATCGCCATACCACGGACGGACGGACGGATACCCAACCAACGGGCACGACCGGCCTTGCCCAAGTTGACGTTGCGCTGATCCGGGTTGGATACGCTGCCAACTGTCGCCAAGCAGTCAGAATGAACCTTGCGCAGTTCGCCGCTGTTCATTTTAATCTGGGCATAAACGCCGTCTTTACCCATCAACTGGGCATAGCAACCCGCACTGCGGGCCAACTGGCCGCCGGCGCCCGGCTTTAATTCAACGTTGTGAACAATTGTACCAATTGGCATGTTCTTCAACGGCATTGCATTACCCGGCTTGATGTCTTCACGCTGGCCAGAAATGACAACGTCACCCGCCTTTAAATCGCGCGGCGCCAGGATATAGGAACGAACGCCATCGGTGTATTCAATCAACGCGATAAACGCCGTACGGTTCGGGTCATATTCCAGACGAACAACCGTCGCCGGGATACCCGCTTTTTTGCGGCCAAAATCAATCAAGCGATATTTACGCTTGTGCCCGCCACCCTGGTGCGGAACAGTTACATGACCAAAATTATTACGTCCACCCTTGGACTTTAAACCAACCGTCAAAGACTTTTCCGGTGCGCCGCGATGCAATTCGCTGCGATCGACCTGGGTCAAACCACGGGTCCCCGGTGTTGTTGGCTTGTAATGCTTCAATGCCATTTTTTTCTTACCTTTGTTTCTGCCTTGACACTAACGTCCAGTTAATCCGGATTCTCTGTCAAGGCACGTTCACTTATACGTTTGCGGACAAATCCAATGTGGCATCTGCCGGCAAAGATACGTATGCTTTTTTCACAGTGCGCTGTGTGCCAGTGCTGCGACCACGGAAAGTTTTAACCTTTCCTTTGACGACAACAATGTTAACCTTGGTCGGTTTGACATTGTAAATGGCCTGAACCGCGCGGGCAACATCTTCTTTGGTTGCGTTGGCCGCAACTTCAAAGACAATCCCGTTGTTTTCAGACACTTTTGCCGCCTTTTCCGAGATAATCGGCCGACGCAGTATACCATAAGTACCAGCGGTCGCAACGATTTTTTTCTCTGTATTCACTTTTTTTTCTGCCATTTTAATGACCCTTTAATTCTTACGCTAATCTTGCTTCCACCGCCTTGACCGCGTCTGCTGTCAAGACCAATTTTTCATGTTTCAGGATGTCCAAAACATTCAAACCAATTGTCGGCAGTGCATCGATGTTCGCGATGTTCGCCGCAGATTTTTTGAAGTTGTCATCCAACTGCTGGTCACCCACGAACAACGCAGATGTCAGCCCCAGTTTGTTCAACTGTTTGGCAAACGCCGCAGTTTTCGCCGCCGGCAGTTTTTCGGAATCAATGATGATCAAGCTGCCGTCTTTGACCTTGGAAGACAAAGCCATTTTCAGCCCCAGGCTGCGAATTTTCTTCGGCAAGTCGATTGCATGGTCGCGAACAACCGGTCCGTGAACCACACCACCGCCACGCATGTGAACGTTTTTCTTTTCACCCTGACGTGCGTTACCGGTCTTTTTCTGTTTGAACGCCTTTTTGCTGCTGCCTTCGACGTCAGAAACAGTTTTAACCGCATGTGTACCTGCGCGGGACTTTGCACGCTGCCAAGTAACGACGCGATGCAGGATGTCCGCACGCGGTTCAATCCCGAAGATGCTGTCGGCCAAGTCTGCTTTGCCGACTGCTTTGCCATCAAAATTAATAATGTCTAATTGCATTTTATTCACCTTACTCTTGCTGTCACTGTTCTTTTATTATTCCGCAACAGCTGCTGTTTCGGTTTCTGTTACTTGTTCTGTGCCAGCATCCGCATTCTGGGCCGCAGCCATGGTCGGAATCGGCAAATCTTTCTGTTCTTTTTTAACCGCGTCGGTAATCAGAACGAATGTGCCGTTTGCACCCGGAACCGCACCTTCGACGAAAATCAGATTTTCCGTCGCGTCGGTACCGAAAACTTTCAAGTTCTGGACAGAAACGGTTTCGTTCCCCATCTGACCGGCCATCTTTTTACCTTTCAGAACGCGGCCCGGCCATTCACGCATACCGGTACCACCGATGGAACGATGAGCTTTTAAAACACCGTGGGTTGCTTCCTTACCGCCAAAGTTGTGGCGTTTCATTGCACCCTGAAAACCTTTACCTTTGCTTGTCGCCTGGACATCAACAAATTGACCCGCGACAAAATGGCCAGAAGACAATTGTGTCCCAACCGGGATGATGCAGTCTTCGGAAACGCGGAATTCGACAACCTTGCGGTATGGCTTTACGCCCGCCTTTTGTGCCGCGACCATCTGAGGCTTTGCAACGTGTTTCGCCTTGGCTTCACGCATGCCCAATACATTTGCAATATAACCGTGCTTTTCGACACTACGATTCCCGATGACAGCGCAGTCACCAACCGACAGAACCGTTACGCCGTGCGCAACCCCGTTGTCGTCATACAGACGTGTCATACCAATTTTTGTTGTAATTAATCCGCTACGTTTCATTTTCTTAATGCCTTTGTCGTTTTAATTGGCCCCCGTAAATCTGGCCCCACAGGGCCAGGTGTACGGGAAATCAACTTACAATTTAATCTTCACATCAACCCCTGACGCCAAGTCCAACTTCATCAAGGCATCAACTGTCTGAGGGGTTGGATTAACAATATCGACAACCGCTTTGTGATTGCGGATTTCGAACTGTTCGCGAGATTTTTTATCCACGTGAGGCGAACGGTTAACTGTAAATTTCTGAATCAATGTCGGCAAGCGAACGGGTCCAACGACATCCGCGCCAGTGCGCTTTGCAGTTTTTACGATTTCTTCTACGGATTCCATCAGAACTCTGTGGTCAAAAGCCGTCAGTTTGATGCGAATCTTAGATGCAGGTACCATTGTTCGTTTTCCTTATATTTGTTTGGGCCGGTAATCACTGACGCTTTTAATTCAGTTACACCGACCCACAACGTTACTTATTTAATGATTTTAGATACAACACCAGCGCCAACTGTGCGACCGCCTTCGCGGATAGCAAAGCGACGACCTTCGTCCATAGCAATCGGTGCAATCAACTGCACTGTGATGCGGACGTTGTCACCCGGCAGAACCATTTCTTTGTCAGCCGGCAGTGTGATGGTGCCAGTTACGTCAGTCGTGCTGAAATAGAATTGCGGACGATAGTTCGAGAAGAACGCTGTGTGACGGCCGCCTTCTTCTTTCGTCAGAATATAAACTTCAGCTTCGAATTCTGTGTGCGGTGTGATGGAACCCGGTTTGCAGATAATCTGACCACGTTCAACATCTTCTTTCTTGGTACCGCGCAACAACAGACCAACGTTGTCCCCGGCTTCACCCTGATCCAGCAATTTGCGGAACATTTCAACACCGGTAACAGTTGTTTTCTGGGTCGGACGCAAACCAACGATTTCGCATTCGTCACCAACTTTGATAACACCGGATTCGATACGGCCGGTAACCACTGTACCACGACCTGTGATCGAGAATACATCTTCGATCGGCATCAAGAACGGTTTGTCAACCGGGCGTTCCGGCATCGGGATGTATTCATCGCAAGCCTTTAACAGGGCGTCAATGGATTCTTTGCCCAGACCGTCGTTCTTGTCTTCCAAAGCGGAGATAGCAGAACCACGGATAATCGGTGTGTTATCTCCGTCAAAGTCGTTCGCAGACAGCAATTCACGGATTTCCATTTCAACCAATTCCAACAATTCAGCGTCGTTGGCCAAGTCGCACTTGTTCAAGTAAACAACAATCTGCGGAATACCAACCTGGCGCGCCAACAAGATGTGTTCGCGTGTCTGGGGCATCGGACCGTCAGTCGCGGCAACGACCAAGATCGCACCGTCCATCTGCGCGGCACCGGTAATCATGTTTTTAACATAGTCCGCGTGGCCCGGGCAGTCAACGTGCGCATAGTGGCGGTCGGCTGTTTCATATTCAACGTGTGCTGTGTTGATGGTAATACCACGCTGTTTTTCTTCCGGCGCGTTGTCGATTTCACCAACACCCTTGGCTTTATCGGCACCAACGCCATAGTTGTGAACAATAGCAGCAGTCAATGTTGTCTTACCATGGTCAACGTGACCGATGGTGCCAATATTAACGTGCGGCTTCGTTCTTACGTACTTTTCTTTTGCCATAGTTTTCTCCTTAGGCTTTTGTTTTGTTAATTTATTTCTGACTGATGCTTCCAGATTAATCGGTTCTAAGATAAACCAAAAATCTGAAAACACAAGTCATAAATTCTTATTTCGTCAATTTTTTGATGACTTCGTCTGCAACGTTCTGCGGCACTTCGTCATAGTGCGACAATTCCATGTACGGATTTGCGCGACCCTGGGACAGCGAACGCAGTGTTTTGACATATCCGAACAAATTCGCCAGCGGCACGAACGCAGAAATAACCTGATTCCCAAACTGTGTTTCAATACCGTTGATTTGTCCGCGGCGACTGTTCAGGTCCCCGATGATGTCCCCGACGTATTCTTCCGGTGTGTTAACCGAAAGCTTCATAATCGGTTCCAGCAATTTCGGCGATGCTTTTTTCATGGCTTCGCGGAAGCAAGCACGCGCCGCAATTTCAAAGCACAAAACGTTAGAGTCAACTTCGTGATATTTACCATCTACCAACGTTGCCTTGAAATCCACCGTCGGATAGCCAATCAAGACACCTGTCTGTTGGGCTATCTTCAAACCCTTTTCAACACCGGGGATGTATTCTTTCGGAATCGCACCACCGACAATTTTGTTTTCAAATTCATAACCCTGGCCCGGTTCCATCGGTTCAAATTCAATTTTAACCTGGGCGTACTGACCCGAACCACCAGACTGTTTTTTGTGTGTGTATTCTTCGGTAATCGGTTTGCGGAATGTTTCGCGATACGCAATGCGCGGTTCACCCACAGCCACGTCAACCTTGAATTCACGCAGCAAACGATCGACCAAGATTTCCAGGTGCAATTCACCAACACCCGCCAAAATGGTCTGGCCGGATTCTTCGTCAACAGACACGCGGAACGACGGGTCTTCTTTGGCCAACGCCTGCAAGCCCAGGGACATTTTTTCAATATCCGCCTTGGTCTTGGGTTCAACAGCGATGCTGATAACCGGTTCCGGAACGTGGATGTTTTCCAACAAAATCGGTTTTGCTTCGTCGCACAGCGTGTCACCGGTGATGGTTTCTTTCATACCAACCAGTGTGACGATGTCGCCGGCGGACGCTTCTTTGATTTCTTCGCGGTTGTTAGAGTGCATCAACAACATACGACCCACGCGTTCACGTTTGTCACGATTCGCGTTATAGATATAGGAACCCGATGTCAATTTACCGGAATAAATACGGATAAACATCAAGTTACCAACGAACGGGTCATTTGCGACCTTAAACGCCAGGGCGCTGAACGGTTCTTTGACATCGGCGTGACGTTCGTCCGCGGTTTCGCCGTCCATTTTTGTCCCCTTGATCGCCGGGATATCCAGCGGCGACGGCAAGTAGTCAACAATCGCGTCCAACAACGGCTGTACGCCCTTGTTCTTGAACGAAGAACCGCACAATACCGGGTTAAAGTTCTGGGCGATTGTCCCCTTGCGGATTAATTTTTTAATTGTTTCGACATCCGGGACCTTGCCTTCCATATAGGCTTCCATGATTTCGTCGTCCAGGGTCACAACTTCTTCAATCAAGTGATTGTGCAGTTCTTCGGCCTTGGCTTTCAAATCTTCGGGAATTTCAACGATTTGCGGTTCCTTGCCCATGTCATCTTCCCAGACGATGGCGCGCATTTGAACGACGTCAACAACGCCGCGGAAATCACTTTCCGCACCAATCGGGAAATTCACGACCAAGGGATTTGCCCCCAGACGTTCACGAATCATATCGACGCAACGGAAGAAGTTCCCGCCGATACGGTCCATTTTGTTAATAAAGCAGATACGCGGAACGCTGTAACGGTCGGCCTGGCGCCAAACAGTTTCTGTCTGGGGCTGTACACCGGACACGGATTCAAAAACCGCAACCGCACCGTCCAACACGCGCAAGCTGCGTTCTACTTCCATGGTAAAGTCCACGTGTCCCGGGGTGTCAATCAGATTAATGCGATGGTCGCGCCAGAAACAGGTTGTCGCCGCGGATGTAATTGTAATACCGCGTTCCTGTTCCTGTTCCATCCAGTCCATTGTGGCACCGCCATCATGCACTTCGCCGATTTTATAGGTTTTACCGGTATAAAACAAAATGCGTTCTGATGTGGTTGTTTTACCTGCGTCAATATGGGCCATAATGCCGATATTGCGGTACATATGCAAAGGTGCGGTTTTTCCAACAGACATGTGCGTTCCTTATCTTAAAATTTTATTTTTATATTTCATAGATTACCAGCGGAAGTGGGCAAACGCCTTGTTCGCTTCGGCCATCTTGTGGGTGTCAATCTTTTTCTTGAATGCGCCACCCTGCCCGTTCAAAGCATCACGCAATTCGCCGAACAGTCTGTCCGCCATGGCGCGTTCACCACGTTTGCGCGCGAACATAACCAACCAACGCAAGGCCAATGTCTGCTGACGTTCTTTGCGAACTTCGACCGGAACCTGATATGTGGCCCCACCAACACGACGTCCCTTAACTTCTACGGACGGTTTCAAGGCATCGACCGCTTCCAGAAATGCAGTCAATTCATCACCATCTTTGGCGATTTTCTTCAATTTGTCCATCGCATCGTAAACGATATTTTCTGCGACTTCCTTTTTACCGTCCCACATAACAATATTAATACATTTCGCAACAACCAGGTTGCCATATTTGGAATCGGCTAAGATTTCACGTTTTGCTGCACTTTTACGTCTTGACATTTTTAATTTTCCTTAATTTTTCTTCACCTGACAAACAGATTACTCACACAAGTTGCCCTGTGTGGATTGGTTATATAACTTATTTCTTGACCTTGGCCCCGTACAAAGAACGTCCCTGCTTACGGCTGTCAACGCCCTTGGTATCCAAGACACCACGAATGATGTGATATTTAACCCCCGGCAAGTCCTTTACACGGCCGCCACGAATCATAACGACACTGTGTTCCTGCAAATTGTGACCTTCGCCCGGGATATAGGCGGTAACTTCGCGGCCGTTCGCCAGTTTAACACGGGCCACCTTACGCTGCGCCGAGTTCGGCTTTTTCGGGGTGGTTGTGTACACACGTGTGCAAACGCCACGTTTCTGTGGGCTTTCCATCATATCGGGGGCTGTGGATTTCACAACGACCTTTTTACGTGGTTTCCGAATCAGTTGGTTTACTGTTGGCATTCAAAAATCTCTTTGTTTGTACATACCTTTTAATCTACGCAAAACCGGCAATCAGACTTATTTCAACGGGATTCCCGCGATTATAAATCTGTCAGAATGCGCAGATTTCTGTGTTTTTTCTTTCCTTGTTTACACGGAAAGCGAACATACTATAACCATCCCCCCCACAGATGTCAAGAAAAATCTAGGAAAAAGAATACGGAAACCGGGCCAAAAAGCCCGTAAATGCGCGGATTTTATTCCACCAAACCACATGACAAATCAAACATTAGTACAACAAAAAAATCCCGCCGATGGGCGGGACTTTTTTTGCTACAAAGTTTAAATATTGATTTGGATTAAAAATCAACACCGAATTTGAAGCCAAAGCCAAAGCCGTCTTCAAATTCCCAATCGCCGGTATAGTGTGCCATTTCACCCGAAATGTACGCACCGACGAATTTCGTTGCATCAATGTTGTAATTGACGCCAAACTGACCGTTCCAGCGACCCGCGTTGTCAAAGGCGTCATCCAAGAAGCCTGTGTATTCAACACCGGCAACCAAATTCCATGCCGGGCACAGAACGTATTGGCCATCGATGCCCACGCGCAGTTTGTGGATGCCATCGTCGCCCCAGTTAAAGGATTCGCTGTTGACATAATCGAACGCAACATGACCCGCCAATGTCCAATCGCCGGCCACATAACCGCCGCGAACACCCGCTGTCCACTGGTATGATGTGTAATCTTTGTCCAGGAACGGTGTGTGGTTACCCCATACCGGGTCCAACGCATAGGTGCCAAAGATATCAGCTTTCCAGTTGCCCATATCCAGCGCGCGATAGTTTACGCCAACTGTGAAATCACGCCATGCGGATGCGTCAAACCAATCTTTTTCCATCGCCGATGTCGCCAGGTTCACCATCAATTTGTCCGTGATACCATAGCCGAATTCTTCGCGCAGCGTCCATGTATCGGTCGCTTCGGAATGAGAACCCAATGTTGTCACGCTGTAAAAGCGGTCCTGGCCCGGGCGATACAACGGATTATTATCAATAACGTTCGCCGCATGTGCCCCAGACACCGCAAAAACAGCCAACATTGAAGTCAAAGCTAATTTTTTCATAACCTATTCCTTTCTTTTTCGATTTGTAGTGATGCTAAGTTTGCCTTAGCTACACGAATATTTTGGCACTGAATACTATCCTATTCAAGGACAAAGATTTTTGCAAAAATGCCAATTCTATGTTAAAATAACGCGCGTTCGCGATTCGGAATTATTCCTATACACACCATAAAACGCCCGGAAATCCGGGCGTTTTTGTTTATTCAATGCTAAAATTATTAAAAATAAAAATCATTAATTTTTTTAATCATTTACAGGTTTCGATTTCGAATTGCGAAATTTTTTTATCGCGCGCCAGTCGGCATGATTTTTTTGATGTTCTTCGTATGTGCCGGCAAACTTGTGTCCGCCCCGACCATCTGCCACAAAAAACAGATAATTGGTATCCGCCGGGTCCAAAACTGCCGCAATGGCGTTTCGTCCGACATTGGCAATGGGCGACGGCGGCAATCCATAATTTGTATATGTGTTAAATGGGCTGGGGGTCTTTAAATGGTCCCGCAACAGTGCTCTTCCCTGCATATCGCCCAGACCGCCCGTGATGGCATAAACCACGGTCGGGTCGGCCTGTAAACGCATCTTTTTATTCAATCGGTTTAAATAAACACTGGCGACGATGGGCATTTCCGATGGTTTGGGCGTTTCTTTCTGGACAATAGATGCCAAGGTCAGAATTTCGTTCCATGTTTTCAGTGGTTTCGGCGCATGCCCGCCGGTCGCGTTCCAGCTGTCGTGAATGGATGCCATTTTGCGACGCATTAATTCCAGAACCGCCAACCGGCTGGTGCCGCGCGCCACGCGATATGTGTCCGGGAACACATCCCCATCATGCAGATGACATACCGGCCGGTCGGCCACATCGCATTCAACCGGCCCCGCCAGCGCCGCCGTATCCAACAACAGGTTTTTGATTTGGCGGATGGTTAAACCTTCGGGGATAACAACCAATGTCGATGCCACGTCGCCGCGTGCCATCATGCGCGCGATGCGAAACGTACTGGCGCGGGCGGGAATATCATATGTACCGGATTGAATCTTGCCGCCCTGGACCATGACGGCGGCCTTGAACACATCGGACGATGATATCAGCCCCGCCGCGCGTAACCGCGCCGCGACCGCCGACACGGCCGCCCCACTGTCGATGCGAAATGTTGCCGCGTCAACGACGGGTGACCGCCACCCGACGACATACACCCCCATCCCCAGCGCAATCGCAATCACAGCAATAATTAAATGAATCGGACCAATGCGGCCAAACAATTTTTTCTTTCGTTTCATTGTGCCGGCATTATGCCAGATATAAAATTTATTGCAACCGCTTCGACGGGGATTACATAAATCCGCTGTACTGGCGTTGCCATAATTTGTAATCCAGGCCGCGGCGCCGCATCAGCGTATTGTGCGTTCCCATTTCAACAATCCGCCCCGCATCCATGACAATAATCCGGTCCATCTGTTGCAATGTGGACAATCTGTGCGCAATCGCGATTGTCGTGCGGTCGCGCATCAAACCATTGATGGATGTTTGGATGTTGGCCTCGGTTTCGCTGTTCAGTGCAGATGTCGCTTCGTCCAGTAACAAGATGGGCGCATTTTTCAAAATCGCGTGGGCAAGCGTGAGGCTTGTTTGCGCCGACGTATAGTCGTACCTTTACGCTTCTCATCCTGCACCAGAATTGTAAAATAAAAAACGCCCCATTTGGGGGCGTTTTCTTATTTTGGTCGGAGTGACAGGATTCGAACCTACGACCTCTGCGACCCGAACGCAGCGCTCTACCAGACTGAGCTACACTCCGAAAACTGACCTTGCGACGCGCATTATGCACCCTTTTTAGGAAAAAAGCAACCGTTTTTATTTCTTATTTTAACTTGTAATTTTGCCCCCCAAAAACCATATTATTATCAGCAAGACAAACCAAGGAAAGGATTCATTTATGTTTGCACTGCGTTTTTTAAAGAAAAATAAATTCGACAATTATGCCGACTATATCGAAAATGGGCAGCCAATTGTCCCCGAAAACTTTAATTTCGCGTACGACGTCATTGATGTTATCGCCCGCGAAACACCCGATAAACCCGCCATTTTGTGGACCAACGACAACGGGGAAAGAAAAACTTTTTCATTCCGCGATTTATCCGAACTGTCCAATGCGGCGGCAAACTTTCTGTTGTCACGCGGCATCAAACGCGGGGACGCGGTATTGCTGTTCCTGCGCCGGCGGTGGGAATACTGGGTATTGATGATGGCGATGCACAAATTGGGCGTGATTCCCATCCCGTCAACGAATCAGTTAAAGGCGCACGATATCGAATACCGAATCAAAACGGCCGATGTGAAAAACATCATCGCGTTTGATGACGGTTATATTATGGATGAAATTAAAAAATCCATCGGCGACCAGAATATCCAACTGATATCCAATGTGGATGTGGCGAACGCGCTGGACCATATGCCGCGCACACTGGACCGCGTTGCGACAAACAATCACGACACGATGGTTCTGTATTTCACCAGTGGCACCACAGACATGCCGAAAATGGTTGCGCATAATTTCACATATCCATTGGGACATATTAACACGGCGGTGTTTTGGCAACGGCTGACCGATGGGGATTTACACTTTACCCTGTCGGAATCGGGTTGGGCAAAATGTTCGTGGGGCAAAATGTACGGCCAATGGCTGGCGGGGGCGACCGTCTTTATCTATGATTTCGGCGGTAAATTCCCGGCGTTTGATTTGTTGCGCGTGTTGTCTGAAAACCGCGTGACATCGTTCTGTGCGCCGCCGACGGTGTACAAAATGCTGATTCGCGAAGATACCAGCAAATATGATTTGTCCGCGATAAAAAAAGCCGACATTGCCGGCGAAGCCCTGAATCCAGAAGTCTATGAACGGTTTCTGAAATTAACCGGCGTCAAATTACACGAAGGATTTGGTCAAACAGAAACCTGTGTCATGTTGTTCACGAATCAATGGATTGAACCCAAACCCGGCAGTATGGGTATGCCGGCGGCCGGATGGGATGTGCAATTGCTGGACGAACGCGGGCGTCCCGTTACCGACGGCGAAGTCGGGGAAATCTGCGTCAATCTGGCCAGCGGCAAACCGGTCGGATTGTTTGAAAAATATCACAAGAATGACAAGCAAACCGCGTTTTCATATCGTGACGGATATTATCACACGGGCGACGTTGCATACCGCGATGCGGACGGTTATTTCTGGTTTGTCGGCCGCAACGACGATTTGATTAAAAGTTCCGGTTACCGCATCAGCCCGTTCGAAGTGGAAAGCGTTTTGTTGGAACACCCGGCCGTCCGCGAAGTCGCCGTTACTGGCACCCCCGACGCCGTTCGCGGCATGGCGGTCAAGGCGACCATCGTGCTGAACAAATATTTTCACGGCACGGACGCGTTGGTGCGCCAATTACAAGAACATGTAAAACAACGCACCGCGCCATACAAGTATCCGCGTGTGATTGAATTCGTGGACACACTGCCCATGACCATCAGCGGTAAAATCAAGCGCGCGCTGATACGTCGCCTGGACAGTGCCAAAAGCACCATCGAAGGGGCCAAGACCACCGTCATCGACACCACGAAAAATGTCATAAGCAAGGCCAAGGGCGCCAAATAAAAACCGGGGTTTATACCCCGGTTTTTATTTGTAATAACATGGTGATGTATAGTCATACTCACCGCTGTCATCATCACCATGCGTGGCATAACAACCGGTTACCACCTTTGTGCCAGCGGCGCTGGTTGAATAATCCCCATGCCCAAGCGTTAATATGCGCTTCCCGGGGCACGCTGTACAGTTTTTACCCCGGCCATAATACCCCGCCACGCATCTGTATTCGCACGCCGTTCCATTACAGCGCGTTTGATAAAAAACTATCTTGATTGAACCCTGGGGGGCGCCCCAATCCGTCATCCCCTTGCACTCGTCTGCACATTCCAATGTAATCGGCGGGTCAACTGTCCCCAAACACAAATCATTACAACCAGCGGGACATTTGCGGCACGATTCCGCAGTGACCGTTTCATATATACCGGTTGATGGATTTAATTGTTCGCAACAGCGGACCTTCAACGTTGCCGCATCACATGTCCCCCACCCCAGACAACACACCGCCCCAACCGCGTATCCGACATATTTCTTTGCCATGTAAACCACCGTTTGTTTTCGGCGATTTTTGATGTTGACACAGGCCGGAATTCCGGGATAAAATGATATCAAATAACGCAGTAGGAAAACGGTCCTTTGAATCAGGCAGCGTTTTTTACTTTATAACCAATTGTTTTAACGAACGAATCAATTAAAAAAAACGGCGGAAAAATCCCGCCGTTTTTTATCTGGTGTTCAATTTGTATTGCCAATATAATCTGGCGCAATATTGTACCAATGCCTGGGTAATTTCACTGCCCCATTTGGGATTTACATCCCGCATCGTGCGTGATATCAAACCGTCGTCAACAAACGGCAATCCATCATCGGGGGTGGCCACATAACCGTTCGCGTCACGCCATACCAAGCTGGGGCGCGGCGACCACAGGTCACCTGGGCGATACGGGCCGTCATGCAGATTTCTGAATTCAACCGCAACCGCCGCCAAAGAATATCCACGATAGGCTTCTTTGCACACATGCCGTTGCAAATATCTTTTCATGGGTAAAATGGAATCATTTTTGTATCCATCAAACAAACGTTGAATTTTGTATCCATCAACGTTATCTGTATTCAAAGATTTTTCCTGAAAATCATAATACAGCAAACGATTCATATCCCCCGGCTCAATGGCTTTACGTATATTTTCGGGTGTCAAGGGTTCCCGGTCACTGCGCAATGTCATTGGGGAAATCGGAGAAATGGCTTGCAATATTTTCGCCGCCGCCGGCCCGGTCTGGACCAACGCATTATATTGTGCTTGTGTCAATAAATATTTTTTCGTCATAAGATATAAAGGGGGGCAAGCCCCCCCTTCCCTTTTTTCTTTTACTTTTCAACCTTTTTCAAAATCAGGCTGGCGTTTGTGCCACCGAACCCGAACGAATTGCTGATGGCGACATCAACCTTGCGCTTTTTCGCGACATTGGGCACCAGGTCAAAGTTGCCCACTTCGTCTTCGGGGTCATTCAAATTGATGGTAGGCGGAACAATACCGTCGCGGATGGCCAGTGTGCAGAAAATTGCTTCGACTGCGCCGGCCGCACCCAACAGGTGGCCCGTCATGGATTTTGTCGATGACATCGAAACCGGCATATCGGCAAACAAAGTTTTCACCGCCGTCAATTCGCCCATATCGCCCAGACCCGTTGATGTACCGTGCGCATTGATGTAATCCACATCGGCCGGTTGTAACCCCGCATCGCGCAGGGCCGCCTGCATGGCGCGCATGCCGCCTTCGCCGCCGGGTGCCGGGGCCGTGATGTGATACGCGTCACCGGACATGCCGTAACCGGCAACTTCGGCATAAATTTTTGCGCCGCGCGCAACCGCGTGTTCATATTCTTCCAGAACCAGGACGCCCGCCCCTTCGGCCATGATAAAGCCGTCGCGTGTTTTATCCCACGGGCGGGACGCGGTTTCGGGTGTGTCGTTGCGTGTGGACAACGCCTTCATCGCGGAAAAGCCCGCCAATCCGGTGCGACCAATCGCGCCTTCGGATCCGCCGCAAATCATGATGTCGGCGTCACCGTGCTGAATCAAACGCGCACCTTCGCCGATGGAATGGGCACCGGACGCACATGCGGTCACGATGGAAATGTTTGGCCCCTTGAACCCGTATTTAATCGACACGTGGCCGGCGGTCATGTTAATAATCGCCTTGGGGATAAAGAACGGGCTGATGCGGCGTGGGCCACCTTCGCGCAGTTCGATACAGTTGTCATAAATTGTGTTCAACCCACCGATACCGCCACCAATGGAAACGCCAACGCGTTCTTTGTCACCGGCATATTCTTCCAGGCCGGCATCTTTGACCGCTTCGACTGCGGCGACAACGCCGTACAAAATCGCCTTGTCCATTTTACGTTGGTCGCGGGGGTCAACCGCCACGTCCGGATTGTACTGGCCCACGTCGGTACCGCGCACCGGCATACCGCCGATTTGCGACGCCAAATCCGATACATCGAATTCATCAATTTTACGAACACCAGACTGGCCGGCAATAATATTTTTCCAGGCATATTCCACCCCGGTCCCAACCGGCGATACAATACCCATACCTGTAATAACAACTCGTTTCATCATTTTTCCTTTTAAAAGGTTTACAAATAAGTTTGTATATTCACCCTATCATAAACCTTTTATACAACGAAATACAGAAAAAAATCCGCCAACAACAGTAATTGCAGCGGATTTGTGTCATAACATAAAAAACACCAACAAAGAATTATTTCTTGTGTGCTTCGATATATTTAACGGCGTCACCAACGGTCAGCAGTTTGCCCGCTTCTTCGTCCGGAATGGTGATATCGAATTCTTTTTCAACTTCCATAACGAATTCAACAACGTCCAAAGAATCCGCGCCCAAGTCGTTCACGAAAGAAGCAGTTTCAGTCACTTTTTCGTCGGCGACACCCAACTTGTCCGCTACAATCTTTTTTACTTTTTCGAAAGTTGTCATTTTTTATCCTTTGTTTCAGTTAAATTTCTGGCCACCTTGGTGGCGTCATTATTTCTAAACTATCATTTTATGGGCATAGTGTCAAGAAATTATAACAAACAGTAACAAAACTTGACAAATCAGATTTGCCCCTGGGGCATTAAAACTTCGTCCAGCAATCGGTTCATGTTGTTGCGCATATCGTCTTTGTCCGATGCCCACACCACACGCCGCATCAGGAATTTATGCACATCATCCATCGTCAGATTATCAATACCGGCCGCCGCCGCAACCGCACGCCATGCGTGACGCGGGTCGGTTAAATGCCGCCCGCCCCGCCCGGGAAAAACCCAATCATCATCCTGTTGCGGCAAATCCTGTAACAGAACCGTCGCGCGGTCCGACAACGGCATCGTGCCCCACATGTAATGATTAAAATCCAAATCGCGCCAGCGCATCGCAAAAATTTTGGATTTTGGTGCAAACCCGAATATCAGCATCATAAACGCTGCACGTAAATTTGCATCCGGTTGGGATTCGATGGCCGCAACCAATCGGTGTAATCCGGATATTGTCAGCGGACGCGTGCGACGGTTCTGTTGCACCTTGGGCACGGATGTCATGGGATTGGATTTGACATAGCCTTCTTCGATGGCGAATTTAAAAATGCTTTGCATTAATTCATGAATGCGACCGGCAATCGCAGGTCCGGAAATATTTCCCAACACAGCCGCGATATCATCCGATGTGATTTCGTTCACATAACGCGCAAACAACGGGGACAAATGACGGTTAATCGCACGCACCAATTTTTCGCGTGCCATATCAACACGACGAACACGGCGCACCATGTACAAATCCACCAATTTTTTAAATTCGATTTTATTGCGTCTGATTTTTGGTTTCTGTGCCGTCGCGCGCAAGATTTCAGATGCCCGTTCGCGCGCATCTTCGATATCAACATCGGGATAGTTTCCGATTATAATCCGTTTGTCCCGGCCGGCGACGCGTTTACGAACAAAGAACGTTTTTACACCACGGCTGGTCACATACATCCGAAGGCGCGGTTCCGACAAATCCTGGACCACATCAAAACCGGTATTCGGCGCCGGCAGATTATCCAGGATATACGGATTAAAAAAGAATTGATGCGCCACGGATTCCCCCTGTGGTTTTTATTTGGTTTGTGTTTTCGCCCTCAACCAGAACGCACGGCGCGCCTGGCGCGCGGCCGCATAGTTTTGCCACGCCCGAACGTATTGCTGATTTTGGGCATGGCACGGACAATTTGTCTGGTCGCAGACCAAGACGTTGTTATCCATGTCACCGCAATGGCGGCACACCGACACGATATAAAACGGTTCTGTTTTACTTAAATCATCCAGGTTACGAACAAATGTGTACCCGGTGCGGATGCACGCCGGCGTATTATCCAACGCGACGCCGTCAACCATCATGTTGCCACAGTGACGGGTGACGTCCTGTTTTTTCTGTAAATAAACGTCGCGCAGATTTTGACACTGGCGACGCAGTTTTTTATATTCGCGAACACGGTCGCCCAAATCATAAAATTTTTGTTTCAGATTTTGCAATACGGTAATTTTCATAATTCAGTATCCTTATACCTTCAAAGCGTTGATAAATGCCGATTGCGGAATTTCGACGTTGCCGAACGACCGCAGGCGCTTTTTCCCTTCCTTTTGCTTTTCCAATAACTTTCTTTTACGTGTGATGTCACCGCCGTAACATTTCGCGGTTACGTCCTTGCGGAAAGCGGCGATGGTTTCACGCGCAATAATCTTGCCGCCGATGGCCGCTTGCAGGGGAATCTTGAACTGATGGCGGGGGATTAAATCCTTTAACTTTTCCACGATTTGGCGACCGCGTTTTTCTGCGCCGCTGCGGTGGCACATAAACGACAGCGGTTCCACATTTTCTTCGTTGACCAGAATAGACACCTTGACCAAATCGGACGCTTCGTATCCCTGTAATACATAATCGAATGACGCATAACCCGATGAAATAGATTTCACCCGGTCATAGAAATCAAACACGATTTCCGCCAACGGCAACCGGTACACCAACACCGCGCGATTACCGACATAGGAAATGTTTTCCTGGACCCCGCGGCGTTCCGCGCACAGTCCCATAATCCCGCCCATGTATTTGTCCGGCATCATGATGGTGGCGCGCACCCACGGTTCTTCTATCATGGCAATTTTTGTGGGGTCGGGCATGTCGGCGGGATTTTCCAAATCGACAATTTCCCCATCGCGCAAATGCAACCGGTACAGCACGCTGGGCACCGTGTTAATCAGGTTCAGGTTGAATTCGCGTGTTAACCGTTCACTGATGATTTCCATATGCAACAGCCCCAGAAATCCACACCGCAACCCAAATCCCAGCGCACTGGATTTTTCGGTTGTGAACATAAATGACGCATCATTCAGGGCCAATTTTTCCGCACCTTCGCGGAATGCGGGGTAATCATCGGCTTCGACCGGAAAGAATGATGAAAACACCACCGGCACCGACGGTTTAAATCCCGGCAATGGGGCCGCGCCCGCGGCGCGTGCATCGGTGATGGTGTCGCCAACCTTGCAATCATGGATTGTTTTCATCCCCGTGATGATAAATCCGATTTCCCCGGTTTCCAGTCCGTCTGTATTGACCATTTTGGGTGTAAAGTATCCGATTTTATCGACAACGTATTCGGCGCCCGTTGCCATAAACTTGATTTTTTGCCCCCGCGTCAGCTTGCCATCAACAACGCGCACCAGCACAACCACGCCCAAATACGAATCGTACCACGAATCGACCAGCAACGCGCGTGTCGGTGCATTTTCATCGCCGTGCGGCGCGGGCAGTTTTTCCACAATTTCTTCCAGCAATTCGGGAACGCCCGCCCCTGTTTTCCCGGATACCGCCAATGCGTTGTTCGCATCCAGCCCGATAACATCCGCGATTTGTTCACGCGTTGCGGCAACATCGCTGGACGGTAAATCAATCTTGTTCAAAACGGGCAACATTTCCAAGTCGTTGTCCAACGCCAAATACGCATTCGCCAGCGTCTGCGCCTGGACCCCCTGGGTCGCGTCAACCAAAACCAGCGCGCCTTCGCAGGCGGCCAGGGAACGTGACACTTCGTACGAAAAATCGACGTGTCCCGGTGTATCCATCAAATTCAGCTGATACGTTTCGCCGTTTTTGGCCGTGTAATTCAGACGCACCGTCTGGGCCTTAATCGTAATACCGCGTTCGCGTTCGATATCCATGGAATCCAGGACCTGGGCCTTCATCTCGCGCGATTGCAAACCGCCGGTAAATTCAATCAACCGGTCCGACAGTGTCGATTTACCATGATCGATATGCGCAACAATAGAGAAATTTCGAATATGCTTTTGACTCATGCGGCAATGATACACCAGTATTTATGCCGTCGCAAGGTGATTTTTTAGCCAAACGCGCTTATAAAGACTTTTGCATATGGCCAACCCGATTCGCATTAATCAGTTCAAAGCCATGCTTTTGATAAAAATTTTTCGCCTGGGGCGTCATCCGCGTTTGTAATGTAATTTGATTCGCCCCATTGCGCCGTGCATAATCGGTATAGGTATCCAACAACCGCGACCCCACCCCCATATGCTGATAACGTCGAGAGATATACAAATGGTCCACGCGCGCCATTTTATCGTCAGCCACGCCCCCCATAAACATCAACCGACCCTTGACAAAGCCCAAAACATTCGCACCGGACGTGCACACAAACATCGGATGTTTTGAATTGTTCACTTCGTGTTGGACGGAATAATAGAAATTTTCCGCATCGCCCATAAATTCACTGACGATATAAAAACAATCCAGCAACAGCGAATCGTTTATGTTAAAAACCTGTTCGATGTGAATTTCCATGTAACCTTAATCCTTGATCTGGTTCAGCAACTGGTCAATGCGCGCGGCGCGTTCCAACGTGTCGTCGTATGCAAAGCGGATATCGGGAACATATTTCTGGTCAATGCGCTGGGCCAATTCAAATCGCACCGGGCGCGTCACTTCGTCCAGTCGCCGCTGAACCGCGTTCAAATCTTCGTTGCGTGAATAATAAAATAATTTTACAAACTGCAACCCGCCGTGGGCATCGGCCCCGACCAAAGACACCCCGGAAATCAAATCATCATCCCCGTAATTATCGCGCAAAATTTCAGCGACCAACGTTTGAACCTTGCTGGCGATGCGTTCCCCACGATTTGAATTTATCTGTTTTTTCATATAAAATGCCTGTTGTTGCGAATATTTATGATTGTAAATTACCAGACATTTCAGTACAATCAAGTAAATTTCGATGCCATTGGGGACCATATATCAATGAAGCTTGTTGACGCCATATTAAAGAAATCGGGACATCCGGCATTTTCCTGGGTGGTTTTTTTTCTGACATTTTGTGAATCTATATTCCTGTTCATTCCACCCGAAGTTTTTATGACACCGCCCATCATTGCGGACAAAAAACGCGCATTGCCGATTACCATTGCGGCGGCACTGGGGTCACTGGTGGGGGGCGCGGCGGCGTACATGATCGGATTGTGGCTGTTCGATTCGGTTGGAATTTGGCTGATTCAGAATTTTGCCAGCATGGAAAAATTCGCCCTGGCCCAGGATTTGTTTATCCGTCACGGCATCTTTATCATCTTTTTGACGGCGGTGACACCCATCCCGTATAAATTAATGGCCATCTGCGCCGGGTTTATGGGATTTCCGGCCCTGGTCTTTTTGGGAATATCGGCGATATTCCGCACGGCACGTTTCGCATTGGTTGGATTTTTGCTGTGGCGTTTCCAGGAACAGGCAAACGCATTGGTGAAAAAATATTTCTGGCCGTTGACGGTTGTCGCAATCACGGTCACCGCCATCGGATTATGTATTATTTTATTGTTGTAATCAGCCGGTTATACAGGCGCAGCGTATCGCGCGCCATTTTTTTTACGGTGTACCGTTCCAGATACCGCCCATACCCCAACACCGCACAACGTGTGCGCAGACGCCCATCGGTAATCATGCGGCGCATTTGCGTGGCGTACGCATCGGCGTTCACCTGGCGTTGTTCATTCAATGGGACCCAGACCGCCGCACGCCCAAACATTTCGGTCAAACCGGGGGCGTCGGTACTGATGATGGGCAACTGGTTCGCCATGGCTTCGATTCCGGCGAACGGACATGCTTCGGACGGGGATGCGAACAATGCACAATCGGCCATCTGATAATATTTGTTCAATTCCGCCGGGTCGGTCACCAGCCCAATTTGGCGAATGGGCAAATCTGCAATTTGGGCCCGGATTTTATCATCGGGCGCCCCGCCCCCCAACACCAGAACTTCGATTTTATGCTGGGATGCGATTTGGGCAATGGCGGGAATAATTTGGACCAACCCCTTGTGCGGGGCCCATCCATGCACCCAGACAAAGCGAAACACGTCGTCTGTTTTTTTATTCGGCGCCCCGGTCGGCCGTTCAATCCCGTTGTAAATCACGGTCACGGGCCGCGTGTTTTGCACGGCGTCCAAAAACGATTGCGCGCACCCGCACACGGAAATAATCCAATCCATGTTAAAATACGGATTATACGGTTTCGCACCATTTGGAACATTTGGCGCCGGCGGCACGCAATGCAACACGCCCACAACACGGCAATGCACGCGGCTGCGAATAAGATAAGCCAAATTTTCCGCCCCCAAACAATTGCATTTGACAATCAAATTGGGCAACGCCGACAACCGCGCGCCCCACATGGCCATTACCGCTTCGTACAATGTTTGTGACGCAAATCCGGCCGGATGCCACACATGCAATTCATTTTGACTGGGAATAATGCGCACATCGGTCACGTCCGGCGCATAGTGGAATAAAATCCGTAACACACGAACATTTGGGGGCATATGCGCCCCCAAAACATCCAGATATCGCGCAACCCCGCTTTGGAATCTGCTGTCCCAGCTGTCTATTTCCAAAATATTAATTTCAGTCTGCGCCATTTAATATCATTTTTTTAATTTACACCCGCCTTGTACTGGCATTGGGTGGTACCGGAAAATGCAACCTCGAACGTACCAGTGTTATCCCTTTGTACGATGGGCGAAGGAATTTCCGCCTTGCACGCCGTGGGGCCGGTGTTGGTGGACGACCCAACAATTAACACACCCGATGACGTCTGCCCCAGGGGGCCGGTGTTAAAACTGCTTCCCGACACAACCAGGCCGGAACACGCGGTACAACACCCCACGATTTCACTGGGGTTGCTGCCATAACCACTGCATCCAGTTATATTCGAATACAAACCGGATGTCAAATAATATCCACTGGCGCATTCATGGGCCACGTATTCATTTATAGACCCAGATGCATAAGAAATTCTTTTGACCTGGCACTTACGTCCCATATCTGTATAATTTGCACAATCATGCCCCAGCCCAACCAGCGCCCCGGATATGATACAACAATCCTGGGCCAGAAAAGGCGCATAATCATTATAACACACAATACCCGTTTTATTACAATACCCATTACCACTGGCACAGCCCGTATATCCAACATCTTGGGTTGAATTTAAACAAGTATTGGCATATGGGAATTTTTGAATATCGGCACCAGACATTGCTTGAAAATCAATACTGAATTCTTCATATGCCGGTATCGTACATGAACGTTCCCGGTACTTAACACCACCGGTCTGTTTCAGTGTGGTGCTGTAATTCCCACAAGATGAAATCAGCACCGCGTGGCCATAGTTCACAACAACCGTCAGCGCCGCGACAAAGCCGCCCGCAATTCGTATCAGGACATGTTTCATAATTTCCCCCGTTTTGGTTGCCGCATCTTAATGGTCGTTTATTTTCAGCAAGCAAAATGGGAATAAAGCCCCAGGAATTTGGGCATTTATAAAATGAAAAAAAGCCGTTTTTTAAACGACCCTTTGGATTAGGCATCTGCCTGTGTATCCTTTATATTGGTATTCTGCCATTTAGCGGCCTTTTATTCAAGCAGAAAATTTCACCCAATCCCCGAAAACATTTCCAATTGAAACGCGTCTGTATTTTTCCTATTATTTAAATCACAAAGTTCAGAAAAAGGAAGCATTATCATGTCTGTGGCCCGCCCGCTGTCGCGTACGTATATTATCAACAAACTGATTGCGGAAAACCATTTACGCCGCTATTTGGAAATTGGGGTTTCGAACCCATGGACGAATTTTCTGGAAATTAAATGCCCGTCGAAAACATCGGTTGACCCGTGTATTCAGTGCGAATTCTTTGACGCGGCCACAATCGACATGTTCCGCCCACACATCACACACCAGATGACGTCGGATGAATTCTTTGCCCAAAATCATGATACGTTTGATATTGTCTTTATCGATGGTGACCATTCGTATGAACAATCTTTGCGGGATTTGAACAATGCCCTGCGCGTTATTCCGGTTGGCGGATTTGTCGTTCTGCACGACGCAATGCCGATAGATTATGACGCAACACAAATCACCAATTTTGAAAAACATTTGCCGTATAATGGCGAAGTTTGGAAAACGGTCCTGTCGGCGCTGGATGCGGGCGACGGCGCGTTGCAAATCGGAACGTTCCCGTATGATTTTGGCGTTACCGTGATTAAAAAATTATCGGACAATGTTCCCGAAATCCCCATGATGACGCTGGATTATTATACCGATTACAATATCCCGGCGATGCGCCCCGTGTTTGACACGGCCGATTTCCATCGGCCACGGGTGTCTTATTTCACGCCGCTGTATAACACGCCCCAAAAATCCATCGAACGCACGGCGCGCACGGTATTGAACCAAACAAATCCGAATTGGGAATGGGTCTTGGTCGATGATTCCAGCAATGCAGCCGACGCCGCGCGGTTGGAAAAATATTTTGCATCCATCGGCGATGACCGTATCAAGTATTATCGCAGCAACCGTCAATCAAACGGGTTTATCGGCTGGGTGAAAAAGCGTGCGGCCAATTTATGCACGGGCGATTTCCTGGCGGAACTGGACCATGACGATTTGTTAATGCCCGAATTAACCGACCAAATTTTGCGCCATGGGGGGGGATACGATTTTATTTATTCCAACAACGCGTCGATTGTTATTCGCGATGACGATTCGTTTGAAACCGGCGAAACATGGGGCCCCGGATTTGCCATGGGATACGGCACATACCGAACAACAATGGCCGTCAACCCGCTGACGGGGTATGCCCACCAATATGCCGAATGCGTTGCGTGTCCGATTAATCCCAAAACAATTCGCCACATCGTGGGTGTGCCCAATCATGTCCGCATTTGGCGGCGCGAATTTTACGACGCCATCGGCGGCCACAACGAAAATTTGTGGGTTGTGGATGATTATGAATTGGTCGTGCGCAGCTTTGTTGCCGGGGGGCGTTTCCTGCATCTGGACATGCTGGGGTATTTGCAAATCTTTACCGGCGATAACACGACCGACAAACGCCGCGGCGAAATTCAAATTCTGGTCAAATCCATTTTGTATAAATATGACGAAGAAATTCGGGCCGAATTCGAACGCCGGCAAATGGATGACTGGGCATATCGGATACATCACACAAATTTCGGATGCCACAACGATTATCATTACTGGGACGTCGAAACCCAGCCGGATGCCCCCGCGGCAAATGACCGGACCGTGCGCGAATAAAAATTCCCGCCCCACCCTGCGATAAATCACCCATACACCAATAAATTGGTTTATTGGCGGGATTCGCCACATGCTATAATTCCCCCTTGCACTGGGGCGATGTGTTAATTATACTGTGCAATGAATTTGCAGGGATGCAGGTTCGGGACATAGAAAATCCCATAACAAAGTGATGCCGCGCGCATCAAATCCACCGAGCATGGATGTTCGGTCACCCGACACCAGCCACATTGGTCGGGAGGCTGACGGTAATACCACAGGGTACCCCCGTACTTGAAAACCGTCAGGGTCATTCTTTGTTATGATTTTTCTAACTTCCCGACCACCAATCCATTGGTGGTTTTTATTTAGATAATGCAAATCACAGTTAAATAAAAACGCCGTCATTCGACAGCGTTTTTAATTTTATTCCACCCAGATTGTGGCGTATGTCGTGGCGGTGGCCGATCCCACGGGAATCTGAATATTTTCGTACGTAACCGTCAGATTTCCCCCAGACACAGCCATCGTGCGCGCGAATTTTCCGGCGGCACTGTTGGCGGTGGCAGTACCGACACTGCCGGTGGCGCCTTTGGCCCCTTGGGCACCTGTCGCACCCTGGGGGCCAGTATCACCCTTGGCCCCTGTTGCGCCCTGGGGGCCCTGGACGCCCTGTAATCCACGTTCCCCCTGGGGACCCGTTGCACCCTGGGCCCCTTGGGGTCCGACAGCACCGGTTGCACCCGTTGCCCCCTGGGCGCCGGTCGCACCCTGGGGGCCGGGGGTTAATTCAATTGTCTGAATTTGACGATCGACGTAATCCACACTGGCCACGCGGTCAACTGTGGCTGCATGCCCATCCGTCAATGATGCCCCCACGGCCATAATGGCTGTTAATGAAACTGCTAAGAAACCTGTCGTCTTCATCATAATTCTGTACTGATATTCTGTTAATTAATTTTTGCGCATGTTATGCGATTTTCTGGGATGTGATATACCGGTCAATTTATCACATCCCATATTTTTTTGCCAGATGTTTATCGGGCAATCACTTCCCAACCATATGCAGTACCGTTAAATGTCAGCACGCATTTGCTTTCCGCATCTGCACATTCACCCGGGGCCGCTGTGGCCAATGCCCCCAGGTCTGTGGAATTAACTTTCTTTGCGATTTCTGTCGCATTTGTCTGGGTGGCCGCCAATGCGTTATCTGCAATGGTCTTGGTTGCCGCCAATCCGGTTGTGGCGTTTGTCACGACCCCTTCCAGGGCATCAACATCAGCCTGGGCTGCATCAGCCGCAGTTTTCGCACCCGCGGCAGCGGTTGCGGCATTGTCTGCGATTGTCTTGGTCGCGGCCAGACCGGTTGTTTCGTTTGTGACAACGGCTTCCAGTGCATCTACATCACCCTGGGCGGCAGATGCGGCTGTTTGCGCGGCGGTGGCAGATGCCTGGGCGGCGGTGGCGGCGGATGCCGCTTCTTCGGCAGCAGTTTGCGCGGCGGTAATGGCATCGCCATTGGCTGTGACGGCGGCATCGATTTCATTAACCGCGGCAACAACATTCCCCTTGGCCGTGGTTGTCAATTCTGTCAATGTACCGATGGCGGTCAAAGCCTTGGTCGCGTCCTGGGTGGCGGTGTTTGCAACGCCTTCGGTTGCCTTAACCGCGTAAGTTGCGGCCGCGCTGGTTTTGGTTTCCATATCGGCGATGGCTGTCTTGTCCGCTTTCTTGTCCAATTCGGTGGTCATTGTTGTTGTGTCAACTTTCTTTTCCAAATCGGCGGTGGTCGCATAATCGGCCAAGGCTTCATCAATGGCACCACCTTCGGCGATGGCGGTGTTGATTTCGTTTGTGATTGTTGTGGTAACCTGTTCGGTGGTGGGGTAACTTTTCAAGGTTTCCGAAACCTGGTTTGTGATGTTTTCAGTAATTGTTGTTGTCTGGGCAGTATTTTGTCTGTCAACATATTCCTGACTGGCGATTTTTGCGACTGCCGCATTTGCCGCACCCGTGGTCAAGATGGCGGCCATAACGCCAGAAAAGATAATTGTGTTTTTTTTCATATTTCCTCCGTTTAGGTTTTTATAAGGCATGTTGACACATGCGTTGATTGTTATTCGGCGACTTCGACCCAGGTCTGGATGCCGTTATTGACAACCCACACATAGTCTTTGCCATCTTTGGGCGCGTCGCCCGGTTGCGCCGCAGTTTCAGCCAGTGCCCCCTGGGCCGCGGTCGCATAGTTCGAGGAAGCATTTGTAATCGCATCGGCAATCACACCCGCCACCTGAGTCTTGTTATAATAGTCTTCCAGTTCCAGACTGGCGTCCCCGGGTTCACCCTTGGGCCCTTGGGGACCGGTATCACCCTTTTCCCCTTTTTCACCCTGGGGTCCCATCGGGCCTGTTGCACCCTGGGGACCGGTTGCGCCGGCGGCACCTTGGGGTCCGGTTTCACCGGTATCCCCCTTGTCGCCTTTGTCACCTTTTTCGCCCTGGGGGCCGGCGGGGCCTGTTTCACCACGCACCCCTTGGGGTCCCGTCAGACCGGTTAAACCAATCGGTCCCTGGGGGCCCATTTCACCGGTGTCACCCTTGTCGCCCTTTTCCCCTTGGGGACCGGTTTCGCCCGGCGCGCCCTGGGGCCCCATTTCACCCTGGGGACCGGCAACACTTAAATCCGCTTCTAAATCAGACAGACTGACATCAATCTTGCCGTCGGAAATCGTGATGTAATTACCAGATTCCAACAAGTTTTGTTTCAACAACAGACGGTTATCAACCTCTGTCTTGTTATAATAGTCACCCAATTCGACACTGGCGTCGCCCGGGTCACCCTTTAATCCTTGGGGTCCCTGGGGTCCCATTTCACCGGCATCCCCTTTGTCGCCCTTTTCCCCTTGGGGGCCAATCGGACCCGTTGCACCCTGGGGACCGGTGTCACCACGCGCGCCCTGGGGACCGGCCAGACCGGTTAAACCAATCGGTCCCTGGGGGCCCATTTCGCCGGCGTCACCCTTGTCCCCCTTTTCACCCTGGGGGCCCATCGGACCAATTGGTCCCTGGGGACCCTGGATACCGTCAACACCGGTTAATTCAGACAAAGAAATCAATTCATTCCATGTGGTACCATCAACACTCCACGCGATGGCGTTATTGCGAATGGCCATTTGAATCTGCTGACCAATCGATGATTTCAAATCGTTGGCCAATTCGCCAATTTCCAAAAAGATGTTATTATCAGCGTCAATCGTAATATAATCTTTGGCCGTCAAGATATCCTGTTTGCCCGCCAAATCATCGGTTGTCGCCAAACCAGCCAAATCTTCGTCCGTGACCAGCCCGTCCAAATCGGCGGATGTCAC
Source organism: uncultured Alphaproteobacteria bacterium (assembly GCA_949082785.1). Classification (GTDB taxonomy): domain Bacteria; phylum Pseudomonadota; class Alphaproteobacteria; order Rs-D84; family Rs-D84; genus Enterousia. Next base: position 41,287 of record CARVLU010000002.1, read on the forward strand.
AAAGTTATCCAATTGACCGGTAATGCCGGAAACCTGGGTATCCAAATCCTGGGCCAGGGATTCAATTTGTTTCTGCAATTCATCACGCAACGCATTTAAATCGTCGGACGAAAAATCACCACCACTGGACCCGGGTTTGTTATTTACCCCGCCGGACGTACCGGGGTTCGGATTTTTAATCGAACTGCCGCCGCTGACGGTGGTGCCGCCGCCCAAGTATTTACCAATCGACAAACGCGATGTGGATGCGGTGGAATTGGTCACCGGTTTGGCCGCGGTACCCGGGCGCGTTGCATTTGACGGCGACACGCGCATAGAACCCGCACGCACAGCGTTGATTGCAGCACTGCCGGAACTGGCCTTGGCCGCGGCGGCACTGGACGCGCCGTTATACGTACCGGTTCCGCCCAACGAACGAACCGATGCCGCACCATACGCCACAGACCCGGCGGTGCCGCACAATACACAAAACATTGACAGTGCTGATATCTTTAAACCGTTTCTCATCACATCCCTACTACTGATACTTTTATCCTATCACTTTTCGCGAATCGGGTCAATACCTTTCCCGATTAAAATTCGTAGCGCAACCCGACTGAGATGGAATTATCCAAGACAAATCCGACCTTGTTTTCCAAATATTCCGCATGTTCGCGACCGGCCGCGTCCACACTTTCAAAGTGGCGCGTCTGGGTCGGCCCGTTATACCCGGCCAAGCGATAGCGGATATCCAAAACAAAGTTGTCATCCAGTTTATGTGTCCAGCCCAACATCACGCCGCCCATCGGGGAAACGGTTGTCTTGCTGCGGTCGCCACTGGTAAAGATGTCGCCATCCAATTTGGTTGTCGGAATCGCCATACCAATGCCACCACCGACATACAAACCGTTGACAAAGTCACGATACCCATTGACCATCAAATACGGTGTAGAAATTTTGAATTCAAAACCGTTGTCTTTGTCGCTGAAACTGCCGATATAGCCCGCTTCGCCTTCCAGGCGCCAGAAATAATTAATTTTCTTACCGAACGATACCGCCCCGCCAAAGACCGGTTCAAACGAATACTTATCGGAATCCGAACTGGCGTCGATGCCGACCCATTCGGATTTGTATTTGTTTTTCCAGTTCAAGAAGCTTAATTCCGCGCGACCCGTAACGTACCAGCCGGTCTTTGCCTTGTCCCGGTAATCATATGTCACGTTGTAACCGCGGTTGCCGTCACGTGTAATATGGCTGGGCGCGGCATGCGCACTGGCGGCGACGGCCGCAATTAATGCAAATACAGATATCTTTTTCATGATTTCCCCCCACTTGATATTTATTTCACGGGCAGTATATCACATTTCACCATTGAATAAAAATATAAAACGATACATGTTGACATATTTTTCAAACATCGTTACTATTACAGACATTCCAAGGGAAAGAAGTCTTAACACACCACTATACAAAATAACGGAAAGGATTGACGTATGAAAAAGTATGCTTTAATTGCGGGATTGTTGGCGTTGGGGGCATGTCGCGGCACCGAAGAAATCAATGGCGACATGGTGTTTTTTGCTTTTGATTCGGCGGTCGTTTCCGACGAAGCAAAAAAAGAACTGATGGACCAGTCTTTGTTTATGAAACAAAACCGCGACATTAATGTTATCATGGAAGGACACTGTGACGAACGCGGTTCGACCGAATACAACCTGGCCTTGGGCGCGCTGCGCGCCGGCAATGCCGCACATGTTTTGATTAAAGACGGCATCGAACCGGAACGCATCAAAACCATTTCTTATGGCAAAGAAAGACCCCAGTTCACCGGCACCGGCGAACGTGTGTGGTCATTGAACAGAAATGCAACAACGGTTGTTGCCGAATAAACAAAAATCCCGCCGCGTGGCGGGATTTTTTTCCCAATAATTTGTCCGGGTGCGGCGATGTGACGGCGTCTGGACACTTGACCAAATATCTTTTTTTTTATACTATTTTGGATATGGAAGACAAGACTGTAATTTCTTTTGCGAACGTGGCCGCCGGATATGATGGCGCACGCGACGTTCTGACGGATGTTTCTTTTAATATGTCGGCGGGGGCGTTTTATTTCCTGACGGGGGCGTCGGGCGCGGGTAAAACAACCCTGTTGCGATTGATTTATCAATTACACCCGCAAACGCGCGGCCAAATTAAATTATTCGGCAAATCAACATCTGATTTGTCACGCGATGAAATCACCGATTTGCGTCACAAAATGGCCATTGTTTTCCAGGAATATTCCCTGTTGTCGCATTTGTCTGTGTTTGACAACGTCGCATTACCGCTGCGCGTGCGCGGTGTGCCGGACGACAAAATAAAAAAACTGGTGGCCAAGGTTTTGGATTGGGTGGGTCTGGGCAAATACGGCGACGCCAATCCGCGCGCCTTGTCCGGCGGGCAACAGCAACGCGTGTCGGTTGCGCGCGCCATTATTGTTCAGCCATCAATTTTGCTGGCCGACGAACCGACGGGAAATTTGGACGATGAAAACGCGTCGCGGTTGATGGAACTGTTTATCCAAATGAACAAGATTTTTGGCACAACCATCATTTTGGCCACCCACAGCCAGAAATTATTGGATACTTATAAATTCCCGGTTATCCGCGTGGAAAACCACCATGTGACCTTTGTCGGTCAAAAGGGGCCCACCGCACCAGAACCGAAAAAGGTATGGAAAGGACCCAAACCCCAGAATTATTTTGCCGAACTGTCCAAGCAATTTGATGATATTGAAAACGGATAAGAAGATGAAGACACCGATTGTATTTTCACTGGTGCGGGATCAATCCCTGTTTATGACGGCGATTATGTCGTTGCTGACATTTTTATCGGTGCTGGCGCTGGGGATTGCACTGTCGATTGGAACGGGTGTTATGCGTTGGAATGCCCAGTGGGATTTGTTTGCCACCGTCCAGGTGATGAAATCAGAAAACGCCGCCCCAACCAAAAAGATTATTGACGCCAACCGTGACAAATTCGAATCCGTGACCCTGGTGTCGCGCGCGGACATGGAATCAATGCTGCGCCCGTGGATTTCGGATGGGGCGAATTTGGCGAACTATCTGCCACAGATGTATGAATTAAAGTTCAAAAATCGTGCCGACATGACGCCCATTGGTGAACAATTGTCCAAGAACGCGCGATTCCTGACCCATGCCCAGGCACTGAAAACATCGATGTCGGCGGGCACGCGCATGATTTGGATTTCGGGTTTGGTTTTGGCACTGATACTGGGGGCGATTGGGGTGTGCATTTCATATATCGCCCGAAACACGGCATTGCTGCATCGCCGCGAATTGGAAATTTTAAATCAAATTGGCGCACATGATTCATTCGTCGCCCGTCAAATGCAATTGATTGTATCCAAAATATGTATCACGGCCGGCGGCATCGGATTTATTGCCGCGGCACCGGTATTGCTGCTGATACTGGCGGCGGCGCGCAGTGCCCGCATCGGATTAATGGCGATGATGGGGCTGTCCGGCGGCGCATGGATTGCCTTGATTTTATTGCCGGTGATGATTATTATCTTTGCCATTTGGATAACCAAGAAAACAACGCTTGCCATCTTAAAGAACAGCTGATGAAATTTCTTAATCCGTCTTTGTTGATTCTAAGCTGCTTTGTGCTGGGCGGGATGATTTTCAAATCAACCGCGCCGACACGTTGCGCAACGCTGTTCCCGAACGACAGCCTGTTTGTGCTGACGGGTGATGGGCGACGGATTCCGTTTGCGATGCGCCAACTGCGTAAATATCCCAACGCGGATTTGTACATTATTGGCGCCGGCGCCCCCAATTCGATAAAGCCCGCCCGCCACATAACCATTGAATCGGAATCAAAATCCACATATCAAAACGCGACCGCAATTAAAAAGATTGTTGATGCCAACGGTTTGGACCGCATCGTGCTGATTACGACGGTTGACCATTTCAACCGCGCCAAATATCTGTTGCGCCAGGAATTGCCGACAATTGAAATCACGGCGTGTCCGGTGCCACTGACGGGAATGCCCGTTACGCGCCGCATTGAACGATGGACGACCGAATATATCAAATATATCGGCACCATCATGGGGATAAAGGAAAGTTTTTAAGTAAAAAACCCAAGAAAAGGAAAAAACATCATGATAAAAACCCTGATTTTTAAAATTATTTTGGCACTGTGGTTTATCGCATGGGCGCCGATTTTGCTGGTGGGGTTGGTGAACAAACGCTTGAACAGATTTCTGGTGACATCGTGCGCGGCGGGTGTATTAATGCTGGCGCGGGTGGTTGCAGGCATTCGATACACCATTCATTATCCCGCGCGCAATGACGACGGCATCCCGGCAAAGCCCAATGAAAACGTCCGCCTGGATGGCAAGGCGATTATTGCCGCCAAACACATGTCCATTCTGGAAGTTGCAATTTTGGAAACCAACATCCCGAATTCATTTTTTATTGTAAAGCGCGAATTGCTGTGGATTCCGATTTACGGTTGGGCGTTTTGGCGCATGGGGCTGCAACCGGTCAACCGCGCGCGCGGCGCCACCAACATGCAAAAACTGGTGGATGCGGTTGCGAAAAAAATCATGAACGGGATGGTTTTGATTATCTTTCCCGAAGGCACGCGCACACGCCCCGGCAAACGTGTACCGTTAAAGCGTGGACTGTTGTTCTTGGCCGAACGGTTAAAGCTGCCGATTTTACCTGTGGGGACAGACGCAGGTCTGTATTGGCCGAAAAAGGGTCGCGTTCACAGCGGTATGGCCAACGTCTATTTCGAAGAAGAATTACCCTGTACCGCCAGCCTGGACGAAATTGGCGAAGCCATCAATCGCCACAGTGCATAAATCCCCCGCCCCGGCGGGATTTTTTATTGCCCCGTGGGGGCCGGCAAAATAAATCCGCCCGGTGGGCGGATTTTTAATACGGACAATTGGATGTGTATGTGCCACTGCCGGTGGCGTCGGAAAATGATGTGCCCGACGGGATATAGCATGATGATACCGATGTCGCCCCGGCCGCCGATGTGGTTCCGCCCCCGGGACACACGGTGCACGCCGACCCATTTTTATAATATCCCCGATTGCACGAAAATGTGGAATTGTTTCCGCCCGCGCATGTCGCGTTTGACGGACACGCGGTGCATCCCGACAGATTCCCCACCGCCGTGCCGTAATACCCCGCCGCACATTTATATGTCGTCGATCGGATTTGGCATTGGGCATATGATTTATTGCCCACACAACTGTTGACCAGTTTTTTGTTCTGTGTGGTCACAATACCATTGCTGGTGGTGGATGTAGTTTTGCATGAACAAATCAATGAATTTGTGCAACTGCTGTCATATGTGCTGCCGGCGGCGACGCACGAACCAGTGCCCCCGCAACAATTCAGCGCCGCATTCGATGGCCCGACCACCAAAATTGCCGTACACAAACCGACGATTGGAATCGACAAAAAATCTTAAATAAAAAGGGCAAAAAATGGGGATTTTTAATTTAAATTTTATGGACAGGACAATCGTCCCATTGGATTCGGCATATAAAAATCAGCCCAACGTCCGGAATTATAACGCATTGCGGGGTTTTGTTCAAGCGTGTTTTTACGCACCCCCGTCACACCACGGTGCGCGGCGTCCGCCACCGTACGGCCGGCCCAGCTTTTCAGAAATTAACACTTCGCCAACATCGCGATCATCGGGCATTTTCACGTACGCATCAATACGCCCCAGATACTTATCATCCTTTATCTTGGCTAATTCGACGGTTGACCCAACCGGGATTAATTCACCCAAACGTAACTTGGCCCGATTGGCCATTTCAATTTCGCGGGGACACGCGCCATGAATTTCCGGCGTATCGACATTCATCAAACGAACGCGAACGGAAATCTTAATCCCATCTTCCAGTTTCACATATGCGGCAAATGTATCACCGTCAAAAATATAATCCACGATGGCGGGCGTGGCATGTGCCGACCCCATCAGCATCACCGCGCCGATAATCCCCACCCCAAATTTCATCATCCCCCCATTACGGCAGACGCGGCGACCATGTCGGTTCCAACCCGTTCAGACCGTCCGGCAATTCAATATCGTACACGTTTTGACCGGTGATATCGACACTGCGGATATGGCTGACGCGTTCGACATCATCGTCGGCCTTTTCCGTTTCGTAATACACAATGCGGCGGGACCCGGGGGCCCAGGATGGGGCTTCCATAAACCAGCCACCAGCCAAGATTTTTTCATTGCGCCCACGTTCATTCATAATCCCGACATAGAACGTGTTATCGGCCATTTTGGTAAACGCGATAAACTGACCATCGGGCGACCACGCGGGTGTGGCATACCGCCCCGCCCCGTATGTAATGCGGGATTGGTTCCCCGTTTCCAGGTCCAAAACGTGAATCTGCTGGGTGCCGGACTGATTGGAATTGAACGCCATTTTTTTGCCATCGGGGGAATAAGACGGACTGGTGTTAATCGTGCCACCAAACGTCAATTGGCGCAGTGTTTTGTTTTCCAAATCGTATTCATAGATATGCGTCACGCCGTTTTTAACCAACGACAAAGCAATTTTTGTCCCGTCGGGCGACCAACGCGGGGAAAAGTTCATTCCCCCAAATTGCCCCAACCGGCGTTGCTGGCCTGTATTTAAATCCAGCGTCCAAATCATCGGGTCATTATCGCGATAGGATAAAAAGACAATCGTTTGCATATTGGGCGAAAAATGCGGCGACATGACGAACGTCTTGTCATCGGACAGATAACGGAATCCATGCCCGTCTTGGTCCATAATAGCCATGCGTTTGGTGCGGAAATTAACGGGCCCAGTTTCGGTAATAAAAACGATTTGCGTATCAAAGTATCCGATTTCCCCGGTCAAACGTTCATAAATGGCATCAGCCATGATGTGGGCCATGCGGCGGGCGGATTTTTGCGACGCGACCAGCGATTGCGCCTCTATCTGTTCTTGGGCGTCCACATCCCAGACATAGAATTCCAAACGATACCCCCCGGTGGGTTCCGCCATCAGTTTGGCCTGGACCAGAACCTGGGTCTTTATCGCGGACCATGATTTAAAATTCGGCAATTTACCCATTTCCACATATTCGGGAAACGCATCATGTCCCACAATCCGGAACAGCCCCGTTGATTTCAAATCAGATTCCACCACGGACCGTATCATGGCCGCATCACGCGACCGGACATTGCCAACGGTTTCGAATTTTTGAACCGCGACCGATATCGGATTGGTCGCACCGGCGACAATATCTACCTTTAAATCGGCCCGGGCGGGCGTGACAATGTGCAGTGCGCACAACACAAACAATGCGATTAATTTCTTGAACATGATTCTGATTCCATTCCTGGGGGCGATGCCCGAACATAATATAATTGTCATAATTTTATACGTATTCATTTGAAAATGCAAGGGCGTCGCATCACCCCACCCCAGCAACACACCCGACCACACAAATGCCCGCACAGCCGTACTGACAGCGGCATTTACAAATGTATTGACAAACGTCAACACAATGATATAGTCAGTTGTAAGGACCCCTGTATAGGAGATTGTGTATGCCCAATGTCATGCAGCAATTATTTATAATGAACATTGAATCTCTGTTAAAAGAGTATGCTGCCTATCGCGCCTTTAACAAGTCCGACTGCGTCATCAATATGCGCATCCCCCGACCCATTTTGGACAAGATAAAAGAACTGGCCGAACAGCAACATGTCCCGTATCAATCACTGATATCATCCGTGCTGTTTTCACTGGCCAATATCGAAGATAAAAAATAACCCACCCCCCCCAGGATTCATGAATACATTCGCCCAAATTTTTGAACAATTGAATAACACCCGGCGGACACGCGCGGACGGAACACAGTGCTGGCTGTATTCCGATTTGAACAATTTGTATAATATTCATCCGGGAAAATTGCGCAGCACCCAGTCCCAGGTGTTTTCGGCATTATTTGAAAACAGGGCCGCATACAACGCCGCCGCACGTCAATATCCCAACGACGAACGACCCATGATTCCGTTTTTTCATGACCACATCACAACCGTGTATCATGATTACGATATAACAACGGGCCCATATCCCCAACACATCAAAAACGGACACGATTTGGAAATGTCCCGATATGCCTGTTGGGCATTGTTGGCGGCACAACCCGGCATTTCAACAACATTTGGGGAAACATATTTTCTGTACCCCGACGCGGGGCCGGAACGTCTGGCGGCATTGACCCGTGAATTTATGCGTCTGCCACTGCGCCAGAATCTTTGCCGGGTTGAAAAAATCATGGGTGGCATTTTACACCGTCATGGAATTAAATTCCCGGTATTCAACCAAACGGTCCACCGCGCATTTTTTGATGGCATCGACGCCACCACGTTAAAGGAATATTATGCCATCCCCATCAAACCATCCGACCCATTGGCCAATTATTTGGGCGCGGTGGCATTGATGGGGAAATACAATGCCCTGCGCGGGACAATCGATGAATATGACCGCCGCAACGGACCGGGGTCTGACACTTTGTTGCAAATCGCCGCGTACCAATTGCGCCAGCAACGCATTTATATGATACAGAATTACCACACACGCCCCGAACGCAATATTCACATCACCCCCATTGCCAAGGTGAAAACCCACCAAAACCAGGCGATACGTTTACTGACCAAAAATTTCGGTCACATCACCAGATAAGGGGTGCCACTGTCGCTTTACTGGATTGCTTCGCCCATCACCCACGCAAACACATGTTTGCGTGGGGCCCGATTACGCTCGCAATGACAACGGGGGGCTGGCACTGTATCTCCTTTGTCATTGCGAGCCACGTCAGTGGCGTGGCAATCCAGTAAATTAACCCATACACCAATAAATTTAAATCCCTTGAACATTCGCGCGGGATGCGATATAATTCACACGCATTGGGTAACCGGTGTAGGGTATCAAAGCCCTTTGAGACGGTCAGGGATGACCTTAAACAATCTCCAACTTTCATTGGTTGGGGGGCTGTGAATATATTGAATAAACAGCACTATTGTCTCAATAGCTTTGAACCTCCAACCGCCCACAAAATGTGCGGCGGTGTTTTTTATAAAAACCAAGGGAGTTTAAACTATGGCAAAATTATTAATCGACGCAAATTACTATGGCAATATCATACGCTGTGCGCGACAGCATCTGCACATCGGTGTGGCCGATGCCGCGGCGTTATTGAAAATGAGCAAGAAAGATTACAAAAAATGCGAACGTGGTCGGGATTTGTTTAATGAATCCATCATGCGCCGCTTTTTCCACGGGGCATTTGCAATGTTGGTGATAAAGCGCGGCCGGAATAATTTATAACCCGCACCCATATCCCTGGGACGCATTCCACACGACACCGGTTCGCCGGTGTTTTTTTATCGGCGCAATGATATCCCACGGCCGCACAATCGGTAAATAAATTTGCAAGCCGGCATTATACCCTGTACAATAATTATTGTGGTGGCGGGTTTGCCATCGCGGGGCAGCCTCCTTCAAACGCGCTTTGCATTTGCAAAATGAAATCTCGACCAATGGTTGGAGATGTCGTGAATATATTGAATAACGACACCATATCTTACTGTGGCTTCTAATCTCCAACCACCAGAATTTTCTGGTGTTTTTTTATCGGGCGCAATGATATCCCGCGGCCGCACAATCGGTAAATAAATTTGCAAACCGGGATTATGTCCTGTATAATAATTACTGTGGTGGCGGGTTTGCCACCGCGGGGCTGACTACCCCTTCAAACGCGCTTTGCATATGCAAAGTGAAAAATACTCCAACCCGTGGTTGGGGGACTGTGAATATATTGAATAAACAGTGCTATACGTTTGATAGTAGTCAACCCCCAACCACCAGAATTTTTCCGGTGGTTTTGTTTATCTGAAAATGGGACCGTCATGACAAAGAAACAAAAACAACCAACACGTGCGGAACTGGCCAAACACATCGTTGATACGTATCTGCAATTAAAATCGACCCTGTATATTTTGGAACCAATTGCGCGCGCAGAACTGGACCGTATCTGCGACCTGCGACGTCGCGGCATTTAATGCGGCGGGAAAAATTTGACCCGAAATTATATTGCCCGAACGTCCACAAAAAAATCCCCCATTCGGGGGATTTTTCTTACATGCGCATCGGCATTAATACAAACAGTGCATCCGTTTTTGCATCCGTCGATTTGATAATCGTCGGCGACAACGGGTCCTGCATTTCCATTTGGAATTTGTCACCTTCGACCTGGCCGGCGACATCCAACAAGAATTTAACGTTGAACACAACCGTGAACGAACTGTCGCCATTGTATTCGATGTCCAATTCCTGGGTCGCGGTACCGGCATCGGGGCTGGACGCGTTGACAACCAATTTATTCATGGAATATGTCAATTGAACCGATTTTGTTTTATCCACACTGGCAACCGATACCAGGTCAACCGCATTCACAAACTGTTTACGGTCCAAAACGGCGATTTTATCGTTCCCCTTGGGGATGACAACACGGTAATTCGGATATTGGGCATCGACCAATTTGCTGGTCAATGTGGCACTGCCAACGGTAAAGCGTGCCTTGGTATCCGACAATTCGACCATAACATCATCGACGGTCGCATCTTCCAACAATTTGGACAATTCACCAATCACGCGGCGCGGCAAAATAACGGCCGGCATTTCTTCGCTGCCCGCGGGGGCCGGCATCGCGCACAGCGCCATACGCTGGGCGTCGGTCGCAACGGCGGTCAACATTTTTTCTTTGCCGTCTTCGGAAATATGGAAATAAATCCCCCCCAAATGATAACGCACGTCGTCGGTCGGGATGGCAAATTTTGTCTGGTTAATCAGATGCGCCAAATCGCCCGTTGTCATCTGGAATTTCGTGGTCAGATTCGCACCCGCCATCGCCGGGAAATTTTCCGCCGGCAGTGTCGGCAAACGGAATACCGCGCGGCCACTGGACACGACCAACTGGTCCCCGGATTGTTTAAAATTGATTTCGGCATCATCGGGCAATTTGCGCACGATATCGTACAGCATCTGCACAGGAACCGTCGTTTTGCCGCCCAGCGTGATATCCGCGGCGACATGTTCCACCAATTCCAAATCGACGTTCGTCGCGGACAAAACCAAGTCATCGGCGACTTCTAACTTCACATTCATCAAGATTGGCAGGGTTGCACGCTTTTCCACAATGGATTGCATGTGGCCCAGCGCACGAATCAAAACCTGACGAAATACTGAAAATTCCATAATTTGCTCCTGTTAATCTATATACGGCCTACATCCTTTGACGTCACTTTATCAAAAAATGCCGATTCGGTGCAAGACCAAAAGAAATCATTCCTGGCGCGAATTTATAACACAATAAAAAACGCCCCGTTCGGGGCGCGGGTTATTTATTCATAACCGATTCCAGTTTTTTCTTTAATTTTTTAATGTCATCGTATTTTTTAATGTTGCCCTTTTCCGCGATGGAAATGTCGCCGCTTTCTTCGGATACGACCAAAACGGTGGCGCTGGACGTTTCCGACATCCCCAGCGCCGCGCGATGACGCGTCCCGTATTTCCAATTCAGATTGTTTTGCGACAACGGCAAAATCCCGCCGGCATACGCAATGCGGCCGTTTTCGATAATCACCGCCCCGTCATGCAAAGGTGTTTTATTAAAGAAAATCGTCAACAGCAATTCGCTGGAAATGCGGGCATCGATGGCGACGCCTTTTTTTTCAATGGCGTTTTCGTCCAGGCTGTCGGGGAATACAATCAATGCGCCGGTGTGTTTGGCCGACATATATTCAACCGCGGCCACAATTTCATCCACCGCACGCGTGTCACGCGGCACAATCCCACCGCGGCGGAAAATGCGGCGCCATGCCTGGGGGTTGCCCATCAATGCCAAGAATTTACGCAATTCCGGCTGGAATATCACAATCAGCCCCAACGACAGGAACAATGCCGTCCAATGCAAAAATCCGCCCAGCAAATCCAAATGCAGCCCCGACAACACAAAGCTGACCACCCACAACATCGCCAGCCCCAACAACCCGCGCACCAGTTTTTCTGATGATGTGTTCTGGATAAAGCCGCGATAAAACACCAAAGACAACGCGATAATAATTGCGATTTGAATCAGGGCACTCCAATTAAACATAATATTGTTTCCTTTTTTTCCTTATTCCTTGTTCTTTAAAACACTGGTGACCAGTTCGGCCATCGGCGCATCCAGCCACGCCGGGTCCCCGCGGCGCGCCGGCGCCCCCTTGGTCATGGCGGTACGGCACGGATGATCATCGGCCAGCCAATTTTCAATCAAATCGCCCGCCAGCAATCCAACCCCCGCGCCCGCGACCAATCCAATTCCCCCCGTCAGTGGCGCCAACAATAACCCCAGTCCCGTTGCGGATGCAACCTTGCCGGCGACGGCGGCGCCGCTTATTTTTATATCAGGTTCGGCCAAATTTCCAGTAATTTCGACAGCGTTCACAACATTTCCCGTCAGCGACAGCTTTAACCCGCGCACCGGCACCGTCGCCAACGACAACCGCATCGTTTCCGCCCCCAGATTGATATTGCCCGCCAATTGAATATTGATGGCGTTTGTTTCCGCGGCGACGCCCCGCTGGGTTTCAATAACCCCGTCGCGCAGTTTGACGTTGACCGCGGCACATGAAATTTTAATCTGGTCGTATTTCTTTTCCGAACGAAACAAATCCTGGATGCTGTGACGCAGACTGGTTAAAAAATCCGACCCGTACATATATGCGACCAGTGCCGAATGCGCATAACCCGGCGCCACGGAATAGATATAAACCGGCCCCGTCACCGTTTGCATCAATTCAGACAGCGTCGCCCCCCGCCCCGTCAGATAAAATTCGATATTAACCGGCAATTCAGAAATCAGGTCATTGGCATTCACCTGGCGCAGGATTTCCCCCACATAGATGCGTTCGCCGATGCCGGCCGCCTGGACGTTCAGGGTGCCGTCCGGTTCAATGCCGACGCGCGCACCGATTTCAATGTCGCCGTCCCCCATCATCACGTCGCCGTCAATGCGCGCATCCCCATCGCGCAGACGCGCCGACAAATCGATGTTCGCAATGCTTAAATCGCGATAGACAATTAATTCTTCGACATCCAGATGCAAATCCAAATTGTATCCCAAAAACCAATCGCCATACAGGGGGATATCATGAAACACGTTCAATGGTCGGTTCGGCCGGCGCCATTTGCGCCCCGTGTTGTACAATCCCGGGAACATTTCCATCAGATTAATCCGCTTGGCCCGCAAATCCAGGGTGATGTCGGGAACCTTTTTCGACCAGTTTATACTGCCCGATATCTGTAATTCACTGCCCCGGACAACGACCGACGATTGGCGCAGGGTTAATTTGCGCCAGTCATATCCGCCCGCAATATTAACGCGCAGCGCCGGCATATCCGCCCAGTCCAGATTCAGGATTTCCCCCAATGCCGCGACATCCGGGATATCCCCACGGATGATAAAATCGATGGGGGCTTTGCTGGTACCTTCCAGTGCGATATCGGCAATCAATGCGTCGCCGCCGGTCGAAAACGCCACGCGCATGGGATAAATCTTGCGCTGGGGGTTGTATTCGGAATACGACACGATAAACGGAAAGACTTTCTTGTTCGATTTAATCCACCCGCTGTATTCCCGGCCCGTTTTGCTGGGGGCATAGCTGATTTGGAAACCGGGCAACCGGTATGTCGATTCCAAAATGTGCGCGGTCAGATTGCGAACCTCTACCGCGCCCAGGCCCGGATCTTCGAACGGATATTTGGGCTGGACAAATTCTTTGGCCGGGGTGCCCGATGGGGCCGCGTCGGACGCGTCGTCCCATTTGGGATAAATTGAATATTCACCCGCCGCATTTTGTTCCAAGAAAATAGCGGCATCGTGCACCTTGACATACTGGATGGTTGGGCGGTCCCGGAACAATGACACCAGATTTAACCGCACATCAATTCGACGCGCCGTAAATCCGTCGGGATTATGGGCCCAGGCCGCATTCGGCACGCGCACGTCATTTAATTCCACCCGCGGCCGCAGCGAAAATTTCCACGACACACTGCCATCTATTTCAATGGGCAGCCCCGTCGCATTTCGCAGCACCGTCACCAAATCACCGCGCAGCGTTTCCAGATTCAGCTGTGACAATGCAATCACCAGCGCAACCACCAACCCCATAAAGAATACGGCGATGATGCGTGTGATGGTGAAAAAAATTCTGCGTCTGGACGACGGTCTGATTTTATGCATACGCGCCCCCCTATGGAATCTTGAATTCCAAGAACTTTAATATCGGCGTCATAAATTCCGGCACCGTCGCGCGCAGGGTCAACATCCGGCCCGTACGGGGGTGTTGAAATGTAATCTTGTGCGCGAACAAAAACAGATGATTGGTTGACATCAGCGATGACAGCGCCGGGTCCATGCGCACCGGCGCCCCGTACAGCGTGTCCCCCACAATCGGCGCATTTAATGAACGCGCGCTGTGGATGCGCAATTGATGCGTGCGCCCCGTTTTTGGCGAATATGATATCCAGGTTAAATCCCCGGCCACCCCCAACACATTATACTCGGTGATGGCGCGTTGGGGCCGCTGGCCGCCGTCAATACGCGCCGGGCCATCGACAACGGCCCCCTTTATCAAATAATTGTCAATCACACCGCGTGACGGCGCAACATGCCCCGACAACAGGGCCAAATATTCCTTGTGCGCGGTTTTATCCTGGAACGCGCGTGCCAGGTTTTGCGCCGTCATCTGATTTTTGGCGACAACCAACACGCCGCTGGTTTCGCGGTCCAGACGGTGAACCAACGATATCTTGTCATAGGGATACATGGCCGCGACCATTTTATCCACAGATTTGCGAATGCCGGTCCCACCCTGGACCGCCAAACCCGCCGGTTTGTTCAACACCACAATATCATCATCGTCATGAATGATACATTTGCGCAATTCTTCCAAATCCGTCAGGGAAAATCGGTCGCCACCCTCGGCCTTGGGGGCGGCGGTCTGGTATGCGACGATGGTTGGCGGGATACGCACCGTATCGCCGGCCCGCAGGATTTCATTCCCGCGCACCCGTGATGAATTTACGCGAATTTGCCCCCCACGACACAGCTTGTAAAATTCACGCTGGGGCATGCCGGGATAATGACGCAGGAACCAGCGCAACAGACGTGTGCCTTCTTCGGTTTTCGAAACGGTCATCGATTGCGCCATGATGCGGCCCTTTATTCCCCGTATGTGATTTTAACAACGTTTTTGCCGGGCGCGGCGTTGCAATTGCCACTGGCCCCGCCCTGGCGACCGCCGGACATTTGATAACCGACCGAATCAGACCAGGCCTTGGTCACCAGATACTGGCAATCAGATTCGTTCAATCCCGTAATGGACAAAATAAACTGACGCGAATTGGTTGGGTCAACCAACAATTCATACGCCCCGCCGTACGGATTTTTGGGCGACATGCCAATGGCGCCGAAAATGGTCGCATTGTTGATATGGGAAAAATCGTCATATTCCCCCAGCAATTGGCGCACGCCAGTCACGATTTGAACGACTTCGTCATTGACGGTATTGCGTTTTTGGGTACGCATGGCGGTCGAAATCATGGTAATCGCCGCGACGGTAATCACCCCCATAATCGCCAACACCCCCAGCATTTCAATCATGGAACGCCCGGATTCATATCTCATGTTAATCCCCCATTTGCTATTTGTTTTTTCTTATTCTATCATATTTGGTATGAAGATTCAATTTTCTGATTTGATTGAAAATTGTCCCAGATCACCCGGCATTTATAAAATGTACGACGCGGATGGTCTGCTGCTGTACGTGGGCAAGGCGAAAAATCTGTCCAACCGGTTAAAGCAGTATTTGGACATATCGAAATTGGAACCGCACAAGCAGATTATGCGGACCCTGGTTACGCGGGTTGATTGGGAAATCACCCCAACCGAAGAAGATGCCTTGATTCTGGAACAGGAATGGATAAAAACGCGCAAGCCGAAATATAACATCATGCTGACCGATGGGAAAATGTACCCGATGTTGGCACTGACGTCACATGACGCGCCGCGGTTACTGAAATTCCGGGGCAAAATTACCCAGCGTCGTGACGTATATGGTCCGTATCCATCGGTTGCGGCATTGAACGAAACGATTAAGACAATTCAAAAGGTGTGCCGTATCCGCACCTGTACCGACACGTTTATGCGCAACCGCACGCGGCCGTGTCTGTTGCATCAAATTGGCCGGTGCAGTGCGCCGTGCACCATCGCCCAGACGGACTATAATCAAAACGTCGCGCTGGCGCGGCGCATTCTGACCGGGGACAGCGAACCGATTATCGCAGACCTGACCCGTGAAATGCAGAAATATTCGGACAACCTGGATTTTGAACGGGCCGCCGCATGCCGCGATAAAATCGCCGCATTGACCCAGACATCCGTCCGCGGAATCCGCAGAAACAATGCGCATAGCGCGGATTTGGATTGGGATGCGACCGTCACTGAATTGGAGCAATGGCTGGGGATAAAAATCAATTTGGCGGGCGTGTTTGATAATTCGCATTTGTTTGGAAAAAATCCGGTCGGCGCGATGATTGCGTTTGGTCACAACGGCTTTGACAAGGCGTCATATCGGCACTTTAAATTACGCAACATGGCCGCGGCCGGAAACGACATTGCGATGATGTCCGAATTTGTATCGCGCGCGGTTGAACGCGGACCAAAACTGGATTTGATTATTGTGGACGGTGGCCCCGCGCAATGGAATATCGCGCATCAAATCGCGCCAAACATTCCCATTCTGGGCGTGACCAAGGGCGAAGTGCGCGACGGTGACGAACACTTTATTTTGCCCGACGGGTCCGTGTCGCGGGACATGGCGCGTGATTCGAAACTGTTTTTAATGCTGCGCGCCGTCCGGGACGAAGCGCACCGTTTCGCCATCACATTCCACCGCGCGACCCGCGCAAAATCCGTGACCGCATCACGGCTGGACGAAATCGAAGGCATTGGCCCGGCCCGCAAACGCGCCGCCCTGCACCACTTTGGTTCCGTGCGCGCCATCGCCGATGCGGATTTAGCGGCGCTGGTTCGGGTGCCGGGGCTGGGAAAAAATGCCGCGGAAAAAATCTATGCCTATTTCCATTCCGACGTGGTATAATGCAACCATTCATGTATTTATAAATCAAAAGGAGAAAATATCATGAAATTCTTTGTTAACTTTTTATCGGCATTTCGCATTTTTGCGGCATTTGCCATTATCCCGACACTGATGTTCCAGTGGTTCTGGCTGACATTTATTTTGTATGTGCTGGGGGCCGTGTCCGATTGGTTTGACGGTTTTCTGGCGCGCAAATACAATGTCACGTCCAAGGTGGGCGGCGTCATGGACCACATCGGCGACAAATTGCTGGTGGCCAATGCGATGATTTTGCTGGCGGCGATGATGCCAGTTTGGTTTATCGTTGTGCCGGTTATCATCATGATTGCCCGCGAATTGTACATCAGCGGTCTGCGTGAATTCATGGGCACCCAGAAAATGGAAATGCCCGTGCCCAAGGCGCGCTTTTCCATGGGCAAAATCAAAACCACATTACAGATGATTGCCATTGGCGCATTCTTGTTGATGTTTGTGGTGGGCGCATCCATCACCCCGACCACCAACAGCCGCATTGTAATGATGCTGGTCTATGTATTGCCGCAGATTGGTATTTGGGGATTGTGGCTGTCGCTGTTGGCGTCGCTGTGGTCCGCGGCCCAGTACACGGTTACTTTTTCTGAAAAGTTAAAGAAAATCAAATAATTCAAATCCCGGCAAATGCCGGGATTTTTTAATAAAAAAAACAGGTTGTTTAAATCGCCCAAAATCCCTATAATACTGCGCGTTGGGTCGCATAAAACCGTGCCGAATACAATGGGACGATTTTCCTGATACAAAATAAATTTAACAAAATTCCAGAAATCCGCACCGTTTGCATTCCCCCGTTTTGCATAAAATAACCGTCGGTTTAATGTCGGCAATGTGTGTCGCATTTGTGCCAATGGCGGCACTGGGCGCGGGGTATTCATGCCCAGACGGATACACATCGGATGCGGGCGCCGCAACAATTAACCAATGCTATAAATCCATCAGTGCGGGTTCTTATTGGGATGGGGATGAAGTAAAAACATGCACGGCGGGCATTACAAAACTGCGCGTGGGGAACGTTTCGGTGCCCCTGTACGCAACACGACAAACAACGCCCGCCATTGCCATTCGGCATAACAACGCGGTCTGTTACAGCAATTTGGCAACCGGTGACGCACGCAGTCAAATCAATATAAATTATGGCGGCAAAACATACCATTCAACGGAATAAAAAAACGCGCTATGCGCATGATTTCATGCGTATAGCGCGTTTTGCACATCACAAAATTATTTCTGTTTTTGCGCCAAATATTTTTCGATAAACGCATTGCGGATTTCACATTGGCGTTTCAAATCACGACGCGTCGCGTGGTTCAAACGTTTTTCGAAATCTTCGTCACTGCCACGCACCATAATGCGGTTTGTCGGGAACAACATCGCAATCGGTTCACCCGTTTCACGGTCCAAATATTCGACAATTGTGCCGGCCAATTTTTTACCCATAAACGGGGCCAATTCATGATAGGACAGCGCCATTTCCGATGCACCCGGATTTGGGAAAGATGTGGTTTTCATCCATCCATCATTTTTTTGCTGGACAACGCCATTGATTTCAACAACCGCCATCGGTGTCGCCAGACACATTTCAAACATTGAAAAATTCGCCATCACATCCATATTGACCACGTATGTGTTTTTACGTTTTTTGGTCGGCCCAAATTCACGTTGTTTGTTATTCACTGTCTGTTGTCCTGTTTTAAATTTATTCATCATATTTACCCCCCCTTGGATTTATTACTGATACATTATATATAGTACTAAAATTAAAAACGTCAATAGACATATGCAAAAAAAATACATCCCCCATCGGGGGGATTATACAAACAAATCCTTTACAAATTGGGCGTGTTCGGTGATGAATTTAAATCGAAATTCGGGTTTTTTACCCATCAATTCGGACACAATGGTGCGCGTTTTTTCCGTATCTTCGGCGCCATCATCGGTACGCGGCGGCAATTCAACCCGGATTAATCGACGCGTTTTGGGCGACATTGTCGTTTCCTTTAACTGATTGGGCATCATTTCCCCCAGCCCTTTAAATCGGGAAATTTCAACCTTTTTGTTTTTAAAACGACCGTTTTTCAGGGATTCCAATTCTTCGTCGGTGTCAACATACATCGATTCGGTCCCGTGCGTCAATTTATACAGCGGCGGGCAAGACAGATATAAATGCCCCCCATAAATCAGTTGCGGCATATGCTGATAAAAGAATGCCATCAACAGCGACGCAATATGACTGCCGTCAACGTCGGCATCGGTCATGACGATAATTTTTTCATAGCGTAGTTTTTTATCATCCCAATCACGCGCCGTGCCGGCACCGATAATGTCAATCAGTTCATTTAATTCCTTGTTCGCGCCAAAGCGTTCGTCGGAATTGGAAATAACATTCAAAACCTTACCACGCAATGGCATAATCGCCTGGGTTGCGCGGTCACGCGCCTGTTTCGCGGTACCGCCCGCCGATTCCCCTTCGACGATGAATAATTCAGTACCGTCAATCCCATGCTTGGAACAATCGGCCAGTTTCGCCGGCATGCGAATACGCTTGGTGGGCGTCTTGCGCGCGATATCTTTGACCTGTTTGGTTTTGATACGGGCATTGGCCAGATTGATTACAAATTCCAGCAACGCGTTCGCCGTTTTCGGGTCGGACGCCAGGAAAATTTCCCACGGGTCGCGCAGTGCGTTTTCGGTGTAACGTGCAACCTCTGGATTGGACAATTTTTCCTTGGTCTGGCCCAGGAATTGCGGTGTTTTATAGAACACAGACACAATCGCCGCGACGGAATCAAACACGTCATCACCGATGATAGATGCGGCGGCCTTGTTATTAACCTTGTCCCCGTATGCCTTTAACCCCTTGGTAACGGCGGCCTTGAACCCGGTTTCGTGGGTTCCACCGTCAATGGTCGCGATGGTGTTACAATATGATGCAAAGAACCCGTCGTCCGACGCCGCCCCGTTTTCATCCGTTAAAAACGTCAACGCCCATTCCACGCGCCCACTGTCATCGGGGAAATCCACACTGCCGCTGAAAATTTTGGGCAATACACGCGGTTTGGTTTTCGTCTTTTCTTCCAGAAAGTCCGCAACGCCCCCCGGATAATAAAACGACGTATCGGCCGGGATATTCATATCTTCGGTCAATAATGCCGGGTTGCAATGCCAATCGATTTTAACGCCGCGGGACAAAAACGCCTTGGCCCGGGCCATGCGATAAATCTTGACCGGTTTAAAGACCGCCCCCGCCCCAAAGATGTCATCATCCAGTGTAAAGCGGATTTTGGTCCCGTGCGCGCGCGTTTCGGCCCCGCGTTCAATCGGCCCGCGCGGAATCCCGCGGGAAAAAGATTGGCGCCATTCATAGCCATCGCGGCAAATCGTCACAATCATTTCCGATGTCAAGGCATTGACAACCGCACTGCCGACGCCATGCAGCCCACCACTGGTCTTGTACACATTATTATTAAACTTGCCCCCCGAATGCAGGGTAGTCAAAATCACTTCCAGTGCGGATTTGCCCGGATATTTCGGATGTTCATCGACCGGAATCCCGCGCCCATCGTCCGCAATTTCAATTGTTTTGGCATCAATCAAATTCACGGTGATTTTTTTGGCAAATCCCGCGACGGCTTCGTCAATGGAATTGTCCATAATTTCAACCGGCAAATGATGCCAAGCCTTTTCATCCGTGCCACCAATATACATCCCCGGTCGCAGACGGACGGGTTCCAAGCCTTCCAGCACCTGGATATCAGATGCGTCATAAGATTTTGATTGTTGTGTCATGATGAAAACAGATTAAAAAAAATTTGCCCCAATCGCAAGGGTAAAAATCATCCCATGCCCCAAAATTCCCCAAAATAATGGGAATATTGACCTGATATCGGGGCTTGACGGTCTGTTTTTTTTATGTTAGGTTACGCCCCACGCCAAAAATCGCGCAAAACTGCGCCTGAGACTAAATAAATATTGACAAAATGTATTTTTAGTATATATTCTATTCGTCAATATATTAATGATAAAGGTTAAACCATGATGAAAACAAAAATTATTTTGGATTTGGACGGCATTGTATTTGCCCCCATTTCCGACGCCGTTAAACTGCGCGCCCGCCAAGAATATGGCCCCCGGGCGATGCTGACCCAGATGTATAAAACAATGAACATTCGCCGTGACCATGTCACATCCCAGTTGGCGGACATCACATATAACTGTGCGACATCCGCCCCGATGATTGTCGATGCCCACATGGCGTTGGCGGAATTGGTCAATCACCCCGATTTCAGTGTCGAAGTGTGCAGCGCGATTGCATACCCCGGCCAGCAAAAGAAACTGGAACAGCATTACCGCAGCCTGTCGCCGGCGCTGAACAAAATCGATGCGTATCATTTAATCAGCCCGCTGGAATCCAAAGCCGACACGTATTCTGAAATCTTTCTGCGCAACGACGAAGATTTCGCCCGCATGTTCGTTTTGGACACAAATTACAAGAATTTGCACCGGCCGTATTATCTGCGCATGAATCCGGTCCTGATTTCTGACGACCGCGACCAGACCAAACGCGCCCACCGCGAATACTGCGCGCGCCAGTTTGATAATCTGGCCCACTTCCAAAGCTTTATCACCCGCAAGAAATAAGGCTATTTCATGTCGGACAAAAATCGCAGTGATATCAATTTCTTGTTGACCTGTTGGCAGGCCATGCGTGCCGCCGGCGTTGTGTCGGTGGCCATGTGGGGCGCCGGGATGGGCGGATACGCCGCATTCAATGACGCCCACAGCGTCGCCATCGGTGGCGCCGGTATGCTGGGGTCGATGGCGGTCACCGCGTTTTCAAATTACCGCGTTCAAAAATTGAAACGGGATATGGACAAAACCCGTTAATGCGCCGCCATGAAAATATTCCCGAAACGCCGCCCCGTGCGGCGTTTTATTATGGGGCTTGATTTCATCACGCGACGCATTATATATTAAGGGACATTAAATATACATTAAGGCCGACAGATGAATAAAAATCCCTATGACGTTTTGGGCGTCGCACGTGACGCATCCGACACCGACATTAAAAAGGCGTATCATAAATTGGTCATGAAATATCACCCGGATAAAAATCCGGGCGACAAATCCGCCGAAGAAAAGTTCAAGGAAATCAACAACGCATTTGATATTTTAAAAGACCCGCAAAAACGCGCGGCATACGACCGGTTTGGCGATGCGGCCTTTGCCGCGGGCAATGGCGCCAGCAGTGGCGCCGGGTTTGGCGGCAATCCCTTTGGCGGGGGTTTCGGGTTCAACATGGGCGGCGGCGCCGGGATGGAAGATATCCTGCGCGAAGCGATGCGCGGATTTGGATTTGACGGTTTTGGCGCGGCATCGGGCCGCAATACGTCGGGCCCGCGCGCGGGACGCGATTTACTGGACGAAGTGGTTATTGATTTAAAGGATGCCTTTTACGGGAAAACCCACACCGTGAAATTTTCCAGCAATGTCGCATGCGAAAAATGCCATGGGTTCGGCACCGCCGACGGCAAATCGGCCCCGACATGCAAAACATGCGGCGGTTCGGGCTTTGTCCACACCCGCCAGGGATTTTTTGCCGTCGAAACACCCTGCCCGGATTGCCAGGGATTGGGCCGCAAAATTGACAAGAAATGTTCGGATTGCGATGGGACGGGCACCGTTCACAAACACCGCACACTGGAAGTGAAAATCCCGGCCGGCATCGAAGATGGCGCGCGCCTGCGTCTGGCCGGCCAAGGCGAAGCCGGCGCCAACGGCGGCCCGGCGGGCGATTTCTATTTGGATGTGCGCGTTCGCCCGGACAAGAAATTTGAACGCCGCGGCAATGACCTGTACCAGCGCATTGACGTACCGTTCACAACGCTGGCCATGGGCGGCGAGATAGAAGTCGCCACCATCGACGACAAACAACTGATGGTGCGCGTCCCCGCCGGCACCCAGGTTGGCGAAAAACTGCGCGTGCGTGGCCACGGCATGCCCCGGTCCAGCAGCAGTTTCGGCGACATGTACATCGACGTGGTGATTCGCATTCCGACCAAATTATCGGACAAGCAAAAGAAAGCCTTGGCGGAATTTGACGCGGCCGCATCGGACAAAAAGGGTTGGTTTTAACCGACCATAAAAAACGCGCCATGTGCATCATTTCCGGCACATGGCGCGTTTTTTTATCCCTAGTTCGTGTAATAACAATCGGACGTAAATGTATAACTGCCGCTGGAATCGGACCCGGTCGCGCCAGCTGCCAAATAGCATGATGTTACCGACGTTGCCCCAGACCGCGCTGTGGTTCCGCCCCCCGGACACGCCGTGCATGACGACCCATTTTTATAAAATCCGCGATTACAACTGAACGACGACGTGCTGGTGCATGTACTGTTTGTGGGACAGACCCCATCACATGTGCATGACGAACTGCCCTGGTTTATCGGGTAATACCCACTGTCACAATCACACGAATAACTGTATGGGATGGTCGAACATGGGCATGCGTTAATACAGTTTGGACTGGAATAAGCATATTCGATTGTGGTGTGCCGTCCATGCGTGATATTTATGGTTATTCTGCGGTCTCTGGCACAGTCAGTGCCCCCAATCCCCAGCCCGAATGCGCCATCTGCGGACAGTATGCTGACAAGTGCCGTCGAAACGGCACAGATTAATGGTCTCATAGTTTTGCCTCCTGTGTTTTTAACTATAAAAACACCGCCGTGTTTAAGGGCGGTTGGAGGTTCGAAACTATAAATTGGTATAGTGTGTTTATTTTGCGCGTACGCATTATTCACAACCCTCCAACCGGATAAATCCGTTGGAGATATTTTCATTCTGCTTCCAGAATGCCAACTTCCAGGTTTCGACACCTCAAACAGGGAACGCCCCTGTTCATGGAATATTAAAGCAGCAAATGCCGCCAAACGCAAGTCTTCAATTTTACCCAGGGATTGATTCATCCACCACCCGGCATGGTCCCGGGCGTGGCATATTTATATTAACGAATCGAATGATATGTGTTTCCGCCATAACTGACGTTAATGGACGATGTTGCCTTGCCACTGCCCAGATTGCCATAACAGGCCTGGCCACCGACATTGACATGCAACGCGGGGGTTGTCTGCTTGGCCGCGTATAATGGGACCGTCACACTGCCCGTGCGGATTTTGGTCACACCCGCCGCGCACATCGCCGCACATACATACGACGACGTCAAATTAAACCCACTGTTGCATACCGTGTTCGCCGCATTGTACGCACAATCAGACGGATATGTAACCGCACCGGCATTTGCCGGGATGTATCCGTTTGACACACCGCTGTTGCCGCATGTTTTCTTGCACTGGGATTGCGCCGACAATCCCTTTCCACCGGCGGTGTATGGCGACGGACATCCGTAAATCGTAACCACCCCCGCTGAATTGGGACTGCCGACACTGCCGGACCCATAAATATTTGTTCCACCCGGACAATAATATCCGGCATGACATGCCTCGCACGTGGTTTTGCCGTTTGCACTGGACCAATGCCACATGAACTGTCCCGCCGGACACGTTATGGTGATGGGGGTGACAGTGGAATTGCTGGCCTTCACATAACCATGGGGAATGCCGATACACGATGATGCGCCGGCATTGGGCTGATATTCCGCGGCACCACTGCACGCGGTGCAACTGGCCGCGGCGGCCGGGGCGTACGTCCCCGCCCCGCATTTATCACACGAACTGGTACTGCCGTATGCGACATTGTGCGCACCCCGGGCCGTGCCGGCGGAACACGATGCGGTGGTCGTCGTGTTCTTGGTCGTTAAATATTTACCCCCGGCAACGGCAATCTGGCAGCCTTCTATTTTAGACTGGCCGGTTGTTTTATTATCCGTGTACCCGTTGGGGCAATTCTTGCAAGACGTGGCCGCCGACGCATCCTGGTACGTGCCGGCACCGCACGCGGTACAGCTGGTGGCATATGTGTATGACCCGTCGGCAACATCACTGCCGATATTCCCAACCGCGGTGGTATATGTTCCCGCACTGCACGGGGTGCATGTGTTTGAAAAATCCGACGCCATCGGAATCGAATTGTCGATAAAATATCCCGCATTGCATTCTGTAAAACGTTTTGGGTATTCACAGTTATTGTAAATATTCGTTGATGCGGAATAGTAACATTTTCCATCACTGCGCCAAAAACCGTGATATTGGTATTCAAATGTCCATGTGTCGGCAAGGCTGTTGTCCAGATAACACTGGGTCGCCGCCGTTGCGCCCGTGGGTGCGCGCAGAATGTTCGGCCCGTTATAGGTATGAACTTTGTCATTGTTTGGCGGCGGACATGAATATTTGACGCCGCCGGTACAATAAGACGGACTGGTACACTGGGACTGGCCGGTGCGGGTGTTGGCATCCCCCCCGGTGGAATAATATCCGGCGGTGACGCTTTTGCGGGTGTTGTCGCCGGGGCAATAATATCCATTTCCGCCACACGCCAAACACTGTCCATTGGACAGATAATACCCGGCATTACAGCTGTAATTATAACCGGAACCGCTGTTCGTCCATGCGCCATATGAACATGACCCATAACTGTAACTGCCATACGTGTAACCGCCACAGTTCCCACTGCCCGTACAAGCGGATGCACCATTTGTGCCGCCCGCCCCGCCCGTGCGGTAACATGTCCGCGATTTCGCACGGGACCAACTGCGCGATCCACTGCGCGTTTGATTTTGCTTGTACGAACCGTTGCTGATGTTGACTGTCACAGTCTGACTGGTCGCCGTGCACCCACTGCTGTCCGTGCCCGTATCTGTGCCGCTGTCGGTGAACGATACGGTCGAACACGCAACGCACGCGTTGCCCGCAGATGTTCCGTTTAAATAAAAGCCCGAATTACATGATGTGTATTTTTTATATGTTGGGCAAGTATATCCCGCCGCATAAACCGATGCGGGCACGCAGATGACACACATTGCCGATATCAAACCGACGGTTTTCCTGGCGTATGATAAATTCGATAAAATCCCAGAAATCCGCACCGCTTTTTATCCCCCGCTTTGCATAAATTTTCGTCGGCATATTATTACGTGATTAACTGCTTGTTATTATACGGGTTTGCCCCGTTTTTTACAATACGTTTTTACCGAAAAAATCCCGGCATTTGCCGGGATTTTTCTCTTACTCAGGTTTCGTATTTAATGGATACCGACGCGGAATTCATCTTTCCAGCCCGCCACAACCTGGCCGCCGATCGTGCAACTGATGTCTTCAAAGCCGCCCTTGACCTGGTTCTTTTTAATGACGTTACTGGTAATCAGACCGCCCGCCGTTCCCAACACAACGCCCGCAACCGAATCTGACACCAAACGTGATGTGTTGAAATTACCTTCTTCGTTTTTCCACTTGCTGACCTTGAACGCGTCCGCCATGGTTTGGATGTTCGATGTCGCATTGCGTATCCGGCGGATACGGATGTTAATCTCTGCCTGTTGCTGTTGCGCGGTGGTGGCCGCCGCCGCCGCGGCATCAATCTGGGCAATTAATGCCAACAGTTCGTTATAGTAACTGTTGAACACAATTTCTGTCCGGCTGGAATCCTGGCAATATGCCAGAATAATGTCAATTAACCCAACCACATCCGCATTGGCGCGATATTGAACCCGCCACTTGGCCAATTCCGCCAATTTCGTCGCATCACAATTAAATGTGACGGCCGGCGGGACTTCAACGGTCGGTGGAACCGTCGTCGCAGACTGGCATGCGCCGGTCGCAACATCAAATTTCTTGGACGTGTCAACGCATTTGCATGCCGCACCATCCCATTTGGCCACAGATGCCGGAACCGCACAGCACACCGCGCATTCCGCTTTCTGCGCACCTGTCAGATTCTTGCACCGACGGGTGATACAGCTGGATGTCGTCCCTTCGCCGTTGCCACCCGTTGCCTTGGCAATACATTTTTTCTGGGCGGCGTTCCACGTATGCTTGTCCCCACAGTTACAGGCATTCCCATTCCAGTTGGCGGGTTCGCCGCGGGCCGCCGCCGCTTCGCAATCCAACTGTGCCTGGGGCTTGCCCGCATTGGGGGTTGACGGATTGGCCGGGGGGGTGGTCCCTTCGGGGACGCACTTGCCATTTAATTCCACATATCCCTTGTCACAAATCCAGGCGATACATGGGTCCGCGCCCGTTACAACCTGGGAAGAATTGTCGTTAAACATCGGTTCGCCGGTGTCGGGATTAATAATTTTTTCACGTGCATGCAAATCCCCCTTAACCGTGCGCCATCTTTCCGAACATTGGGGAATTGGGGATGCAATCCACTGGTCGTCCCATCCCAATTGACAGCGGAATTTGTAATTACGATATTGTTTCCCGTCCAAGCGTGCGTTTGTGGCAACGACCAAGTCCCCCGTCACACACTTCTTAGATTCGCATACATAGCAACCGCGTACTCCATCAATACTCAGATATTCATTATCATTGTCACAGGTATCATTTTCGCGGATTTGACATGTTTGTTTATCAGCCATGGCCGCGTTTGGAACAACCGAAAAAAATCCGACCGCCAAAGCAGAAAACAACAAAAACTTTTTCATATTCCCCCCATTTTCCATGCCGAATCTAATCGGTGGCTTGTCATAGGTATAATCACCTAGGTTTATCATTTTTTATTTTATCACATTTTCCGGGGCTTTCCAAGAATGAATTTATGCCTAAATTAACCCACCGATTAACTTCGGCATGGGAAACGAGGGAATGATGAAGGCCAAAATTATATCATCGTTGTTGATTTCAATGTTTTTAACTTTACCTGTCTTTGCAACAGATTTAATCCGTGATGCCTGTTACACGACAAAAAAATGTGGTGCCAGAAAAAATCTACAATATTTAGTAGCTTTGGCGGGGGCACAAACCGGGGCGTTGGCGGGCGTTGAGTCACCCGTGCCGGGCGGCCTGGTAATGGGTGGCGTTGGTGGATATGTTGTCGGCAAAAATCTGGGTGGCAAATTTGCAAAGAATTATTCAGCAAATGAATATATTTACTTTGATAATGGTACATGTCTAGAATGTGACACGCATCAAATCGGGGAAAATTATGAATGCCCCAATGGAACAATTGTTTTCAACGGCAGTCACGTTTTACAATGCCACACAACAATGACGGGTGATTACTGGGAAGAACGCAGTCTGTCCCCATGTTCAAACAGCCCAATTAAAAACGTATCTGCAACCGGCACCGAAGTGGAAATCCAGGCAAATATTCGCAAAGAAGTTTATTCCGGCGTAAATGTGTACAGCGGCGACGCCTGTTTATACATCAAATGCGCCAATGATGGTACATATAATCAAAGCAAGAATACCTGTGAAAAAAACATCAGCGCGACGCCCGACATGCCCGATCAAAACAATGCTGGCAACACCCCCGGTGGCAACGGCGAAGGGACGACATCCGGCTGTATCACCCGTCGGTGCAAGAATCTGACGGGCGCGCAGAAAGCGGAATGCGCGGTGTGCTGTGCGGTTCCGGCATCTGTGGCCAAATGGAACGGCAGTGCATGCAAATGCGTTGACACGTCCAAGAAATTTGATGTTGCAACCGGCACGTGCCAGGCATCCACCACAACCCCGCCAACAAATGTTACCCCGGCCCAACCATCGCAAACATTTGAATGCGATGCCAGCAAATTGGCCCAGTTGGCCCAGTGGCGCATCAAATACAGCAAGAATCAGGAACTGGTCGCATTAATTGACACGGTTCTGGCATATTGCCGCGATGCGAACCGCAATGAAATCGTATTCAACAGTTATTATAGCGAACTGTTGGCATTAATTGCCCAGATTGATGCAGCGGCGGCGGCGGCCACCACCGCGCAACAGCAACAGGCAGAGATTAACATCCGTATCCGCCGGATACGCAATGCGACATCGAACATCCAAACCATGGCGGACGCGTTCAAGGTCAGCAAGTGGAAAAACGAAGAAGGTAATTTCAACACATCACGTTTGGTGTCAGATTCGGTTGCGGGCGTTGTGTTGGGAACGGCGGGCGGTCTGATTACCAGTAACGTCATTAAAAAGAACCAGGTCAAGGGCGGCTTTGAAGACATCAGTTGCACCATCGGCGGCCAGGTTGTGGCGGGCTGGAAAGACGAATTCCGCGTCGGTATCCATTAAATACGAAACCCGAGTAAAAAACCACCCCGCGGACGCGGGGTGGTTTTTTATTGCAATAAAAATGCCCCATCTGTGTTTTTTGGGGCGCCCTGGCCTGCTGTTAACGGCATTCGGCAATCATCTGTTCAATTTCGGCACAAACCATCAAATCGGTCTTTTTCAATTTTTCAATCTGGGAAATGGCATACAAAACCGTTGCGTGGTCACGGTCGCCGCATACGCGACCAATTTCCGTCAGCGACAATTTCGTCGCAGATTTCAATGCGGTCATCATGATTTGACGGGCGCGAACCAATGTGCGGCTGCGGCCAGAACCACAAACAGCGTCATAGGAAACACCCATTTTTTCGCACATGGATTTAACCATCGCCAACGGTGTCTTGGCACGTTGCAACGTATCGGCCAGCAAACGCTGTGCAACCGTCATGTCAACGCGCGCGCCCATCAATTCGGCATATGTTTTGATTTTCATCGCAACACCCGCCACCAGATGGCCATCGGACGCCACGCGATCGGCCAGCGCATCCGCCACATCCATTTCAACACCCGCACGTGTCAGCATCACGCGTTTGACGTGACGGGACGGCGCCGCAACGTCCGCGACCAGACCGGACGCCATCAAAGACTGTGCACGACGGTCAAAACCCGTCAGACCCGCCGGCGCCGCGTTCGCCGTCAAAACAATGTTCTTGCCCGCGGCGCGCAAATCCATAATCAGTTGAATAAATTCTTCGGTGGTGGCACGTTTGCCCGCCAACGCGTGCACATCGTCCAGGATGAATGTGTCACATTTGCGGCAAAAATCCTTGAACGCAAAGATGGAATGTTCGCGCAGGCTGCGTGCGAATTCCGCAACAAACTGGCCGCCCGTCATCATCAGTGTACGACCCGCGGCCGCCGAATTGATGCAACCCGCCAACAAGCTTTTGCCACAACCGGCCGGGCCATAGATATACAGCGGGGAAAAAGAAACCGCACCCGCCGCCAATTTTTTGCACGCCGATACGACGAACGCATTTTCATCCGATGTGACAAAGGCATCGAATTCAGCATGCGCGGCCGGTGCAATTGGTGCCGGTGCAAATGTTTGAACGCGGTTGTCGTTCGACGGCGCCGCGGCCAGAACCATGTTTGCCCCGCGCACCGCCACGTTCAGCGCCAATCCGAATTGCGCGGCCACATCGCCCAGAACGTTTGCATAAACACTGTTAATGAAATCAGCGGAAAATTGATTATGCGCCGTCAGTGTCAGGCAGCCCGATTCCACAGCAAAATTCAGGGGCGCAATCCAAGAAGCAAAACTGGCGGAATCCATTTTTTCAGCAATTGCCATTTTGATGGATTCGACGTTTACTTTTTGTTTTGTTGCCGCTGCCTGCATGCTGTTTCTCCTTTCCTTCCCTAAAAGAGTTTCCTGCCCGCACAAGAGTGTAAAAACCACCTGCACATAAACGCTAAATTCTATTTATCCCGCGGATTTCCGACCCAGATTCATAAAATTTAATGTTTATCGCCCTACTACTTTTTCTTCTCTCTCGCGCTTGTTTTGATTGATTGCTCAATCGTTTGGATACGTCCGTTAGGGTATAAGATTAATTTCTATTTGCAACCGAATGTTAAACGATTTTTGAACATTTATTTTTTGACACCGATTCGGATTTTCGCCTGATTTCTGCGCCTTGTATATACATTGTATAGACACGAAAAGAATCATATGCGGACATATCCGCCATCTACTTTTCGCACCAAACCCTGCAATTCCAAGACAACCAATTCACGTTTGATTTCCGAAATGCTTTTTTTGACAACATCTGACAATACAGATTCAGACAAAGGAATCATTCCCAACCGGTCCAAAAGAATATTTTCCGATGTCACATTTTTTTCATTTTTTATTTTTGGGGCCGCATTCCCATCAAAAAAATCCGATATGCCGGTACAGATTGTGGCATGACCGTCACGAATTAAACTGTTTGGGCCGGCCGCGCGCGCATCGGATGGATGGGACGGGACCGCGAAAACCGGGCGATTGGATTCAATTGCGAATCGTGCGGTGGTCATACTGCCCGATTTCATGTCTGCTTCGCCCACAATCAGTTTATCACAAATGCCGGCCACCCAGCGGTTGCGCTGTACAAAATTATTGGCGGTGGGCGCGAATCCCACGGGCATTTCACTGATGACGACGCCCCGGTCCACGATATCCCAATACAAAGATTCGTTTTCAACCGGCCAGATATAATCCACCCCGCCGGCCAAAACGGCGATTGTCTGGGCATCGCCCCCCGCCCGCAGTGCCCCACGGTGCGCGGCCGTGTCGGTCCCCATCGCCATGCCGGATGCGACCGCATAACCGCGGGCGGCAAATTCACGGGCCAAATCGGCCATAAATGTCATTCCGGCCGCCGTTGCGTGACGTGTGCCGACAATTGCGACCGCGCAGCGCGACAGTGTGTCTATATTGCCGCGGGCCGTAATCACCGGGGGATGAATTTTTATCATCCGCAGGGACGCCGGATAACGCGGATCATCGTCACATATATAATGTATGTTCATTTGTGCCGCGCGGTCCATTTCGCGGCGAACACTGTCCGCGACATCTTCGTTTGGCGCGGCGGCACAGGCCGCGGCGGCGCTGCCGAATTGCCGAATCAATTGGGCATATTTGGCGGGCCCAATTCCGGGCGTGCGAATAAGACATAATTTATGAAACAATTCAGACATGATGCCACTATACGAAATTATTCCGCCCCGACACAATACATATATATGTCGGGCGCATAAAAAAACGCCCCGTGGGGCGTTTGATTACTGTACCAGGCCGAATGCGTATTCCCAGTTTGTACATTCACTGGGGACATCCATGTTATAGTTGGCCCAATCGGTATTCTGGCAATCACGCTTAATAACACGCAACTGGTCCATAAAGTTATTATACTGTGTCGGGCTGTCTTTTTTCAGCACGGCCAACTGCGAACGCAGTAACCCCAGCGGGTCATTCCGTTCCAGGTCTTTCTGTCCTTCGACCTTGCCCCCGATTAAGCGGTTGCCAAACAATTCCATCGCGCCGACACCAATGCCCGCACCACCAACGGCACCGGCAACGGTTCCCCATGTACGCGCCGTCTTTTTCGCGTCCAGGATACGCTGTCTTAATTTTTCTTCGTTTGCCCAGTCACCGCATGTAATTGCGCGCCCCATTTCAAAATAGACGGGCTGAATATCAGAAACGCTGACCTTGGCATCGTCGGATTTCAGTTCAACCTTTACAAAGCAAACGTTGTTTTCAGGATTTTCGGTATCTTCGACCATGGACGCATAGTTGCCGGTATTGCTGTACTTGGACGCCCAGACAAATGTATTACCAATGCCGATGTTGTTGTTCAGACATGCGGCCTTTTCCTTTTCCCGGTTATCGGGTTTGGGTTCTGTGGGCTGGGGCGTGGGGATGTCCGGTTCGACGCGAACGCTGGATTTATCGACAACGGGCGCAGCGGACGTAGTTGTCGCCATCATGGTCAATTGGTTGGTCGATGCGGTTGCACGCGGGGCCGGCGCCATTTGGGCGGCCATTGTACGGCGTCCCTGGCCCGCCGGGGTCAACGCCATTGCCGGCATCGTCACCAGGCATGCGGTCATTAAACAGACAAAATTCTTCATTCCAATCACCCTACATTCAGATAAGATTATTATACCACAAAAGGCCCCAAAAACAAAGCATAAAAAAAGGGCCGCGAATGCGCGACCCCAAAAAATTATTTTTTCCATTTCCAAACGATTTTGGATTCGGTTCCCGACATCAGACGGCGGATATTTTCCCGATGCCGCCACAGGCACAGCGCCGAAATCGCGACAAACGCCCAACCGATGCCGTTTGCAATCCCAAATCCCAACACCGGCAGAACCAAGAACCCAACAATCGCCCCGGCCGACGAATACCCCGACGTCAGCGCCACAATCAGCCATTCAATCCCACAGAACACAAACGACAGCGGGCTGATGGCCAGCAACGCACCGAACATGGACGAATTCCCCTTGCCCCCGCGGAACCGCAGCCACACCGGATAGCAATGCCCAACGACCGCCATAAATCCGCACCATGCGCCGAACACCGGCCCCGCCAGCCAATTGCCGATAAAAACGGCCGCGGCGGCCTTGGCCATGTCCAGAATCCAGACCAGCCCCGCCAGACGTAATCCGCCCACGCGCATAACGTTTGTTGCGCCGATATTGCCACTGCCAACCCGGCGCAGGTCCCCCTTGCCCGCCAGGCGCGCCACCAACAGTCCGAACGGCACGCTGCCCAGCAAATACGACACAATGATTCCAAAAGCATATATCATTTTATTTTTCCTTGATTTTATGTTTGTTTTCTATAAAATAACAAAAAACGTGACTAAATAAAAGGAAAATAAAGTGGCAAATCACAAGTCATCTGAAAAAAGAATTTTGGTAACTGAAAAGAAAAACGCTGTCAACACCGCCCGTCGCAGCGCGGTTAAAACAGCCACGAAAAAGGCGTTGCAGGCCATCGCATCCGGCGACAAAACATCTGCTGTTTCCGCCACACGCGCCGCAGAAAGCAAGATTATGAAATCTGCTGGCAAGGTTATGCCGAAAAAGCGCGCGGCCCGCAAAATTTCCCGTCTGACCAAGAAAGTCGCCAAAATGGCCTAAGGTCCGGTATTCAGAAATCCATTGGATTAAAAAATCCCGCAAATTGCGGGATTTTTTGTTTCATCATTAATCTGGGTGGTTGGGGTGATACGGTCGGGCGCAAATCATAATGCTTGGTGAAAGAGAAAGGTTACATCACGTCTGCGTTCACATTCGTCGCACCACCAACCACCCAGATTAACTGGGAATTTATTTATCCTTATTTAATCGTATGATACGTGTTGCCCCCGTAATTGATGTTGACGGCGGTGGCGGCTTTGTTGGCGCCCAGACTGCCGTAACAAACCTGGTTGCCGACACGGATATGTAATGCGGGACTGGTCTGCTTGGTCGCGTATAACGGGACCGTCACATTGCCCGTGCGAATTTTGGTCACGCCCGCCGCGCACATCGCCGCACAGACATATGACGATGTCAGACTGTGACCGGTGTTACAGACCGTGCTGGCCGGGTTATAGGTACAGACGGTCGGATAATTTACCCGTGCGACGGTGGGCGGAATGTATCCGTTTGACACACTGCTGTTGCCGCACGATGTCCAGCAAGCCCCACTGCCCCCGGTGGTGCCGTCGGCGGAATTCGGGTGCGATGACGGACATGCCTTGCATGAATTACCATCCTTGTAATATCCGTTTTTACAGCTGTTGATGGTCAAACTGCACGTGGATGCGGCCGCGTTACAACCAACACCCTGGGCATCGGTGCCGGTGGTGCTGGTGGCGCCGTGCGTGCAACTGTGGGCGGATGCGGGACACGTTTGTTGCGTGCATGCACGCGTGCACGATTTTGTGCACCCCGACGCGGCGGTGGTGCCGGCCGGCGACGTGTATCCCGAATTACATGCGGTGCATGCGCCATTGTTTGCATAATAATTTGCATTACATTGCCACGGGCAATTGTTTTCGACCGCATACATGGTCGATGGCGTCCCGCGGCCGGTATATGTGGCGTTGGCCGGTTTGTTGGTGCACGCACTGCATGCGTTGTACCAACTATTAAAATTCAATGGTTCGGACGCATAATACCCAGTGCGACACCATTCATAATGGGTATAATTGCTGCCACCGGGGCCATTTGAACATGTTGTTTCATTCATATATTGTGTTCTGGTTTCATCACTGAAATACCAATCACAAATACAATCGGCCGCGCTGGCACCATGATTTTTATCACTCCAGCTACCACTGGACAGACTGACGATATTGGCGGGTGTTGGTGAACCGGCCTTTACCGTGCTGACACATGTCGCGCGATGCGTGCCGCCGGTACAATAATTCCCACTGCCGCAATCGGCGCACGACGTGCTGCCGGCGCCACTGCTGCCGTAATATCCGGCCTTGCATGACCATGCGCATGAATTTGTGGTGGCCGAACCGGTATAATTTGCATTGGCCGGGGCGTTGGTACAGCTGTTGCGGCCATAGCCAGACGCGGGACTGTTCACATTTGAAAATCCGGGACAGTAATACCCCGCCGTACATGCCGCGCAACCCGACCCGTTCCAATAATACCCGGCGTTACAGCTGTAACTGTGGCCGCCACCGCTGTTTGTCCATGTGGTGTATGAACACGTCCCGTAACTGTAATTACCATACGTGTAACCGCCACAGTTGCCCGACCCAGTACAGGCCGACGCACCATTCGTGCCGCCCGCCCCGCCCGTGCGGTAACATGTCCGCGATTTCGCACGGGACCAACTGCGCGATCCACTGCGCGTTTGATTTTGCTTGTACGAACCGTTGCTGATGTTGACTGTCACAGTCTGACTGGTCGCCGTGCACCCACTGCTGTCCGTGCCGGTGTCGGTCCCGCTGTCGGTAAACGACACCGATGTACAACTGGGGCATGATGTCCCACTCAGATACGAACCACTGGGACATGAACAGCTGTGCAGACCGCCACTGTTTGTCCACGCGGTATATGAACAACTGCCATATGACCAGGAACCATATGTATATCCCCCGCAATTCGCACTGCCCGTGCAAGCGGATGCCCCGTTTGTGCCGCCCGCCCCGCCCGTGCGGTAACATGTGCGTGATTTCGTACGCGTGCCGGTGCGCGATCCACTGCGAACCTGGTTCTGTTTGCAATATCCACTGGTGACTGTCTGGGATGTTGATGTACACGCACTGCTGTCGGTGGTGGATTCTGTCCCACTGTCGGTAAACGATACGGTCGAACACGAAACGCACGCGTTGCCCGCAGATGTCCCGTTTAAATAAAAGCCCGAATTACATGATGTGTATTTTTTATATGTCGGACACGAATACCCCGCCGCATAAACCGATGCGGGCACGCAGATGACACACATTGCCGATATCAAACCGACGGTTATTTTATGCAAAACGGGGGATTAAAATAATGCGGATTTCTGGGATTTTGTTGAATTTATCATACACCAGGAAAATCGTCCCATTGGATTCGGCATGGTTTTA
This sequence comes from uncultured Alphaproteobacteria bacterium, assembly GCA_949082785.1. Classification (GTDB taxonomy): domain Bacteria; phylum Pseudomonadota; class Alphaproteobacteria; order Rs-D84; family Rs-D84; genus Enterousia. The sequence goes on from CARVLU010000002.1 coordinate 77,870, forward strand.
TGCGACCCAACGCCCGGTATTATACGGGTTTGGGTCAAAATTAACAACATGTTTTTTCATAAAAAATCCCGGCATTTGCCGGGATGGGTTTAATTCAACGGTGCGCCCCAATGCTGTTGGATACTGCGTTCGACGTCCATCGGGCTGACCAGTACCTGTGGTGTCAAGATAACCACCAACACGTCACGCTGGGCCGATGTTTCGCGCGACCCCGACAGCGCCATAAAGTCCGGGTCCCCCAAACCATAGCGTGTGTCGTTATTTGTCTGCTTTTCAAATCCGGACACAACCAGCATTTGGCCCGATTCCATAATGACTTCTTGCATAAAGCTGCGTTCTTCGACTTCGGGTAATTGCAGTGTGACTTCGCCGATTGTCTGGGTTGACATCTGCAACAATTCGCGCACAGACATTTTGAACAACAGCAAGATGCGGCCATTTTCCAAAACGTTCGGCAACAACTGCATCGAAAATCCAGTTTCCAGGTCGTCCTGGTCAACGGTGCTGGATTCGACGGTGGTAAAGTTGCGCGATTCAAAGCGTTTGATGTATCCGGTTGTACGGGTGTTGTTGACCGGTGCAACGCGGTTGTTGCGTGTGGTCACGCCGACGTTTGTCACCAGGGACACCTTGCCCTGCTTGGCCAGTGCCTGAATCAACGCATTACTGCCCGCCGCCCCCGACAGGGAACCGTTACGAATTTGATCCGGTGTGTATGCACCCGGCACTTCCTGGCCATTTTCCATGTGGGTGGCCCCGGTCAACGCCGACACGGTATTCGACAAAACGGCGATGTTCATGGAACTGGCCTCGGTCGATGTCAGGTTGTTTTTCGGATTGGCCACGATGTCCAAACCGGACGCGGAATTAATTGCCGCCGCCAGATTCAGCCCAAACGCGGAATTATTGGAAATCGACACCTGTAACACTTTGACGTCAATGGTGACCAATTGGGACAAACGCTTGTTCTGGCGGGCGATGTATTCGCCAACGCGTTTCTGAACCGACGGCGATGCGGTAACCGTGATGGTCCCCAAACTGCGCGATACGGTGAAATCAGCATTTGCATTTTTGCCAATGATGGACGCAATGGCCTGTTCGACTTCGTCCCATTCCTTTAACGTGGATTCCAGGGATACGACATTGCCGTCATCGGTCTGCATCGCAGATTGGAACGACACATCCGTCCCCAGTGCGTACAACGTAAACGTTTTGGTTTCTGTTTCATAAAACACGATGGCATCTTTGTCATAATACCACAGCAAATCCAAATCGGTCGCCACCTGGGACAATAATCCCGACAATTTCCCGGTATATGCGATATTCATCGTCTTTTTCAATTTTTCCGCGTTCACCTGGCTGTCGATTTTGACGGGGATGCCGGTGACGGAATAAATGTCGTTGGCCAAAACTTGCAGGGATACCGGTTCATTCAGCAAAATGGTGACGCCGGTGTCCGTTTCAAATTTGGACGGCAAATTGTTGCGGTGCGCCAAAACGGTGGATTTACTGCCCAACCATACCCCTTCGGACATGGAAACGGTGTCGCCGGTGGCCACCTTGGCCCGGGGATTTTTCGCCATTTCGAACGCGTCGTACGCGTTGATAAAATCTTGATCGACGCTGGCGGCAACCTTGGCCGAATCGCGTGTCGCACATGCGGACACCAACGCACAAACGGCGGCGAACACGGCACAAAGTTTGATTGATTTAGTCATAAATTTCTCCTACGTCCCTGATGCGTTTATATCATATTATATATTATTCTTCGGCCGCGGAAATAACCAGCACGCGGTTTCCCTTGTAAAACTTGGCGTACGGGACCGGGGTTGCGCGACCAAAGTTGCGAACCAACGCGGATGCCACATCGACAAAGCGTCCCTTGAACACGGCGCTGGCTTCGACGGGGTATTCGCGTGACGTGGCCCAAACCAAATCCCAACCTTCTTTGTCACACCAATCTTGCAAAATTTCACGCAGTGTCTGACCGCTGGCCACGACCCAGGAACGCACCTGGTCCTGTAATTCCTTGGGCGCTTCGGCGTCGGCGGATTCATCGACAATTAATTCTTCGGTTTCGGATTCAGACACGACCGTCCCATCGGGCAGTGTTGTCGTCTTCATCCCCGTGCGCGCCGCAAAGGCCGCATATCCATCGCCATATTTGCCACAATTTTTACGATTGCTGCGCGATACGGTCAAAATTTCGCCGCCATCATCTTCCAGCATTTCGCGGTGCAACAACGGCATTTCGGAATTCGTGTTGCATTCGTCGTCGAATCCCGCCGGGATTTGCATCCCGTGAATCATGTTCGCCCCCCCGGACCAGCCCGCGAATTCACCGCGCGACCCCAGGTTGAAATTATTTTCCACAACCAAATCCGCCCCAATCTTGGACACGATTTTGATGTTGTCGTTTTTCTTGCCGGCGCACGCCCCGGATTCACACGCCACTTCTACGTCGGCATCCGACCCGGCCAACGGCCATGCGGGCACGGGTGCCGGTGCGGTCTGGACGGCATCGTATTGCACATTGTCGTATTCGGCAACGTATGTGTCGGCCGCGGTTTTATCCTGGGAATAAAAAACCTCTGACGTGACGACCTGGGGCAAGTTCTGCGCGGCAAAGCAATACCCGGCAGCCGTTGCAAACATGGCGACAATCAAAATCTTGCGGAACATAAAATCTTCCTTTCCTGCGTGTTACTTTAATTTAATTACAGATATTATAACAACTTGACCGAATCTGTGCAAGACCTAAAACGGGCTTTGGCCCCGAAAAAATCCAACAAAAAGATAAAATCGCACGAATCGACAAAAGATGTTATACTGCCATCAGAATTAAACGTTTTTGTTGGGGGTGTGATACAGATGAACACGACGTATGTTTTGATTATGATGGCGGCGATGGTCGTGATGATGGGCGTGGTGGTGGGCTTTGTCGCGTCGGTCAGCGCGCGCGTTCGCGACACGTCAAAAACACTGGCGCATCAGTACAATCTGATTGTGAAAATGCAGGCGGTGCTGAAAAACAAGTACGCGACAAATGCCGTCGCCGAAAACGCGGAAATGATTTACCAGGATTTACTGCAAAGCCTGATTCCCATTATGGCGGCGATTGACATCATGCCGCGCAACACGCCCGAACACCCGCTGTGGCGCGCACTGGGCGGGATTTTGGACGAATACGCCAAAAATCCGTTCGCACTGGAAAAACTGCGCCGCGCGATTAAGCTGGACGCAGAAGTTGCCCGCAGCGTGGACAATTACCTGAACCGGGCGGACGCGTTCCTGCACCATTTGACGGCCACCGAACCCAACGGTATTTTGACCACAACGTTCACCGACGGTTTGCTGGGCCAGTCCCTGACATTCTTTACCCAGGCGCGCCAGCTGGCCGCGGGCGGACAATAATCGCGGGGGTATGATATATGGCCAAACTGTCCCCGGAATTGGTACGCGAAATATCCGCCGCACGCGGCGAACCGGATTGGTTGTTGCAATGGCGGCTGGGGGCGCTGCGGGCATGGGAACAAATGCGCGAACCGCATTGGGGCGAAATTGACTATGCCCCGATTGATTACGATGCGCTGAATTATTACAATGAACCCGCCGCGATTGACAATTCGGATTTAAAGGAAACTTATGACAAGATGGGGCTCCCCGAACATGAACAGCGCGCACTGCTGGGCATGGCGACCGACACCGTCATCGACAGCAAATCCGTCCACACGTCATACACCGCCGAATTACAAAAACTGGGGATTATTTTTCTGCCGATGTCGGACGCGGTGCGGCAATATCCCGATTTGGTCAAAAAATATTTGGGAACCGTGGTGCCGGCGGCGGATAATTTCTTTGCCGCGCTGAATGCGGCGGTCTTTTCCGACGGGACGTTCGTCTATGTCCCGCCGAATACCAAGTGTCCAATTGACCTGGCCAGTTATTTCCGAATTGAAACGGCAAAAATCGGACAATTTGAACGAACGCTGATTATTGCGGACCGCGGCGCCACGCTGAGCTATATGGAAGGGTGCAGCGCCCCGCGCCGCCCCAACCACCAGTTGCACAGCGGCGTTGTCGAAGTGATTGCGCATGACGATGCGGTGGTTAAATACGCCACCGTCCAGAACTGGTACGCCGGCGATTTCAGCCAGCCAAAATCCAGCGGCGGCATCCTGAATTTCGTGACCAAGCGGGGACGCACGGATGCGCGGGCGCGCCTGGACTGGACCCAGGTGGAAATCGGGTCCGCCATGACATGGAAATATCCGTCAACCATTTTGGCCGGCACCGACAGCAGCAGTGATTTTTATTCCCTGACCATTACACGCGGCAATCAACAGGCCGACACCGGCACCAAAATGATTCACGTGGGCGACAATACGAAATCGAATATTTTATCTTATGGCGTGGCGCTGGACGCATCGCAACAAACGTTCCGCAGTCTGGTGTCGTTTGCCGGACGCGGCGGAATAAACGCGTGCAAGTGCGACAGTCGCATCGTTGGCACCGACGCTGTGGCGAACACGTTGCCAACAATCATCCACACCAACGGCGCCAACGACCAAAGCCACGAAGCAACCACCGGCGCCATTGATGCGGCGGCGCTGCTGTATCTGCAACAGGCGGGCATCAGCGCGGACGCGGCAACGGCCCTGATTGTGGGGGGGATGGCCGCACCCATTATCGCGCGGTTGCCGATGGAATTCCTGGTCGAATCCAAGCAATTAATTCAGATGGCCCTGGCCCATTAACCGTGGTGCGACCGCATCAATCCGTGACGTATATGCACGCGGGTGTTGTGATATCATACATGCCAGAATTATCGCCAAACGGTCCGTCGGCCCCATCAATCCAGCAATCGGTTATATTTTCGTTTTCACCCGCAGTACTGTGGCCGTAAACGGTATCACCCGCCGCATTCTTCAGACCCGGACACCGCTGGCACCCGGTATAAACATATCTGTCCGGCGTTCCGTAATACCCGGCGGCGCACCGAACATATAACGTATTTGGCTGCCATTGGTTGCAATCGCATCCACTTCGTTCCATCAAAACTTCGGCCCCCACCAAATCTGGGTCATCATATCCCGCCGCCGTAAATGTTTGCCAAAAATTTTGCGTATCGTCGCAATACGACTTACAAAATCCATTCATGGTACACTGCCAGCCACCAGCGCCACTGCCCAGATTGACATATTTTTCGGTGGTTGACATGCATCCGGCATATCCCTTTTTGCAATTGCCGGCGGCCGTATCGCCCCCCGCCCGACACCAATAGCACTGACCGCCACTGACCGAATAATCAATCACACAATATGTTCCGTTTTTTGTGTAATCACCATACGCGCCCGACGCACAGAATCCGCCAAAAATTAATACCGGCAGCATAAGAAATCGTTTCACAATTAACCCCTTTTTTACGATTAACAAAAAACCACCAAAAAATGGTGGCTGGGGGTTGAGAACAATTTCTGGAAATTGTGGGCTTATTCATATATATCGCCGCCCCCCAGCCCGGGCTGGGGTTATTTATCATCACAATAAAAAAAGACACTTTCGCGCCTTTGATTTCATGACGCCAGATATGGGTTCTCACACCCATCAGCGGAACACCCGCTGACACGCAAACTATACCATTTATGCGAATTGCAACGCAAGCAATTTGTGGTATAATCCATATAAAACACAGGGTTTATCTATGCTGGAAATTAAAAATTTGTCCGTATCTTTGGACGGGAAAAAATTGCTGCACGACATCACGATGTCGGTTGCCGATGACGCGCGTCATTTGCTGGCCGGCCATAACGGCAGTGGGAAATCAACACTGGCCGCGGTTATTGCGGGCGACGACCGATATACGGTTGACGCCGGGCAAATCATCTTTGACGGGCGCGACATCACGGGCGAAAACGCCACCACCCGCGCGTTGATGGGAATTTTTCTGGGGGCGCAAAATGTTCCCGAAATTCCGGGTCTGACGGTGATGAGCTTTTTAAAACACTCGGCCGTGGCGCACACGCATTTTCAAACGGGCCGCGATTTGTCCATGGGGGAATTCTTGACCCGATTGGAAAATGCGCGCGCCGCGCTGGACATTCCAAAAGAATGGCTGAACCGCAGTATCAATGTCGGATTTTCCGGTGGCGAACGGAAACGGTTGATGTTGCTGCGCCTGGTGATGACGGCACCGAAATTGGCCATCTTGGACGAACCGGATTCGGGGGCGGACGCGGCGACAAAAAAACAAATCGCGGATACAATCGCCGCCATGCCTGACACCGCATTTTTATTCATATCGCATCAATCGGATTTCACCGCCGCGGTTGCGCCCAGCGCAACTACCACTTTGTCCGCGGGCCATATTGTGATACAATAACCCCATAACGTTTTAACCAAAGGATTTATTATCATGGTCAGAAAAACAGCCCCCATAACCACGCCGGCCAAATTATCCACATGGCTGTGGCGGGCCCCTGTTAAATTCGCGTTGTTGGTGGTGTTTGGACCGCTGGCACTGGGTGGGCTGTACGCCATTATCGCCAGTGCATTCACCGCCCCCGAAAACCAGCCCATCGCCACATGGCCGATGATGGCGCTGATGTTTGCGGTGGTGGCCTGGGCCGCATTCAGATTGATTAAACGGCTGCCGCGCGATGATATGGGCCAACGCCAATTTGTGGGAATTTATACCGCGGCATTCTTTGTATCACGTGTTATCGGAATTTTGGGATTAATGTTCTTGGGCTTTGTTTATTTGCCGATGATGATTTCGTTGTCGATGAACAACATGGCGGTTTTGCCGTGGCTGGTGCTGGTGATGACGGTGCTGGCGCTGGTGGCGGCATATGTCGGCGGATTGCAAATCATCAATCTGTATGCCACATACATGCGCGCAATCAACATGGGTGTCCCCCAGTGGAAGGCGATTTTAACCCTGCCCTGTTCCATGCTGTGGATGCCGGGATATATATTGACCGATGAAAAACAAAAACGCGCCACCGACATCAAAATCGGCGCCACCTGGTACACGTCGTTCGTTAATTGGATTGTCGCATCGCCCGCCAACGCATGGCTGATGTTTATCGTGATGATTTTGGGGTCCGGGATGCTGTACGGATATGGCTGGATTATGTTGCCGGTATTTGCGGCACCAATTGTTATCTTTGGCATATGGCAATGGATTGCGGGGTCGGCACGTATGCGCAAAAACATTGGCGGCGCGTTTTCAACGGTTGCGATTATTGTCAACGTGCTGACCATTATCACGGTGATTACAGTCAATGTGATTGCGTACCGCGTCATGCGGGACGTGTCCCCCATCGCCATGGCCGATGCACCGGTGGAAATGATTGCGCCCAGCGCCCCCGCGGACAACATCGAACAATAATTTAAAAAGTAATAGGCAAACACATGAACGGAATTATCTTATTTGCGGGCGCCCTGTTGTTCCTGTGGCTGGGACGGTCGATTTTCATCCCGTTGCTGGCAGCGGTGTTTTTGTGGTATTTGATTAACGCGATTGCGTCATATTACCGCAAAATCATGCCGTACAACGCCCCGCATAATCAGCATGAACGTCGCGTGGGTATTGTCTTTAACTGGGTGTCCAGTGGGTTGGCCCTGGTGACGCTGGGGGGATTAATTTATCTGTTCATCACCCAGGTGCGCCCGATGTTTGCCGAACTGATGGCCGCTTTGCCGGAAATTCAACAAAAAATGATGACATTTGCGGACTTTCTGTCGGGCCGTCTGGGCGTGTCATTTGACGCGGGCATGATGCCCAACGTCACAAAAATCGCCACCAACGTCGGCGCATCCGCATTTGGCATTGCGACCGCCATCGGAATGATTTTCGTCTATATGCTGTTTATGTTTGTGGAACAAAGCACATTTAACAAAAAATTTGCCGCCCTGTTCCCCAATAAATCGCGGTCGAAAAAGATGCGCTTTATCCTGGGCAGTATCGACGAAAACATGAAAAAATATCTGTTTATGAAAACGCTGATATCGGGCGTGACGGGCGTGCTGTCATTCTTTTGGTTACAGGCCATCGGATTGCAATTCGCGGGCGTGTGGGCGTTTATCGTCTTTGTTACCAGTTACATCCCGACCATCGGCGCGATTGTCGCGTGCAGTTTGCCGATTTTATATTCGCTGGTCATAACGGACAGTCTGCATCAGCCATTGCTGGTCGCCGTCGGATTAATCGGATTACAGATTTTGTTCGGCAACATTATCGAACCGAAATTAACAGGCAAAACATTAAACCTGTCAACGTTGGCGATTTTAATCAACCTGGTGTTCTGGGGAATGCTGTGGGGGATTGCGGGAATGTTTTTCAGCGTGCCGTTATTGGTGGCGACGTTTATCATCACGGCCCAGTTTGATTCAACGCGATGGATAGCGGTCTTGCTGTCGGCGGACGGAAAAATCCCCGCAAAAAGTGGCGAATAATCCCCCAAAAAAAATGCGCTATGCGCATTGTTTCCGGGGATTTTTATGAATTTACCGGGTTGTGATTGAATATGTCGCGCACGCCCCAATTCATGTCCAATTCGCACCGCGTCGGCAAAAAATCAAAGCATTGACGCGCCAGCATCAGCCGGTTTTCATCGGCCAATGTGTCCGTCAAATAATCCTTTAATAAATGCAGATACATGACATCGGCCGCGGCGTATTGTTTTTGTGGCGTATTCAATCGTCCCGTCCAATCGGAACAACATTCATCACGGTCCAATGTGATGCCAAAAATATCACGCAACGCATGGTGCAGCGTATGCCCCCCATTGGGGTGCGCCAACAGCATGCCAATTTTTGTACAAAACACCGGCGTCGCCCATATGCCCAACCGTTTGTATATCATGACCATGTCCATGCGGGCATAATGAAAAATTTTCAAAGATTTGGGATTGGCCAGCACGCGCGACACGTTTGGATAATCGCGGTTGTCACGGATATGTATCAGAAAGTAATCATCGGACCCGCGCGCCCGCATCTGCACCAGACACAATCTGTCCGCATGCACGTCCAACCCCGTCAGTTCCGTATCGACCGCCAATTCGGTCGCATCCATTAACTGCGCGGTCTGTGATGGGGATAAATCTTCGTCCTGGTATATAATATTCATTATTAAATCTTTTGCTGGCGGCGCATCAACGCAATCGCGTTTTCCAAAATGATGCGCGCGGCGTTGGAATCCAATTGCGATTTCAAATCACGGACGCGCACCCGCCCCATTTCCATTTGGGCGGCGTGGCTGGTTAAATTTTCGGGAATAAAACAGATTGGCAAATCGACGTATACGCACAGTTTCTGGGCAAAATCGCGAACCATTTGTGTTGTTTCGGATTCGGTCCCGTCCCCGTGCAGCGGCAATCCGACAACAATGCCGACCGCATTTTCATCAGTCGCAAAATCGGCAACGCGCCGCGCCACATCATTGTCGCCGCGCGCCATCACGATGGCCGGACGCACAAATACAAATTCGCGGTCCGCACTGGACACGGCCAAGCCACAGCGCCGCGCGCCCCAGTCAACACCAATTATGCGGCCCATGGCCGGAAAAGCCTTGAAATCTGGCAAAATCATTGTATAATTTCCCTTAAAATTAATAATAGGATGCAAAATGACGTTTAGCAAGCAACAATTACAGAAATTTGCCAATCTGATCCGTATTGAAATATCGGATGAACAGCTGGCGGAAATGAACATTGATTCCGTTCTCGAATGGTTGGACAAACTGCAAAAAATCGATACGCGCGGTGTGGAACCGATGCTGAATCCGGCCGAACACGCATTGCCGCGACGGGCCGACACGGTTACCGACGGCAATATCCGCGATGCGGTTCTGGCGAACGCCCCGGATAAATCGGGCGTGTCGCGCGGATACTTTGCGGTTCCAAAAGTCATGGATGAATAAGCGCACAGCCATGCGTTAAACAATATGCCAAATAAAAATAATCGGATTGAAAAATGATTGACCTGACGATAACACAAGCCCTGGAAAAATTAAAAGCACGCGAAATCAGCGCCACCGAATTAACACGCGCATATCTGGATCGTATCGAAAAATACGGCGCGGAATTAAATTGCTATATCACGGTGACGGGTGAACGCGCATTGGCAGACGCGGCCGCGGCCGACGCACGCATTGCGGCGGGCGACGCATTGGCGTTGGACGGGATTCCAATCGGGATGAAGGATTTGTTTGCCACCCGCGGCATTCGTACAACGGCGGCATCGCGCATGCTGGAAAATTTTATCCCCGAATATGAATCCACCATTTCCCAGAAATTTATCGATGCGGGAACGGTTCTGTTGGGAAAAACCAACCTGGACGAATTCGCCATGGGCACATTCAGCAAGACCAGCTACTTTGGCGCACCGGTCAACCCGTGGCAGCTGGAACGCCGCCTGACGGCGGGCGGGTCATCTGGCGGTGCGACATCTGCGATTGCATCGGGTTTGGCCATTGGGGGAACCGGGACCGACACGGGTGGTTCCATCCGATTCCCATCGGCGATTACGGGTCTGGTCGGGATGAAGCCGACATACGGTCTGTGTTCACGTTGGGGATGCGTTGCATTTGCATCCAGTTTGGATACACCCGGTCCCATTGCGCGCACCGTTGATGATGCGGCATTGCTGCTGAATGTGATGGCGGGCCATGACCCAAAAGATTCGACCAGTGCAAAAAATCCCGGATTTGATGCGTGCACGGCCGTTGAACCCATCCTGGGGGATGGCAAAAAATTGCGCGTCGGCATTATCAAAGAATTTGCCGATGTTGAAATTTCACCGGATATGAAGCGTCTGTTTGATGCGCGAATTGCGGATTTAAAATCGATTGGCGCCGAAATTGTAACCGTGTCGATTCCGAACATTCTGGACGCACTGGCGGCGTATTACATCATCGCCCCAGCCGAAGCGTCATCGAACCTGGCGCGGTATGACGGGATGAAATACGGTCTGCGGGTGGACGGCAAAGATTTGATTGATACGTACAAGAAAACCCGCGCCGCCGGTTTCGGGACCGAGGTGCAACGCCGCATGATTGTCGGCACGGCGGTTCTGTCCAGCGAATCATACGAAGTCTATTTTATGCAGGCTGCACGTGTCCGCCGCATGATTGCCGACAGCTTTAACACCGCGTTCGGCCAGTGCGATTTGATTCTGTGTCCGGCATCGGCCGGTACGGCGATGCCGCTGGATTCGGATTTGTCGCCGCTGGAATATTATGCACTGGATTTGTTCACGGTTGCCATGAATCTGGCGGGCGTGCCGGCGTGCAGTGTGCCGTGCGGTCTGGCCGAAAATGGTTTGCCACTGGGGATACAGGTGGTGGGTCCCCGCTTTGCCGATATGCGCGTTCTGCAATTGGCCAAGCATATTGAACAATTTGCCGGCATTGACAACCGTCCAACCAAAGTAATGGGGAAATAAAAAAACGACCAAATTGGTCGCCGGTATAAAAAAACTGGTGGCTAGGGACGGAATCGAACCGCCGACACAGGGATTTTCAGTCCCTTGCTCTACCGACTGAGCTACCTAGCCAACGCGAGACGCATAATAAGATACCAAAAGAAAAAAAGCAAGGAAAAAGAAAAAATGTTTACGATAAAGGGCAAAACAACAGATTGGGAATTGGTTATCGGGCTGGAAACGCACATCGAAGTGCTGTCGAATTCCAAGCTGTTCAGCGGGGCGTCCGCCGATTACAACCCGACAATTTCCCCCAACACCCAGGTGTCGATGGTCGATTGCGCGATGCCGGGCATGCTGCCTGTGTTAAATGAATTCTGCGTTGAACAGGCGATTAAAATGGGTCTGGGGCTGAACGCGGAAATTTCCCGCCACAGCAAATTTGCCCGTAAACAGTATTTTTACCCTGACCTGCCCCAGGGGTACCAGATTTCCCAACCCGCCGAAGAACCGCCGGTTGTCGGCCGCGGCTGGGTTGAAATCATGGGTGACGACGGGACCCCGAAAAAAATCTTTATCGAACGCGCCCACCTGGAACAGGACGCTGGTAAATTAAAACACGACGCCCATCCGACAAAATCTTTTGCCGATTACAACCGCACGGGCGTTGCATTGTTGGAAATCGTGACATATCTGGATGTGAAAAATCCGCAACAGAATTCGTTTATCACATCCCCGGACGAAGCGGAACGCTATCTGCGGGAAATTCGCGAAATCGCGCGCGCCCTGGGCGTGTCCAAGGCCAACATGGAAGAAGGTTCCATGCGCGCCGACGTCAATGTTTCCGTCCGCCCCGTGGGTTCCAACGAATTCCGCACCCGCACAGAAACCAAAAACATGGTGTCGTTCAAATTCATCAAAAGCGCCATTGAATTCGAAGCGCGCCGTCAAATCGAAATTTATGAAAACGGTGGCACCGTGTCCCAGGATACCATGCGTTACAACCAGGCCGACGGCACCACGTCCGTGATGCGCAGCAAAGAAGACGCACTGGATTACCGTTATTTCCCGGACCCGGATTTATTGCCGCTGGACATCGACACCGACACCATCGAACGCATCCGCCGCACAATGCCGGAATTGCCGGCCGCAACACGCGCGCGTTACATTGGCGATTTGGGATTGGCCGAATATGATGCGGCGCGCCTGACGGAAAGCACCGATATTTCCCGTTGGTTCGATGCGGCGGTCGCGGGCAAAAAACAACGCGCGAAACCGATTGCCAACTGGATGATTTCCGAACTGTTTGCGCACCCGGAAAACTGGGATGAAAAAAACGCGCTGGACGCATCGAATCCGGGCGATTTTCGCATTATCACACCATCCGATTTGGCCGAATTGGTGGACATGATTGCATCGAACGCCATCAACGGAAAACAGGCCAAGGAAATCTTTATCAAAATGCTGGACGGCGAACGCGGCACACCCGCCGAAATCGCCCGCAAATTTGGCATGGAACAAATCACGGACACATCCGCAATCGAATCGGCCGTCGATGCCGTGATTGCCGCCAACCCCGCCCAGGTTGAACAATACAAATCTGGCAAGGTTGGATTACTGGGCTTCTTTGTGGGGAACGTGATGAAGGCGACCGGTGGCAAGGCCAACCCCGGGGTCGTGAACGAAATCCTGCGCCAGAAATTGGCATAAAAAACGGGGCCCCGCCCCGTTTTTTTATCCGATAACCAGTATGTTATACATACACGCGCCGCCATCGATTGTAAAATTCCCGCTGTCATCTGCGCCGGTCGATCCATTTGGCAGAAAACATCCCGTAATATTGGCCGCGCCAACGTTTGACGTTCCGCCATCGGGACATTTTTTGCATGTATTGGATAACACGCTGGCCGTGCCATAATACCCGGCCGCACATTTGTATTCACGACTGGTGATACATGTGGCGGTGTGCGCACCGGATGATGATGTGGCGCAAATGACCTCTGTTTTTTTGACTTCGACCCGGACGACACCATTGGCATCGGGTTGACCGACCGTGGTCCCACTGCAACACTTTGTGGTGCAACTGCTGTCAAAATTTGTATTCCCCCCCACCTGGTTGACACACTGGCTGCAACAATTCAATGCGCCATGTGCAAGCCCCATCCCCATTATCAGGGCCACCGAAACAGATATTATTTTTTTCATAACCAACCCCCAGTTTGTTAAACAAAAACCACCAGAAATTCAGGTGGTTGGAGGTTAGCGACTATCATTAGAAATAGCGGTGGTATTCGGTATATTCCCACACCCTCCAACCCATAAGGAGATTGGAGATATAAAAAATCCACACGTAACGCATTGCGTGGCGCGTCTAATGACGGGTCGCTAAACCCCATCAGCGGAAATCCCGCTGACATTCAAATCATACACCAGGGGCGCGCATCCGCGCAAGCAAATCTTGACGGGGGACCGACCCATGTTATAATTATGCAAAAAATCACAACCAAAAGGCGATGCACACATGAAACAGTTTTTTATCCAAACATTCGGATGCCAAATGAATGTTTATGACGGCCAGCGAATTGCCGCCATGTTGGAATCGCATGGTTGGGTGGCGGCCCCGGATATCGAATCGGCCGACATGATTATTTTAAACACCTGTGCCGTCCGGGAAAAGGCCACCAACAAAGTCTATTCCGCGTTGGGCCGCATTCGCCGCGCGAAAAAGCCGGGCGCCCTGTTTGGGATTGTTGGATGCGTTGCGCGCGAATCGGGCGCGGACGCGTTTCGCCGCATTCCGGATTTGAATTTTGTGCTGGGGCCGCAAAGCTATCATAAATTGCCGCAATTGCTGGAAAACCCGGATGCCAAATTATTGAACATTGATTTGGGCGGGTTGGAAAAATTTGACACCCTGCCCCGGATGGTGCGCAGCCCCGCCGTCGCATACATCCCCATCCAGGAAGGATGCGACCACTGTTGCACGTACTGCATCGTGCCATACACCCGCGGCCGTGAAATTTCCCGCCCATTTGACGATATTATGGCCGATACACGCCACGCGGCCGAAACGGGGGCGATTGAAATCTGTTTTCTGGGTCAAAACGTCAATGGTTATAAATATACCGATGCCGCGGGGCGCACGATGCGTCTGTCGGATTTGATACGCGAAACCGCAAAAATCGATGCCGTTCAGCGCATTCGGTTCACATCCAGTTATCCAACAGAAATGACGGACGATTTAATCGCGCAATTTAAAACCGAACCAAAACTGTTGCCGTTTTTAAATCTGCCTATACAAAGCGGGTCGCCCGATGTATTGACAAGAATGAACCGTCCATATTCGCTGGATCTATATATAGATATAGTTGACAAATTACGTGCCGCCCGCCCCGACATCCAGATTTCCAGTGACTTTATCGTGGGATTCCCCGGCGAAACCGATGCCGATTTCGATATGACGATGGATATCGCCCGGCGCGTGCGTTATATCAATTCGTATTCTTTTAAATATTCACCGCGCCCGCATACGGCGGCGGCACTGATGCGTGACCAAATTCCCGAACAAATCAAAAGTGTGCGCTTGGCGCGGCTGGATGGATTTTTAAATGAAATTCAGCGTGAATTTAACGAATCTTGCGTTGGCAAAACCATGACATGTTTAATGGAAGGTGGGGATAAAACCGGCCAAAACCTGGTTTATCGCACCCCATACATGCAACAGGTTATCGTGGCGTCCGATGGCGACGCACACCCATTGGCACAAATAAAAATCACCGCCGCGAACAAGGCGTCGCTGCGCGGTGAATTTGTGCGCGATTAAAAAATCATCATAAGATAATGACCCGTTAACGAAAACGGCGCGCCCGCATCTGCAAATCGCATATCGTGCGATCCAAACAGAAATCAAACGCATCACAATCGCGACACTGGTATCCGTATCGCTTTAACCCGGCCAATGGCCGCAAACCAATATCCGGCGTGCACAAAATGCGGCCATGGTCCGTTATCTGATAAAAATTGCGGTTCATTTCCGGTGTGCACCCCAGATTCATCCCATCCGTCCATTCATATTCATATCCGTATTCGGCATCAATCTGGGACAGCGTTTGGGCCAATTCCACCTGTTGCAGCGGGGTCAATGCCAATCTTTGCCCGCGCCCACTGGGCACATACCAATCAAACCACGGAATGATGCTGTTTTCACGACAAAACCGCAGAACCGCCGGCGCACCGCCGGCCCCCATCGTCGGACGCATTAAAACACAGTTAAATGCAATCGCGCGGCGCGCCGCAAACCGACGCACCCATTCCATACCGGCATCGGTGTTGGTGATGTTGTACATTTGGCGATATCTGTGGTCATCGGGGCTGATGCCGTATATTGCGGCTTCGCCGGCCGCATTACCGCGCATATTCATTTTCAGCAACAACGACACCCCATTGTCATACATATATTGCCAATTGTACCCCGTGGGCGCATCCAGACTGGTTCCGTTGGTCGCCAATACCGGCGTTAAATCCAGCACCCGCAATCCGCGGATTAATTCATCCAATTCCGGTTCCAGGGTTGGTTCCCCCTTGCCATTAATCAGGACTGTTTGCGTATTAAAATTTTCTTTTAAAAAATACAGAATTTTTAACCGTTCAGCCATCGGCAGCAAATCGTCGCCATGTTCATCCCCCGATATAACAGAACCGTGGTCGGCACCGCGAACGGTCGAAAACGAATCGGTAAAGCAATAATTACAATGCAAATTACACAAATTTCCCATAAACATCCGCACATGCAACAACGGACGCAGCTGTGCCATTTGGGACGGGAAATCCATTCCCCGTAAATATGGCATCGGCGCGGAACGCAACAATTTGCCAAAATGTAGCCAGGACATAATTATCTTCTTTTTATTATCGGACAAACTATACACCGGACGAACATTTTGTCAACAATTTAAAACCCGACCCGGGCGGACACGCCAATGCGGTACGACGTTGCAACATCATCGCGGCGAACCATAAATTCAATGTCACCACCGGCATCATCCCATACCGACCACGCGCCCATGCGCAATCCCGCCGTCACCCCGCCCGATGTGTCACCCACAATCCGCAACGCATAATCATAACGCAAACCATCCATTTCATAGGTCACACCAACATCCGTACCCGCACGACCAAACACATCGCCCGCGTCCGACGACAATATCCATGTCCCGGTTCCACCCATTCCAACAAATGGCGCAACCGTCACCATATCCGTCACATTAAAACGCACGCCCGTATCCACACGGCCGAACGCCGTGATGCCAATTGGGTTGTCGGTCGCCGTATCCCCGGTCCAAACATGTTCGATGTCAAACGCCCCACCACCGATACCCGCGGCCACGTCCACAAAATAATCATCCAAATCCGAATGCACGCGCAGATTTGCGCCAAACACAATCCCACCAAAATCATTCAGATAATCGGAATATTCCAGCGTCCCCACATGCAGCCCCGCAACCGCGTACGTTTCATCCCGGCCAAATCGCACCGACAAATCCGCCCCACGAACCGTCGCGTCATCGGTTATGACATAAAACGGCCGGGCGGTGACCGCCAACGTGTCACCATTTGGTACATCGACGCCGTCCATATTCATCATGGCCAGTGTCCGCACCGGCCGCATTAAAACCAACGGATTTATCCGGGCACAATCGTCCATTAAATTATACAGCGCATTCATATCCGCGGCATTATCAAACGCCACAACCATTTTGTCGTCGGGATATGTGGCGCGGAATTCATTGATAAACAAACCCACATCCGGGTCCAAGAATTTGCGATAATCGGTTTCACGCACCACGCGCAAATAAATATTGCCCGACACCCGATATGTTTCGGCCGCATACATCGGGTGCAGCGGCCCGGTCGCAACCGACACATTCCCGTCGCCATCAACATTGCTGAACAATAACGCGCCGTTCATGGACATCACATCGTCCAGATAAACGGTAATCTCGCCCACCAGTTGTATTTGCGGGTCGCGCCGACGGAACCGGGCGATGGGTGCGCCAATATTTTGCAACACAACGGACGCATTATCTAAAACGACGCGGTCGGCATACATACCGACCCGCATGATATCCACAAAAGACAACGCCGCATCGCCCACGATCAAAACCGTGAATCCCGCGTCAATGTCCATCAATGTGATGTCCGATTCGTTTTTGATAACCTGGGTAATTTGGGCGTCACTGCCCAGATAAATGGTGCCGTCGATGACACCGCTGTTGCGGATGTACAGATGCGTTCCATCGGGCACAAATACGTCGCCCAACACGAAATTGTCATTTTCCACATATATCGAACGAGTTGTTTTGTCCACATTATACTCAACCAGCACGTGTGTTGCCGTGTAAAAAGAATGATTTGTGTCCGGTGCAACCACCAAATCATTCGAACGTGCTGCGGCCGATTGCATAATGCAGACCACGGGGATGACCGTCCCCAGCCTGGCAATCCATCGCATAATAGACTCTTTCTCTCCCGTTGAATCTTAGGTATTTATTCTTATCGTTTCGCCCCAGAACGTCAATCCCAAAAATTAATTTGATTGTGTTTATATGACATTTAATTTACCCTGGGGGATATGATAAAATCAGTAATTTGGCCAATAACGGCCTGTATTTTCTGTATTTTTCCGTCAATTGCCACCCAAACCCCGGACGTGGCAAAATTAATTGGCACCCCATACCGCGCGGACGGCGTTCGCAATAAATTGGGCCAATACACCCAATTTGGCGATACAACGCGAATTTTTGACACGCCGGGCCTGAATTGCAGTGGGCTGGTCGTGGAAATTGCGCGCATGGCCCTGGGGCGCGATATCGCCATTGACGATGTAATGGCCATGCGGCCCGAAAACGCCCATCTGCATGCGAAAAACGGCCCCGATTGGGATTTTGGATGGCGATTGATAATGAATATATCCGATGGATTGCCGCGCCGGGTTTTGATGCCGGGCAACAAAACGGTGTCGGCCGCCGACATCATCACCGACGCCCCAATTGGTTACGCCATCAGCGCGCCCGAAACATGGACGGAATTACCCAACAGATTAACCGCCGGGCATTTGTACTTAATCAGTTTTAATACCACCGGACGCCGCGCGGGATACAACACCATCCATTATCATGTCGGGGCGATATATGTGGATGAAAACGCAACACCCTGGCTGTACCAGACGACCAGTAATGGCGGTGCGGTTAATCGCCGCAACCTGGCGACCCCAGACGGCCAGGCATCGTTCCAAAGTGCCTTTCACGACACGGGCGGGAATAAAAAATATATCCTGGTGGTGGAAGTTGACCTGCCCCGGGATAACAAAAACAAATAATACGAAAAAACAAAAACCCCGGGCGTCCCCGGGGTTTTATGTTTATTTAATCAGGTTCAACTGGGTTTAGAACAAAACGTTCTTTTCCAAGGTGCCCCATGCCGCTTTGTAGCCGCCATCGCGTTCCAGATAGATTTTCGCGTTCTTTAACTGGGCAGCGGTCAGGCCACGGATGATAAAGGATTCTTCCAGACGGCCGCTGGCGCCGGCAGTCAATTTCGGCAGGTTAACAGACATGCTGGATTTGTCGCAGCACATACTGTTGTTGTTGCAGCTGCCGCACTGATAGATGCGAACGGTATAGTCAACACCCGGGCGCAGGTCTTTCAAATCAACTTCCATTTTCAGGCCGGCATCTGTTTCATAGAATTTGATGTTGCCCATTCTGGATTCGCCACCATGGCTGCTGCGGGTGTACATTTTTGCGTGTACGCGGTTGACATCGGCTTCTTCGTATGTCTGATAAAAGACGGTTGTTTCGGTGGCGGTCACCTTTTGCGTCTTTTTCGCGCAGCAACCAGACACGGCCACCGCAACACCCAAGATGGATGTGAACATGAACAGTTTTTTGATTAAGTTTTTCATAAAGGTCTCCTTTTTTCCTTTTGGTTACGTGACATATTCTATCTCATTTTTTTCCAATTTTCGTCAGGTTTGAATCCCTAGGAATCACGGGAAACACTGCGCACAGCGGGTCATAGACATACAGTCCTGTATATCGAAAAATCCAATCATGGTAATCTGTGAATACATAACCCAAGGAGAGAGATATGTACGAATTGATGCAACACCTGTTGGCGTTTAAATATGCCTGTAAAATCAATCATTGGTCAACGGACGCGTATGCGCCGCACCTGTTGTTTGACCGTTTGGCTGATGGTCTGGACGAATACATCGACGGCATCGCCGAAAAATATTTTATGGCGTCCGATAACAAGAAAGTTTTCAAAGCCGACATCTTGAACCCCAAACTGATTGACAGAAATTTGGTCAAAATGTGCGAATCGATTATCGAACATCTGGAAGAATTACAAGATGACGACGATTTGAACGAAGGTCTGGGTTCCCTGCTGAGTGCAATCGAAGAAGATTTCTTGAACAGATTGGCGCTGGCAAAGCTGAAATAATGCAAAATCCCCGGATTTTCCCGGGGATTTTTAATTTCTGCCCTGTTTTGTGCGCGGCGCATACGCATATTAAAATTTACTTGACATTTTTTTTTTTTGTCTTGTAAAATACATCCGGACATTTAAAGAGAATAAAAACATGAAATTTGATAACGCAATTACCAAATTATTTGCAAAAACCCGCACATACAACGGGAATATGATGATTCGTAACGGTGACAACCACGACACCATCTATACCGACATTGTCAACCCATACACCAGCGATGCCCAGGCCGGCCGCACACTGGGCGACGATGCGGGACGCATGGAAACCATCAACGGCGACTTGGACATGCGCGGACTGCGCCTGTTTATCAACAACCATTTCCGCAACGTCACCGGTTCTGTGCACGCAAACGGCAGCAATCACGTGCATCTGCGCGCATTGAACCAAATCGGCAGCGATTTGAACATCAGCGACAGCAAACGTTTCAGCGCCGACCAATTGACAACCGTCAACGGCAGCGTTTGGGCCAACCAGTCCCGTGACGCATCGCTGGATAATTTGAAAAAGATTGGCGCCAACCTGATTTTACGGGACCAGTCAATCGTGTTCGCACCGGAACTGAAATCGGTTGACGGCACAATCTTTGCCACCAATGTCGAAGAATTGAATTTACCGTCGCTGGCATCGGCCGCCGTGATTTATGCGGTTAACGTCAACCACATCAAATTGCCGGCATGGACCAACGGGACGATTTATATCGGCCGTCAAAACATCCCGACAACAATCAACGTCAATCCGGGCATTAAAATTGTCTATGGCGATTATCAACTGACACCGGACATGATTCGGTCCGCCATCGACGCCCAGGAACGCCACCAACGCACATCGGCAAACCTGAACCGCGGCAACAACAATTGCATCCCCGCAAATTTGTCCCGCGCGTTTACACGTCTGTGCGCGATGATTGAATCCCAAAAGAAACGTTAATTCATTTCTGGGACATAAAAAAACCACCGTCGCGAATCGGTGGTTTTTTTGTTCACTGCGCGTGGCTTAGAACATAAAGCGGATACCAATATCACCGCCAAAGTTATGCAGGCCGGAATTGATGTCGACATAGTTGTAACGTGCCGCCAAATCAACCGCAAAGTGTGTCATATCGAATGTCACACCCAATGTGCCCATGGCCGAGAAGCGCGTTTTGCTGTCGCTGTGTTCGCCGACCAAGATATTGCCACGGTGTTTAACATCTGTGAACGCCACACCGGCACCAACACCGATGAACGGACGGACAACCTGGTACTGGCCCAGTTCCATGTATGTGTTGAACAACAAAGTCTGCATTTTTGTGTCAACGTCGATACGGCCCGCTTCGCCAAAATCAGCATGGTCTTTGGCTTTGCTGAAAATGGACCATTCAACTTCGCTGCGGACTGTGTCGCAAATTTCCAACCCCAACGCCGCACGACCCTGCCATACCATATCGGTCATGGATTCTTTATGGCCGTTGTATTTGTAGTTCAGGTTGGTATAGCCCAAACCGCCACGCAGACCAATGTACGGATCCAGACCCCACAACTGCCAGCTGCTGTTATTGGGACTCATACCTGCAAACGCTGGACATGCAACAAGCACGGCCAATGTTGAGATAACTATTTTTTTCATTTTTTCTCTCCTTGGTTAAGTTGATGGTTGTTTCAATGGTTTTCATGTCAACGTATTTATTCTAGCAAAGCATTTTCCATCTTTGCATAGGTATGGATTCCAGGTATTGGCGACGCAAAAGGGGCGCAACGCCTTTAATCCTATGGCCTGGGGGGCGCGGGGCGAATACAATATGACATATATATAAGGAGGCACAGATAATGAAAAAAACCGACAACCCGGACAATCCACAGACCAAATATTACCACCGAAAATACCCCCAACAGCATCAGCCATACCCCGGCCTGGATTCGGCCATGTCGCCGCGTCCCGATTGCGGCGAACAGACATATATCGGCGCCGCACGTCTGGCGGGACGGCGCGCCCTGATTACCGGGGGCGATTCGGGCATAGGCCGCGCGGTCGCCATCGCATACGCCCGCGAAGGGGCCGATGTCGCCTTGTCCTATTTACCGGACGAAGAAACCGACGCCCAAGATACGGCCAAATACATTCGTGATGCCGGCGCACGGGCGTTTCTGTTCCCGGGCGATATCGGCCATGAAAAATTCTGCACCCAACTGGTGAAAAAGGCCGCACGCGCCATGGGCGGTTTGGACATTATGGTCTTGAACGCGGGATATCAACAATTCAGCGACGACATCATGGATTTGACCACCGCGCAATTGCAACGCACATTTGAAATTAATCTGTTTTCCATGTTTTGGATGGTGCGCGCGGCGTTGCCAATACTGCAACCCGGGGCATCGATTATCACAACCACATCCATCCAGGCGTACCAGCCGGGCAAAAGTCTGTTGGATTATGCCGCGTCCAAGGCGGCGATTATGGCGTTCACCCGCGCATTGGCAAAACAATTGGCCGACCGCGGCATCCGCGTTAACGGTGTGGCGCCCGGCCCCATCTGGACCGCGTTACAGGTTGCGGGCGGACGCGCGCAATCGACCATCCCCGAATTTGGCATGGACACCCCGATGGGCCGCGCCGGCCAGCCGGCGGAATTGGCGGCAACGTACGTTTTACTGGCATCCGACGACGCGTCATACACCACCGCGGAAATTTACGGTATTACCGGCGGCAATCACACGATGTAAAAAACCGCCATTATGGCGGTTTTATTTTTGGTGGGCGCGCAGGGACTCGAACCCTGGACCCACTGATTAAGAGTCAGTTGCTCTACCAACTGAGCTACGCACCCGGGTCCGTTTTTTTTAAACGTGACGATTATATCCCTTTTTGGCGCATTTGCAAGCATTTTTAACTTTTCAAATACGATGATGGGTTGTATGCCTTGGTCCCCTTGCGGATTTCAAAGTGCAATTGGGGTTGCGTCACCTTGCCCGTTGCGCCGACGGTGCCGATTTTCTGGCCAACCTTTACCCGGACACCACGGCGGACCGCCAACGAATCCATGTGCGCATATACCGTCATCCACCCGCCAGAATGCTGGATAATGACCAGATTGCCCATTCCCTTCACTTCGTTCCCGGCATAGGCAACGACACCATTTTCCGCCGCGCGCACCATCGTGCCACGGGACGCGCCGATATTGATCCCATCATTAAACAACCCGCCCGATTTCGCGCCAAAGTGTGACAGGATTTTGCCACGCACGGGCCAGCTGAACTTGGACGAAGAACGCGGACTGATGGCCGGCAATTTCTTGGTCGGGTCGGACGATATTTTTTCCTGGGGACGCGTGGTGGCGGCGGGCTTTTTGTTGGTTGATTTGGATTGCGACACTGCGGGGCGCGACGCCGGGGTGGCGGCGGGTTTGCTGGGCGGGACACCGGGCTTTGCCGATGATGCGGGCGCGGGTGTTTTGCCGGACGACGCGCGCGGGGTATCCTTGGCCCGGACGTCCTTTGCCGGGGCGGACGGCGCACCAGACGCGATTGGCGCAGACGGCGTCACAACCGCCCGGACCGGCACACCGTCCAGTTTGGGAACCTTTAACTTTTGACCGACCGACAATGCGAACGGCGCGCGCAGTTTATTTAAAACGGCCAAATCGTTGACGGGCGTCGCATATTTGCGCGACAAAGAATACAGCGTGTCGCCGGGCGCGACCCGAATTTCCTGTAATTCAACAACGGTTGTGGTTGTGGGTGCGGATGTTTTCCCGGACGATGCCACCGGTTTCGCCGCCCCGCGCGACGCCAGACGCAATGTCTGGCCCGGTTTCAGTGCGTATGGCGGCGTCAAATTATTAATGCGCGCCAATTCATCCACCGTCATATTGTGACGCCGCGCCAATGCGTATAATGTATCGCCGCGGGCGACCGTGATGGTTGCATCCGCCGTACCGCCGCCATACATCGGAATGTATAAATAATCATCAACGCTGGGGGTGGTGTCGGACATGTCCCCGTCAGACGCATCTGCGTCCATCACGCCATATGTGCCGACATCTGTTTCGGGTACGGGCGCCGCATCACCCACCCCGGCCGCATCGGCCGCCGCATTTTGGTCGGCGACATCCTGGGGGCCCAAAACGTAATCATCCGCACTGGCATACAATAAATAATCATCGGTTGACCCGCCGCCGTACAATTCGGGCGACGCATAGACCCCATAATCGGCCGCCGCAGAATTATAAATTTCTGGCTGCGTGTCGGGGTCGGCCAACAATGCGGGATATCGCGCGGAAATAAAGTCCCCAACCGTATCCGGCAGGGATAAAATCCGGGGCTGTAAATCGCATGACGCCAACATTACAATCGCCCCGCACGAAATCATAAAAAATCGCACGAATTTCTGCACGGTACAATTATATCACAAATTCGGGGCAAACGCCTGTCAATTTTTGGGGGCATCGCCATCGCGCATAAACAGCAAACTGATTTCAAACAACCCCCACATCGGCAACGCCAGCAACATCTGGGACACGATGTCCGGTGGGGTTAAAATGGCGGCCACAACGACAATAATCACAATGGCATAGCGGCGCATCCGCATTGCGGTCGCGCGCGGCAACACCCCAATCCGGTTCACCAGCACCAGCACCAGCGGCAACTGAAACGCGATGCCGAATATTTTCAGCAATCCGATTGTGAACGACAAATAATCGCGCATGGCGGGCATGATGACGGCGGGCACCGTTGACGCCAGATTTAATTCGATAAAGAATTTAAACGCGACCGGGAACAAAACATAAAACGCGAACCCGGCGCCGGTCAAAAACAATATGGGCGACAACACCATAATGGGCCAAATAAATCGGCGTTCATTTGCATGCAGTCCCGGCGCCACAAACGCCCACACATGCCACAGCACCGCCGGCGTCGCAATCAGCAATGCCACCAACGTTGCCAATGAAAATTGAATCATCAACCCGTCGGCCAATCCGGTGTACAACAATTCACCGTCCGGCCACACGGTCAGCAATGGCGCGGTTAAAAATTCCTGGACCCAGGGGGCCAGAACCCACCCCGCCCCAAACGCGCACGCGAAAATCAAAAACGTCCACAAAACGCGGCGACGTAATTCGGCAAAATGCTGCATCAGGGTCATGTTCTTCATCACCGCGCCCCCGTTTTTTTCCGGCCCGCCGATTTTGTTTTGGATGTTTTTTTTGCGGGCGCCACCCGGCGCGGGGCGGAAAACGCGTCCAATACTTCGTCCGTTGTCGTGCGAATCAAATCATCAATGGGCCGCTGTAATTCAATCTGGTCGCGCAGATTTTCTGATACGTCCGTGATTTTCCAAACCAAATTCCGAACCCATCGCACCACGCGTCCCAAAAACCGCGCAACATCGGGCCAATGGCGCGTTGGAATGACCAGCACCGCAACCAATAAAACAACCAAGAATTCTGCCCAACTGATGCCGAACATTGCCCCATCCGTTAATCGTAGAACGAATCGCCCCCGGCGGTGGAAACCGTTTTGTGGCGGGAAATTTGGAAATAATCTTTGCCGAAATCGGTCTTGGGCTTTAAATCCCGAAACGCGACATCTGTTTTGTTGCCCGTCGCATCAACCACGGTCCACGAATTCAATTTGACCGGGTTTGCGTCAAAAAAAACCGTCATGTGGCCAACACCTTCTTGGCCGCGCAGATTCATTTTCAGTGCGAATGTCTTGTCCCCCTGGGTTGTTTCAACAACATTGATGTCGGCATTTTGCAAATCAATGTTTTTACGTACCAAGATGCCGGCGGGCGTACTGGTCAGCGGGACCGTTGTAATCTGGTCCAATGATTTATCAAAGAAATACAAATCCCGTCCGTCGGAAATCAATTGCACCGGCATGTCGCGGTAATCCAAACGCACCCGCCCGGGACGCAGCATGGAAAATGTTCCCTTTTGCTGTTTGCCAGACGCGGTCTGGACAAATTCCCCGGTCAGCCCCGTAATCGAATTCAGATATTTTTCCGCGCGCGCGACCGCATTTTTATCCACCGCGGCAAACGCCGGCATGAACATCATTGCACACACACATCCAACAATTATTTTCTTTATCATGGTTATATCCCCTTAAATACATCAATAACGCGGGCACGCACATTTTCCAGCGTGTCGTGCGCCACCGCACCCGCCGCATACAGATGTCCCCCACCCCCAAACATTTCTGCAATGTGGTTGATGGGCTGGCTGCGGCTGCGCAGTGAAATGCCAATCTGGTTTTCCTTTTGCTGTTTTAACAATACAACATATTCCACATTCTTTATCTGACCCAACAGGTTTAAAATCACATCCCCGCGTCCGTCCAGATGTTTGTAATCGCGCCCCGTGACCATGGCGACCGCCAAACGGTCATGGTAAAAGAATTCCGCCCGGGATGTAACACGCGCTTCGGCCAGGATGGTTGAACGGCTTTTGTTATTCAGCATGTCCGACAAATCGCGCAGCGACACGCCCATATCAACCAATTGCGCCATATCGCGCAACACCGCGCCATCGCGCACAAATTTGAAATGCCCCGTATCGGTCAGCATTGCCACCGCCATCAGTTTCAGCGCATCCGCATCCGCGCGCCACCCGGCCCCGCACATCATGTGAAAAATAATCTGACCGGTTGCGGCGGCATTTTCATTGTCAAAGCAGATTTGACCCATGGGCGTCGGATTTTTATGATGGTCGATTTCGGCAATTTCGCACGCCCCGCGAACCAATGGCAACGTACCGCCCAAATGGGCCGCGTCCCCGTAATCCACAATAATCGCCAGGTCAAAGGGATGATTGCCATCAATCTTTTCAAAATATTTGACGGTTGACCGCCCCGGCACCCGGTCCAGATAATCTGGGATATTGCCGTCGTATGCGCAAACGGGATTTTTTCCAAAATTCAATTCAATCAATCGCGCCAACGCCAACATACTGCACAGCGAATCGCCATCGGGATTTTTATGCCCGGCGATGACGATTGAATTTGCGTTGCGGATTTTTTCCGCCAAGATGTTCAGTTTTTCTTCCATGTCTTTATTTATTGCACGGCGATGTCTTCCAAAAAGAACTGTGCACTGACCCGTCCGTTGTATTCATTTTCCTTTAACCGGCCCAACATGATTGTTGTAGTGTTTGTGTTCATATCGTCCAGCAGAAAATTTCCAATCGGCGTTCCAACCAAATTAAATCCGACGAACGCCAATTGCGTCCCTGCGCGCGTCAGCACCGTCCCGCGCAAATGCGCCCCGCCCCCCATGGTCACGGCGGATTTGACCGTCGCCCCATGCAGCGCCAGCATCGGTTCCGGATTTCCCTGGCCGAACGGTTCCAGCGATGATAATTTTTTGACCAAATTCATATTGGCGCCCGCCGCATCAACCGACGCATCGACGACAATTTCTGGAACGGGCCGCTGGCCGTTTAACTGGGCGGACACCGCGTCTTCTAAAAACTTGCAAAAATCCTGTTCCCGGTCGGCGGGCAAAGTAAATCCCGCGGCGGCGGCGTGACCGCCACCTTCGCTGATGACACCGGCGGCCAGCGCATCGTGAATAATCTGGCCCAAATCAACACCCGGGATAGACCGGCCCGAACCGTTAATCACCCCATCGCAACGCGTCGCAACGCACGACGGCAGATTATATTTATCCTTTAACCGGCCGGCAATAATACCCATCACCCCGCCGTGCCAGTTGTCGCCGCATACAAACAGACTGCACCGGCCGGCATCGCATCCGTCGCGGGCCATATCGGCCGCCTGTAACATGATGGCGTTTTGGATATCGATGCGTTCCTGGTTCATTTTGTGCAATTTATTAGCCAAGTCATACGCAATCAGCGCATTATCCGTCAGCAATAATTCCAACGCCGGCGCCGCCGAATCCAAACGTCCCGCCGCATTCAAACGCGGCCCAATCGCAAAGCCCGCCGCATAAACGGACGGCTTTTTAATGCCCGCGATTTCCATTAATACGCGCAGCCCCAGGTTTTGCCGCAATCCCATGACTTTCAGCCCCGTCGTCACAAACGCGCGGTTTAATTCCACCAGCGGCATTGTGTCGCAAATGGTCCCTAGTGCCACCAAATCCATATAATTCAGCAGATTTATCCCATCCAGCGCCGCATGTAATTGCGCGTTCAGTGGTCGCGATTTTAATTCGCGGTTCACCGCAACCAATGTCAAAAACGCAACCCCAACGCCCGCCATGTACGACAACCCCGACGTATCGTCGCCGCGTTTGGGATTAACAACCGCATCGGCGGCGGGCAACGTAACATCGGGCGAATGATGGTCGGTTACAACCACACGCATCCCCAGCTGCTTGGCACGCTGCACCTCTGCCAGGCCACTGATGCCGCAATCAACGGTAATCAGCAATCGCGCACCGGCCGCCGCAATTTCTTCGACGGCGGCGATGTTTAACCCGTACCCTTCGCCTTCGCGGGTGGGCAAATGCCAAATCACGTCCGCCCCAATCGCCCGCAGATATTTTACAAAAATCGCGGTTGACGTTATGCCGTCCACGTCGTAATCGCCGTAAATGGCAATTTTATCCCCGGATTCAATGGCATCTGCAATCACGGCCGCCGCCGCGTCCATATCCCGCAACACAGACGGGTCCGGCATGTATTCCTTGATACTGGGGTTTAAAAATTTTTCACGCGCCGCATCCGTTGTAATACCGCGGCCCAACAAAATATTTCGCAGTAATGTATCCGTATCCGCCGTAATGT
The DNA here is from genome assembly GCA_949082785.1 of uncultured Alphaproteobacteria bacterium. GTDB lineage: Bacteria > Pseudomonadota > Alphaproteobacteria > Rs-D84 > Rs-D84 > Enterousia. Next base: position 106,579 of record CARVLU010000002.1, read on the forward strand.
CCAAACCGTTATTTTCTGCACCAGGATACGCCGCCACAACCCATGCCCTGCCCAGCATGGATTTTTCTACTATCTTTCTCACGCTTATCTCTTTTTTATTATCAGATTTATTATAATCAAAAATTATTCAAATAGCAACGGCAGGATACTATCAAGAATTTTTCCCGTTGTCGGAACCGCGTTCCAGGCCGCCGTACGCAACCCGAATGAATCCTGGGTCCCCTTTGGTTCGTCCAGAACAACCAAAATTGTGTATTGCGGCGCATGTGCCGGAAAGATTCCAGCAAACGCCGTCAAATTCTTTTTCCGGTCGATTTTCCCGTTCACACGCTTTTCCGCGGTGGCGGTTTTACCCCCGATTTGAATGCCGGAAATGCGGGCCTTTTTACCACTGGTTTCTTCGGCGATGCGCACCATGATGCCGCGCAGTTTGGCCGAAATATCATCGGAAATCACGCGATTGCCGCGCACAGCACCAACATTGCGCCGCAACAGCGTCGGGTAAATATAAATCCCGCCATTTGTCATTGCGTTGACCGCCAACAACAGGTGCATCGGCGTGACAGAAATCCCATGCCCAAACGCGACCGTCGCGCGTTCAACCGGCCCCCACTTAATCGGCATTAACGTGCGTTCGGTGCGCCCGAATTCCAATTCCAGCGGTTCGTCCAGATGGATGCGACTGAAAAATTCCTTTTGCGCGCCGTCGGGTAAATCCAGCGCAATCTGCGCACTGCCCGCGTTACAGGAATGCAACATAATTTCTTCGACTGTTAAATTCGGACGCGGCGGTTTGAAACTGCGCACATCGCCGATTTTCGCGGCCGTGCGCCCAAACTTGTCAAGGATTTTGTACGCTTCCTTGATATAATATTCGCGGTTTATGCCGTTTTCAAACGCCATGGCGGTGTTAAAAACCTTGAAAATAGACCCCATTTCGTACACACCGCGCAGCGGGGCAAACATGCGGTGACTGGACGGGTCCGCCCGCAGGTTTTCCGGGTCAAAATCCGGCAACGATACCATCGCAACCATTTCACCCGTACGCGAATTCATCAACATGCCCATCGCGCCCTTGGCCTGGTACTTTTGCATGGCGGCCGACAATTGTTCGTAAAACACGGACTGTACACGTGAATCCAGCGACAATCGCAATGGGTCTTTGTTTTCGCGCAGATATTTGTCGTATGTTCGTTCGGCCCCTTCTAACCCGGTGCCATCATTGCCAACAAACCCGACAACATGCGAAAACAGGCGGCGTTTCGGATACCGGCGGGTTTGCACCGGTTCGATATCCAACCCGGGCAACTTGGCCTGGGTAATCATGTCACGCTGAAAATCGGTGGCCAATTTTTTGACATAGATAAACCGCCGCTGGGAATTAACCAGTTTCAGTGCATCGGCCAACGTGTATTCGTACGGCAACGCCTGGTGAATCAGACGCGCGACGGCGTCCCGGTCTTTGACCTGGGGCGGGCGCAGAGTGATGTGGCCCGACATCACATTTTTGGCCAATATGTCGCCATTGCGGTCCACAATATCGGCGCGCGCAACCGCCCATGCGGCCGCCCCACCCCCGCGACGCGCGCGGTCTGTCCCCTGAATCCCCAGGTACAGGGTTTTTATCACAAAAATCGAAAACGCAATTACAAACAAAGAATAAACAAAACGCAACCGTCCGCGCGCCGTTCGGTCCCCGCCCATGCGCCCAAATCCGTTTTTGAAAATATCCTTGCCTACTTCGAACATTATAATTCTTTGATGGGTAAATCCGTGATTGCGATTGCTTTTTGGAAACTGATGACTTCGGCGCGGGGATGAATGCTGACCACCAGATTACGCAAAATTTCCGGCCGGACATAGGATGCGAAATTCGCCGCCGCAACGGCCGTTTCCTGTTGTGTTTTGACGATGTCTGCGCGAACGCGGGCGCGCGTCTTGTTCTGGACGCGGTAACACACCTGCAAACCGGCGGTCAACATCAACACCCCCATCGCCAGGCCAATTCCCCACTGAAACATTTTTTCGTCTTCGTTCATTGCGTCCCAACCCCACAATTATATATCGAACACAGTTTATCATAAATTCTGTAAAAAACGAATCATAGAATTCACGCCGCCCAGTCTGCCCGTCCCCAGATTCAGGTCCAGTGCGGCGAATTGACCCGACAAATCCATGTCGCGAATTTCATTTGGCGTTTTGCCATCGACCATCGCAACCAAAATCGCCACAATCCCCCGCACCAGCGCCGAATCGGCCCGGGCAAAGAAATGATTACCCACGCGGCAAATATCAACCCGCGATGCGCACCCGGCAATTTCATGGCACACCGCCCCATCGGGCACCGGGGCCAAACGCGCCCCCAAATCCATCACGATTTCCAACCGCATCACCGGGTCGGTTGTGATTTCCAATAAATTCTTGATTTCCGCGTAATTCATATGTCCCCCGTTACCATCCGGCATCGGTTAAATCCAAATCCAAACGCGCCGCGTCCGACATGCGCGATAAATCCCATGGCGGGTCCCAGACCAAATCCACCCGAACCGGCACACCCCCCGTCACCATTTCAACCGACGATTTCACCTGGGCCAGCAAATCTTCCATCATGGGACACGTGGGACTGGTGAACGTCATGGTTAACACAACCGCGTCCGGTTCAATCGCAATATCGTATATCAACCCCAAATCCCAAATGTTAACCGGGATTTCCGGGTCAAAGACCGTCTTTAACGCCGCAATAATATCTTCTTTGGTAAATGCCATTTTATTTCACAATTTCCCCAATAATACGCACCGCATCGCGCATGTCATCCATCGTGTTCCAGGGACCGACCGAAATACGAATACTGCCCCCGATGTTCAGCGCCCGGTGAATCCATGTCGCGCACATATTTCCAACGCGCATACATAAATTGCGGGTCCCGGCAAACGCCCCGAAATCCAGAACGTGCATCCCATCCACGACCATGGATAATAATGCCGCATCGCGCGATGTCAATATTTTCACATGTGGCATTTTGGATAATTCGTCATGCAAATATGCAATCATTTCATGCGACCCGCCCCACGCGCGCCACGCATCGATGGCGGGCGGCAATCCCGCAATCTGGGTCAATGGTAATGTGCCGGCTTCGAATTTTTCGGGGGCCGCGTTTAATGTCCAATGCCCGTCGGGCAAAATCGTATTGACCATGCCGCCGCCAAATTTATCGGCGGGGATGTCATCGGGATTTTTAATATACATCACGCCAACGCCGGTATCGGCCCCGATTTTGTGCCCGGAAAAGCACAGAAAATCACACCCCCACGCCGCAACATCAATCGGCGCGTGCGCAACGTATTGCGCCGCATCCACAATCGTGATAACGCGCGGATTTTTTGCGCGCGCCGCGCGCACAATCGCCGCCACATCTTGGGGGGCGCCCATAACATTGGACATCGCGGTAATAACCATAACATCGGCCGCCGGTACGCGCGCCGCATCAATATTATACGCATCATCCAGTGCGCACACCGTCATATCGCACAGCCCCAAATTCGCCAGATTTTGCCATGGCATGCGCGCACTGTGATGGTCCAAATCGGACACCGCGACAACGGGTTTTGACGACGCAAACACCGGCAATTGCCGGACCATACCCACAATGCGGTTCATGGCGTCGGTCGTACCGGACGTGAATACAATCTGATACGGGGCCGCATGAATCCATTCGCCGACGGTGCGCCGGGCATCGGCCACCATATTATCCACCGCGGCCACGCGCGCACAAATTCCGCGCCCGGCATTGGCATATTTATGACGTAAAAAATCGACCTGGGCATCAACCACCGCGGCCGGTTTCAGGGCCGATGCGGCTGCGTCTAAGTATATGATTTTATTCATTTTATGTTTTCTCTTGCTTTTTATGACGATTATAATACACTCTTGCCAAATATCAATAAAAAGGAGAAAAAGATGGCTTTGGAACATGCAAACGATGCAAATTTTTCGGACATGATTGCTGGCGGGATTACATTGGTGGATTTCTGGGCGTCTTGGTGCGGCCCATGCCAGATGTTTGGCCCCATTTTCGAAGCGGTTTCGAACAAATTTCCGGATGTCAAATTTGTGAAATTTGAAATCGACGAATCGAACCGCCGCACACCTGCGAAATTCGGCATTCGCAGTATCCCCAGCGTATTGGCGTTTAAAAACGGCGAAGTTATCGAAGCCCGCACCGGCCTGATGGATGCAGACACCCTGGCGGCGTGGGTCATGGAATTAAAAGGTTAATGACAATGGCGTCACAAGATTACAAGACATTGGAACTTGCGCCCAAATACGTTCCGAAAAAATCGGAACCGTACATGTGTCCACAACACTTGGCGTATTTCTATCAGATTTTGACGGCCCAGCGTGACGAACTGATGCAGGACAGTGATTCTGTGCTGAACACCGTGCGTTTGGCCGAAAAGGCGGACACCGCCGGCGTCGGCGACGATTCGGACAAGGCAACGTTTGAACAAGAAATCACGATGAATCTGCGCATGTCCCAGCGTGACAACAACCTGTTGCGTAAAATCAACGGCGCACTGGAACGCATGGAAAACGGCACATACGGATACAGTGTTGTGTCAGGTGATGAAATCGGTTTATCGCGTTTGATGGCACGCCCCCTGGCGACCATGACGGTCGAAGAACAGGAAGAATACGAAAGCCGCCGCGCATAAAACACAAAAAAATCCCGGGAATTCCCGGGATTTTTTATTCACAGCGCGCATGTCATGCACGACGTGTCGCCACTGGTTGCGGTTGTCGATAATTCATAGCACGAATACGTGACCTGCTGCGCTGCGCATGACGCATATGAAATTTCGTATTTGCCGGTGTTGTCACTGCCACTGCTGGTGTCGGTGCGCGTACATAAATCTTCGAACACACTGTATTGCCAACCACTGGGGCAAACTTTACGCGTCCCGGTTTTACCGGTCGGGCAACAATACTTAGTACAATTGGCCTGTTTCACGCATGTCGGCCCATCCAGACATATCATGGGCAACGCCGCAAATGCGCCCCACCCCGGCCCGATTATCGCCAGCGCCGCGATTTTAAACATATGATTTCTTTTCATTTCCCGTTCCTTTTTTGGTTAAAAGAAAAAACCGCCAAAGGCATGGCGGTCGGGGATTTGAAAAATCATACACAAAAATGACCCTGTGACTTTTGGACGCCGGGGCGCCCTTATAATCACAGATCCCCGACCAAATAACAGTCGGGTCAATAAAACACACGGTGCAAAAACATGCACCGACGTTTTGTCGGATTACGACACATCACTGCGCCGTTTGTGTATGGGATTTTCAAGTCCCAGAAGCCAACATCCCTGTTGTCCTTCGGATATACTATAAAATATACGGGATAAAAAAACAAGTGCGGCGATGGCCGCACCTGGGAAAAAATCAAATCAATCCGTCTTTATTTGGATTTGCGCGGCGCGCGTTTGGACGCGGGCTTTGGCGCGGATTTTTTTGCTGACACCTGCGCGGATTTTGGCGCAGATTTTTTTGTCGCCGCACTTTTGTTCGCCCGACGCTTGGCCGATGCGGCCCCCTGTTGAACGGCGGCGCTGGCGCTGTCCTTGGTTTCCTTGATTTCTTTCTTAAAGATATTTATACCGTTGGCCAAATTCTTCATCAATGTCGGAATTTTATTGTGGCCGAACAAAATCAGAACCAACACGACAATTAAAAGAATTTCCCAAAAACCTGCTCTCATTTTATATCTCCGTAATCAAAAATTATTTCGCGACATAGCAATCCACGCCGTCCGATTTCGCATTGCGGCAAAATCCACCCGCCGCGGCGGAATCCGCAAACGCGATACGCAATCTGTATGTTGTGGTCCCGTTCGGCAATACCGCGGCCAAGATGACAAATTGTTTGCCGGCAAACAAATTCTGATGACCGGCGCGAATCTGACGTTCGGCCTTTTCCGCCAATTCACGGGTGCTGTACGAACCGAACTGCACGTACCAGCTGCCACGGGCAACCTGGGGTTTGGGCGCGGGCTTTTTCGCGGCGGGCTTTGCGGTTGTGGCCGGCTTTTTCGTGGCGGGTTTGGCCGCCGGTTTCGCGGTCGGCTTTGGCGCGGGCGCAACCTGGTCGGGTTTGAATGTTACATCGGCGCGGTCTGCGACAACGCGCACGGGAACGCCCGGTGTTGCATTGCTGGGCTGGGCGGCCGGGGCCGGTGCGGGTTGAACCGGCGCGGGCGCGACCACTTCGACCGGGGCGACAACCGGCGCGGGTACCGGGGCCGGTGACGGATTTTCCGGTGCGGCCGGCGCAACCGCCGCGCCATCAACCGTTACAATTTCCGGCGCATCCAAATCAATTTCAATCGACGAACGGGAATCCGACCCGATGGTACGAATAATGACATAGGTCGCCAGAATAATCACCAGCACGCCAACCCCCAACAGCAACCACGGCTTTTTCGGGCGCGGGGCGGCAAACGGCGCGGCATCCGGCAATGCGTCCAATGTGCTGTCATCTTCTAAATCTAATAAATCCAAGTTGGCATCCATATCGTTATTCATAACGTCCCCCATAAATTCTGTGATTGCATTATACCACAAAAAATCGCACACACCAAATGAATATCCGCGAAAATAACAGGCGGCGCAAAACGCGCCGCCCCAAACTTTATTTTGGCATCTGGCCGAAATTCGGCGGAACAATCAACTTGTGATTTTGTTCCACAATCGGTTCAACTTCGCATTTGTGACAGCATCCCGCAACGGACAGCACCGCCAAAACGCCAACGATTAAAAATTTGTTCATGGTCATATCCCCCTGATGCACATTATATATATGTGCGGCGCCCGGGGAAAGAATAAAAAATTCCCACCCCGGCGCGGCGCATTTATCGCGGCATTTGGACGGCCGCGGCCATCTGCGCGACAAAATCATCCAGCGATACAGTTTCCTGTTTTTCTTCGCCCAGACGACGCAGTGTCACGGTTTTGTCGGCCATTTCTTTTTCTCCGACGATGGCGATAATCGGCGTTTTGGCCAGCGACAATTCGCGGATTTTGTAATTCACCTTTTCATCGCGCAAATCCAGACCCGCATGCACGCCCGCATTATTCAGGACCGCCGCAACATCGGACGCGTAATCGCGATGCTTTTCAGAAATGGGTGTGACGACAACCGGCGTCGGCGCCAGCCACAGCGGTAAATTCCCCGCCGTCGATTCCAACAAAATCCCCATAAAGCGTTCGATTGACCCCAGCAACGCGCGATGCAGCATAATCGGGCGATGTTTTTCGCCATCTTCGCCAATGTACGACAGGTCAAAGCGTTCGGGCAAATTCATGTCCAATTGCACCGTCCCACACTGCCACGTGCGGCCCATGGAATCTTTTAAATAAATATCGATTTTCGGGCCATAGAATGCGGCATCCCCGGTCGCGACTTCGTATTCAATATTGTTCGCGTCCAGCGCATGGCGCAGGCCCCCTTCTGCCTTGTCCCAGATTTCATCGGACCCGATGCGGAATTCAGATTCCTTGCGCGTGGCCAATTTCATCCACACGCGTTCAAATCCGAACTTGCTGTAAATATCCTTGACAAAGTGCAAGATTTTGACGATTTCACCTTCGAACTGTTCTTCGGTGCAAAAGATGTGGGCGTCGTCCTGGGTAAATTCGCGCACGCGCATCAGCCCCGACAGACCGCCGGCCGCTTCGTAACGATTAACCTTGCCGAACTCGGCCAGATACAGCGGCAAATCCTTGTACGATTTAATTCCCTGGCCATATACCAGCATACCGCCCGGGCACGACATCGGTTTGACACAGAACGTTTTCCCATCCTGGGTTTTACCGGAATAATTGTGTTCCCCATATTTGGCCCAGTGCCCCGATTTTTCCCACAACGACCGGTCCATCACCGCGGGCGTTGAAATTTCCAGATATCCGGCACGTTCCTGGCGGATGCGGATATAGTCAATCAGACGACGATAAATCCGGTATCCCTTGTCATGCCAGAACACCGCGCCCGGGGCAAAATCCGGTTCAAAGTGGAACAAATCCATGTCCCGTCCCAATTTGCGGTTGTCGCGGGCGGCGGCTTCTTCCATGTTCTTTAAATGTTGTGCCAATTCGTCGGCGGACGCGAACGCATCGACATAGATACGCTGTAACATTTTGTTTTTCGCATCCCCTTTCCAGTATGCACCGGCGACACTGCGGATTTTAAATCCGTCGCGGGGTAAATCTTTGCTGGACGCAACGTGCGGCCCACGGCACAGGTCTGTGAAATCACGAAACGCATAGACCGACAGCGCATCGCCCGCCGCGTTGTATTCGTTCAACCATTCCATTTTATACGGCTGATTGGCAAAGATTTCCTTGGCTTCGGCCAATGTGACATCACGCTGGGCAAATTTGCCGTCGGATTTAATCAATGCGCGCATTTCTTTTTCGATGGCGTCAAAATCTTCTTCGGAAAAGCGATGTTGGGTATCGAAATCATAATAAAACCCGTTTTCAATCGCGGGACCGCCCGCAAATTTGACATCCGGGAACAGCTTTTGCACCGCGGCCGCCATGACATGCGCCAACGAATGACGAATCGTTTCAATTGGATATTCTTGTGACATAATTTATACTTCCTGACTTTGCACCGGCGGGACAACCCGCCTGGATTTATTTTCGTGAACTGATTGATTATTGCATTGCGCGGACAGAACCGCAAATAGAAATTACACCCCCGCGGGGGTTGTTGTCGTTGTTGTCGTGAAAGTAATCATAAATTTTTTCATAACGTTGGATATCTTATCGCTTTATCTGGGGCAACGCAACAAAAAATCCGGCGGGGGGCCGGATTTTTTATCATTACGCGGAATAACAGCACTGCTGATTCACAATTTTAAAAGAACCGGTGTTGTCACTGCCACTGCCGTCCACGGGGATACAGCATGACGTAATACCGCCCGTCCCGTCGCTTTTCCCGCCACCGGGGCAATTGACACAATTATCGATAACAGCACCGGGCGCGGGACTGTACTGCTCCATATATGAATTTAGTGGGCAATATTTGCATGATGTGTTGGTATGATACTGGGTGGTGGACGGTGCCCCCATTAATTGCACACCACTGGGGCCGCGCGAACACGACTTGCATTCGGTTCCCGACCAATAACTGTTGTTGCTGCATGCACACGCCACCTTTTGACAGCCGGACAAAATCATGGGGTCAATAGGGGAACCCGTATGGCTTGAATCCATCGAAGTATATGACACGATAACAACGTCCGCCGAACATCTGGTGGTGGTAAATGTATTGGTACACTTGTAATAATACCCGCCAGAATGGTTGGACGCGCATACCGACCCACCCTGACAATATGGTTCCAAATACACCGTTGCACCATACGCGGTGGACATAATTCCACCCAAAAACGTCGAACACAAACCGACGGTTTTTATTGCGTCTGTTATTTTTATAAAATTTGCCATTTTCTGCCCCCTGTATTTTGTGAATAAATGCCTAATTAAACCGTCCCTTTGGATTCGGCATACTTTCCCATGCGTCATTCCCAGGCATTATAAGGCGTGGGGCCATTTTTATCAAGCATAAAATGCCCCACCCCAAAACTAAAAATCAATGATGCACCCATACAGCACCGCAAAGAAAAAGCACACCGTCCCACCAATTACGAATAAATGCCAAATGGCATGGGAATACTTCATTTTGCGCCACAGATAAAAAATCACCCCCAGCGAATATGACAATCCCCCCGCCAAAATAAACCACATCCCGCGGGCCGATATATGATTTAACATCGCCGGCAAAATAAACACCAGTGTCCACCCCATAATCAGGTACAGAACAACCATCCATTTGGGTTGCTGTTTGGGGTTACGGATTTTCATCACGGCGCCAAAAATAACAATGGCCCACAAAATGCCGAACACGGTCCACCCCAGGCCACCCCGCAGATTCACCAGACAAAACGGCGTGTACGTCCCCGCAATCAGCGCATAGATGGCAACGCTATCCCAGACTTCGAAAAAAGATTCGGATTTCTGGCCAATCATCGCATGACACATCGTTGACCCGAAATACAGCGTGAACATCGTCAGGCCGAATATCGCGCACGACACAATCGCCCATGTGTTGCCGGCCAATACGGCGAACACTTCCAACAAAACCAATCCCGCCATCGCAATACCGATGCCGATGCCGTGGGTTAAAATGTTCAACACTTCTTCGCCGCGGGTGCTGGCGCGTTCCCAACGGAACAATCCGGTTGCACGCAAAACCTTTAACAATCGATTCGCATGCGAATCGCGACGTACGGCCTTTAACTTTGATTTAACTTGCTTTTTCGTTTTGGTCATTTGATTGCCCCCTGGATTCTGGTGCGAACGCGCGCGTCCCCCATCGCCGTCATCATCGAATACAAATCCGGTGTGTGGGTGCGCCCCGACAGGGCCACGCGCAAATTCATGGCAACGTCACCGTTTTTAATGCCCAATTTTTCGGCAATGGCGACAATTTTGGCCCACCACGCATCCTTGTCATCGGCGCCGTCATACACATTTAAAAATTCACGCAACGCATCCATATTATATTCAAATTCCGTGTTGGGCACGTACAGCGCGTCCCAGAAAAACGCCACCGTTTCCAGCGTCTGGCGGTATGTCACAAAATCTTTGCGGATGCGTTTGGGGTTGTCGCGTTCAATGCCGAGTACCGCGGCCAGATACGCGGCGTCCGATACCTGCATCCGTTCGGTGTCGTTACCGAATTCATCCGCCCACGCGGTCACGCGATGCACCAAATCGGGAACCGGCAACGTCGCAATAAATTCACGCGCCCACCACTGCAATTTATCCATGTCAAACAACGCGCCCGACATCGGGATTTTCTTTGGCCGCATTTCATAATCCCAGATAGATTTGGCACTGCCCTTGGACTTGGCTTCTTCGTATCCGGATGCGGCGATGTTGTACAGATATTCCAACACAGATTCCACCGGCCACCCATCACGCAGGAAATATTCCACGTTCGCTTCTGGATCCTTGCGCTTGGACAATTTGCGTTGCCGGCCCGTTTCGGGGTCAATCTTGTCAATTGTCGATGTATGGATGTACAGCGGCGCCACCCACCCCATCATCCGAAACAGTGCCACATGCAGCGGCAATGACGGCAACCATTCTTCGCCGCGGATAACGTGCGTCGTGCGCATAAAGTGGTCGTCCACCAGGTGCGCAAAATGATATGTCGGCAAACCGTCGTTGGATTTGATTAAGACAATGTCTTCGTTATTTTCGGGGAACCCGATGGACCCGCGGACGGCATCCTTGCAGAAAATACGCTGTTCGGGGTTGCCGTCGGAATACAGCCGCACCGTCGGCACCGCGCCCGCGTCCATGCGGGCAATAACTTCTTCTTCGCCAATGTTGCGGTCACGGGCAAATTCGCCGTAAATCCCGGTGGGGAAACCCGCGGCCCGCTGATTTTCGCGTATTTGTTCCATATCGTCGGCCGTTAAGAAACATGGATACGCCAGCCCGCGTGCCAACAAATCGGCCGCAACGGAATGATAAATATCACGGCGCTGGGATTGATGATACGGGCCGTATGCGTCATCGTTGTTGTATTTCAAACCGAATCGATTTAACGAATTGATAATGATATTGACGGCGTCGGCCACTTCGCGTTTGGTGTCTGTATCTTCGATGCGCAACATAAACACACCACCCGTCTGCCGCGCCAATTTACAGTCAATCAATGCCCCGTACAGACCGCCAATGTGCATGTATCCGGTCGGACTGGGGGCGAAACGTGTCACAAATGCGCCGTCGGGTAAATTGCGATTGGGGAATTTTTCTTCCAATTCGGCAATCGTGTATTTCGGCGCGCCGCCCAAAATTCGTTCAATCGTTTTTTGTGATAATCCACTACGCATTTTTATTTTCCTTTGCCCATTCTGATTTTAATATTGAATAATTGCATTCGTCACTGAACGTGCCGTCCGGCCACACAATTTCATGACGCAAAATCCCGTCCAGATGAAATCCCATCTTTTCCGTGTTGACGCGCACGGCCATATTTTCACAGGCGCATTGTACAACCACCCGGTCGAAATCCATGTCAACAAACCCCACGCGCAGTATTTCCGGCATCACCGCGGCAATTATGCCCCGCCCGCGCGCCGATTTTTTTAACCAATATCCCAACACACCACGGCGGCGCACAACACTGGTGCCATTGGCGTATCCAATTTCGCCCAGCAATTCGTCCCCGCACCAAATACCATACAAACACATGTCTTGGCGCAGCGCCCCGCGGTCATATGCCGCCAACACGTCCGATGGCGACGCATAAACGCCGTCCGGCATCCAAAATCGAAACGCGTGCGCATCCGCCGCAAAGATATCAAATATCATCCGGGCGTTTTCCGGGGTTGGCGCAATCGGATGCAACCGATACGGCCCCACCGTCAAATTTTGCGGAAATTCACGCATTGCTTATTTAACCTTGTGTTTCAAACCTTTGGATTTTATACTAATTATATGGAAAAACAAGAAATAAGAACTTTTGGGCGCAGACACGGCAAGAAATTGTCGGCGCGCCAACAAACGCTGGTGGCGACTTTACTGCCGGCAATTACACCAAAATCATCCGAATTGAATGGCGGTGATGCCATTTTGGAAATCGGATTTGGTGCGGGCGAACATGTGCGCGCACTGGCTGTCCAACACCCTGATACGATTATTGTCGGGGCCGAACCATTTATGAATGGGGTCGCATCCCTGATGTCGGCGATGACGGACGAAAAAACAAATATGCCCCGCACCGAATATAAAAACATCCGCATTTGGGCCGACGACGTGCGCGATTTTCTGCGCGGCGCGCCAAACACAAAATTCCGCGAAATTTGGGTATTACACCCCGACCCCTGGCCCAAGGCAAAGCATGAAAAGCGCCGTCTGCTGAACGCCGCGTTTTTGACATTAATTTCAAATTATTTGACCCCAGACGGCCGGATTATTATCGGCACCGACCATTGGGAATACTATGATTGGATTGAACAACAGATTCCAAACACACCGCTGGTTATTCGTGGCCGTGACATGGACATGGTTCATACCCGTTATCAGTCCAAGAACAAGGCGGAAACTGCCGCCCCAAAATACCTGATACTGGGGCGGGCATAATTGTTATTTATTTAACACAGCACATCAAATCCGGGCGTCCCGGCATTAAAATCAATCCATCCGGCAATGGCCCGCGCGGGCGCGGCCGGATTTTTTCACAAAATGCGTCAACATCCACGCCATTGCGAACATGACGCGCAATCCCGCGCGCATATTTCGGCCCGACTGGAATGCGGGGGCGCGGCGTGGCGACCCGCGTGGACGACGGCGCATCAGACGCGACAACAACAACACCATGGGCGCCGGGCGCTGGTATCGCGGCGGCGGCCGGCATATCGGGTGCGGCCACAACGACGGGCGCCGGCGCTGTTTTTGCGGGCGTCGCATCCCCGGACGCGGGCACCTGTTTTTTAACCAATGCGGGCTTTTTCACCTGGGGCTTTTGCGCGGTGGATGTCTTTTTCTTGGCCACCTGTTTGGGGGCGGCGCGCGGCGGACGTGCGGGCCGGCGGTCCCCGCCTGGTGACGTCACAATGGGCGCCGAAATGGGGCGCGCCCTGGCCGCGGGCGGCGTTCCATACATTTTCAGCAATGTGTCACGTGTCGGCATATTCCGTTCTGGTTCACCATACATTGCGGGCGCCCCGTACAGGTCATGCACATCCCGCCCGCCACCAAACGCCGGCATCGCCATGACACAGACCGCCATAAAAATACGTACCATTCGTAACATTCGCCCCATCACCTTGGTTCATAATTAACAAAAAATCGTACGCCATCACTGATACGCGGGCGCATTTTTTGAATCAATCGCCATACCTGTTCAATCCGCAGGAAATTGTTCCCCAACGCAAAATGCAATTGCCAGCGCACATCGGCGGGCATCACCGTCATCAGCCCATAAATTCGCCCCACAAAATCCGACGCGTCACCCGCATCGTCCGGCATAATCAGTGTCAACGCATCGGCGCGAATTTTATCCATTAATTCAAACACAGTGGCCCATTGGTCCATATCGATTTCACCGATATCCATCCCCACCGCCAGATATTTGTTAAAAAACAAATCATCGCGAATCAAATGCAGATTATCAACAAATCCCGCCAAATCGGCGCGGCGCAAAAACACCTGGGCGCCGGCGGCCCCCTGTTTAAAGGCCGCATTCATCCGCCGCGTTAAATCAGAAATCCCCCCGTCATCCGTCCCCGTTTCCAGGTAAAAACGCCCCAACATTTTAACCGGCATTTTTTCCAGCCACGGCCACATAACGGCAATCGAGGCAGGCGCCACAGATATCATGGGCACATTGGCATCGGCAATACGTGACGCCGCGCGCGCCAAATCGCCCGCATCGCCCCCACCCGCGCACCATGCACCGGTTTTTATTTCTGACAAAAGTGCGTCTGTATCAATCATTTGCTTTTTAGTTTATCACAAATATGGTACAATTAAAATCAAATGAAGAAACAAATCGATTACATCTTGCTGGGGACGCTGTGGCTGCTGGCGGCGACGCTGGGGGCCAGCTTTTGGTTCAACACACAATTCGGGTTTAATATCTTTTCCGGGGCGCATTGGCTGTATCTGGGCCAGTTACAGGCATCCGACACACACATCCGCCCGATGTTCTATGTTTCAATGGTCATTGCGGTGGTGGTGACAATCGCGGGGCTGTATATTTTAATGCAACCGCGACTGCGCCGCATGCGGATGCCCGGATTTGTACGCCGCATCTTTGCGCGGGGCCATAAAAAAACGGTCGGCGCCGACACGTCAACCATTGTATCCGTTCCGGCCGAACCGATTATCACCCCCGCCCCCCAGACGGACAATATCCCGCGCCCACCGCGGTTAAATATGCCGCGTCTGAATAATGCGCAAATGCGCACAACATATACCCCCCAAGTGCCAGGGACCTCGACGCCCACGGCGCAACCATCTGCGGCCACTGTCTCTGCTGCATCAACCGCGCCCGACACAACGATGACATCCCAAACACCTGTCGCGCCCACGGCAATAAATTTTGACGAAATCAAACAAATATTTGAACGCACCGGTTACACCGTCAAACCGTCGCCGCGCATTGCGGGGATTCGCCCCGCCCTGTTTGCAATTGGGGCGGACGAAACGCTGTGGCTGGGGGGTGTTGGGATTGAACCCGCACGACTGAACGCGGCGATGGAAAAATTAAATTCGGTCTTTACCGACACACTGGAAGATATTGTCATCCACATCAACGGATTTGTCATCGACGCCCGCGGGGATGTGCCGGACGGCGCGAATATCCAATTGTTTGCATCGCTGGACGAATTGCGCACATATATGGACGCGCATCGTAACCGGGAAATCAGTGACGCCGAACGGGATGATTTCGGGGCGTATTCGGAATACATCGACACCGTTTCCAATTATTTAAACAAGGTATAATAAAAACCCATGGAATTAACACAATCATCTGCGCAAAAGCGATTGGCCGACTTGCACATGGACGACATGCCCGTCATGGAATTCATGCCCGCGCCCGCCGCCGTTGCCCCCGATTGGTATCCCCGATATCGTCAGTTGCGCCGTGAATTTATGAAATCGTTAATTGATTCGGTCGAAGATTTGGCGTTCTTGAACCTGTCCCAGGATGAATTTATGGATTTGATTATGGGCAAAAAAATGCCTAAAAATCTGACCATACGGTTGCGGGTGCCATTGACATGGGGTGGCAAGTTATCGTTGGACAACATGTTTTTATGCCGCACATTCCCGCACAGTCACAACATGGACCGGTTTATTATCGACCAGGCGGGCGCAAAAAAAATCTGGTTGCCCAATCCCGCGCACAAGGTTTATGTTCCCGCGCACACGGCGACGGGCGGCGACGGGGGCAATGCAACCGAAGATCGTCTGGCCCAGATGGCGGCGCAAATTGCGGCCGGCCGCGGCATGGAATAAGTGGGGGGACGCAAATGACACAATCTGAATTTTTATCGGCGATGAAATCCCACGGCGCTGTTATTGCGGGGGGCGCCAGTGACGCAGAAATTTCGTTGGCTAATGCGGCCCTGCAACGGATGCGCGCCGCGATGATTCCCGGATATATGCAGGAATTTTACAAGACCACCCGCGGCATTATTTTAAACAGTGCCTGTATCTTTGGCCCGACGGAATTGGACAACGGCATTAAGTTCCCCGTGCCATCGATTGTCCAGATTAACAGTGAAATTGAACATATCCCGCATATGCGCGGCAAAACAGTCTTTGGCCGCAATGATTTATTTTGGTTTGCGTTTGATGCGTTCGGCACTTGCTTTATGTTGGATAATCTGACGTTGCACCCCCTGCGCAAATATACGGACCCAATGCGCGCGATGTCGGAATGTCTGGCGGTGGGACAAATTTAATATGAAAAAAATTTCCGTTTCTTTGTCCGGTCACCAAACCAGCATTTCGCTGGAACCGGAATTTATCGACGCACTGCGCCGGATTGCGACCGCACGAAATCGGGCGATGGCATCCATTATCGGGGACATTGACGCCGCGCGCGGCGACCGAAATTTATCATCGGCCATTCGCGTGTGGATTTTAAATTATTTTTCAAATTCTGAAATTTAACCCGCCCCGCCCAAAAAGGCGGGGTCAATATCATTAATCTTTGCGGGCGGCAACCGAAACCGCGGACATCGCCAAGATTGCAAACACCAAGACAATCATCATCCATGCGTCGCGGCCCAATGCGCGATAAACCGTGCGATGGTCACCCCAGACAAATCCATCCAGATATCCGGTTTCCCCGATGGGCAATTGCGACACAACGGTGCCGGCCGAATCGACAAAGGCACTGATGCCGGAATAATTTGCGCGCACGATGGGCAATCCCGATTCAATCGCATACCGGCGCACCATGTCCAAATGCTGGTACGTGCCGGGTGTTTTCCCAAACCAAGTATCGTTTGTGATATTGATGATGGCATGCGGGACGTGCGGGTCGGCCGACGTCAAAGAATCCGAAAAAATAATTTCATAACACACCGCCGGTGCAAAGACAAAATCACCGCCGGCCGTTTGAACATTGATTATTTCCGGCCCCGCCCCGCGTGACAAATTACCCGGCGACGGAATCAATCCCCCCAGCGGCGCATATTCCCCAAACGGCACCAGGTGTGATTTGCTGTAAATTTTTTCAATGTCGCCATGTTCGTTCGCAACCACCATGGAATTGAACAGCCGCCCGTCATCGTACGACAACGCCCCCATCACAACGGGCGTGTTTAACAATTGGGCCATTGGGAAATCATCCCCGCGCGTGACGACAAACGGGTACGTTGTTTCGGGATATACAATAATGTCCGCCCGCGCGTCCGCAGCCCCCAGTGCGATTAAGCGCTGTAAATTCTGTTCGGCGGTTTTCAGCGCCGCCGCGCGCGAATGCGTACCCTTGTCCGCCTGGGATGTGGCGGGTTGAACAATGCGTATCATGGGGGGGCGCGCCTGGGGCTGCATGGCGGCGCGGCGAATATTACGTGCGCCAACAACGGCCCCAATCAAAACCAACGCCGCAAAAATCCCAAACGTCACGGCAACCGCGCGGCGCCGCCGTCGCAACAATTCAACCGCGGACGCAATGAAACCGGTCACAACAACCCCCAGCCCCAACGCCCCCCACAGCGACATCGAATTGGCCAGCACCGGCCAGGCAAACGTGATATTGGCAATCGGGTTCCACGGAAATCCGGTCAGCACCCATTCCCGCAACCATAAAACCAGCGTCCAAACGGCGGCGAACAAAAACGGCCGCCCCCAGGGATTGGTGCGCATACAGCGGATTGCCGCGAACGGAATTGCAAAGATAATTCCCCCCGCCAGCGCGATGCCGATTAATGCGGGCGCGGTCCAAACGGCAAATTGGCGGGTTAAATCGGGGACCACAAAAATGGAATTGACCACCCACCAAAACATCCCCAATGCGTATGCCGCCCCAAACGGGGACGCCCGCAACAATGATTTAAAGAATCCGCGTTTTTCATCACCGCCGCGCACAGTTAACCAATACGCCCCGCCGACCCCCAGCACGGTTGCCCACCACAAATTAAACGGTGCAAACCCCAGCGCCGCCATCACCCCAAAAATCAGATACAGCGCATATTGCCCCCACCCGTTTTCACGCAGTTTGAACGAACGCCCCGCCAGCAACCGCCGACAGCACGCATCGGTGCATGCACACGCATCTTCGTCCGCATACGGATTTTTGTATCCCAGTTTTTTCAGCACGTCAATTTCCCTTTGTTCCATGACGACGGCATCACGGTCATCGATATGGTCAAATCCCATCAGATGCAAAATCCCATGGACAACCATATGGGCCGTGTGTTCGGCAACAGAAATGCCGGCGGCGCGGGCTTCGCGTTGGACGGTGTCCAGCGAAATAAAAATATCCCCCAACAAGATGTCATCACCCAATTCAAACGACAACACATTGGTCGGCCGGTCAATTCCGCGGTATTGCCGGTTCAGCGCATGAATCTGTGCATCATCGGTCAATGTAATGGACACTTCGGCGCCGGGCGCATTGGACACGGCCGACGCAATGCGCGTGAAATCAATCTTGTACCGGCGCCACCGCGCATCGTCATAATTTATAAATACTTTCATTTATTTATCCCCCCACTGCAACAGGAATCAACGCATATCCCGGCCGCCGGTTAAGTTAATTATATCTTGGATTGTAATGTCTGGGGCGCCGTTGTCCAACACCTGGCGGACGGCGGTTGAAAACGCGTTGCGTTTTGTCTTGCCCGGCCGCTTGCCTTTGGGTTTGGCCTGGGGCCTGGATGTCGCGCGCGGCGCCACATTCGAATTTTTTCCCATCGCCAATTGCACCCGTTCGATGGCATCGGTATAAATCCGCGCGGCGGGATTGTTGTCGTCCGCCTGTTGGCAATTGTACAATGCGTTTTGATAATTCTTTAATGCCTTGGCATAATTTTCGCGCGCCAATTTTTTCTGGGAACCTGCCATATAAATCTTGGCCATTTCTTCGCGCGCGGTGCCCGCGTTATAATAAGACGTCGCTTTGACCGTGTAATCGAACAACAAAGATTTGTTGGCATTCATGCGGCGATTGCACTGGACAACGGTCGCGGCGGCTTTTTCATAATAATCGACCGATTTGTTTTGGTCGCCCAGCTTTTTATAGGCAAAGGCCAAATCACTGTACGCCTGCATGTTATCGGGATCTTGGTCAATGGCCTGTTGAAAGGCGCGCACCGCATCCGCATATTTTTTCTGGCGCATCAGTTGTTCCCCACCGTTCAGCGACCGCATTGATTTTTCAATCCCCGCGTCCGCCACCACATCCATTGCCATATTTAAAAACGGTTCAAAGACTTTCTGTTGTTTCCCGGCCAGTATTTTTTGACCCGCCGGGAACCCGGCCAGGAATGTTTCAACACTTTCGTTTTTGTTGGTGCGGCTTAATACAAATTTGACCGTTTCAGCCCCCAACAGAAAATGTCCGTTGCGATAGATATTGTTCACTTCCAGTGCTGAAAACGCGTCGCGCGACATTTTCAGCAAATCATCCGCCGTGATTGCCCCCACGGCATAGGCCGCGCAAACCCACCGCCGCTTTAACGATCCATATTTATACTTTTTCGGCATGTTATGGAAATATTGAAATGCGTCGGCCACCTGTTGCGGGGTTTGGGCGGTGCTTGCGCGCTGGGCAATGCCCGACATATCGGACAGACGCTGATACCCCGCATAAATCAACGCCACCGCCATGCGTTCATCCACATTTGTGTCGCGCGCAATCCGCGCCAGTTTGGGCAAAGTTTCATATTCCAGGTGCATGCGAACCTGTTCATAATTCTGGTCAAATGTGCGGGCGGGTGTTTTTGAATTATTGGCGGTTTGCGTAATGCGACCATCCGCCCCGCGCCGATACGTCCACGTTACCCCCAACCCATTTGTCGGCCGGCGTTCCCCGCGATGCACAACGGGCGTCGCGCGATATGTTTCTAATTCTGTTAATCCGACGGCGATTTCATACCAATGCGTATCCAGCATTTTTTTCACGTCCGCGTCCGTCATTATTTTGGGCTGGGTGGCCGGGACCGCGTGGGCATCGGTTGTGATTTCGGTGGAATTGACCGCGCCGTCATGTTCATCGTCATGGACGCGGTCTGCGCCATACGCCAACATCGCCAGCATTGTGTAATACACCACATGCCCCGACAAATTGGGGTTACGTTTGACAAAGGATGAAAATTTTTTATCCCCGCCCGCGCTGTTTTTTCCAACAGACATATTGGCAAATTTTTTTTCCAGCCCGCGCGTGACATGATTGTCCCACAACGCGTATTTGGTCGTCCACATCAAAAAACGAAAAAATTCTGATGTTGCGCGCCGCCCAAATTTATCATTTTGTGTCATTTTTTTTGCCATATTTCAATTCCCCCAACCGGATGGTTTAAATTCTGTCGTCGTGTGATAAATCAACGCGCGGCGTTTGTGTGGTGATGCCCGCCTGGGCAATTTGTTCACCACCCTTTTTAAATTGTTTTTTCTTTGGCGCGTCCGCCTTGCCATCGGCGTAATATTCAAATTGCGGCGAACGCGTTAAATTGATTTCACCGGAACGCAACACTTCGGCGACATCGGTCGGCATCACGGATTCCACCGACTGCAAATTCCCCAGCGCGACAAATTCACCCGACCGCGCATCATACGCCATGGGCCGCTGAACCCATTCAATGAACATGGGCGCCAAATCAAAATTAATTTTCTTATCGGCAATCAGTTTTTGGCCCCGGGCCTGGGCATACTTCATAAACGCCCATCCGCCACCCATCGGGCATTTGGCAATGTCGGCGGGTTTGATATCGCCCGACACCAGGCACGCTTCCAGCCAGCGGCGCCAAACCAGCCCGGCGGATTCACTTTTGCCCGCGCGCAAATAATTCGCCAAATTGTTTGCCAATTCACGCCCGCGCAACCCATTGCGCAGTGCGGTTAAAACACTGCCGAATGATTGGACGGGATATTTTGCAAACAATTCATGTACGGTATCGGCATCCAACGCGTCACGCTGCGTCCGAAACGTCTGGCGCAGGGCCCACCAACGCGAACTGCACGCGTTGTTGGCCGCACGGTTTGCGGCCGCCACATCGGCCGGTACGCCCCGTTCGGGCAATACCGGTTCCAACATGTGCGGCCCCCCGTTATACACAAATGACGCCAGTCCCAAAAATTCACCCACCGTCAAATCGGGACAATATTCGCACATGACGGCATACATAACCATATATGTTTCTTTTTCTTCCAAATGCCAACGCGCAGTTTCGTATGCCTGGGCCGGGGTTAATCGCCCGGTGTGCGCGCCAACCGCCCCACCCCACGGTGTTGTGCGGTTGCCGATGCCAATGGTCCAAAATCCACGGCTGTCCTGATACGGGGACAGTTCGAACCCTTCGGTCGTGGCCAGGAATCCAACCAGATACGGCGTCACCTGGTGGGCGGTCGATAAAAATTGACCATAAGTATCACCGACGGTGATTTTGGGTACCGCGTGCGCCACGGCCACTTCGATTGCGGTTTCGTCCGCGGGGGCGCGCGGTGCAATATCATTGTGCGCGGTGTAATTCATCCCCAGCATATACAGCCCCATCATCAGTGTCAGTCGTCCCCGGCGCACAGCGCGGTCGCCAATGTCATTCATGCGGCGCGACGCCCACGCAAAAAACTGGGCCATGTCGGTTTGTTTCAAACTGATTGTTTTGGCAACGGATTTCATGACTTGTTTTTCCCCAATCCTGTTTTCTTGGCGATTTTCGAACGCGCCCTGGCATAGTTCGGCGCAACAAAGGGATAATCATCGGGCAATCCCCATTTTGTCCGGTATTGCTGGGGCGTCATATTAAATTTACGCCGGATATATCGGCGCAGCATGACGTGCCACGTCCCGTCTTCCAGACACTGAATCTTGTCCGCCCGGACCGAATTTTTGATTTGTTCCGGCGTTGCCGATGCCCCGCGCAGAATTTCGGTCGCATCGCGCACCGCATCCGCCATCGACAGCCCGGGATTGGCCGCAATGGCCGCGGCCGCCAGATTTGCCACCGCCAAAGTAAATTCGCTATTTTTCATTTTGTTTTTTACTTTTTTGTACTATGATAAATTATACCACAAATCAAACCCAAATAAAAGCAAAGTAAAACCGAATGAAAGACACCCCTGCATCTTCGCGACCGCTGGCCGATTTAATGCGGCCGGCCACCATTGACGATGTCGTGGGTCAGACGGCGCTGTTGGGGGAAAACGGGCTGGTGCGCCGAATGGTTGACGGCGGGAAATTATCCAACTTGATTTTATGGGGCCCGCCCGGATGCGGCAAGACGACCATTGCGCGCGCGCTGGCCAATTCGGTCGATATGGAATTCATGCCGATGTCGGCGGTCTTTTCCGGCACGGCGGATATTAAAAAGGCGATGGAAGTCGCGCGTATGAACCGCGACATTGGCCGCAACACTTTGTTATTTATTGATGAAATCCACCGCTTTAACAAAACGCAACAGGACACGCTGTTGCCATACCTGGAAGACGGGACGGTGGTCTTTATCGGCGCGACGACAGAAAACCCCAGTTTTAATTTGAACAACGCGTTGCTGTCGCGGTGCCACGTTGGCGTGTTACAGGGTTTGTCCAGCGAAGATTTATTAACACTGATGTCGCGGGCGGAAAAATTTTTGGATGCCAAATTGCCGCTGGACGCGGCGGCGCGCACGCACCTGGCACAGATGGCGGACGGGGATGCGCGGTTCTTGCTGAACACGGTTGAATACCTGATGTCGGCCGGATTCAAAACCGACCTGGACGCGGACGGACTGGACGCGGCGGTACAAAAACGCGCGCCGCTGTCGGACCGGTCGGGCGACGAACATTACAACTTGATATCGGCCGTGCACAAATCACTGCGCGCATCCGATACGGATGCGGCGCTGTATTGGACCGCGCGCATGATGACATCCGGCCAAGACCCGATGTATTTATTCCGCCGCCTGACGCGCTTTGCCATGGAAGACGTGGGTCTGGCCGATCCGAACGCGATGCAAATGGCATTGGCCGCGTGGCAGATTTATGAACGCATGGGCAGCCCAGAAGGGGACCTGGCACTGACGCAATTGGTCATTTATTTGGGGACCGCCCCCAAAAGCGTTGGTAATTACAAGGCGCAAAAGGCCGCATACGCCGCCGCCCGCGAAACGGGCAGTCTGATGCCGCCAAAGCATATTTTAAACGCCCCAACCAAGATGATGAAAAATATGGGATACGGTGCCGGATATGTCTATGACCCGGACACGGCATCGGGGTGCAGTGGTCAAAACTGCTTTCCGGAAACGATGCCGCGCCGCAAATTTTATCAGCCCATCGAACGCGGTTTTGAACGCGAAATTAAGAAACGTTTGGAATACTGGGACACGTTTCGCAATAAAAAATAAGTTTCAATTATCGCGACAAATGATTTGAAAGCGCCGCCAACACATCACGCAGATTGGTCCCACCATCGGTATGCCATGCGTTGCACCCAACGCCCGCACGACGGATTAACCGCGACAGTGTTGTCCCCGGCCCCAATTCATACGCCTGGGTAATATTATATACTGGGAAATTCTGCATAATTTCATACCAGCGCACGCCGTGCGTCAATTGATCCACCAGGGCGTCCTTGACATCTTGGGGGTTGGACATAACGTTGCCGGTTTGATTGGAAAACCAATTTGTTTTGGGGCTGTCCACGGGAATTTTATCCACCAAAATACGCATCTGGTCCGCCGCCGGCTGCATCAGTGCGCAATGCGCCGGCACCGACACGTTCAATATTTTGGCCAGACGCGCCCCGTTTTTCAGGGCGTTGTCCACAATGGCCTGTAACGCGACGCGCTGGCCGCTGACAACAAATTGGTCAACCGCGTTGTGATTGGAAATTTCCGCATATCCCGTGGCGTCGGCCGTGCGCATCACATACATCAATTTATCATGATCCATGCCGACGATTGCCGCCATTCCGGCATCTTTGACACTGGCAAATCCCATATAGGCACTGCGCGCCGCCAACATGCGGACAGCGTCGCCGATGGCCAAACTGCCAACACAATGCAGCGCAGAATACTGCCCCATTGAATGGCCAGCCATAGCATATGCTATGGCATGCAAAGGCATGCCAAATTCGTGTTCAATCACGCGCGCGGTCGCAACCGATTGCGCGAACGTCGCCAACGACGTATTTTCCGGCGTGTTTAATTCCGATTCCGGCCCATCCAGGGAAATCTTGCGAATGTCGCGGTGGGCAATATCCCCCACCTGTTCCAATGTGTAACGGGCCACCGCGTAATCGCGATACATCCCCCGCCCCATGCCGACATACTGGGCACCCTGGCCGGGAAAAACAAAAATTATTTTTTCAGTCATGGGCAATATATTTACACTAAAATTTAAAATTGTCAATTTTATCTTTTGCGTAAAATAGGGGCGCCCCACACTGTGGGTACGCCCGCCCGATAAAAACAAGCATCAGAATAAAATATTCACGCGCGTGCCGATTTGGGCTTCGTTGCTTTCGAATTCATAATCGACATGGGCCAAATATTGTGTGCGGCCGTATTGGCGAATAACCTTGAAATCAATCCATTCCTGGTCGTAATGGGGGCGCGTCGCCTTGCGGAACATAAATCCCCCGCCCAGCCGCCAATTCGGGTTGATGCGAAAATAAGCCTCTGGCGTTAAATCGATATATGCCATGCCGCGGTCGTTGTCGAAAATCCAGCTGGTCTTGACCGTCGCGGCCAGCGTCAATCCCGCCCATTGGCGCCCCGCGCGCACCCCGGCATAATAAATGGTGTCGGCGTATTCAGGTGTGCGGACATGCGAACTGCCCCCGAATTTCAAACCAAACAACAAATCGGATATAATGCGCGAACTGTTGTCCGACGGCCCCGACAGACGGTAATTCCCACCGACATCGATGTTGGAAAATCCGTCTTCGTCCCCGTCAAAGTCAAATTGGTAATGTGCATTGATTCCGGCGGCAAACCGATTGCTGAACCCGTATGAAAAATCCTGACCCAGACGCAGTGTGCTGTCCCAGAACGAAACGGATGTTTGTGATAAAACTTCGCCCAATGCCAAACGGTACATCGGGTCATTGGTATCGTTGTCCGCCGCGCGCACCGGGGAAAATCCCATGACGCCCAAAACGGCGGCAAACCCAACAGATAAAATTTTATGTGTAATGCGCATGTGTTTCTCTCTCTTTAATCCTATGCCGAACAATTTCGTTTGCGCCCCGCCCGCACATGGCGGTTATCGGGGCGCAACGCGTGACACGAATTTTCGTGTTCTTAGAAATAAAAGATTGCCTGTACGCCGATATTGGTTTCGGAATACTTGTCAACCTTGGCATCGCCAAAGCGTGACAGACCCGTCAACGGCGCACCATCGGCGCTGAACGTGTTTGCACGCCAGTAATAGAATTCCAGATTCTTGTCATCGGCGCTGTCATAGATGGCCGTTTTCGCATACAGATTCAATGCGAACCAATCGTTGGGCTGCCATCCGATGGCGGCTTTCAGGCTGGCCTGGTTATGCCAATCGTAATTGCCAAAAATCCCTTCGACATTTAATGTCCAGTCTTCGTCCAGAACACTGAACACGCCGACGCCCCCTTCGACATACATGGCGTTGTCGGTGTTGGTTTTGTATGCGACAAACATTGTTGCATCATATCCTTCGCCGTCTTTGCCGCTGACGCCGTTACCATATGCGTTGCCGTCCAAATCAACATACCAACCGCGCAACAATCCATAAATTGTGGATTTGCCGTATTTGTATCCGCCCTTGATATCCAAGATAACGTTATCGGACACATCTTTTTGATGCTGATAATAACCGGACAATGTCGCAATCCATTTATCATTATCGACAAAGCGCCACTGTGCCCCCGCCCCGAACATGTTCAGACCGTTGTCATCCATTTTGTCATCCGGACCGTTGGACCATTCAAACTTGTACTTGGACACATCGTATTTCAGCATGGCCAAAACCGCGATACGATCCGTGATGCCATAGCTGAAATCTTCTTTGATCGAAAACTGCTTCATATCCCATTTGCCAGACGCTTCGTTCAATGTCAATGCGTTGCCATTGGCGTCGTGGATAATAGATGTCGGATTACTGAACGCCATATCATACGAATTCATGTTATAAGACAAATCCGTAATGGACCCGAACTTGCCCTGTAACGGCTGAAAGAACGGATGCGCCAGATAATATTTGCGGCGGGCGGCCGTGCGCGTTGTTTCCGCGCGTGTCATGCGGACATTGGCGGCGCCATTGCGACCCGAATTGTCGTATTGTTTATACAGCGCGCTGCGCTTGGTCGGGGCGGTGTAATACAAATCGCCCGCATCTTTCATATCATATGTGCGCGTGGATGTGCGTGTTTCGTATTTCTGATAATTCACGTTCTGGCGCGTGCGGGTGGCCGGGCCACCGGTCAAATCCGCACTGGACGCGGCGCGCATGCCGGAATTTGTGGCCGCCCATACCGGGGACATTCCGAAAACCGCGACCGCCCAGATAAACAAAGACATTTGCTTTTTCATGATTTAAATTCTCCTTTTGTGAAATATTATATCACAAAACGGTGCCGCAAAAAAGTATAAAAAACACCGGCGATTGCCGGTGTTTTATCTTATAAAATGTGCCGCTTGTTATTGGCGTCGGGGGCACTGACGATGCCTTCGGCCTCCATCCGTTCCATGAATGTGGCGGCCTTGTTATATCCGACCCCCAATCGGCGCTGGATGTATGAAATCGTGGGCTTTTTATCACGAATGACGCATTCTTTGGCCTGGGTGTACAGGTCGGCGTCTTTGTCCCCCTTGGACGGGGGCATGCCGGGAATGGACGCGGCGGCGGCACCACCGTCATCACCGTCGGTAACGCCCGACGCAAATTCCGGTTCGCCCTGTGACCGCAAGAAATCCGCCACGCGCGTCATTTCATCATTATCAATAAATGCGCCGTGGATACGCACCGGCACGCGGCCGGCTTCGCTGAATAACATGTCCCCGCACGCCAGCAATTGTTCCGCCCCCTTTTCCCCCAGGGTCGTCATACTGTCGATATTACTGCGCGCCTGGAACGAAACGCGGGTCGGGAAATTCGCCTTGATAACGCCGGTGATGGTGGTCGCATCCGGACGCTGGGTCGCCATTACCAAATGGATACCGGCCGCACGTGCCTTTTGCGCCAAACGCTGGACACAGGCTTCTACATCCTTGCGCGCGACACCCATCAAATCGGCAACTTCGTCGATGATGATAACCAGGTACGGCATGTCGGACAAATCGACTTCTTGGGTTTCGAATTCCAGCGCGCCCGTTTCCGGGTCCGTGCCGACGGCCACCTGGCGCGTCATGATTTCGCCCGCATTGCGTTTTTTGGCGACCATTTCATTGTACCCTTCGATATTCTGGACGCCCATGAATTGCAATTGTTTATACCGTTCTTCCATTTCACGGACCGACCATTTCAATGCGTTGACGGCCGCATTCGCATCCAGTTTCACAACCGGCGTAATCAGATGCGGGATATCGTCCCAGAATCCAAAGTCAACCCCCTTTGGGTCGATAATCATTAACTTGCACTTATCCGGCGTGAAATGATACAGCACCGACATAATAATCGATTGCACGAACACGGATTTCCCGGACCCCGTGCGCCCCGCAATCAGCATGTGCGGCATTTTCGCCAAATCAAAGTACATGGGATTGCCGCCGATATCCACCCCCAGCGACAGCGGGATGCGATATTTGGAATTCACAAATGTCGGATTTTCAACCAAGCCGCGGAAACGCACCGTCTGGCGGTTCAGGTTCACCATTTCCACCCCGATATAATTCGTGCGCGGAATATGCGCGATACGGATGTTTTCGGTCGCCATGGCGCGGGTCATATCCTTGACCGTGTCGGTGATTTTCGCGATGCGCATCCCGGTGTCGGGTTCAAATTCATACAGTGTGACAATGGGACCGGGTTTGATGCCCGCCACCTTGCCATAGACGCCAAATTCTTCAAAGTGCGCTTCCAGTGCAACGGCATTACGCTTTAATTCCGGGGTGACAATGTTTTTGCCAAACGACGATTTTTCCAGGAACATCGGGTCGGGCAATTCGTATTCATGCGCATCCCCGTCCGCGTTATTCAATGCCGCCGCCGGTGATGGCGCCGCAATCGCGGTTGTGCGGCGTCGGGCCAATAATTTGCGACGACGGCGCGGCGCGGGTGCGTCCGCAGTATCCGACGACGGCGCATTTTCATCATCTGTATCATCTGTGGCGTCGTTGTCATCGGCCGCGTCGTCATCCGCATCATCGTCCGACGCGTATTGGGCCGACGCCGGGCGCGTCAAATGGAACACCGACAACGTCCAGCGTAACGCACGCATCACCGCGCGCAGACACTGGGTCACATGCGCCCACTTAATATGTAATATCACCCCGCCCAGCACCACAAACAGCCCCAGTGCCAGCAATCCGACCAACGCACCCCACGGGCCCATAACGGCCCCGACGTCGGATGCGACAATTGCGCCCATCATCCCGCCCAGCGTCATGCGCGGCGCAATCAATCCAAAACCGGCCGCGCCCGCACAGACGGCAATAAACCCGCGCAGCAAATTGTATTCGGGTGCGCGTTCTTCGCCCCACCCCATCGCCAGCGATAATCCAAACCGCGCGGTGCATAAAAATAAAAACAGCGCCGGCACAAACCCAATGACATAGCGCACCGGCCCAACGATTTGTCCGATAAATCCCTGGGGGCCGAACGTACTGGCAGCGGCAAATCCATCCAGGTACGGGTCATGCCAAAACAACCCCCAGACCAACCATATCCCCAACCCCAACAATGCGCCGCCCACCGCGCGCATCACCAGATTCTTTAACGCGCCGGAAACACGTTCCGGTAAAAACTTTGCTTGATTTTCCATGATTGCAATTTTATCACAAAAAAAGATAAAAGCACAGACCTTTCGTCATAAAAAGACGCCCCGCATGGGGCGCCCGTTTAAATCAGATATTTTTTCAGTGTCGCTTTGACAAAATCGGCCATCACCATACCGACAAAGGCCCCGATTAAAACGTCCGTCGGCCAATGCGCGCCGACCGCAACACGCGACAGCCCAACCGTAATCGCCAGCGTCCACGTGAACCACTTTATCTTGGGCGCCAACATCCCCATCATCACCAATGCCGCAAACGTTGCCGTCGTGTGACCCGATGGCATGGAATTAAATGCCCATTCGGTGTTAAACGGAAAAAATCCGGTAAGTCCCAACGCTTCGTAAAAAATGGGACGGGCGCGACCGACAACAATCTTTATCACGCCGGTAACCAGGCATGCCGACACGATAGAGCAAAATATAAAAAACGCGTAACTTGTCTTTGTTTTTTGCAGAAAATCTGCATAAAACGTCACCAAGCTGAACCGATTTCTGTCATTTCTGAATTTTGGCTTTGATTTCAGGGCCTTTTTAATATAAAACATACCAACCAAAATGGCGGTCACAATCAACCACGCCTTGGCCTGGAAAATATGGGCCATCACGCGAAAGGCCGCGCAATCAAATTGACGCATAAACAGGAATAACGGCCGGTCAAACCATGCAATCCCGGCCGCGCACAGCACCGCCGTGACAATTGTCGCCACGCCCAGTAATCGCCATTTAATTGTATTATTTTGTCTTAAAAACATTGGTTCCCCCAACCTGCCCTGTTATTGCGAAATTAATTTGTTATAGACTTTCTTGTCCGTCAAAATTTTGACCGCAACGGCGGTCGCCAATGCGTCTTCGTCGGCGCCACTGGTAATCGACGGACATCCGCGACGAATATCGGCCGTCGGCACATCATCGGCGCGGTTAAAATCCTGGGCACGGAAATCATTATTAACCACGTTCAGGAAAAACGCATCCTGTTGCCCGGCGGTTCGGATATTGGACAGGCATACCAACGGAAAGATGCCCCGCCCGTCAATTGCGCGACCGGTCCCCGTTTTGATGGATTTGTTCAGCAATTCCAACGCCCCGCCGTTTTCCAAATCAATGCGGGTTGCGATGCGCGAACTGCCCGCGGTGGGCGTTCCGACCAAAACCGCGCGGTCGTTTTCGTATAATGCGGCGGCGATGGCTTCGGCGGTGCCGCGTGTCATATTGGACACCAATACGACCAATGGTGTTTGGGTCACGGCGCGACCGCCGGGGACAACTTCAACTTCGGCCCGGGCGGTTTCAACGATGCGCATAACCGGCACCGCCCCAACAAACAACCCCGCCAGTTTGGCCGCCGCGCGTTCATCATCGCCGGCCGCACTGCGTAAATCCAAAATAATCCCCGAAACCGCGTCCCCGTATTGCGCCAACGCTTCGTTCACAATCGCAACCGCCCCGTCCGACACGCGGTGCACAATGATTTCCAGCAATCCCGGATTGTCCCCGTTCCCGCGGCGATGCACCACGTCCGCATCGGCCAACACAATTGTCGCACGGCGCAAAACAATGTTGCGCGTGCCGGTCGGTGTCAGCAATGCAATCTTGGACGTGCCCGAATTAAATCCGGCCATCACAGACGCCAAATCTGCATCCGACATTTTGGGCACGGGCGTGCCGTTGATTTCAGCGATGATGTCGCCAACCTTAATCCCGGAAATGTCTGCGGGGGCGCCCTTGTACACGCCGGTGATGCGGAAATTGCCATGGTCGTCGCGCGCCCCTTCCAGCCCCACACTGGTCAGAATGCGGCGGTCTTCGGACATTTCGGCCGCACGCGAATAAATATACCGGCCATTTTCATCTACGCCCCGCATCAGGCTGTCAACCACGATTTGATACATTTCGCTTTCGCTGGCGGCGCGCAGGGCCGCGTCATGCGCGCGCATTTTCAACAGCAATGCGGTTGTTATCTGGCCAAAACCGTCCCAGTCGCGGGCCGCCGGACGCGGGTAATTTGCAATAATGGAATCGCGCCAGACCAAGACCACACGATCGTCGGTCGCGGCGATATGCGCATCTGGATTCAATTTTTCCAGGCTTTCGATGGCGACATTGACGTCTTTGCCGGCCCAGCTGACGCTGTCCAGTTTTTTGTAAATATCGGCAAAGACCGCCGACACATCAAACACATTTAATCCATCCTGGACCGGTTCATCCGGATGGAACAGGTCTGCGGCGCGCGCCGGCGCCCCGCATGTACACGCAACAATTGCCCAGAAAAATAATCCAATCAATCGCATTGCATTCCCCCCTGTGTTAGAAGCGGCGTTGTTTAATATTCCGTTTCGCGCAGATTAAAATGATACAGAATCACATTAGAGATATAAATACTGGTCAGTGTTCCCATCACAATGGCAAATGTCATTGCGACAGCAAATTCTTGCAGCATTGCGCCCCCGAACATATACAGCCCGACCATCGCCAGAATGGTGGACACACTGGTCATGACGGTGCGGCGAAACATTTCGTTGATGGACAAATCGATTAATTCGGTCATGGGCATCTTGTGATACTTTTTGATATTTTCATCAATGCGGTCGTAATTTACAACCTTGTCATTAATGGAATATCCAATCCCCATCAAGATAACCGCAATGGACGTCTGATTGAATTCCAGGCCCGCGACCGAAAAGAATCCGAACATTAAAATAAAGTCCAGAACCAACGACACAAATGACCCGACCGCATATCCCCCGCGGTAACGAATCCAGATATAAACACTCATCAGCACGAACGAAACCAAGATGGCCAAAATCCCGCCGCGGACCAATTCGCCGCCGATTTTGGGTCCAACGATTTGTACCTGGGAATATGTGACATTATCCCCCAGGATGTTTTTGATTTCACGAACGCGTTCGTTTTGCTGGGCGTCTGTGGCCCCCTTTGGCAGACCGACGCGAACCAAAATCGAATTGCCGTCCACCGATTGCAATTCGGGGCTATACTGGGCCAGCACGCCGCGCATTTTGTCGATGGTGTAACCGGCGGCCACGGGCGTTACTTCCATTGAAATGCCGCCGGCAAAGTCAATCCCGTAATTCAAACCGCGCGTGGACAGCGACACAATCGACAGCGCCACCAGGATACCCGAAATCCAGTACGACAGTTTGCGATATTTCATAAAATGCAGTTTCATATTAAATACTCCTTTACTGCGGGCACTTATTCTTTGATAAATCCGATTTTCTTGTTCCGGCCGTCCATATAGAAATCAATCAAGACGCGCGACAGCAACAGGCATGTGAACAGCGTTGTTGCCACCCCGATGGACAGTGTCACCGCAAACCCGCGGATGGGACCGGCCCCAAATTGGAACAGAATCAATGAACAAATCAAATTGGTCAGGTTTCCGTCCATAACGGTTTTGGTCGAACGATGGAACCCGTTGTCAACCGCACGCAATGTGGGACTGCCGGCACGCACTTCGTCACGAATGCGTTCAAACGGCAAGATATTTGCGTCCACCGCCATCCCCAGCGTCAACACAATCCCCGCAATCCCCGGCAGTGTCAGCGTTGCACCAAACAGTGCGGACACACCGATAATCATGGCCAAATTGACCAACAGGACGATGTCTGCAATCACGCCAAAACGACGATAGAAAACAATCATGAAAATCATCACGAACAAGACGCCAACCGCAGACCCGATTTTACCGGCGGCGATGGTGTCCGCCCCCAGCCCCGCGCCAACGGTGCGTTCTTCGATAACCGACAGCGGCGCCGGCAATGCCCCCGACCGCAGCAACACAGCCAGGTCTTTGGCCCCCTGTAAATTAAATCCGCCCGAAATCTGACCGCGGCCACCCGGGATGGGTTCACGAATGGTCGGCGCCGACAAAACCTTGCCGTCCAGAACAATGGCGAACCGTTCGCCAACGTGTTCGGTTGTCAATTTGGCAAAGCGTCGTGCGCCCGCCGCGTCAAACGACGTGGTTACGACCGGCATGTTGTTCTGGTCAAAATCCGCCTGGGAATCTTTCAGGCTTTCGCCGGAAACTTCCACCCGATTATAAACTGCAATTCGCTGGTCCGGGGCGTCCATATACGGCAAGAATTCCGTTCCCGCCGGCGCGCGACCGGTTTCAATCTGGGTTGGGGACACGCCTTCGTTGACCAGATGGAATGTCATCTTGGCGGTTTGGCCAATCAATTCTTTGATATGTTCGGGATTGTCCACGCCAGGCAATTGAATCAGGATGTATTTCCCGCCCTGGCTTTGGATGGACGGTTCCTTGGTCCCCAGCGCATCGATACGACGACGCACAATTTCAATACTGCGCGACAGCGCGTCCGACACCATTTCGTCGCGCTGTTTTTCCGAATAAGACAGCGTTACCGTCCGCCCGTCAGATTCAATGTCAACCGTGTTGCCCAGCACGCTTTTCAACCGGCCCTTGGCACGGGATACATCGTCACTGTCACGGACAACGAACGACACGGTGCCGTCGATGTTGCGCAGATTGGAATAACGGACAACCCCCTTGTCCCGGTCAATCAATGCCGCGCGCGTTTCTTCGTACAATTGCGCGGATTTTTCCTGGAACATGGTTTTGGTGTCAACTTCCAGCAACAATTGGGCGCCGCCCTTTAAATCCAGACCCAACGGAATCGGCCGGACCCAGGACGGAAAATAACGCGCCGCGGACGGCACCATGGTCGGCACCGCCAACAAAACGCCAAACACGGCGATAAAAATAATGGCCAGCTTTTTAAACATATCACTCTACCCTTATGCTTTTGCTTTTTCTTCCACACCCGCGACAGCTGTTTTGCTGACTTCGATAACAACACCCTTGGCGATTTCCAGTTCGATGGTTTTATCTCCAATTTTCTTAATCGTGCCGTAAATGCCGGCCGCCATCACGCGGTTGCCCACCGCCAGGGAATCCAGCATTTTCTGGTATTCGGCCATACGCTTTTTATTGGGGCGCACCATAAACAGATACAAAATCCCCAGCACCACCAGGCAATACACAACCATGCCCCAAATGTCACCACCGGGGTTTGTCTGCGCCACGGTATCAATTGTGGCGTTTGCAACGTCGTTCATGAAATCTCCTTTACTTTATTATGGCTTCACAATAGTAAAAAAATGGCGAAGTGTAAAGGAAATAGTTAGTGTTTTCAGATGCGTTCAAACATCGCGTCCAGGTCGGCAACCGGAATGATTTTATACACCGGGCGCCCGTGATTACACTGGCCCGCGCGGGTGGTGCGTTCGATATCGCGCAGCAATGCGTCCATCTGTTCCAGATTCAGCTTTTGCCCCGCGCGCACAGACCGGTGACAGGCGTAATTGGCCAACTTTAAATGCAATCGTTCATGCAGCTGTGACGAATGGCCGTATGCGGCGACTTCGTCCGCGACGGCGCGCAGTACCGCCGCCCAGTCCAGGTCCCAGTCTGCGGGCTTTTCAAAAATGGCGATGGCGTCGTCACCAAACGCATCCAGATGCAATCCGCATGCGCGCATTTCGTCCGCAACCGTCAAAACGGCCGCCACATCTTCGGCGCGCAGATTGACCACAATCGGCGTCAACAATGGTTGCACCTTTATCGAACGGGTGCGCAGGTGTTCGTACGTGATACGTTCATGGGCCGCATGCTGGTCCACGATAACAAATCCGTCCGTGCATTCGGCCAGAATGTATTTATTGCCAAACTGACCAATCACATGGCCCAGCGGATGCAATGCCGCATCGTCGGGCGCGGGCGTTTGCGACACTGTTGCTGTGGGCGCGACCATATCCGACGCGTCCGCGCCAAATTGTGGCGTATCATCCCGGGGGGACGCCGCGCGCGGCGCCGGGGATGTTGATACAGCACCACCACCAAAAATGTTAAATGACGGACGCATTTTGGGCGAATGCACGGCGCCAACCATTGGCGTGGCAAACGGGATTTCAAAATGCTGGGCGGCGGGACGCGGAGCCGCCACAGACATGGCGTCGGCTGCCGGGTGCGGGGTTTCGGCCGTCATGGTGCGGGCCAGCGCATCGCGCAATGTTTTGATAATAAATCCACGCACGTGGGCGGGTTCCAGAAAATGAACCTCGGTCTTGGCGGGGGAAACATTAACGTCCACCGAACGCGCATCCAGCGTCAGATACAATGCGCACAGCGGGAATTCACGCGCGTGCATCACATCCATGTATGCCGCCCGCAGCGCCCCGACCAGAACCTTGTCCTTGACCGGGCGGCCGTTGACGAACAAATACTGATCAACCGATGACGCACGGCGCAGCGTGGGTTCCGATATAAACCCGCGCAGCCCCAGTGTTGCATTCGATGCCGACACCGCATCCACGTCCAGCATGCGCCCCGACACATCGTCGCCCATCACCGCCACAATGCGGTCGGCCATATCCTGATTTTTTGGGTAACGCCATTTGTTATTCAGCGTAAATCCAACGTCGGGCCGCGCCATCGCCAACCGTTTGATAACATCAACAACCGACATCATTTCCGCGCGGTCGGCCCGTAAAAACTTTAAACGTGCGGGGGTTTTGGCAAACAAATTTGCAACCCGAATGCGCGTCCCCGCGTCCCAGTCACTGGGGCGTGTGTCCATGGTATTGCAATCCAGACGCCACCCGTGCGCCGCCCCCGTCTGACATGTATCAATCGTCATATCGGACACGGACGCGATGGACGGCAACGCTTCGCCGCGAAAGCCCATATATGTAATGTTCAACAAATCGTCATCGGGCAATTTGGACGTTGCATGGCGGGTAACGCTTTTTTCCAAATCTTCGCGCGACATCCCGCATCCGTTGTCAATCACGCTTATCATCGTGCGGCCGCCGTCGGCGACATCGACGATGATTTGGTCCGCCCCCGCGTCCAGCGCGTTTTCCACCAATTCTTTGACCACCGACGCAGGACGTTCGACCACTTCGCCGGCGGCAATTTGGTTAATCAGAAATTCGGGCAATACGCGTACGGACATGGGGGGGACTTAATTTTTAAACTTTACATCCAAGATTTCATATTCGCGTTCGCCCGACGGCAGACGCACCACGCACGTGTCGCCGACACATTTGCCAATCAATGCGCGCCCGACCGGCGATGTGCACGAAATAACCGCGCGCCCGTCGGATTCAATATCCGACAAAATCCGGCACTGCATACGGTTGCCGTCTTCGTCTTCGGCGGTGACCATGGCGCCAAAGACAACGCGGTCCCCGCTTAGACTATCAATATCAATCACAGACGCGTTTTCGACCACCCCTTCGATAAAGGCAATCCGCTTGTCAATTTGGCGTTGTTTTTCCTTGGCCGCGCTGTAATCGGCGTTTTCAGACAAATCCCCCAGCGACCGGGCCCACTGGACCACTTCCAGAATTTGGGGACGCTGTACCTCCTTTAAATCCTTTAATTCTTTCAAAAGCGCGTCAAACCCAGCGCGCGAAATCGGCTTTTTTTCCATAATATAAACCTTATTTTCTTTCCTGATTTTGCTTATGATAACAGTATTCATTTTAATTTTGCAATTGTCAATTCAACAGGCTATACTTTTGAATATGTTCAGATTTACGATTTTAACCCGATTTTTAATGCGCCGTTTTTTCAGCGGTGTTGGCCTGGTCATGCTGGTGGTTGGCGGCATTATTTTCGCCGTGACGTTTGTGGAACGTCTGCCGTCGAACCCGACGCTGGGGGCGGCACTGATGGAATCGTGGGTGCGATTGCTGGAATATGTGCCGCTGTTTTTGCCGCTGGCGGTTTTTATGGGGACACTGGTGGCGTCATACAACCTGACAAAATCAACGGAAAGCATTATTGTATCCAGCGCCGGTCTGTCCCCGTACCAGGCGGCGCGGCCGTTTCTGATGGGGGCGGCATTGATTGGGATTTTTGCGACGACGGTGGTTAACCCCTATTCTGTCAATATCAGCCGTAAAAACATCACCGCGCATCAGTTGAAACTGGTTGACGGGGCCATCTGGCTGCGCGAAGCGTCGGATAACGGATACATCACGATGCAGGCCAAAGACATGCACGTCGGCAACAACCAGCTGACGTTTAATCAGGTGACCATCTTTGTCCAAAATGCACAGTTTAAATTGACCCAGCGTGTTGTCGCCGATGCGGTGACACTGACGGACGATGGATTGGGGGCCGACCGCGCCCAGATGTGGGGCATGAACGCCGCACGCACCGTGGGCCCGTGGTCGATTCACACCCGTCTGACGCCGCAAACGGTGTTGGACCGGTATCTGCAACCGGACCAGATTTCATTCTGGCAATTGCCCGGATTTATCAAGAAAATGGAAAGCATCGGCGTGGCCATGCGCGGCCATTGGGTCCAACTGTGGACGCTGTTGTTTTTACCGCTGACGATGATTTCGATGGCGACATTGGGCGTCGCGTTTTCCCAGACAAAACAGCGCCGCAATTACAGTTTTGGCGTCAAATTTGGATTGGGAATTATCACATGCTTTGGCCTGTATTTTCTGGTCAATATGTTTAACGCCCTGGGGGCGACGGGGGCATTGCCGACGTTGTTGGCAATTATTGCGCCACCGCTGATTATCATTGCCGCGGCGGGAACATTCATCGCCAGTTTTGACACGATTTAATTTATGGGGGACCAACATGCCGATTAAGAAAAAGCACACCACGCGCAATCAAATTATCGTCTGGACCATTGTTGTTGTGGTTTTGGCACTGATGATTATTTCATTTGCACCGACCCAGCACATGACGGAAATCGTTCTGTATCCATGAATTACATCGACATTTTCTTAGAAGCGTTGTCGGCCGAAAAGGGACGCAGTCAAAAAACGCTGGAATCATACGGCACCGATTTGCACCAGGCCCAAGATGCCCTGGGGGATTTAAAGACCGCATCCGCCGACGCATTGGCCGCATATCTGGCGGGGCTGCCCGACCGTGCGACCACCATCGCGCGCAAGGCATCCGCCCTGCGCGGGTTTTACAAATTCTTGATGCTGGAAAAGATTATTTCCGAAAACCCCGCCGTCGCACTGGAAGTGCCCAAGGCGCACAAATCCCTGCCGAAATATTTGACGATGGATGAAATCGAACTGTTGATATCGTCGGCGGGCGATGTGCGCAACGCGGTGCGTTTGCGCGCGATGCTGGAATTGGTCTATGCGTCGGGATTGCGCGTATCGGAACTGTGCGAATTACAGGTGTCGGGGATATTGCCCGGGGCCCTGTTAATTCATGGCAAGGGGGCCAAGGAACGCATCGTCCCCATGCACAACGCGGCGGCAGCATCACTTGGCAAATGGATGGACATGCGGCCCCAATTGGCACCGGGCGCGATTGGCGCAAAATACGTTTTCCCGTCCAGCGGAAAATCCGGCCACATCACGCGCGACGGATTTTTCAAGATTTTAAAGAAATGCGCCGTGTTGGCGGGCATTGACCCCGCCCGGGTCAGTCCGCACGTTCTGCGCCATTCGTTTGCATCCCATCTGTTGGCTGGCGGCGCAAATCTGCGCGCGATACAAACCATGCTGGGGCACGAAGATATCGCGACCACACAAATTTATACGCACGTGATGCCGGACAGATTAATCGACACCGTGCAAACCCATCACCCATTGGCACACAAGGAATTTTAGCACCATGATAAAAAAATGCGACCACACCGGATGTACCAAGGCCGGCACATGCCGGGCCCCGAAATCGCGCGATTTAAAAGATTATTGGTTTTTCTGTCGGGAACACGCGGCCGAATACAATAAAAATTGGAATTATTACGCGGACATGACGCCCGATGAAATCGAAGCGGATTGGGAAAAACAGACATTCGGCGCGGCCCTGAAAGACAAAACCCAGGCCAACACCGATGCGGCGGATTACGCCAAATTCATCAACGATTTTTTAACCGGCCGCGCGGCATTTGACCATGTGGCACCGAAAAAATCCGTTCCGTCGCAAATTGTCGCCGCGTTAAAGGTTTTGGATTTGCCCGTCACTGCATCGTGGCGTGAAATCGCGGCGCGTTACCGCGCATTGGCAAAAAAACACCACCCCGACACAGCCGGGGGCAATGCGGAAAAATTCACCCGGATTTCGGGCGCATACGACACGCTGCGCAAACATTTTGGTAAAAAATAAAAACGCCCCGACGGGCGTTTTTTTACATAACGGCCATCTTGGCCATTTCATCACGAAACAGTTGTGGCTGGCTTTCTGTTCGTTCAAAACT
This sequence comes from uncultured Alphaproteobacteria bacterium, assembly GCA_949082785.1. GTDB lineage: Bacteria > Pseudomonadota > Alphaproteobacteria > Rs-D84 > Rs-D84 > Enterousia. Next base: position 146,022 of record CARVLU010000002.1, read on the forward strand.
TTTGACGAACAAATAATCGCTTAATCTGTTTAAATACTGGATAACCGGAATCAGATTCATGCCGTATTTTTCGGCGTCCGAGGCATTACGTTCCGCTTCCATCATTGCGACGACCAGACGTTCCGAACGCCGGCAAATCGCCCGCGCCAGGGATACGTATCCGCGCGGATTGATAAAGTGCGGCGGGATGGAATTGTTATGCCCGGTGATATAGTTTTCCAATTCCCACAGATGTTGCGCCACGCGGCGTTCATCCACATTTTTATAATAAAAATATCCCATCAGTTCCGACAGAAACGTTTGGATGTCATCAAACGCATCCCCCGCCACCCCCAGCGCACAGGACAATTCATCAATCGTTCCCATGATTTCAATCACGGGATGCGTCTTGCTGGCCATGCGGTCGGGGTTTAACTGGGTCATCCCTTTGTCGCCTGACTTTGTGGTGATAAGTGCCATTTTATCTCTCCGCTTTATCGGGCGGGGTGGGCCCCCGCCCATCATAACATCAGACCAATTCACATCCGCCGGCGTGGCATGCGGCTTCTGCGCCGAAATTGACGAAATTCTTTTCTTCTTCGATTCTTTCCAGATGCAGTGTCGGAACGTTTGCCGCAAACGATTTATACGCATCTTCGTTTGTGTCTTCGAACGGGGCCTGGATATATGTCGCGTCCGAATACGGCAACAAAGAAATGCCGGTGTATTTGTCGCGGTTCGCCCACATCCATTCACGCACGTCGTCCCATTCGTGGTTCTTAACGTTACATGTGCACGACACGTTGTTGTAATTTTCCCCGCGCACGTGTCCCGGCACAATCCAGTTTTCGAACATGAATTTGACACGATCCAAGAATTGCAGCGCGGTTTCATTACGCCGTGTGACCGCACCATCGGGGGCGCGAATAACCATGGAAATCACGCCGTTTTTGTCCGGGTTCATCTGTTCGTCTTCGATTAAATCCGGGAAATTTTCCACCATATAATTATACAGCGGTTCAATCTTGTTCACGCGCAGACGACGGATATAGTGTTTCGCGTGCCACGGATGAATCCCACTGGACGTCCCCAGTACCAGCGACCCCGTACCGTCCGGTTTGATGGTGGTCAAACGGTCGGCCGTTTTGATTCCGATGGCATTGGCAATATCGGAATTTCCCTGTTTTACTGCATCGACAGCCGCCGCGAAATCCAGTGTGGTCAAATCCGGATGCGAAGCGATACCGGTCAACGACACGCCAATCAACGCCATATCGTCGGCATTTTCTTTCCATTTCGGGTCGATGTATTTGAAATCGGTGTACGATGCCTGTAACGTGCCCAAAACCGCGGCGTAATAAACGCGTTCGTTAAAATCTGCTTGGGATTCGACACTGCCCAGGTTGACCGATGTCAGATTACAAAATCCCTTGGACGGCATGGAAATTTCACAGCATGGATTGACCAACCAGTCGTTCGCATTCGTCCACACCACGCCCGGTTCACCGCATCCGGATTTCTGGCACTGAGTGAACACCTTGTCAAAGTCTTCGCGGGTGGTTGACGCGCGGTCGAATTGGACCGAATTATTGGCCAGCGCACGCTGGGGATTTTCTGTCCAGAATTCACCTTCTTTGGCGTGCAGCATTAATTCATCGTCTTTGTCGAACAGACAAATCATCGAACTGCGGCGGACGCCACCGGCCAAAACAGCTTCGGAAATAAAGCAGCAAATGTCATAGCAATCCAGCGATGTCAGACGGGTTGCACCGGCCGCGATGCGCGCATCCAGCAATTTTTTAACGTTGTTCAGTGTCCCGCGCAATGGTTCTGGTCCGGGTGCGGCGCACATGCTGGAATGAATCAGCGCGCCCTTTGGACGGATGGACGACAAATCAAATTCGATATCATCACCGGTGACAAAGTACGCATTAAACAGTTCGCGCGTGCAATCGGCCCAACCTTCGATGGAATCTTCGGGGCGGAACACTTTTTTATTCCCGCTGCGCGGTGCGAAATCCGGCAATTTATCGATAAAGTTGCGACGCACGGAAAAACCAACCCCGCACCCGCACAGCAACAAATAAAACAAATCTGAAAACGCCGCAATCGAATCAATGCCGATGGCGGAACAATTGTACATACGGGCGTTGTTTTGGAAAATGCCATACCCGCCGAACTGCATGGAACGCATGGACGGCAAAATCTTTTTCTGCAATACCAATTCATAGGCACGTTCAATCTTGTCCGCGACCTGGGGAAAGCGCGACAGGTGCATCTGCTTGTTCCGTTCGATGGTTTCGGCCCATGTTTCACGCCGCTTTTTTTCCGGCATGTATTTGGAATATTTCATGTAATACGTCAAATCAGACAACAGCTTCAAAGATTCATTCATATCTGGCGCCCTTTCCTTTGCCTTGGTTTATCCTGTTTTCTTTTTGAATCCCCCGCGCCCAAAAATCAACAGATAGTGTTATTATTAATGATTCGGACACAATATATAGTATTAATACATCCCCCAGATAAAAAATATTTGGTGGTTGAACATTATTTTCTCTTGACTTGGAAAGGGGGCCGATTTCTGCTGGATTGGTGCGTTTCCGAATCAAGCAAAAGCGGTACAAAAATCGACTTCGTATCAATATTTTGATGAAAATATTCTTTTTTATCCCATATCTTGGGAATCGAATCATAAAAAATCCCCCATCACGGGGGATTTTGACGGATGCGCACGCACCCATTAATTTTTTGTGTTCAGATACGCGATGGCGTCCATGGCCGCACTGCACCCGGTGCCAACGGCGGTCGCAATCTGCATCTTGATTTCCGATTGCACGTCGCCCGCCACAAACATCCCCGTCGGCAATTCGGCCGGAATCAAACGGCCCATGTTGTCACGGCGCACATCTTCGGTTAAATAATCGGTGTTGGCTTCGTGCCCAATCGCAACAAAGATACCATCGACAACGATTTCCGTGTCATCGGTTGTGGTGACAACCAACTGGTCGGAATCGGGCAATTTGGCAATCTTTTTCAAATCCGTATTAAACAGACATTCGATATTTTCGCGTTCGGACACGCGGTTGCGCAATACGGCTTCGGCGCGGGTGAACGCCCCCTTGCGATAAACGATTTTCACGGTCTTGGCAATGTCGGCCAGATACAGCGCATCGTTCAGCGCACTGTTGCCACCGCCCAAAACGATGACCGTTTTGTACGCATAGAAAAATCCGTCGCATGTCGCACAGTACGATACACCCTTGCCCATCAGTTCGCGCGCGCCTTCGATTTCCAGTTTGCGCGGCGATGCGCCGGTGGCCACGATAACGGTTTTACCAACGTATCTTTTGCCGTCGTCGCCCATGATGTTAAATCCACTTTCCGCGTCACCCGAAATGGTTTTGGCGGACACGAATACGATTTCCGCACCGAATGTTTCGGCCTGTTTCTTCATGAATTCGGACAATTCCAACCCACTGCCGGCCCAACCGGGATAGTTTTCCAGAACCGCAATCCCCGCGGTCTGGCCCCCCAGACGATCACCGCCCAGGACCAGTGTTTTTTTGTTCGCGCGCGCGCAGTACAGCGCCGCCGTCAACCCCGCCGGGCCCGAACCTAAAATAATAACGTCATACATTTCCAGCATGAAAAATCTCCTTGGTGTTTCGGGGCCAGCATAACATATCCATTCCAATCGCGCAAATTAAAATAAAAAGATGGATTTTCCCACATCAATGGGATATATTTTCAAAATAAATCAAAGGAATAATGAACCATGTTGGACATCAAATTTATTCGTGAAAATCCGGATACGGTCAAACACGCCTGTCGGGTCAAGGGGTTTGACGACGTCACCGACGCCATTTTGACACTGGACGCGCGGGTGCGTGAACTGAAAACCATCACCCAGTCGAAAACCGCGGAAAAGAATAAGATTACACGCGAAATCCCAACCGCCACGGACAAGGCGCCGCTGATTGCCGCGTCCAAGAAAATCGGCGAAGAAATCGCGGCCGACATGGCGGAACTTACGGCACGTGAATCAGAATTAACCGACCTGTTGCACCGCGTGCCGCAAATCCCGGCGGACACCGCCCCCATTGGCGCCGACGACAGCGAAAACGTTGAATTGCGTCGCGTCGGCACGCCGCGCACATTTGATTTCACACCGCGCGCACAGTGGGATTTGTTGGACATGAACGGCTGGTGGGCGCCGGAAAAAATCGCACAGATTTGCGGGACGCGCACCTATTGCCTGATGGGCGAAGCGGCCGAACTGGACCTGGCGGTGCAGACATATGTCATTCAGAAACTGATTCAAAAGGGATTCCGTTTCGTGCAATGCCCGTCGATTACAAAGCCCCAGACCATCTTTGATGCGGGCCACTTTATGGGCGCGGACCAATCGGTCATGAACGATGACGTATTCATGCTGACGGGCACCGACAGATGTTTGGCCGGGACGGCGGAAATTATCCTGAATTCACTGCATGGGGGCGAAATCTTGAATGAAAAAGATTTGCCGATTATGTATGCCGGATTTTCCCCCTGTTTCCGCAAGGAAGCCGGCGCCGCCGGCCGCGACACACGTGGTCTGGTACGGTTTCATCAGTTTAACAAGGTTGAACAGTACATCTATTGCACGCCCGACCAGATGACGTCGATGCACGAATTGTTGCTGCGCAACCTGTGCGAAATTATGGAAGATTTAGAATTGCCGTACCGCGTTATCGCCAACTGTACCGGCGACATGGGATTTAACAAGGTGTGCATGAACGACGTCGAAGCGTGGGTGCCGTCTGAAAACACGTACCGCGAACTGGGCAGCTGTTCGTCTATCGGCACGTTCCAGGCACGCCGCACCAACACGCGTTACCGCGCGACCGACGGGTCGATGCAATTCTGTGCGACATTGAACAATACGGGCATTGCATTGCCGCGCGCATTGGTGCCGATTATCGAAAACCATCAAAATGCCGACGGGTCCGTGAACATCCCGAAAAAGTTGCAACCACTGATGGGTGGGCGCACCAAAATCGGCGGTCGTCACATGTAAAAAAACACCGGCAAATGCCGGTGTTTTTTTGATTACAGATATGAATCCGGGCGGTCATATTCACAAATCTCGGTCGCGTAAAATCCATCACGGCGCGCATCACGGGACCGGATAAAGCGGTAACAACGCTGATTTTCATACCGGTGGTCGGCAACGTTTGACGCCACATTGACATAAATATAATCGTCGTCATCGGGGATTTTATCCACAAATCCGCCGTACACATCACCGGAATTGTCGGACGCAAAGAACTGTTCAATTCCCCCGTCGTCACGCGCCGCGATAATTTCCGCTGTTTTCTGGCACCGCAAGATATAATTGTCGGGCGACGCCATATACTGTAATTCGCACGTGCGCAACATATCCGCCGTCACATTGCGTGCATGCGCGGCAAATCCCACGACCAAGACAAACATGGCCAACATTAAAATCTTCTGCATTTTATTCCCCCCACTGGTTTATCGGGGACATTTTATCATAAAAAAAGACGCTTAGTTGTTGAAAATTTCAATTTTTAGTTTACCCTGTCCCATATTATAAAAAGGTAGAAACATGAAAATTCGTAATATCGCGATTATCGCGCACGTGGACCATGGGAAAACAACCCTGGTGGACAACATGCTGAAACAGGCCGGCACATTCCGTGAAAACGAACGCGTCGAAGAACGCGTCATGGACAGCGGCGACATCGAACGCGAACGCGGCATTACGATTTCGGCCAAACCCACATCCATCCAGTGGGGCGAATACAAGATTAATATCGTCGATACCCCCGGGCACGCGGATTTTGGCGGCGAAGTGGAACGTATCTTGTCCATGGTGGACGGTGTTGTCTTGTTGGTTGACAGTGCCGAAGGCCCCCTGCCCCAGACCAAGTTCGTATTAAGCAAGGCATTGAAACTGGGCCTGCGACCGATTGTTTGCATTAACAAGGTTGACCGCGCAGACGCCCGCCCGGACGAAGTTTTGACCGAAACATTCGATTTGTTCGATAAACTGGGCGCGACAGATTCCCAGCTGGATTTCCCGTATCTGTATTCGGTTGGGCGCGACGGATGGGCCGTGCGCGACATGAACGACGAAAAGAAAGATTTAACCCCATTGTTCCAATTAATTGTGGACCACGTCCCGGCCCCCGATTGCAACGGGACGCGGTGCCAATTGGATGCGCCGTTCCGCATGCTGGCCACCACACTGGAAGCAGATCCGTACGTCGGGCGCATTTTGACCGGTAAAATCGAATCCGGCACAGTTCGCGTCGGCCAACCGGTTCGGGCGATTAACATGAACGGCGACGTCGTTGAACAGGCAAAAATCACCAAAATTATCGAACACCGCGGCGTGGAAAAGGTATCGCGTGAAACCGCATCCGCCGGGGACATTGTCGTCGTTGCCGGCTTTTCCAAGGCGACCGTGGCGGACACCCTGTGTGATTTGACGGTGACCGAACCCATTCCGGCATTGCCAATTGACCCACCGACCCTGACGATGACATTCTTTGTTAATACGTCACCGCTGGCGGGGCGCAGTGGGGGCAAAAAACTGACATCGCGCATGATTGGTGAACGCCTGTTCAAAGAAGCGGAAACCAACATCGCCCTGAAAGTAACACAAAGCGCAAACAATGAATCATTCGAAGTGTCGGGCCGCGGGGAACTGCAACTGGGGATTTTGATTGAAACCATGCGCCGCGAAGGATTTGAATTATCCGTATCCCGCCCGCGCGTTGTCACCCACACGGACGAAAACGGCAACCTGCTGGAACCCATCGAAGATGTCGTGATTGACGTTGACGACGAATTTTCCGGCGCGGTTATTGAAAAAATGACCATGCGAAAGGCTACCATCACAGAAATGAAACCGTCCGGCATCGGCAAAAGCCGTATCGTGTTTTCTGCGCCGTCACGCGGTCTGATTGGGTACCTGTCGGAATTCCGCACCGACACACGCGGCACCGGGATTATGAACCGCGTCTTTGCCGAATATGGTCCGTATCGTGGGCCCATTTCGCAATACCGTCCGGGCGTTTTGGTTTCGATGGAAAACGGCGCGGCGGCAACATATGCACTGTTTAACCTGCAACCGCGCGGAACGCTGTTTATCGACCCGCAAACCCAGGTTTATTCGGGCATGATTATCGGCGAACACAGCAAAGAAAACGATTTGGAAGTCAACCCGATCAAGGGCAAGGAATTGACCAACATGCGCAGTGTGACGGCGGACGAAAAACTGTTCTTGGCCCCACCGCGTAAAATGTCCCTGGAAGAAGCGCTGTCTTACATCCAGGACGACGAATTGGTCGAAGTCACACCCGACACAATCCGTCTGCGCAAGAAAGAATTGGACAGCAACGTCCGCAAAAAAATGCGTAAAAATGACCAATAAAAAAACCGGCCCCGGCCGGTTTTTTCTGTCACAAATGCGCATGGACAACGGGCGGCGGCTTTGATATAATTTACATGTGATTATGGATTGGGAAATAAATGTCTGTGAAACGTGTGTTTTTATTTGCCGCATATGACCCACGGGGCGGTGTCGATGACGCATTGGTCCAGTATGTGCGCGCACTGTCTAAATTTGGTCGGGTTGTGCTGGTGATGGACAATGACGCACAGGCGTGCGAATTACAAAAACTGGCCCCGTATGTGGTGCACAGCGACGGCGCACGTCACGGCGAATACGATTTTGGTTCATACAAGCGCGCATACATGTATGCGCGCGCAGCGCGCATGCTGCGCGATTGCGACGTGCTGTATTTGGTCAACGATTCCGTGTATGGGCCGCTGCGGCCGATTGGCGAAATGTTGGACGCGATGGAAAATCTGGATGCGGATGCGTTCGGCCCGGTGGCCAAGCCCCACCATGACCACCCGCATATTCAATCCTGGTTTATTGGGTGCCGGCCAAGTGTTTTTAACGCCCCATGGTTTGATGAATTTATGACGTCCGTCACCCAACAACCGGACAAAGGGATTATAACAAAACTGTATGAACAGGGATTTTCCCGCCGCGTTACGGAAAACGGGGGCACGTGGAAATGTCTGATGACGGTGCCCAACCGCGGGATTTACAACCGCGTGTGGGATTTGTATCGACGCGGCCTGCCCTTTTTCAAAAAGGTTGCATTCACGCGGCGCCGCGGCGCGCTGGGCGGGCAAATTCTGCGGGTGCTGGACAATGTGACACCGACCATGCGGCGCGCCATTATTCACAGCGCACGCCGCGTATATGGCGCGCAATACGTCGATAAAACACTGACCCGCAATCCGCTTAAAATCATGTACCGCAACGTACGCCACAGTTTACACAAATTATTGGTAGAAGGCATATGACACACAATTCCAAAAAACTTAAACGCATCGCCGCCATTACCATGGCCCGAAACGACGATTTCTTTTTATCGCGGTGGATTGAATATTACGGCGCGCAAATCGGAACGGAAAATCTGTATATTTATCTGGATGGCACGGACCAAAATGTGCCCAAAAATGCGGGCAACGCACACGTCAAAAAATTACCGCACACCGATATGTCGCGCGCAGCGGGCGATAAATACCGCATTAATCTGATGTCGGATTTGGCCGCCGATTTGTTCGCGCGCGGATACGACATTGTCATCGGATGCGATTGTGATGAATTCTTGGTCGTTGACCCGGATACCGGCATGTCATTGGCCCGGTATTTATCCCAACCGTCACGTTATGCGACACTGTCGGGACTGGGGCTGGACGTGGGCCAAAATATGAATTCAGAATCCGCATTGGACGGACACAAACCCATGCTGGCCCAACGTGAATACGCATTGCTGTCGACGCGGTATACAAAACCCGTGGTGCTGATGCACCCCGCCCGCTGGGGCAGTGGATTTCACAGCGTCAAATCCCACAATTTCCACATTGATAAAAATCTGTATCTGTTGCACTTTGGTGCGGTCGATATGGACATGCTGGTGACCAAGGCCGCCGCCCGCGGCCCCGACTGGGTTGCGCATCTGCGGCGACGCGGAAACGGAACCATTAACCTGGTAACGAAACAGCGCGCGCGCGGCAACGCCGCCATGCGCATCGCCCGGATTATTCAACAAATTGCACGACCAATTTATGCGTTGGATAAACCCGGCATGTTGGGCATGAAATGGGTTGTAAAAATCCCGTCACGCTTTCGCGCAACGGGCATATAATTCATCGCATCACATTATAATTTTTGAATCAAATCCGTAATTTGACCGGCGATTTCATCCGCATCAAAACGGTTCAACCCCGATGCGGCCCGACGCGCCAATGCGTCTGCATCCACGCGGCCACGCCACACATCGGTCATATGACGCGCCAATGCCGATGCGTCCCCGGGGGTAAACAACAATCCCGCACGTCCGTCCATCAATATTTCACGCGGGCCGTTTTTACAATCGGATGCAATGTTTACGGTGCCGACGGCGGCGCCTTCGATTAATACGGTGGGCAAGCCTTCGCTGTAACTGGATAAAATATTACCCATGGCGCCCGCCATAAATCCAAACGGATTGGATTGCGGCCCGGCAAAGACAATATTGTTTGCCGCCGGCAATGATGCCGCAATTGATTTAAATCGGTCGGCATGACTGCCCCCGCCAACAATGACCAGACGCACATCCGGGCGCCCCGCGTCGCGCCAAAACATGTCAAACGCCCGCAGTACGGTTTCAATATCTTTGTCCGCGTACAGGCGCGATACACAGCAAAAATAGTTCCCAAATTCGGGCGCATCGGCGATGTCCACCCGCGCGCGCGCGGCGGCGACATCCATCGGGTTATAAATGCGCATGATTTTGTCCGAAAATTGCGGATACATCGCGCGGAAATCATCGACGAACCCATCGGTCAGCGTTACCATCATGTCATAACGCGGCAAAAACCGGATATAATTGCCATCGACAAAGCTGTTGATGGACGAATGCCACCACGAAATTTTTGGCCCGCCCAGGCGGCGAAATTCGCGGTCGAATGCAAAGTTATAATAATCGATAAACACATCCACATCGGCAAAGCGTCGCACATCCATCGTCATGCGCCGGAACCATCTGTAAACGTCGCGCGCCGCGTGTTGGATAATCCGCCACAGGAAAAAGTGCGCCAAATCCGTCCCCAACCATTTCAGTGGGTAGAGGGCATACGTTTTAATCTGGGGATGGGCCGCGAACCAATCGCGATACACCGGTTCACGCAACGGGCAGTATGTAATCAGGATGATTTCCAAATCCGGATTTTTCATCAACGCATCCAACGTGCGGATACATACCGATTCAACACCGCCAATTTTCATATCCCGCAAACAGATGGCAATCTTTTTTTTCCGCATACGCCCCACCCCGCCTATTTTATAAATTCGCGAATTTGTGTCTGTAATTTTTCCCATTCGGGGTTCGGCGGCATCGCCAGCGCGCCCATTTTATCCAAATTGCGGAAACACGCCCGCGCGGCATCCAAATCCGCGTCCGTATTCAAATACTTGATTTTGCGAAACGCCCAGTTGATAAAATACCACAGAAAGTTTTGTGACCACATACGCATCTGGTACGCGTCGGCATTTTTCTGGTACAACGCGAACGCATTTTCGATCCCCGTGCACAGGCTTTGCATAATGCGCAACTGTTTGGCGGACAAAACAATCCCGCCGAAATTCGGGATATAAAAATACAGCGGTAACGGCGCAATCGTGACACGGGGCCGCTTTAACATGACGGCCGACCACCATGGGAAATCTTCGAACAAAATTCCCTTGATAAACGGTGTATCGGCAATCAGACTGCGCCGGTATAAATTTTTCCACACCTGGCAATGTTTAATCAGCCATTTCTTTTTCGGGTTAAACGCATTGTGCGTGCGTTCGGTTGCGTATTCGAACACATCGTCGGTCACGCGCGTTTCAATGCGGCGCACATCATATTTTTTGCGGATGCGGCGCGGGATAACGTTGTCGGTATCCATATGCAGAATGTGACGCACCATCAATTGCGGTCGGTAAATGCGGTCATACGTGAACGACACGATATCCGACCCGTCACGCACAGCCAGATGATGCGCAATTTCCATCGTTTGCGGATGAATGAAATCATCACTGTCCAGATACAAGACATATTCCCCGGTGGCAATTTTCATCCCCGCATTGCGCGCATCCGACAGACCGCCATTTTCCTTGGTCACGATTTTGAATCGCGCATCGCGCGCGGCGTATTCATCCAAAATGGCCGCACTGTTATCGGGACTGCCGTCGTTGACGCAAATCGCTTCCCAGTCGGTGAACGTCTGGTTTAACACACTGTCCAGACAACGACGCAGATATTTTTCAACATTATAAACGGGTATGATAATCGAAATCGCCGGCATGATGCCCCCCATGGTATCATTAATCTTTGTACATTTTGTTAATCATAACGTCGGCAACGGACCCTGGAATCGGCCGCTTGGCATACGGTGAATTGTATGTCGTTTTTTGAAAAAACGCCCCCGACGTATATTCATCAAACAGTTTTTGCGAAAACGGTTCATTTGCAATCGTCCACCATACGGCGTGCGTGGGGTCTTGGTCCACGTGCGGCATGGCGTCAAAATGTTTTTTTGCGATCGGGTCATTTTCGACCAGGGCTTTGAACATTAATTGGTGCATAAAATAATCAAATTCGCGTGGTTCGTTCATCCAGAAATTCAGGATGGTTTGCCGCCAAGCCGCCAACAGATATGCCCCGCGCCGCGCCCGGATAAAACAGTTTTGCATGTACGAATACGCCTGGCCGACTTTTGTCCCCGCCATATAGACAAAGAAATCCTGGTCGATAATCCATTTGGGGATGGGCGCGGTTGCAAACCCGGTTGAATCCAGCCAGATGCCGCCGTGTTGGTACAACAATTCGACGCGGCAAATATCGGCAAAGTGCGCATTTTTAATCTGCCCACGACGCCGTTTTTCCATAATCACGTCCGGCAGTGTGATGTAATCCCACAACGTGTTTTCATCCAGAACGACCAATTCCTGGGTACAGTTTTTGCGAATACTGCGGAAACATGCCCGAACCAGTTCAGGGGCGTTTTCTTCGCCCTGTAACCAGATGGTAAAGATTTTTTCGTTTTTATCGTCACGCACCGGCGTGGTTTCGGCAATACTTCCCGGCGCGGGGACATAACGTTTCAGATACTGCGGAATGGCCCGCGCGGCGACATCGCACCGCCGGTCGCGACGCACATCGCGTGACCGCCAAAACGGATTCAAGATATGTGCACGCACCACAATATCTGTTAACGCCCATGTTCGACTTAATTTCATCCCCGCCCCCTTGGCTGCCTGGTGTGTTATGCGTTATTCCGCGCTGCCTGCGTCGGCATCCGCGTCCCCGTCCGCCGGACCCGTGGTCATTTCCTCGGCGATGCCACTGGCGCGCGCCATGATTTTATCCAGCAATTCTTTCTGCACGTCTTCGCGGTCACGCAACCATGCGCGGGCGTTCGCTTCGCCCTGGCCCATGCGTTCGTTGTTGTATGAATAGAAACTGCCGGCCTTTTCAATCAAATCGTATTTCACGCCCATGTCCAGAATTTCACTGATGCGGGAAATCCCTTCGCCGTACATGATTTTGAAATCAACGGTGCGGAACGGCGGAGCAACTTTGTTCTTTACAACCTTGACCCGGGTTTCGTTACCGACAACGTTTTCTTTATCCTTGATCTGGCCGGTGCGACGGATATCCAAACGCACAGACGCATAGAATTTCAACGCGTTACCGCCCGATGTTGTTTCGGGATTGCCGAACATAACGCCAATTTTCATACGGATTTGGTTGATGAAAATCAACAGCGTATTGCTGCGCGACACCGAACCCGCCAATTTCTTTAACGATTGGGACATCAAACGCGCGGTGGTACCGACAAAGGAATCACCGATTTGCCCTTCTAATTCCGCCTTGGGCACCAGGGCCGCCACGGAATCGATAACCACGACATCGACCGCGCCGGATTTGACCAGTGTGTCCGTGATTTCCAACGCCTGTTCACCGGAATCGGGCTGTGAAATAATCAGATTGGACACATCCACCCCCAACTTCTTGGCATAGGACGGGTCCAGCGCGTTTTCCGCGTCAATATATGCACATGTGCCGCCCAACTTTTGCGCTTCGGCGACGGCATGCAGCGCCAGTGTGGTTTTACCACTGGATTCCGGGCCATAAATTTCAACAATGCGCCCGCGCGGATACCCGCCGATACCCAGTGCAATATCCAGCCCCAACGACCCGGACGAAATGGCTTCGATACTCTGCTGGGAACCATCGCCCATTTTCATGATGGCTTCTTTGCCGAACTGTTTTTGAATTTGTGCCAACGCGGATTCCAGTGCCGGATTCTTTGCGGTGGCGGCGTCTTTTACAACTTCTTTCTTTGCCATAAAATTTCCCCTTTTTTCATACTGTCATCTTACAGGGAATTTTGCCCCCCCGCAATAAAAATATCGGGGCGAATACCCCGATATTTTCCTTATTTTCTGGACCACAGAACCATGGTGGATATGACGCCGACCGCCGCCGTAACCAACCACACCGCGGACGTCGCCCCAAACACGGTAATACACACCGCCGCCAGCATCGGGGCCAAGAAATTGGGCAAATTCACACTGGTGCGGAAAATGCCGTAATATTTGGATTGTTCGGATTTTTTCGCCGTGTCAAAGAACAGCAAATCATGCACCGATTCCATGCACGCCCCCGATATCTGCCACAGCACGAATATCGCCAGCAACGTCCAGCCCGTCGCGACCGTCGCCCACGCAGAAAAGATTGCAAACGACACAAACCCGGCCGTCAACCAGAACCGCGCCCCGAACCGTTTGACCAGGCGGCCCATGGGTTCACTCATCACTATATACGGGATAATCCCCAGCGTTAAAACCATGCCCAGCGTTTCTTTGGAAAAACCGTTTTCAATCACCACAATCGGCACGTACAGATACCGCATCGCGCGCAGCGAATAATACCCGAAATTCACCACATACGCGCGCAGCATTCCGTCACGCCGGAAAAACGACACCGTATTGCGCCACAACGCGCGCACGGTCTTGCGGGGATTGACGGGACGGGCCTTTTTATCTTCTTGGACGATGCCAAAATATTTAAAGAACATCCATCCGGCGGCATAAATAACGGCGGACGCAAAGAACGCCGCGCGATTGCCGAAATGCCCCGCAATCGACACCGCAATCATTGGCGCAAACAGCGCGCCGATATTTAACCACAAGTGATAGCGGGCGTTTAATTTGGCCATGCCGATATTTTTGGAAAAATCCGACATAAACAGCGGTATCAACACGCCGACCAGCGTAATGGCAATCCCGGTCGTATAATCCAGCGCAATGAACGTGCTGGGCCGTATGGAAAAGCTCATCATTGCATAGCACACCGCCAGCATCAGCATGGAAAAATAGAACAGCTTTGCCTTGGAAAAATAGCGGAACAATTCATTCGCAAACAGCGCCACAAACATGCAAAACGCCGAATACAGCGCGACGTACATCCCGACCACTGCGGAACTGCGAAAAATTTCCAGGATAACCAGCGAATAAACCGCATTATAAATCCCGTCCGCAAATCCGGTGAACAACCCCAGATTTGCAAACGAAAACCCACTGACAGATTCTTTGACAGAAATATATTTATCTTTGGCCATGTGTTATTTTCGAATTGTTATTTTGGCAACCGCATCATAACCGAAATACGTGTTTATACGGCGCCGGATTTCATCGGTTTGATATGATAATTGCAATGCGAACGCCGGATTTGCAGCGCGCACCGCGACATTGAATTGATTGTCACCCGCCCGTCGCAACCCCGCCAAACGCGCGACGGTCGCGATATCCGCGCCCATAATTTCGTCCCAGCGATTGGTTAAATCCGTATCACTGGCGCGTCGTCCGAACATGCGCATAAAACCGCCCATGACGCCCGCAATGGTTTGCGGGCGGGCGGCGCGAACACTGAACTTATTTGCCGGGTTTGACATAGCTGTATTCTTTCGGCATCAGGATAAACATTTCACCCTGGGCATGCTGGCCGTGGGCGAATTTGTATGCTTCGTCCCCCTTGCCAAAGAAGATGTCGGCGCGAATCCACCCGCGGATGGCCGACCCGGTATCCTGGGCAATCATCAGACGACGGAACCGGCGTCCATCGGACAGATTTGTGCTGACATACACCGGCAGACCCAATGTATAGATGGAATCATCCATGGCAATGCTGCGAATTTTCGACAACGGCGTCCCCAGTTTCCCAATCACATCTGGCGGCACGGATTCATAGAAATAGACATAGCGCGGATTGCCATAAATCACTTCTTTGGCCAATGCGGGATTCTTTTTCAAATGGGACCAGACCGCGTCGGCGGAATATCCGCCCTCTGGCCGGATTCCCTTGGCCCGGACCTGTTCGCCGACGGATTTAAACGGCATGTCGTTGACGGCGGCAAAGTTCAATTTAACCTGACTGCCATCTTCCAGTTTCAGCATGCCGCTGCCCTGGATCTGGATATTTTGCACATCAACGATGTTCGCCCAGTACAAAACGCGGCCAATTTGTTTTTCCACAATGTCTTTCTTTGGCACACCCTTGTAATTACGGCCGTCCGTCGGTACCCCCATCAGCGGTTCGTTACACTGGGCGGTTTTTGTCCGGCATGCGGGAATGACCGGGGAATAGTAACCCGTGTACGTGCCGCGGGTACCCCCTTCGTCATTGTAAATCTGATACGGTTGGAAATGGGATTCAAACCACGCGCGCACGGTCGCCACGTCCGCGGACGCCGACGGCAGATTGCGGCACTTTTCTTCCAGCAGTGCGCGGTCCGGAATCACGCGGCCGGTGTATTGAATCTTGGCCTTGCACGTGTTGCGAAACGCCTGCAACGCGTAACGCACGTCATCATCGGTCCATCCCGGAATCTGGGCATATGACACGCGATGTAAATTTGACGGCACCACGGAATTATCCGACCCCGACGTGTACGACGGCGATGACAAATCGCATCCCGCAACCAACATCGCCAGCAATCCGGCCGTCGCCCAGCCATAGGATTTTTTTACCAACTTTGATACCTGTATCATTTTTTGTTGTCCCCCACCTTGTAAAAACATCTTCTTGGTGCTATATTATCATAAAATGATGCGCAAAAAAAGGAGCAAACGCATGCCAAAATTTAACATTATCTCGCAATTTTTAAAAGACATTTCTTTTGAAAGCCCGAACGTCCCGGAATTGTTCTTTAAACAGGACAACGGCCAGGCAAAATTGGAAATTAACATCGACATTCAGATCAAGGGTGCGGAAAACAACCTGTTTATGGTTGATTTGATTACCAAGGTGCATTCCAAACTGGAATCGGGCGACAAATCCATCTTTATGATTGATACGACGTTTTCCGGCCTGGTCCAGATGGAAGAAGAAAAAGACGAAGAAGCCAAAAAGCGCACATTATTGATTGATGTTCCGACCCTGTTGTTCCCGTCGGTGCGCGCGCTGATTGTGCGTTTGACATCTGAATCCGGGTTCCCGACATTCGCGATGCAGCCGGTTGATTTCGCCCATCTGTATGAACAGAAACAAGCGGGCGCCGCGGCAAACGCAAAATAATATCCCGACGGATAAAAAAACCGGCAAATGCCGGTTTTTTATATATCTATTTTTCCGCGTTTAATCCCATGCGGGCCCAATATGTCGCCAATGCCGGCACCAGAAAAATCACCACCCCGCCCACGCCCCAGGCAACCAATCCATTACGCATATATGGCGACGCGCCAACGCGCGGGCCGCCCAAAAATTCCGCCATGGCGTCGCCCACATCAAACGCGACCATGGACACCGCGACCAATGCCACCAACGCGGAATTAACCAAAAACGCATGGACCAGCAAATTTTGCCGGCGCTGCAATTCATTACGGGATTTGGAAATATATTTTTGTTCGGCGGTCATGTTAATTTTACTATATCAACCGCCAATGATTTTATAAATAGGAACCAATCCCAAAATCGCCAAACCGGGCCATATTGCTGTGCGCCAATGCGATTGCAATCGCATCGCCTTCGTCCGGGGATTTGGGGTCGGCCGCCGGTAACAAAATGCGCACCATTTTTTGAATCTGGTCTTTGTCCGCATGCCCCGCCGACGTCAATGCCTTTTTAATCTTGTTGGGTTCATATTCGAATACGGCAATATCACGCGACGCCACCGCCACAATCGCGGCCGCGCGCGCCTGCCCCAGGATTAATGTGGTTTTTGGATTTTTGTTTACAAAAATAACTTCTATGCTGCATGCGTCGGGCGAAAACTGTTCGCATACGTCCGACACCCCGCGAAACACCGCCGCCAATCGCGACGCCAATGTTCCCGTGCGCGGGGGCAAAATAACGCCACTGGCGATATATTTGCGATTGTTTCCGACGCTGTCTATCACAGCCCAGCCGGTATGAACCAAACCGGGGTCAATTCCCAATATTCTTGTCATGCCCCCATTATACGCCATTGATTGTCCCGCGCCAAGAATATTTTGCCACTGGACATAATCAGCCCCAGGCGTTATAATACCGGGCATTGGCAGGGATGAAAATATGCCTAATCTAAACGCTGGTTTAAAACCGATAATATTCCCAAAATAAAAACCCCGGAAATCCGCATATCTTATTCCTGATTTTATGCCGAATCTAAACCAGCGGTTGCCATGTGCATATGCGGCAACATTGCATTATGGAACGCATACGGTACCACTGACCCCATTAAAACAGACCAGCCCCGCATTGGCGATAAATTTTGGTGGCGCAACACATTTTGGTGCCCTGTTTACCGATGGTGCCCCCACAGACACACTGCGCATCAATATTGGTGGGGTAAAATATTGGCTGGGCGAATTCTGTGCCCCCGGGACATACGCCCCGGCCGGCACAAATACATGCATCGCGTGCGGAATGGGTCATTTTTGCAGGGGCGGTCACCACCGCGCCCCATGCACATACGGTGCCATTTCATGCACCGGCATCAATCACGCGACGGACGCCGCATTACCCGCCGGCGCCGCGGTCAATGTATTCATGACATCCGACGACGTGAACACATATATTCCGCCGACAGACATAACCCAGTGGGCAAAAATATCGTGTTGCTCAACTTATGCCCCGGGTGGGGCACTGGCCGACAGTAACATCCCCGACAGCCTGAACAACAAGAATACGGCGTGTGCCGATGGCATCATCGGGCCGGGAACCTATTTATTTGTCGCGCGATACCCCACCACACAATTTGACACATCAGATTGTATGACCGCAACGCCGGGGCTGTCCAATGCCTTTGTCGCCGTATTCGATCACGCCGTCGGTCACCGCATTATTCATGGCAACAATGTGTTCCAACATTTTGTCGATGTTAACAACGCCCCATATCAATCGTGGACCATATCCACCGCACCGGTTGGGCATTGGTTGCAAAACACAAATCAAACCAACGTATCCAATATCCCGGCCCAGGCAACGGGACTGACCATGTGCGTTTTTGAATTAAAATAAAAACGGGCACGCGCCCGTTTTTATGCGTATCCGCCCGATTTTATGCGGCGGCGGTGAACACCTTTTGCACGTCGTCGTTATCGTCCAGCGCATCAACCAGTTTTTCCAGTTTCGCATACGCTTCGTCATCCAGGTCAACCGGCATGTTGGCAATCCATGTCAATTCTGCGTTTTCGGGTTCGCCCAGCGTGTCCGCCAACGCCTTTTGCACAGTGATGAAATCATCCGGTTTGGTGGTGATGATAAATCCTTCTTCGGATGTTTCCAGATTGTCGGCGCCCGCATCCATGACGATTTCCATCATTTCATCTTCGCTTTTGCCGATGGACGCCGGATACATGATTTGGCCCGCGCGCGTAAACAGGAACGACACCGACCCTTCTTCGCCCATATTGCCGCCGTTTTTGGCAAAGATATTGCGTACTTCTGGTACGGTACGGCGGGGATTGTCGGTCAACGCTTCGACAATGACGGGAACGGCGCCGGGGCCATAACCTTCGTACCGGACGGCGACATAGTTTTCGGTGTTGGAACCGGACGCCTTGTCAATCGCGCGTTTAATATTATCGTTGGGCATGGAATTCTTGCGGGCGTTCAAAATCGCCAGACGCAGACGCGGGTTATTATCCGGGTTTTTATCCCCCAGTTTCGCCGCCATTGTAATTTCACGTGCCAGTTTGGTAAACAGCCCGCTGCGCGCGGCATCGGCCGCACCCTTTTTGTGCTGGATATTATGCCATTTGCTGTGTCCACTCATCGTTTGACCTTTTTATTTATTAGATTATAATTACGCCAAAAGGATAACAAATGATTGGCAAATTGCAAGGCATAGTTGATTTTATTGGTGACGGGTTCGTTATTATTATGGCCGGCCCCGTCGGGTACAAGGTGTATACCCCAGAATTTCTGACCCCGAAATCGACGGTGTCGCTGTGGATTGAAACGGTTGTCCGCGACGATTCCATCCGTCTGTTCGGATTTACCAGCATCGCGACCCAGGATTTGTTTAATCAGCTGACCACGGTGTCCGGCGTCGGCCCCAAGGTGGCGATGGCCATCCTGGGGACCATAAAAACGGACACATTGCTGTCGGCAATTGCGACGGGCGACGCCAAAACCATCGCGACCGCACCGGGGGTCGGGAAAAAGGTTGCCGAAAAAATCATCGTCGAATTGAAATCACGCGTCGGGGGCATTTCGCTGGATTTTGGGGGTGCGCCGGACGCGCTGGGCGATTTGCTGGGCGCACTGGAATCACTGGGGTACCGACGACTGGACGTGGTCGATATGGCGCAAAAATTGGTTGCGGACAACCCGGGCCTGGGGGTCGAAAAACTGGTGCCGATGGCACTGAAACAAATAACGGTGAAATAAGAAATGAACAACGTGGACACAATCTTTGCGCTGTCGTCGGGGGGCGGAAAATCCGGCGTTGCCGTCGTGCGCATCAGTGGCGCCAACCTGCGGCCGGTGGCGGACAAAATGGCGGGCCGCGCCGTTACATCCCGCATGGCCCATCTGGCCAATTTGCGTGATGACAATAACCAATTGATTGACCAGGCGTTAATCCTGTATTTCCCGGCGCCGCATTCCTTTACCGGCGAAGATGTTATCGAAATCCACTGTCACGGGGCACCGGCCGTTATTCGAAAAATCTTTGATTATTTGGCGACGCAAAACATGCGCATGGCAACGCCCGGCGAATTTTCACGTCGCGCATTTGACAACAATAAAATGGATTTGGCCGATGTTGACGGATTGGCGGCATTGCTGGACGCGCAAACCGACCGCCAGCGTCAGGTGGCGCTGAAATCTATGACCGGCGGCGATGGACGCGTCTATGACGCATGGCGCGGGCAAATGATTGAAATCGCCGCATACAGCGCCGCCATCCTGGATTACGCCGATGATGATTTACCACCCAACATCGGGGCCAGATTACGCGAACGCACCCAAAAACTGTATGATGAAATCCGCACTGCCCTGTCACACTATGGCGCGGTGCGCGCGGTGCGCGGCGGGTTTAACATCGCACTGGTCGGCAATCCCAATGTGGGCAAATCATCCCTGTTTAATCGTATGGTCGGCGCCAACCGCGCCATCGTGTCGGACGTTCCCGGCACCACGCGCGATGTGGTCACGGCCAATCTGGATATTGACGGATACATGGTTAATTTATCCGACACGGCGGGTCTGCGCGACACGACGGACGCGGTCGAAAAAATCGGGATTGAACGCACATATGATGAAATTGAAAACGCGGACCTGGTCCTGCGGGTTGTGACGGCCGATGATACGGAATACGAATTGGCCGACAACGAAATTCTGGTCGTTAATAAATCGGATTTGGCGGGGGCCGCGCGGGCGGATGCAATCCAAATATCTGCCAAAACGGGCGACGGGATGGACGAACTGATGCACGCGGTGCGCGGGCGCATGCACGAACTGATGGACGGGGCGGAATCCCAGCTGGTGGTAAATGCCCGCACATATGGATTATTGTGTGACGCGGCAAACGCGTTGGCGGACGCAATCGATGCCGGCGACAATTTCGATATTGTGGCGGAAAACGTGCGTGCGGCGTCCGTTGCGATTGGCAAAATCCTGGGCACAATCAGTGCGGCCGACGTCATGGACGCAACATTTGGTCAGCTGTGCCTGGGAAAATAAGCGCCAATCAATCGGCCTGATAATAACATTCCCCGTTATACAGTCCACGCCCGGTTGCATCTGAAAATTCGGTGTTCGCAAATTGCCGGCATTTGTTTATCATCAATTCACTGTATGCCGTCCCCCCGTCTGGGCATGTCCCGCAATACGTTTCCATACCCCATGCGCCACCCGTCAGACTGGCCGGTTGCAGATATTGCGTCTGTTGCGTGCAATGACAATACCCATACATATAACATTCATTGACAAAGGAATACGCCGCACTCATACGTGCATCATGCAATATTTCGTCGGACATGCCCAATCCCTGGTTATACAGAAAATCTTTGCCATGACGATATCCCAAATCTGGGAAATAATCATGGGTCAACAATTCATCCAACGCCTGATTCCCCACATATCGGTTTCGCGTTGATGTGATACAGTTTGCGACGGCGGTTGCCTGGTCTGTTTCACCCGACAATGCCTGGGTCGCACCGCATGAAATGAAATAGACGCACATATCGCACGCACTGCCCGCCCCCGTGATTTGGGCGAACGAATTTGCACCCCAAAATGCCGCGGATAAACCGACGTTTGGAATCGGCAAAAATCATAAGCAAAAGGGGGCAGAAAATGGGGATTTTTAATTTTAATATCACGCACAGGATAATCGTCCCATTGCATTCGGCATGGCTAAATCATGCCCGACGCCACGCATTATAACGCATTGCGCGTTTTTCCGCAACATTAAAAAATCCCCCGGTGGGGGGGGATTGTTATTCCTTGCGCGTGGGGTATTTCCCATCAATCAAGTTTTGACGCACAACGTGGTGTTTCACCTTTTGCGTGCTGGTCATTGGCAATTCGTCGGTCGTCATGGCAAAGTGCGTGACCCATTTGTAACTGGCCACCTTTTTATTGGCCATGGCCACCGCCGCCGCCAAACGTTCCAACGTCATATCGTCATCCACGCTGAACACGCCGTATGCAACGGTTTTGTTTTTTACCCGATGTTCGAACACGGCGACGTTTTTCACGCCCGGGATTTCCATAAACAACGCTTCCAATTCATTGGGGTAAACGTTTTTCCCGGAATCCAGAACAATCACCTGTTTCTTGCGGCCGGCAAAGTGCAATTCGCCGTTTTTATCCATCGTCACCATATCGCCCGTGTTAAAGAACCCGCGTTCGTCGAACACGACCGAATTGGTGTCGGGATTGTTCAGGTAACCACCGAACACCTGGTGACCACGCAGCCACAGAACGCCGACGCCGTCTTCGTTTTTATCACGAATTTCGCAATCGTTGTTTGTGGTCGGGCCACCAAATGCAAACGGGAAACGTTTCTTGGACGGTTTGGAAATGCAGATTGGTCCAACCGTTTCAGTCAAACCGTATCCCTGGATAAATGTCAGGCCCAACCGTTCATAAAATGTTTCCACTTCTGGTTTGGTCGCGGCGCCGCCGGCAATCAGAACGCGGGCGCGCCCGCCAAATACGGCACGAACCTTATCCTGGATGTTATGCACGACAAAGCCCAGGCCAATCTTTTCCAAGAATTTGCCGTACTTTAACGCAATGGACGCAATCCACCATTTCTTTTGTGATTTGATGGTGTCGATGATGCGGTTACGAATAACTTCGAACAGGCGCGGCACCGCCGGGATAACATGCGGGCGGTATGTTTTGAAATCTTCCAAAATTTCTTTTGGGTTAACGGTCGGTTGCAACAAAACGCCTGCACCGTAATGCAATGTCGCCAGCAATTCCACCGCAAAGCCAAAGATGTGATACATCGGCAAAAATCCGTACATGATATCGCCCGGCCCAATCCAGTCGCGCATATCGTCCAGCGAGTTTGCGCATTCAATCAAATTAAAGTGCGTCAGCGGTACGATTTTCGGCGTTCCCGTCGACCCGGATGTGAACGACATCGTCGCCACGTCCAGTGTTTCAACCGGCGCCGGTTTTAATTCGGGATTGATTGCCCCGTCTTTTTGTGTGATGTCAAAGAATTTGAATTTATCGGTCTTGTAAAAGAAAGACTTTTCCGCGCAAACGATGTGACAATCCGTCGACGTCATCATGTTGTCGTATTCAAACGGTGTTAAATTCGTATCCAGCAGTAATGCCGTCCCCCCCAGATACCAAATCGCAAACAGAGTAATCGGGAATTGGGGAATATTGTGCGACAACACGCCCACAATCATGCCGCGTTCAACACCGGCGGCGGCCAATTCTGCGGCGCGGCGCTTCACCAAATCCACAAAACCGGAATACGTCACCCCTTCGCGTACCAGGAACAGATTATCCGGATACGTGGCGACCGTTTTTTCCAGCAATTGATACATGTTCATAATAAAAAATCCTTGTTGTTTTTATATTGGACAGGAATTATTATACAGTCCAGAAGAAGGAATGCAAACATGAAAATACTGACATTGAATATTAACTCTATCCGGGCACACGCGGAAAGTTTTATCGATATTCTGCGCGGTGGCGAATACGACACCATCATGGTCCAGGAATTAAAGGTTGAAACCGCCGGTTTTCCGCATAATTTATTCGATGAATATGGATATAATGTCAAGGTTTTTGGCCAAAAATCATGGAACGGCGTCGCCACTTTTTCCAAGCATTCCATCGAAGACGTCACCATGGGGATGCCGGACTTTGCGGATGTCAACGCGCGCATGCTGGAATGCGTGGTGGACGGGCGCGTGCGGCTGATTAACGTGTATATGCCCAACGGCGACACCGTCGATTCCCCGAAATTTCCGTACAAATTGGATTGGATGGACGCGTTCACAAAACATATCAACCAATATTTAAATTCGCCCGAACCCGTGATTATTGCCGGGGATTTTAACGTGGCATTGACGGACCGCGACGTATGGAAACCGGCAAATTATGTCGGTATCGCCATTGCGGCGCCCGCCGCACGCGCCATTATGCAATCGTGGCTGGATGCGGGATGGATGGACGCATGGCGCCATTTCCACCCGGATGAAATTGATTACACATGGTACGGATATCGCGGCGGGGACACGGTCGGGAAAAAACAGGGACTGCGTCTGGATTATTTTATGGCAAATCCCGCGGCCCAGAAATTAATCCGCGCATGTGAAATCGATATTGAACCACGACTGGCGACAAAACCGACGGACCACACGGGTTTGGCACTGGTACTGGATTAATGATGGGGGATACCGCGTGCATGGGGTGATTTGGTCTGCTTATTAAACCAAAGGACCGTTTCCCCAAGCACATTTTTTAAATTTAAAATCCTGGATTTTCGCCACATTTTTTATCCCCCCCTTTTTTTGCCGTAAATAAACGTGTTTTTTTGGTTGCGCCAATGCTGGCCCAACGAAATCGCATCGGATTACAAGGTGTGCATCAATGAAACTTGTGAAACGGGGCGCAGACAACCACCCGGACAATTGGCAGAAAAACATGTGTCAATGGTCGCTGGGGCGAATGCAAATCGCAATGATGTATGCCGCGCGCCATTAATCCCCGCACCGCGCCAGGTCGTCCCAGGCCTGGTATTTTTTATCGCCCGTTTCGTGGTATTCGTATGGTTGCCAATCGTTGGAATACATGCCAAATAATTGCGTTACCCGGTCGCGCGCGGCGTCAATCATTGCCCGGGCTTCGTCACCGGAATATTCAATCACGCGCACATCGCGGTTACGCAACTGCAAGAACTGCATAACCGGGGTTTGGCTTTTGATTGTGGTGGTGATGGGGAACCCGCCGGATTGCATCATCAATGCTTCCAATGGCAACTGGGGCATGGTGCCGTCCAGCAATTGTTTTTTCGACGGCGCGGCGCCGGTTTTAATGTCCATCACGCAACCGTCCCAGATGCGGTCGGCCTGGGCCCGGACGGTGCGACCGGCAATGCGAACAAATCCGCGAATTTCCGCGTGCGCGTCCGCCGCCGCCCCCAATGCGGTGGCGACCACCGGCGCGATTTCCAAGAACCGGCGGTGCCAAAAGTGAAAGATAATTGTGTCCGCCCCCAACAGCGCCAGCGCCCGCCGGTCCATTTCCGCGACCAGCGTCGCCGGCGTGAAATCGGCGGCATCTTCGATAACGCCATGGACCAGATTTCCAAACTGACGCGCGTCGGGCGCGACCCAGTAATCGTCCATCGGGTACAGCCGCAAAATATGGCGCGCATAAAACGCATAGGGATTGTGTATCAGCAATTCCAATTCGGTGACATACACGTCCGACCGGTCGGCCGGCACGCGCGGCGCCGCGTAATCCAGTGGTTCAAACGGCACATTGTCCACCGCACGCACCGCATCCAAAATGTCCGGCGCGGTCGCAATTGCACCACGCATGGCGACCGCTGCGCGCGACAAAAATCGGGATTCGGTTGTCTGGGCGCCGCCGGCGGTGCGACTGCGCAACCAATAGACATCCGGCCCGCACGACAAATTCATAAAATCCAGCGCCATCAGCGACACCTTGCGGTCGGGGGATGGCAATCCGATTTGGGCGGCAATCGGGCGCGGCAACCACGCGTTTTCATACCCGCGTGCGGGGAACATGCCTTCGTTCAGGCCGGTTAAAATAACAACATCGGCCGTTTGCATACGCGATTCAATCGTCCCAAGTACGACAACCGATGCGCCGTCGTTCATCGCCGGACGCACCGCGACGCCCGACAATGCGTCCGCAATCAATGCGCGCGCATCATGCACGGTAATGTCAATCTGGTTGGATTTCAAACAATCGGACAACGTTTGCAGCGCCGGCCACAGGGATACAAACGCGTCATCGTCGGCACAAAATCCGGGGACAAATATTTCGGGCCGCCCGTCAATCAATTGCACCAGCATTGCAAACAAATCACCACCGGCAGCAATCCGCGCACGGTCAAAATCATCGCCGCCGCGTTCAATCCAATCATCAAACAAATTTAAAATGGCGCGGCCCGCGGCCGTGGCCGCCCCCGATACCCCACCCGAAAAATCCGCGTCAATGGCCCGTGCGCGCAGTGCGGCGGCCAATCGCTGGTTCCCGGCAGCGTCGGGCGTGATGATT
Source organism: uncultured Alphaproteobacteria bacterium (assembly GCA_949082785.1). GTDB lineage: Bacteria > Pseudomonadota > Alphaproteobacteria > Rs-D84 > Rs-D84 > Enterousia. Next base: position 172,334 of record CARVLU010000002.1, read on the forward strand.
AAAACACTTTTGCCGGCGGCAACGCTGCGCGCCGCGATTTCGGCGGCGGCGGCGGCTTCTTCGCTTTCGCGGGCGCATTCAATCAGGTGACAGTTCTGGCCCCCCACCGCGTTCGCGCCCCCATTGGAAAACGCCGCGTTCCAAAAATCAATATCCGACGCCCCGACGTCAATTGCATGCACTGCGTCGGGCGCAACGCCAATGCGGTTTAAAAATTTGTATTCCGCATTGTACGGATGTGTGTCCAATTCAAATTCATGTGTCGCCCCATCAATTTTCCCGGGCAATAAAATATACCCGTTCGACAATTGTGCCGTGTGCGCCATTAAATCCGATGTGGCGGGAACACTGGCGGTGGAACCACAGACAATAACGCGAAAATATTTGTCGTCCATATGCCGCGTCCACGCGCGGATGTCGGCGTTGCGCCGCTGTGTCTGGGTGGGACGATGGCCCGCAATGTCACCCGCAAACCGCCCCAGGATGTTTAACAAATCCGCCTTGGACTGGAAATGCGCGGCAAACCGGTCGCCCACCAACGCGTCCCAATCGACGGATGCGACATCGATGCCTTCGTTTTCCAGATAATCCGTCATGCGCACCAAATCGCGCGCAATGGGCAACGCATTTGAAATTGTGCGAATATGCGCGTCGGCCGACAACAGTTTGGATAAAACGATAACGCGTTCCTGATTGCTGATGACGTTTGTTGGGATATCGTCGTCCATGTCGGCGGGGTCATCGCTGCCTTCGCCCAGGGGGACCAGGCGCGGCAAAATAATGGCGTGGCCCATTTTGTCCACCAACATTTTTTCAATTGCGCGCACCGCGCGGCGACTGGGGACGAAAATCAGCATGTCCGCCAAATGCGCGGCGCCGCCGCCCGCACATATCAGTTGCCACAGCGCGTCCATCATGCGCGCCGGATTGGTCGCATAAAAGATGTTGTTATTTGATGCCAATGACCGCCCGCACTTTATCGATGCCCGTTTTCTTTTCCGCCGATGTTTCCAAGATTTCCGGAACCATGGCCCCATGGTCGGTGTGACAGATTTGCGTCTGGGACGCTTCGCGGATGCGCTTGTCTTTCTTGGTGTAAATAATCTGGTACCCGATGGCGTGCGCGTCGCAAAAATCCATTAAATCCAAATCGGCGTCGCGCGGCCCGATGCGTGAATCAATCAGGATGAATAAACGCTTTAACTGGCGTCGCGTGGTCAAATATTCTTCCAGTCGTTCCAGCCACCGCATGGCGTCCGTGCGCGAAACGCGGGCATAACCATATCCCGGTAAATCAACAATCATAATCCGGTCGTCGATGTTAAACAGATTTAACGACTGGGTTCGGCCCGGGGTGTTGGATGTTCGGGCAACGGGTGCGCCCACCACCGCGTTAATCAGCGATGATTTGCCAACATTGCTGCGCCCGACAAAGGCGTATTCTGCGAACTGTGTCCGCGGCAAAGATTTTACCGTTTCAAAACTGCCGACAAATTTAATCATGGTTGCCCCCCTGTTCAATCAGGCGTTTGTACGCTTCCTTTTTCGATATGCCGGCGCGCGCCGCCAGTTGCGCCGCGGCGGATTTGGTGTTTGCGGCCGCAACATCGTTCACGATTTCCGTGATTTCCGCGTCCGTCATCTGGCGCCGCGGGGCGGCGTCCACGCAAATCACAATTTCACCGCGCGGCGGGTCCATAAGCATTAAATCCGCGGGATAACCGATGATGGTCTGTTCATACATCTTGGTGATTTCGCGCACAATCGCAATGCGGCGTTCGGGCATGACGCGCGCCAGTGTCGCAATCGTTGACATGATGCGATTGGGACTTTCGTAATAAATAATCGTGTGTGGGATTTTGTTGTCTTCGCGGACTTTCTTTTCATCAAAGAATCCACAGAACGTAAACCGGTCGGTCGGAAATCCCGACAACACCAGTGCCGATATCACAGCCGTGGGACCCGGCACCACCCACACGGGGACGGCGGCGGCCCGCGCCGCGCGCACCAGACGAAATCCGGGGTCGCTGACGCCGGGCATGCCGGCATCCGACACGGCGGCGACGGATGCGCCGGCCTGAATCTTTTCAATCAAACCGTCAACGACACACTGTTCGTTGTGTTCATGGCACGAAACGCGCGGCGTTTTAATATCAAAATGCGCGGCCAGTTTGCCGAAAACACGCGTATCTTCGGCGGCGATTAAATCCACATTTTTCAAAACATCCACGGCGCGCGGCGACATATCGGATAAATTTCCGATGGGCGTGCCAACAATATAAAGCCCAGATTGCATTCGATATCCTTTTGTAGTAAAATGATACAGAATAAAATGGATAATTCAATGCTTATAAACAGAATTTTTGGCTTTTGTGTTTCACTGTCTTTGTTGGCGTCGGCCTGCACGCCCCAGGCGGACTGGTTTTCCGAATATGGGGAAATAACGCCGACCGAACCCGCGCAAATGTACGGCGACATGAACGGCTTTGGCGGCGCCATGCAACAATCGCCCATGGGACCGGAATTTGCCACCCAAAACATCGCGGTGTTGTTGCCGCTGTCGGGGGCGAACGCTGAAATTGGCCGCGGCATCCGGACATCGGTGGAAACCGCCGCGTTACAGCAACCGCTGAACGGTGTGACCATGACCTTTTATGACATGTCGGGCACCCCAACGGAAAAACAAACGGTTGTGACGTCGGCGCTGGCGACCAATCCGTCGGTGATTATCGGGCCGGTCTTTGCCAACGACGTGCGCATGGTCCGCAGTATCAAGCCAATGGAACTGCCAGTCCTGTCGTTCAGTTCGGACACAACCGCCATTGGCGGCGGCGTTATGACAATGGCATTAATGCCCACGCAAAGCATCGAAACAATTATCCGCGAAATGGGCCCGGACGGCGTGCGCAACATGGTGATTTTGGCCCCCGATACGGCGTCTGGGAAACTGATGGCCGCCGCCGCGGTCCAGGCGGCAAACATCTATGACTTGCCGGTGTCAGGTTTGTTTTACTATACGGAAAAGGACACAGATTCCATCAAAAACGCGGCGTCCCGCGCATCAATGTTCACCGCGCGCAGTGCGGCCAACACCCGCGCCCGCGAAATTTTGTCCGATATTTTAACCCGCGAACAATTAACGCCCCAGGAAAAATCGTCGCTGAACCGGCAACTGGATAAAATTTCCAAATCGGAAACACTGGGGGCGGCGCCGTTTGATGCGGTCTTGTTCCTGGGGGGGGCGGCGGATTCACGCGCATTGGCGTCATTCCTGCGTTATTATGGGATTGGGGCGCGCGACGCACGGTTTTACGGAACCGCACTGTGGGATGGGTCGGACGTCATGCGTGATTTTACAATGTCCGGGTCGAAATTCGCAACATTGCCCGATATGCCGGACCAGTTTATCAATGTGTACGAACAGGTGGCCGGCCGCGCGCCATCACGCCTGGATTCGTTTGGGTATGATGCAACAAACCTGGCGGTGGGGATGATTTATTCGAACAAGTCCCAGGCGGCATACCTGTTGGACCCCAGTGGGTATCGCGGGGTGGACGGATTACTGCGCATGCGGCCCGATGGGACCAGTGAACGGGCCCTGGGGATTGTTCAGACGAACGGCACGGACACACCGCGCGTGGTGCGCGCCGCGGCGTCGAATTTTATGGTGCCGCTGTATAATATTGACCAGCGTAACATCAGCGCCGCGCGTGAAATCCCACTGATCAGCCGCGGTGTGAACCCGTCCGACCATATTCAGATTCCGGCACGCTTTGCCGATAAATATGAATCGAAAACATACGGGGCAACAATGACGACGTCGCCCGCGCATGCGCCACGCGCGGACGCGATGATTGTCCTGCCCGAAGATGACAGGGACGCCGTCACCACACCGGATTTTCAACCGGTTGCCCTGGAAAGCATCCAGCGCAGCTTTATCGACAGCGTCGAAATCGAAGAATAAAGCGCCCCGCCACCGGCGGGGTGTTTTATTCAGAATTCATACACATACAGACGATGCGGATATTTCCGCCCGTTAAACAAAACAAACCCCTTCAGGTCAATCACATGCGTTGCCCGTCAGCCCGGAATTTCAAAGTTTAATGAAATTAATACAGGAAACACCGTCTTGTATCGGGCCAGCATGGGCGTCATGCATGGCCCCAGCCCACCACCAATGCCACATACAAAAATACCGACCCATTCGGGTCGGTATTTTTCTTGGTGGGAGTGGCTGGATTCGAACCAGCTCAGGCTTAAGCCAACAGATTTACAGTCTGCCCCGGCTCTCCAACTCCGGCGCACGCCCAATCTTGTGAATTGTAACCACGGGGTGGATACAAATCCTGGTGCGGGCAGCGGGAATCGAACCCGCATTTCAAGCTTGGAAGGCTTGCATACTAGCCTTTGTACTATGCCCGCAACAAATTGAAAGCGTCGTCATTATATACCATTTTTCCCAGAACGCAAGTGTTTATTGCGTGCCCCAATTTTTTATCCCCATACTATCGTTTGGATTGAAAGCCCAGGGAACACTTGCTATTGTATTATGTGCCAAAAGGAGTTTTTGTATGAATCATCAGTTCTTTAATGTGTACAACACCAAACCGATTCCACGTTACGCCCAAACCCATTACGCCGCCGATATGTACCCGCGTATCCCGCGCAACACCCCGATTGTTGCCGCCCCGGCGGTGCGCGACGGCGCCATGCGCGTGAACCCGAAAATTTATCATGATGCGAAAAATGCCCCGGTTGTCAAAATCACGGTTACCGTGTCTGTTATGCCGATGACGATGGGGGTGAAAAAGCGTCATCACCCGGCGCATGTCAATAAATTGGCGCTAAACGAATACTTTGACAATATTGATGCCGCGGACAAAATCGCGGCGGCCGCATGGTTGAAAAATGTGATTGCGGAACTGGAACGCGCAGACGCGGCCCGTCGCCAAGAAATGGCCGAATTCGAACGCGATGCGATTTTAAAATATCGCGCGCAATTGTTTGCAGACAACCAGGCCAAAGAACAAATGATTCAGGATGCAACCGCGGCGTATTATGCCCAGCAACAGGAAATGCGTGACCGTTTTATGGCGCGGCATTACGGCGTGAAGATTAAATAAGAATTGACCGGTTTTTTCCGGCCATTTTATTTATCCGTGCATGTTGGAACCGTTCCAGCAAAACGGCGATAATCCACCCACGTGTTGTGCCGACATTAAACACCGTGCCGAATCCGCATATCTCCTTGTTCCAATCGGACGAATGTTCATAAAACAACATTTGTTCATCGTACCACGGTTTAAAGCGGACTTCGACTGTGACATTTTGATACGTCGCCAGATTAATCATATCACGCGTTCGGACAAATGCGCCGTCGATTTTAACGCCGTCGGGTAAAACCGTTACCGGCCCATGCGTGACCCAGTCATCCATATGCGTGGCGTCCAAAATCAAGATTAACCCATCGGTAACATAGGTCATGTCGGTGGCCCACTGCACGGCGCGGGTATTGGCCATATGCCGCGTTGCATACACAGACGCCCCATATTGCGTCATGTTGTGATTGAATAAATCCACCACCCGCATCAGGTATTCCATATTAATGGCGGCGCCGTCCGGGGCCTGGTTGGATAATTTGCACCGGGTGCGCGCAAACATCGCATCACGCACATATCCCGCGTTCGCGGCCGGATAAACATCTGCGCCAAACGCCCGCCCGGCGGATAGTAATAACAACAACACAGCTGATATCATGACAATGCCGGTAACGGTGCGGTTGGAATCATGGGAACATCGTTGAACGTTTTAACGCCACTGATTGTTTTATCCCCGGTTTTATGTACGGTGGCGCCATCGCGTTGCGTCGTTTATTCGATATATTCACGACACCACAACCGTTTATAATGTTGGGTTTTTGCCCGAAATATCGGACAGCTGATGCGGGTTATCAAGCCCGACAACGAAACACTCGTTGATGGTATTAATTATATCATATTTGGGAAATGATGCCTTGCACGAAAACGCGCAATGCGTTATAATGCGTGACGTCGGGCATGATTTAGCCATGCCGAATTCAATGGGACGATTATCCTGTGCGTGATATTAAAATTAAAAATCCCCATTTTCTGCCCCCTTTTGCTTATGATTTTTGCCGATTCCAAACGTCGGTTTATCTGCGGCATTTTTGACGATAAATAATGGGCATGCGTTGACGCCGGGGGGGCACTGCATGGAAGATTCCATCACAACGGTTCAAATAGCTAATGGTACCAAAACCACGCAATTATGCGCATACGTAACGCCCAATTGCGTCACGGGATGTTTTTGTTGCCCGACAAGCACGTTTGTCATCTGCAACTGTAACCCGGGGTATCACATGGTCTATACCCCCGACCGTGACGGATGCACGTGCGAAAAAAATTGTACGACCGGATTTTACGGCGACGGCAGAGTGTGCAGTCCATGTCCCGCGCCGGGCACCACGGACGCGGCCATATACTCAAACCAAATCACAGAATGCTTTGTCCCCGCGAACGAAAACATTACCGATAATTCGGGAACGTATCAATACACCGCAAACTGTAAATACACAAACTGAAAACGCAGGTGGTTTTTTATTGTTATTTAAGTTTTCACATGATAGCATTAGGAATGAATCCACAGGGATGTGGATTCAAGGGCATTAGTAAGCCTTGTCTAGAACCGGTGCGAAGGCATCGTAATCGTTAGAATAATCGGCGCGTCGCACCGTTATTTTCCCACATTTGCTGGGGTGCCATTGGTTCAATACAATACGGGCAACCGAAAGGCCAATGGAATCACTGTTCTGGATGATATTACTAACACCCCGGCTGCCTGTTTTTCTCTCAAAATTATGGTGGTCGTTTTTTTGTTCGGTTTCGAATGACCCCCTGGATTTTATTCAGATGCGTGACCGAACAAACTTTTTCTTATCCATAAAAAATACCGGTTAACCCGGTATTTTTTATTTGATGGGGGGAAAGCAATCCCCGCCCGTTTTGGGACAACAATTCATCCCCAATTCGCCCATGTCCATCAGAACTTCGTCCGGGCAACATCCGTTTTCATCGGGCGTGTCACAGACCGCGCCAACGGGCGCCGCATTGGTCTGGGCATCCGTGGTTTCTGGTGCCGTATTACCGGCCGCGGGTGTGGTCGTAACCTTCATCGGTTGGAAACACATCCCGTCGCCCGATGCCGGACAGCAATTCCATCCCGCATCCCCCATATCGGTAAAGATTTCCCCCGGACAGCATCCATTTTCATCCGGGTCGCATGTTGCGGCGGGCGTCTGTGTCGTGGCACTGTCTGCAACCGGGACGCGGTTAACCGCAATTGTGCGCGACGCGCGGCCGGACGCACTGCGAACACAGTTTTTACGATACGTATTGCGCAATTCGGTCAATTTGGCCGCGTCGGCATTTTCATCCGCGGCCATGGCATCAATTTGGGCGCGAACATCGTCACATTTGACGCGTTCGGCAACCCCCGCCGCCCAACACATCCCCGGCCCCATGACGGCGAACATCGCGAATAAAATTCGTTTATTCATCATTTCCCCCGGATTGGCATTATTCGTTAATCACCCGTTCCATCTGCAAGATGAAATCAATCGCCGGGTCGGTCAGACGTTGCACCTTGTCCAGGAATTCGCGCGCTTCGCGTTGCATGTTCAGTTTTTTATACGTGTCAATCACGATTTCGGTCTGGCCCGGGCTTTCCAAGTCCACATCACTTTGCAGTGCGGTCGCGATTTCAATTTCGCGTAGGGCCATTGTCTTGTAATGTTCCACGTTTTCCGGACATCCGCGTTCAACCAATACAGTATATGTGTCCGCATTGAGCAGATGCGACCCCGCATCCGAACTGTTTTCGGGATAGATTCTGTTTAAAATCAATTCTTCGATAACGGTGCATGTCGGTTTTAAATCCGCATCCGCCACCACCGCAGTTGGCGACGCCACCGCATCATTCGGGGCCGATACCGCGGGACGCCGGATTGCCATACCAATCATCAGCCCGCATGTGAACAATCCCGCCAATGCGATAATCCCCCAGATTTTCTGGCGACGGCTGCAACACGCAACGCGCGGTGCATTCTGCATAGATGCCTTGGTTGTTTTTGTTGTTTTTTTCATGTTTCCCCCCTGTTTTGTTTTGATTAATTAATGGACGATGCCATCGGTGATGGTAATTGTGCGGTCCGCGCGCGCGGCCAAATTCATGTCATGCGTGACAAACAGCATAGCCATTTTATTTTTGCGCACCAAATCCAACAGCAATTCAAACACCGCCGTCGCATGCGCCGGATCCAGACTGCCGGTCGGTTCATCGGCCAGCAAGATTTCCGGCCCGTTCGCCAATGCGCGCGCGACGGCTGTACGCTGTTGTTCACCGCCCGACATTTCACCCGGCAAATGACATGCACGATGTGCAACAGACGCCGCACGCAGCAGTTTCTGGGCGCGGGCGCATGCGGACGCTTCGTCCATATGGTTTGCCAGCATTGGCAGCATCACGTTTTCCAATGCTGTAAAATCCGACAGCAAATTGTGACGCTGGTACACGAAACCGATTTTACGGCGACGCAAATTGGTGCGCATTTCGTCGTCCATTTTCTGAACGGCCGCGCCGGAAATCAAAATACTGCCCGATGTGGGACGGTCCAGCAGCCCCACGCATTGCAACAGTGTGGATTTGCCCGACCCTGATTGCCCGACCAATGCGATAATTTCCCCACGGCGCAAATCAAACCCACCGCCGCGCAGAATTTGCAGGGGCTGGCCCCCTTCGACAAAGGTCTTTTTAATATCGCGCACCGACAGGACGACATCGCCCTTGGCCACCTTGGATAAAGAATTCAAAATATTTGCCATTGGTGATTATCCCCCTTGCCTATTCATTGCGCAGAACGTCAACCGGGTCCGTTGCGGCCGCACGCCATGCGGGATACAGTGTTGCCAAAAACGCCAGCGCAACCGCAATCAGCGCAATTCCCGCAACGTCCGTCCACACCAGTTTCGACGGTAATTCTGACAGGTAATATAATTCAGACGGGAACAAATCGCGCCCGGTTATCCACTGGAAAAACTGGCGGATGGGTTCGATATAAATCGCGACCAGCACGCCCAGAATTGTCCCAAAAGCTGCGCCGATGACGCCGATACTGGTCCCCGACAGGATAAAGATTTTCATCATCGATTTGCGCGACACGCCAAACGTGCGCAGCACGGCGATATCCTTGGATTTATCTTTGACCAGCATCACCAGCGACGACACGATGTTAAACGCCGCCACAATGACAATCAGCATCAAGATTAAAAACATCACGTTGGATTCGACCTGTAATGCGCCGACAAAACCGCGGTTCAAATCCCGCCAATCACGCACCACGAATCCCCCCGGCAACAGTTCCGCCAACGCGTCGACAACGCTGCGCGTATCTTCGGGATTATCCAGGAACAAATCGATATGCGTCACCGCATCATTCAGGTTCAGGTATTTTTGCGCAGTTTCCAGCGGCATAAAGATATACCCGGAATCATATTCGTACATCCCCATAAAGAATGACGACATCACCGGATACGACATAATGCGCGGCATGGTGCCAAACGGTGTGGCGGTGCCCCCATTTGCCGATATCAGCGATACGTTATCCCCCATCGTCACACGCAGACTGCGCGTCAATGAATTGCCCGCGACCAGTTCGCCATCGCGAATCTTGTCCAACGATTTGCCGTAAATTCGTGTGCCCGTCGCCGTTTTGGCCGCCAAATCCGACATACGAATACCGCGCGCCATTGCGCCCGAATTGTTGCCGTTGGCCGATACCATCACCTGGCCCTCTGCAATTGGGACTATACCCGTGGCGTGGGCGGCGACAACGCGATTCTGGCGCATTTTTTCAATCAAATAATCGTAATCGGTTATCGCCCCATCCTGGTGATAGACGACGACGTGCCCGTTCATCCCCACAATGCGCGACAGCAATGTGTCGTGAAATCCGCCCATGACCGACATCACCACAATCAGTGTCGCCACCCCCAGCATAATGCCAATCAGCGATACCCAAGATATCACGGACCCGAATCCCCGGCGGCGCGCCCCCAGGTATCGAAATGCAACCTTTCTTTCCAGTTTTGAAAACAACATTTGTCTTTCTTTCCTATTCACTTAAAAAATTGCGCAATGCGTCGCCATACAGCGGTGTCATCTGGGCCGGCGTTTTTTGGGCATCGACAATTGAAATCACGCGCGGCGACATAAATACCACCAGTTCCGCAAACGGCGACACCAGTGTTTCGGGCGTTGTCACGAACGAATGCGTGGGAATCCCGATAATCACATAGTTATCCCCCACATTGGACGGAATGTTAAAGGATGTCAGTTCACCCTGGCTGGTGCGCAGAACGATTTTGGCATCAATCTTTTTCCGGCCGCCGTAATCACCGTATTTCGCGGTCGCCCCAATAATCAAATCTGTTTCCAGACGTTCTTCTTTGCCGCATTGGCCGATATCAAAGCGCGACTGCCACCCGTTGGGAATTACAAATGTCCCCTGGGATATCAGGACGACATTCGACTGCTGGGCCAAGAATTCCTGTAACGTTTTGGTGTTGATTTCTGGACTGACGACCAGTGCGCGGCCGACAACGCCGGGGATGGACATCTTGATATTTTTATCCCCGAATGCCGGCAACAAATTCATCCAGACAATCGGATTGTCCGTACGCGGATAAACGCGGTACACGTCAATATCCCATGCCAGCATGTATTTTTTCGACGCGATGTCGGAAATGATTTTGGCAACTTCGCGTTCGGTTTGATAATTCCCTTCGAATGTGACGGTCTTGTCCTGCCAATCGACCAACAGATTGCGCATATCGGCCCCGTGCATCGCGTCCAGCAAGGCCATAATAATGCTTTCGTCGCGGGGCATTTTGACCAACCATTTCGCCCGGTGGTCCAAATGCAATTCACCGGCGGCCGCGTCGTATGAATAATACGCCTTGCCCATTTTGGCCATCAATTCGACCGCGTCAGCCAGGCTGCCCGATTGGATGGACCCGGTGATTTTTTCGATTAAATCTTCGTCTTCGACGACCGCGATATCGGTCCCGTCCAGCAATTTATCCAGCGCCTGTTTCACGGTCAGTTTGGTGAATTCATAATCCGACACCTGTAAATCCGGCAACGGGTCGCCGGTGCCCAGACGCACGATTTCGATTTTTTCTTCGGGAACGACGGACACAACGCTTTGGTTGTTCCAGTCAACCTTGCACCGTTTGGGCAAATCAATGGCAAAGCGCCGCGCAGTATCGGTTGTCAGCGCCGCCTTTTTCGGGAAAATCGGCACGGAATTTTCATCAATGACCAATTGGTCCACAACGGTGACGACGTCGTATTGGGGTTCTTCGTCCCGCTGGAACTGGGCGCACCCGCTGCAAAATGCAAAGCAAAAAACGCAGCATGCCGCCGCCAACATTTTGCCCCACAGTGTTTTCATAATCATCATGTTTGTTTCCTTTGCTTGGCCACCTGTTACTGGATGTTCATCACCTTTTCGAATTCTTCCAATGTCATTTCATGTATCGGTTTTTGGGTGGGCGTGGTCAAATGCCGCACACGTTCAAATTGCGCGTTAAATCGTTGCAAAACACCCGCAACATCGGGCGGCAACGCGCCCGCCGATTCCAACCGGCGCCCGTATTCGACAATGTATTCCAATGTGTCGGCGGCATAAAAACGCCCCACATAGTTTTCCATGGCGATGCCCCCCTTTTGCACGCAAATCGCAGACATCACCATCATGGTTTGGTTGTAAAAATTTGCCAGCTTGATAAAATTCTGAACCGATATTGCCATGGGGCCTTTCCTGTGTTGGTTACCCCATTATAAAAACTATTGCCACCCAAAGGCAATTAAATTATAATACAAATCATGAGAATAAAATTCATCAGCGTGTTTTTCATCCTGGCGGCGTGCGCTTCCCCCAACCGGGGCAGCATCGATAACGCCACCGTTTTGAACTGGGAAAACGAAGCTGTAACCACAGAACAATTTGTCCGCGACCACAAGGCATGTCTGGGGATTAAAAAGCCATCCTATATGCCGCGGTCACGTTTGTCGAAGTTGCTGTCCCCGAACCAAAGCGGGATGATGCCCGACTGGGACGGGTTGTGGGTAACATTTCAATCGAACGAATACCGGGATGTTGGCCAGCGCAGTCTGTTGTCCGTCCCGCGCAACACCACATCAAAATCCGTCGGGGCGTATCGCAAATGTATGTTCCGCCGGGGATACTTGCTGCGCGCCAGTTAAAAATTTATCCGCCCCCCTTTGCCCGGGGGCTTTTTTATGGTATAATTCGGGTCATGAAACGAACAATTTGGTTTTGGGTATGCTTTGTTGCGGCCATTGTGTTGGCCACTTATTTTGCAACGCGTATTATCATGATTTCACTGGGGCACGGAAAACTGGCGGTGGTTCAGACGATTTCCATCACGACCGATGCCGGGAACAAGGATTTGACGGGTCTGGCTGCGGCGGTGGGCGTTGCACCGGGCACGCATACGTATTCCGCGGATTTGGCCGCGATTAACGCGCGCATCGGCGCCGTGCCGGGGGTAAAAAAATCCGCCGTGCGCCGGATGCCGAACGGCAATCTGTCGGTGCGGGTGAATTTGTACCGGGCGGTGGCGCTGTGGACGGATGACGGACAAACGTATTACCCGTTGTCGGCGGACGGGACAATTGTCAATCGCCCGGGCGCCGAACGCGATGACGGCGCGATTGTATTCCGCGGCCCGGTCCCCGATGACATCACCAGTATTACCAAGGTGGCGCACAACATCGCAAACACGGTGGATTATCTGCAATGGATTGAAAACCGGCGCTGGAATTTGCACACGCGCGGCGGGATTGTTGTCTTGTTACCAGAAGATGACCCGGTTGCCGCCATCAGCACACTGATGGTGCTGGACAAAAATCATGCCATTTTATCGCGGGATTTGAAAACCATCGACATGCGCGACAGCGCGCGCATCCTGGTGAAATAATAAAAAGGGGTGGGGAATTGAACCTGTTCGATTCTTCTTTTCTGTGTTTGGACATTGGAACCGCGGTCGTGCGCGGCATCGCGCATCGCGTGCGATCGGCGCGCATTGAAAAATCGGCCGTGTTCGCGGTGGAAAGCTATGACACGGTGTTCGCCATCAAATCCGTGGTCGATGAATTGGAACGCCAAATCGGGACGCATTTTGATTCCGCCTTTGTCACCGGGGATTTCGGCGACGGCGTGTTCGACATGATTGCAAAAAGCACCCAGTGGTCCGGCGAACATAAAATCAGCACCGCCGACGTGCGCGCCCAGATTGCGCAAATCACCCCGCCGGACGGATACACCCCGATGCACGTTATCCCGCTGCGATATGACGCGCCGACGGCACGCAACATGCTGACGCCGGTGGGACATACGGACCGGCAACTGATATCTGCATTTGGGGCGATTTTCTATCCGTTGGTGCGGCTGGATGAAATCTATGCGTTTTTGCGCCGCGCCCATATCCAGGCGGACGGCCTGATGGATTCTGCGTTTTTAATCAGTGCGGCACTGCGCCCGCGGGGCAAAACGGCGTTGCTGATTGATTTGGGCGCGGCCCAGACCACCGTTTCCATTTGGACCGACCGGGGGCCCGTATTTTTCAAAAAAATCCCCCTGGGCCAGACACAAGTTACCCAGGAAATCGCCGCCAAATTAAACATTGATTTCGACGACGCGGAAAAGATAAAGCGTCTGGTCGCCAGTGCCGTCACCCGCGAAATGGACCGGTTTACACCCGCGGACACGGCATATGATTTTTCGCGCGCGGACGTCAACGACGTGGTGTTGCCCATGCTGGTGGATATGATTGCCGCGGCAAAAGATGCGGTGGCATCCGCCATTGGCAAATACCACCCGTCCCAGATTATTTTAACCGGCGGCGGCGCCGACATCGACAGCATTGATGAATTTGTCGAAAACGCGTTTGCGATTCCCGTCACAAACGAACACGCCGACGCCGCGGTGCGCAGTTTGGCGGCCCACATCTGGGCGGCCCAGGCACCGCGCATTCGCGCGTACCAGGCGCGCGTGATGCGCATGCGCACATGGGGCGACCGGATTGGAAAACTGTTTCGCCGGCGCCGGCGCGTGGCGCGCGCCCGCTTTGTCCCCGTGTTGCCCAGCACGCTGGCCTTTGACATGAAAAGCCCGCATACGTACACCCTGTTTAAATCGGGCGGGATTTCCATGATACACGTCGATGTGATGGACGGATTCTTTGTCAACCGCATGGCGGGCGGAATTGATGAAATCAAATACATCCGCGCGCACACCGACGCGCATCTGCATGTTCATTTAATGACCGAAGGGCCCGCCGTCTGGGCCGCCGACGCCGCCGCGGCCGGTGCCGACACCATCATCGTGTCGGCCGGAACATCGGGGGTGCGCGCCGCATTGCGCACCATTCGCGAACGTGGTCGGCGGTGCGGCATCGCCATCAGTCCCGATGCGTCGGTTTCCATATTAAAACCCATTTTGCGCGACATTGACGAAGTATTGATTATGTCGGTGCGCCCCGGTGCCGGCGGCCAAGAATTCATGCCGTCCGCCCTGCACAAGATTTCCGTTCTGGCGGCGACGCGCAAAAAATACGGATTAAAATTCACCATCACGGTCGATGGCGGCATCAACCCGCAAACGGCGCGCCAATGCTGGGCCGCAGGGGCCGACATGGTGGTTGCGGGCACATATCTGGCGCGCAGTGCGGATTTCCCCCTGGCGGTGCAATCACTGATGAAAACGGAATAAAAAATCCCGGGGCTGCCCGGGATTTTTGATTCAGATACGCCACAGCAAAGTCTTGTCATTGGATGTTTCTGAATTCGGCGTGTGACGAATTCATAGGGATGTGGATTCGGGACCGCAGAAAAGCCCTTTGGTCGTGTGACACGCGCATACGTGCATCTGTATCCGTGGTTGCTGTTACAACCGTTTAAATGATGACGCGCCCCGCCCCAATATTCAACAGGGACCATTTCCCAACGCATGATTTCCGGGAAAAATTATTCTGAAACCGTGATTTTACGACCGTCGCCGGCGGCCGTGATATGAACATGAATTGTGTCCGCGGGCAACGCGCCGGCCGCGATTTCCGGCCATTCAATCAATGTGATGTCATGGGCAATCGCGTGGTCCAAACCAATTTCGGTCAATTCGGACACATCTTCGACGCGATACAAATCAAAATGCGATATCCCGTCATAATTTTGCACGATGGTAAATGTCGGACTGGGCACGACGGTTGACGCCCCGCGCAGCGTTTGAATAATCGTGCGCGCAATTTCGGATTTTCCCATACCCAAATCCCCGTGCAACGCCACACATACCGGCGCGCGCAGCGTCCCCGCAAATTCGGCGGCAAATTGACGCGTTTCATCCAGATTGCGTGTAATGTATTCTTTCATGGGGCCCCTACTCTAACAATAACAAATCATCTTCCAATTTTCGAATGGCGTCGCGGTATTCACTGGCTTCTTCGAATTCCAGGTTTTCGGCCGCGGCGCGCATCTTCTTGGTCAAATCCTTTATCTGCTTGCGGATGGACGCGGCGTCCATCACCCCGCCCGATTTGTCATAGACAAAGCGACGACGGCCGTCCGTCTTTTCTTCTTTTTCACCAACTTCGGCAAAGACAGCCTTGGTCACGGTTTTGGGCGTGATGCCGTGCGCCGCGTTGTACGCCATCTGTTTTTCACGGCGACGCGCCGTTTCGGTCAATGCCGCCTGCATGGAATCGGTAATTTTATCCGCATACAAAATCACACGGCCATTTGCGTTTCGCGCCGCGCGGCCGATGGTCTGAATCAAACTGCGCGTTGACCGCAAGAAGCCTTCTTTGTCGGCGTCCATAATCGCGACCAATTCGCATTCGGGGACGTCCAAGCCTTCGCGCAGCAGGTTGATGCCGACCAGCACGTCAAATTTCCCCAATCGCAAATCACGCAGCAATTCAATACGTTCCAGCGTTTCAATATCACTGTGCAGATATTTCGCACGCACACCGTTTTCGTTCAAATAATCGGTCAACTGTTCCGCCATTTTCTTGGTCAGTGTGGTGACCAAAACGCGACCCTGGACGCGCTTTACTTCGTCCAGCAAATCGTCCACCTGGTGGGCGGTTGGTTTAATGTCACAGACCGGGTCCAACAAGCCCGTTGGGCGAATAACCTGTTCGGAAACGATGCCGCCCGATTGTTCCAATTCCCATGCGGCGGGCGTTGCGGATACAAAAATCGTCTGGGGGCGCAACGCGTCCCATTCATCAAATGTCAGCGGGCGGTTATCAATGCACGCCGGCAAACGGAATCCATACTGCGACAGCGTTTCCTTGCGCGCGCGGTCACCGCGTGACATGGCCGAAATCTGGGGGACGGTAACGTGGCTTTCGTCAATAAATAACACCGCATCCCGGGGCAAGTATTCAAATAATGTCGGCGGCGGCTGGCCGGGGGCGCGCCCAGACAGATACCGGGAATAATTTTCAATCCCGCGGCACGTCCCCGTCGATTCCATCATTTCAATATCGAAATTCACACGTTCCCGCAGACGCTGTTCTTCGATATACTTCATATTTTCATGAAAGTAATCCAACCGCTGTTTTAAATCTGTTTTGATTTGGCCGATGGCCTGTAAAATGGACGGCATGGGCGTGGCATAGTGGGTATTCGGATATACGGCAATCCGTTCCAGTTTATGCAGTTTGGCCCCCGTCAAGGTGTCAAATTCCCATATTTCTTCGATTTCGTCCCCGAAAAAGGATAATTTCCATGCGCGGTCCAAACTGTGCGACGGAAAGATGTCCAATGTATCGCCCCGCACCCGGAAATCCCCACGTTCAAATGCGACGTCATTACGCTTGTACTGAATATCGACCAGCGAACGCATCACATCCTTCATCCCGATTTTGTCGCCCGCATTCAGGACAACTTTCATCCCCGCGTACTGTTCCGGGGAACCCATACCGTAAATTGACGATACGGACGATACGACGACGACGTCCCGTTCTTCCAGCATGGCGCGCGTCGCACTGTGGCGCATACGGTCCAACTGTTCGTTGATGGACGCATCCTTGTCAATATACGTGTCGGTGGTGGGCATATACGCTTCTGGTTGATAGTAATCGTAATAAGACACGAAATATTCAACATGGTTGTTCGGAAAAAAAGACTTCATTTCCGTGTACAACTGCGCGGCCAGAATCTTGTTCGGCGCCATAATCAGCGCGGGCCGCCCCAAATTTGCGATAACGTTCGCCATGGTGAACGTCTTGCCCGAACCGGTGACCCCCAGCAAAACCTGGGAACGACGGCCGTCACGCACGCCGGCGGTTAATTCGGCGATTGCCCCGGGCTGGTCCCCCATGGGTTGATAATTGCTTTGAAGATCAAAGATTTTTTTATTCACAAGTTTAAATATAATCCATTATAATCAAATTACAAGGGAAGAAGAGAATGGCATTAAAACCCAGAACCAAACGCAGAATCTTTTTATATATCGCAAGCCTTATCGGCGCCGCGGCCATTGCGGTCGTTGTTGTGCCGCCGATGATTACCCTGAACAATATGGCGCCGCGCATTGAACGCGCCATTGCCGAACAAACCGGCATTACCGCCCAAATCCAGGGCAAGATTAATTTCAGTCTGCTGGGCGGGGCGACCATTGTCGCCCACGATATCGCATTCGACGGCGGGCATGTTGACGCCGCGTTGGTTCGCGTCCCATTGGCCAGTCTGTTTGACTTGGACAATGCGCCATTGACGTCAAATCTGATTGTGTACGGGGCCAATGTGACGGTGACACATTTGGTGGCACTGGATATCCCCAATGAAATAAGCGTGCACAATTCCACCGTCGAATTTCTGGGCAAAGATTATGAAATCATCCAGGGAACGCTGGTGGGCGGAACACTGCGCGGGATTGTACGCACGAACCAGCACAAGTATGAAATCGATTTCACAGGCGATGAATTTGTCATTAAAAACCGAACCAACGATTTATTGATTACGGGCCAACTGTTTTCCGACGGGTCCGCGCACGGTCATTTTTCAATTAAAACCGACGACATCAATACTTGGTTTGAATTTTCGGAACCCCAAATCAACCGACCGATTAAACTGTCGATGAATTTTGATTGGGACGGGGGATATGGATTTGTCTTTTCCGATATCCGCGGGGATAATTTTACGGGCAACATTGAATTGATGCCCGACGGGCGGCGCAATATTCAAATTACGGCGCGCGATTTGGATTATGATTTTTCATTTCTGGCGCGGCCCGGGCGGTTGTTTTATGAAACGACATTCAACCTGGATTTTACGGGGGATTTATCGTTTGCCGGGCGCGAATTTCATCATCTGGCCGTGCGGGCCGTCGGCACACGCGACAGTCTGCAAATCGCAACCCTGGTCGCGGACGACATCACGGTCACGGGCGGCGTTATTGACGCCGATGGCGCGCATAATCTGATGATTGCGATGCC
Organism: uncultured Alphaproteobacteria bacterium; assembly: GCA_949082785.1. Classification (GTDB taxonomy): domain Bacteria; phylum Pseudomonadota; class Alphaproteobacteria; order Rs-D84; family Rs-D84; genus Enterousia. The sequence continues at coordinate 190,939 of CARVLU010000002.1, forward strand.
GCTGGACGGGCGCAATGCAATGTGCCTGTTTTCAGGGACGCCCGACAATTGGAAATGCAGTGAATTTACATACGGTAATGCCAACGGCAGTCTGTCCGTCGCGGACGGCAAATTCAACATCGCAATCATGTCGCCCGACCCCATGCCGGACAAAGATGCAATCGCCCGCCACGTTGCACGGTTGGGGGACACGGGCACACTGAATTTTCAGTTTTCAGATATCGCGGGCACGATTGATTTTGCCCCGCGCCGCATTGCCCCATCGTATCAGTTTGCCCGCGACCGGCGTTTGGAATGGCTGGGCATGGACATGGTATTCTTGCCCGATGCGATGATGGCCGCGCGCGGGGATTTTACATGGGACGGGGAAACAACGGAATTTCAACCGCACAGCGGCGATTGGCATATGGCGATGCAGGGCGATTTCTTTTACATCCATGGCAACAATTTCAAAATGTGGGCGCCGAATTTGGATATGCGCGCGCTGAACAATCTGGATTACAGTATTTCCGGCAATTACAAAAACGGCAACATTTCCGATTTGACCATCAAAATCGCGGACCAGGTTTTCACAGGCAGTCTGTCTGGCAAGAATTTGACACTGCACACGGCATTGCTGAACGTGGACAGTTTTGTTGCCCAATCCTTTGTCGATAATTACGAAGAACAGCAATACCTGACCGGCGCGCCGCTGATGCTGCCGTTTGGGGTGGGGATTAACGTATCGCTGTCGGCGGACACAATGATTTACAACGGCAACGCGTATGCAAACTTTGTCTATGCCCTGAAACCCGGCGTCCAGACGTTTTCCATCACCGATAACAATCGCGGTAATTTGTTGGCGACCGTTCGCGGCGATAAAAAGCAATACACCATTTCATTGCAATTAAACCGCTTTGTCATTGGGGAAAAATTGCTGTCAACGACAATGCCCATCAATATTTCCGATACAACAATCACGGCCGTTATCGACATGGCAACATCGGGCCAGATTGCATATGACGTGTGGCACAACCTGACCGGGACCATGGACATGACGTTCGATGGGGGAACGCTGTGGGGAATTGGGGTGGATGAATTCTATGCGGCGGCGCCCGATATCACGACACTGAACGCGGAATACGCATTGGCGGCGGCCCTGGAATCGGGCCAAACCCAGATTAAAAAATTACAAATCATCGGCCGGTACGCCGACGGCGTGTTTGAAACGACGGCGCCGCTGATGCTGACGATGCGGCATGCGGACGCCAGTGGCAGTTTGGAAATCCGCGCATCACAGATGACGGCGCAATTAAACCTGACACTGCGCGGGACGTCGCCGATGCCGGCGCCCATCGCGTTGACAATTGGGGCCGGTGACGTGCGTGATTATTCGCTGTCGCAAATTATGATTAATTTCGACCCGGAATTTATGCGGGATTTCGTGCGTACGCACGGGCGGTTTTAACGAACGCGGCGCGCATGAATTTGGCGCAGAAATTCATCACGCGACAACGGACGCCCGGCGGCATCCGCGTAATATTTAACCCCGCCATGACGGGCGCAGTAACACCCATCCGCACAGAACCGAATGCCCCGTTGGCCCCGGACCAAAATGCGGTCGGGTCCGATTAAATCCGCACGCGGCCCGCGCACCAGACGCGCCGCCGCGGCCGACCACCGATTGGTTCCATCGGCGACATATGGCGCATACAGCACCCCGCCCCGTTTTACCAGGCGCGATAAATTATACTTGTGACTGTTCATTTCCAAGACATAGGATTGATACGGGCTTAAACGCAAACGTTCACATAACTTGGAAACCTGTGATTTGGCATACATGCGTGTCCCCCCTGGTGGTCATTATATCCGAAAAAAATCAATCGCCAACAGGCATAAATTCATAATAAAAACGCCGGCATTTACCGGCGTTTTTTTGGGCTTTCAAATTCGCAATTAATTCTTTTTGCGAACCTGGATGTGCACTTCGCGCAGTTGCTGTTCGGTGACTTCGCGCGGGGCGCCCAGCATTAAATCCTGGCCGCGCTGATTGGTCGGGAAAGCAACCACTTCGCGCAGGTTCGGTTCATTCAGCATAATCTGGACCAAACGGTCAATCCCAAACGCGCATCCACCGTGCGGGGGCGCGCCGTATTGGAACGCCGCGTACATGCCGCCAAACTTCGCCTTGACATCATCGGGGCCGTACCCCGCGATTTCAAACGCGCGCACCATGGTGTCTGGGTTATAGTTACGCAAACCACCACTGCAAATTTCATTGCCGTTCAAAACCATGTCAAACTGGTTTGCCTTGATTTTCAGGGGGTCGCCGTCCAGTTCGCCCGCCGGCAGCGAAAACGGATTATGACCGAAATCAATCGCACCGGTGTCTTCGTTCAATTCATAGAATGGGAATTCTTCGACCCAGCACAGCCGGAATTCTTTTTCATCAATCAGACCCAAATCATGGCCCAATTTGGTGCGCAGTTTACCGGCAGCCTTGGCCGCGGTATCGGCCGCGTCACAGACAAAGAACAATGTCGCATTGTCGCCCGCAATCGCGCGCAGCTGTTCAATGCGTGCCGCATCCAGTTTCTTGGCGACGGGCCCCTTGGCTTCTGCGGCGAACACGATATATCCCAATCCGCCCAGCCCCAGTTCGGATACCGCGTATTCCCCCAGCTTGTCAAACCAGGAACGGGGCCGGTCCGCGGTGTTGGGCGCGGGAATCGCACGCACGACCGCGCCGTTTTCAATCGCGGATGCAAAGATGCCGAAATCCGATCCGCGGAAAATTTCCGTCACATCATTGATGATGATGGGGTTGCGCAAATCGGGCTTGTCACATCCGTATTTCAGCATGGCGTCGTCATACGGGATGTGCGGAATTTCATCGGCGATTTTGGCATCCGGGACAAATTCACGGATTAACGCCGGAATTAATTCGTTGCCGACGGCCTGGATATCCTTTAAATCGACAAAGGACATTTCCAAATCCAACTGATAAAATTCCAGCAACCGGTCCGCGCGCAAATCTTCGTCACGGAAACACGGCGCGATTTGGAAATAACGGTCAAAGCCCGCGATTTGCAGCAACTGTTTAAACTGTTGCGGCGCCTGGGGCAACGCATAGAACATACCGTGATGATGGCGTGACGGGACGATGTAATCGCGCGCACCTTCGGGGGACGACACGGTTAAAATGGGTGTCTGGAATTCGGAAAATCCCATATCCCACATCTTATCGCGCAAGAATTTCATGACGCGGTTACGGGTCAAAATGTTTTTATGCAGACTGTCACGGCGCAAATCGACATAGCGGTATTTTAAACGCAAATCTTCGGCGACGGCACCGTCATCACCGAACACCTGGAACGGCAAAACGTCCGCATTGGTCAATACCTGGAACGATGTCGCCTGGACTTCGATATGGCCGGTCGGGATTTTGTCATTGATGGCGGCCGCATCGCGCGCAACAACCGTGCCGGTGATTTGAATCACCGATTCCGGGCGAACGCGTTCCAATGCTTCGTCCCCGCCGTCAAAGACAATTTGCGTCATGCCATAATTATCGCGCAAATCGATAAACAGCAACGATCCGTGGTCACGTTTCCGGTGCACCCACCCCGACAGTGTCACCGTTTCGCCGACGTTGGACGCGTTCAGTTCACCACAAGTATGGGTTCTGTATTTTGATTTCAAAGATAACATTTCGGTCCCTTTTTTTCTTTGTTCACATTCGGGCCCGGAAAAAACAGCAAGCAGAATTTCGGCACCCGATTGAATATCACTGGTTCAGGGGCGCGGAAACCGCGCGGTGCCACCCTGAATTTATATCTTTGGGTATGGACAAACTTTCACTCTCTGCTTGTCAGGCATGTCATCGCGAAACCGTCCACGGATTTATAAATCCTGGTGCCCTAAGCAAGAATCGGACTTGCGACTCGTCCTTACCAAGGACGTGTTTTACCACTAGACTATTAGGGCGATGGTATTTCCCGCCAATTATAGGGTTATAGAATAAAAAATCAAGGATAAAAAACATCCCGCCGATTTTGGCGGGATGATTGGCGGCGCGCCCCGTTATTCAATACAGCAATTCACCGCATTTTTGACCCAGTTTTTTAACTTTGCCATGCCGCCCGCGGCCGGGACGTCGGGCATTTCGGCGGGCGCGACCTTTACCGGTTTTTTCTGGGATTTTTTAACATATTTTAAATCCGCCCCGTCGCCGCCCAGCATTCCCATATTCAATCCCCAGAAAATGCAATACAACGCATATGATTCATCGAACAGTTCGTATGCCTGGGTGGCGTCGCCGGCCGCCAGTGCCTTGGTCCCAACTTCGAACAAACGCATGGACGACGCCAACAGGTGTTTTGATATGCACCAAACTTCGCCTTCGTACGATGGGATGATTTTTTGCATCATACGCTTGCGCATGTCGCGGATTACGTTGATTTGGTCGTAAAATTCATGCTTGCCCGTTTTGGCACCGGAAAACATCAGATGTTCTTCGATGGATATCAGATTCATGATGCCAATCGACAAATCCTGGTCGGATGATAAATCCTTGGGATTGACCTTTTTCGCGGCATCCATTTTTTCAACAAATTCTTTTACACTTTTGATTTTTTGCATCCCTGTCCCCCTGTGTGGTTTAGCATAATGTCAAGACCCAGCTGGCAATCGCCAGCGCGATTACCGGCAGCGCAACCTTTTCAAATGGAAAGTGCGCATGCCCGCCGTTTTTTTCTTTCATCCAATCGTATAATTTTTCTGTCACGATAAACAACGCCGCACCGATTAACGTCCCCAGCAACAGCGGGTCAATACGGATAAACCCGAAATACAAACACGGGCTGTATGTCACCGTCCCGACATAGGCAAATCCGATGGTCGCCACCGATAACGCCAACACCAGCGTATTGCGCCCGGCAAAGCGCCATCCGCGCCCATCCATAAATTTGATAATCCAATATCCCATAATCGCCAGAAACGCCCCAACCCAGACGCCCACAACCGCATCCGGCACGCCCATGCGCCGGGTAATCGGCAACGCCGCGCCAATGGCCACGGTGCAAATCGGGCATGCGGGATTGGCCATCACGGACATCGGCAACATCGCCGCCAAAAATCCAATTAATTTTTTCATGTTCCTTTCCTTATATTTGAATTTCAATATATATTATTATTCATAGATATCAAAAAGTCAAACAATTTGTTTGATGCGGCCGTAAAATATGCTATACCTGTTATTAAACCAAAGGAATTTTTATGGCCCCAGACGCCCTGCCCGATGTTGTTATTACCCGGCAATTGCCCCCGCATATTATGGCGCGGGCCGCACGCGGGATAACATATATCGCGCATCCCGTGCGATTGCGCATTTTGGAATTTTTGGATGTGCACGGCATGTCGTCGGTGTCTGCAATTGCACGCGGCGTCGGAATTGAACAAATGATTGCGTCACAACATTTAAAGAAAATGCGCGACGCCCATCTGGTGACGACCACACGGCGCGGGATATTTATATACTATGAAATTGGCGCCGAATACCCGGCCAGCATTTTCGTCTGTCTGCGCAAACTGTTCGGACACATGACGGACCAGTTAAAATTTCTGCGCGATGATTACCGTGAAATTTTGCCAACCGATTACACAACAATGTCGGCAAACCGGATTAAATTATTCGCACATGCGGATAAAATGCGCATTCTGGAATATCTGACGTATGCGGGGGAATCGTGCGTATGCGACATTGCGCGCGCGACCGATATCACCCCGGTAAAGATGTCCCAGTATTTGAAAAAGCTGGCCGATGACGATTTTGTCACATCGCGGCGCGCGGGCCGGTTTGTTTATTACGCAATAACGCCGGGCGTGCACAAAACGACAATCGGATGTATCCACAAAAGATACGATCGCGTCGGCGACGCATTTTGAATATTGCGGTCGGTGATAAAATGAAAAATAATAATGAACACATAATTTCTTTGTTGGCAGATATTTTATCTGATAAATCACACAGATACCAGAAAGTGACCGATTTTGTCACAACAGTGATGCAATGCGACAAAGCCAAAAACGGCAAATATCAATACCCAGATTCAATAAATGATTTGGCATACGATTTGGAATTCTACGACCCAAATCCAGAAATGCAGAAAAAATATGGTTTTTATGGGGACGAAAGACTAGAAAACTTACTTACGAACGCAATAAAAGAATTAAAAGGGCATAATAAAGCCGCCTGCGCATAAAAACAGGTGGCCAAGGGGTGTTCAAAAATCATACTGAATAGATGACTCCACAGACCTTTCAATCAGCGGCACCCCCGGGCCAGGACACGGGGATATAACGGTGCGATGACACCGCTTATTCCTACTATTGACGATGCGTTATCGCACCGATTCAGTATGGGCTTTTGAAAACCCGAACCCACATCCCTGTGGATTCATTTCATATTGTAACACGCGCGACGCGAATTCACAATAAAAAAACGCCCCATCCAGGGCGATTTAATTTTGGTAGCGGGAGAGGGAATTCGCTTCGCGGAACTGCGTAAATTTGCGCATTCGCGCAACCGGCATACTTCCGTCTGCCTATTTGCTTGTTTGAACCCCCTTTCCTCGGGGCTTCTGCGTCCCTGTACCAAAATTAAAACCGACACAAGGTCGGTTTGAATTTTGGTAGCGGGAGAGGGACTTGAACCCCCGACACGCGGATTATGATTCCGCTGCTCTAACCAGCTGAGCTATCCCGCCAAGCGCACGCATTATAACAAACAATTTTATAATTGCAAGAAACAATTCGTTTGCTTTTGCAACGCCGCCACATTATCATAATTCTGACATCGGGGGTTCCGATGTTGGGCTTTAACACCCATTGTATGCACGTCTGCGCAGACGTTAAATGCTCCTGCATCTCTTGGCAGGAGTGCGATGTCATATATCGAAAGCATCGCGCTATTATGCATACAATAGTGTTAAAGCTCCTGCCGTCCGATTTGTGACGGCTTTTTTTTAACAAAAGGTATGCAAAATGTACACAAACTGGAAAACACGCGAATTGATGGCACGAATGGCCGCAATTCCCATGCGAACCCGAACCGCGCGACGTCGCATACGTGACCGCGTCCGATTTGCCAATATCATCGAAACCGTGTCACAAAACCGATTACCACTGAAAAAATACGAACACAAAATACCCATCGCGTTTTGCTTTGACGGACGGGGATGGAAATTGGCCGCGGTATCAATACAGTCTTTGCTGGATGTGTCCCACAACCGATGCGATTATGATATTTACTGTGTCACAGACGATACATTGGACGCAACCGCACGAAAAAAACTGACCCGGATGGTGCAAAGCGCAAAATCCAATATCACATTTCTGGATGCCAATCATGATTTTGACCAATCATATCGTCATAAATGGCCCATCCCGGTGTATTATCGCATGATGTTGCCCAAACTGTTGCCGAATGTTGACCAAATTATCTATGCCGATATTGATACGATTTTCTGTCACGATATGATTGATATATCCCGTCTGGATATGGGAAAAAACATCTTGGCGGGGGTGCGTGATTACAACAACGGATACATTAATTCCGGATTTCTGGTCATGAACCTGCGACAGATTCGCACGGACAGGCTGTACCAGAAATGGATATCCGCATCACGCACCAAACGGTACAAGAACCCGGACCAAGACCTGTTGAATTTCACAACGCGCGGCCGTACGATATTTCTGCCGTTGAAATACAATTTTCAACCCATGCTGGGACCATGGATTTTCAAGGCACACACCCAAATGGAAATTGACGATTTAAAGTATAATTTGGTGGTGTTGCACTTTTCCAATTGGATGAAGCCATGGGACGCGCCTAAAAATCGCCCCATATTTTCAGAAATCTGGTGGAACACGGCGCAAAAAACAGGCCTGTTTACCGGGCAATGATTTCATTCATATCAAAAAACGTTAATTTTTATAATAAAATGCGATTGAATACATATCCAAAATAGTGTATATTTGGGTTTATGAAAAAAATCGCATTTATTTTTCCGATAATGCTGCTGTGCGCGGGTGCGCACGGGGCGACCGATATTAATCCGTTTTTTGGGGATAACAATCACCAGCTGGCATTTAATTTCGGATATGGCGTCAACAGCGGGTTCTTAATCCCGCCACCCACGCAGTTTGTTCCGTTTATCATGCTGCATTTTCAGTATTCCCAGCCGACCACGTTTTTCAAATTGCCCGCCAGGCAATCAATTAACATTGTCCAGACCATCGGGTCGGGCAAAAAATACGGCTGGAACTGGGACAAATACACCATTCCAATTGCCTGGCTGTCCCAGGATGTCGCGTTATTCCACGGCCGACGGTGGTATTTCGGTCCCGGTATCGGCGTCGGTATGCAGGGCAAGGAAAACGAACGCATTGGGTCCAAACTGGTTTTTGGGTTTAAAATCATGGGCGGATACGCCATCACGGACAGTATGCGCGCCGAATTGTTTGTCCAACATTTTTCCAACGGCAACACCGCGCCAGAAAACAATTCATACGCGTTTTACGGGGCGGGATTTTCATACAGTTTTTGATTAAAAAACACCGGCAAATGCCGGTGTTTTTATTCATAATAACATTTGTTATATGACCATTTATATGTGCCGGTTGAATCACTGCCATCGTTCAGATTTACCCAGCAATTATAAATCACATCATTGAACGCATCGGATTTTCCGGATTCGGGACATGGTTTACAGGTTTGGGTGGACGTATCATAATATTGGTTTTCACCGGAACAACGCGAACATTTAGAGCCATTTTGACTCCAATAAGCAAAATCACTGGGGTTGGTACTGGACGGTTTATATGATGATGAACCAGACGGACAGGCAATACATTTACCGGGCGTGCCCATTTCGAACACTTTATTTGGCCCACAAAACCAGGTATCAGGTGAACATCCCTGCATAGTATTGCCAGACAGGCTAGAATAATTTATACATACCATTTCAAAATTACCGCTGTATAACCCGGCCGCCAGGTACATATTTGCGCATTTATATGTACCCGTAAACTTGTTTGTACCGCTGTTATCAATTTTAAAAGCTGCGTTCAGGGTCCCATTTGAATCCACCAATTTTCCACACAACATGTACGCATGGGCACCGCCAAAAAATCCCGTAAAAACAAAAGAAAAAAGAAAAATCCCCCCACCCATAAACAAACCACCGTTTGGATTAGGCATGTATTTGCAGGAAAAAGGGGGCAGAAAATGGGTATATTATCAAAGAAAAAAACCACCAAAAAAAGCGGTGGTTTAGATTAGGCATATATTATACCAAAAATCCCAGATTTTTCAACCGGATTTAATCACCATTCGATGGGCGACGCCCCATGCGCCACCAGGTATTCGTTTGCCCGGGAAAAGTGGTGATTACCGAAAAATCCCCGGTGCGCCGACAATGGCGACGGATGCACAGATTTCAGCACCAGATTACGCGTTGGGTCAACAAATTCCCCCTTGCGCTGGGCATAAGATCCCCACAGCATATATACAATATTGTCGCGCGTGGCGGTGGCGCGGATAACCGCATCCGTAAATTGTTCCCAACCGCGACCCGCATGCGATGCGGCGGCATGCGCCCGCACCGTCAGTGTCGCGTTCAGCAACAATACCCCCTGTTTGGCCCAGGATGTCAGTTCCCCGTGCGTCACGCTGGGCCGCCCCAGATCGTTTTCAATTTCCCGATAAATATTAACCAGGGATGGCGGAATTGGGGTCGGCGGCAAAACGGAAAAGCACAGACCGTGCGCCTGGCCCGGTTCGTGATAGGGGTCCTGGCCGATAATGACAACCTTTACCTGGTCCAGCGGACACAGGTTAAATGCGTTAAAGATATTGGCCGGCGCGGGATAAACGGCCCGACCAGACATATATTCACCGCGGACAAAATCAGTTAATTTAACAAAGTATTCCTTGTCAAATTCGGGGGCCAGCGCCGTTTTCCATGATTCTTCGATTTTTACGTTCATATCAGTTCCTTTATAAATCCCTGTTGTGCGGCCTTCCACAAAACAACGTCAATATAACCACGCGGCAAACCCGTTTCGCGCACCAGGTGTGCGAACATGTCATCGCACGCGCGGCGCACATCCGCGTCCAGGTTTGCGTTATTAATCTTGTCCCGCAATGCCGGATTTTTTGCATATACGGCCCCCAGACGCTGAATCCAGATATCGTATTTGACCACGTCCAGCCCCAGGTTACGCCCCAAATGGTTGGCCGTAATGCGCCCAATATGGGGCAGACGCGCCAGATAATCCAACCGCGCACCGGCCGCCGCGCACGCATAATACCCATCGCAATACGCCACGCGATTTTCCCAGATTTTACAAATGGCGGAAATTTTATTTTTGTTTCGGAAAATTTGAATGATTGCGTCGAAATCTGCGCCGCCTCGGCGCGCCACGCAATCCATGATTTCGGCGTATTTACGCTTGGCCGTGGTTTGGGAAAAACCGCCGGCCAAAATAACATAAACCGCGGCGGCAAAAAATTCATCCGGATTGCGCCGCCGCGGATTGGATAAATTTTCCCGGATTTCATCGAACGACATCGCATCACTGTCCATTCCGGCATCCCGGATGTGCGCATCCAACGTCCCCAACCAATCCGCGGTGAACATATCCATTACACGTCCAAATTTGCATCCAATGCGTTTTCAACAATGAAATCGCGGCGCGGTTCCACGACGTCGCCCATCAGCATGGAAACGACTTCGTCGGCCTGGGACGCATCGTTGATTTTGACCTGGAACAGACTGCGGTTGTTCGGGTCCATGGTTGTTTCCCATAATTGTTCGGCGTTCATTTCCCCCAAACCCTTGTACCGCTGAATCTTTAATCCGGTTTTGGCGTATTCGAATGCCGTATTCAGCAAGTTCAGCGCCCCCCAGATTTTCTGGGATTTGGATTTCACGCGCAATGTCACGGGCGTGGCAAACGTATCGATTAATTCATCGCGCCCATCCATCCGCAACCATGCGCGAATTTCCGGACCGTTGATTTTGTCGCGCGACAACATGTGCGATTCCGTCACACTGCGCAGGGTGCGCGTGATGACAATCCCGGCCGGGTCGGCGGTGACTTTCCAGCCACGTTCGAATTCCAATTCCTGGGCGTCCAGCATTTTCGCCGTCGCCGCCAGCGCATCGGGCGTTTCGGTATCAAAGACGCGGTTTAACGCCAACGCTTCGACAAAGCGCAACGGCATGATGTGGTGCACGCCCTGTAACGCGTTGCGCATGTTCAGAATCAATGACAACAAACGTTTTAAATCCGCACCCGAAATCTGGGACCCGGACGCGGTTTCAATCACGCCGTCGGCCGCCAATTGTTCCATCAGGTAATCATCCATTTCGCGTTCGTTTTGCAGATAAATCTGCTGTTTACCGCGGGTGACGCCATACAACGGGGGTTTCGCAACATAGATGTATCCGCGTTCAATCGCCTGGGGCATGTGACGGTAAAAGAACGTCATCAGCAGCGTTTGAATGTGCTGTCCATCGACGTCCGCGTCGGTCATGATAATAACCTTGTGATAGCGCATTTTTTCGATATCAAAATCATCCTTGCCGATGCCGGCGCCCATGGTTGTAATCAATTGACCGATGGTATCCGACCCCAGCATTTTGTCAAAGCGCACGCGTTCCACGTTCAAAATTTTTCCGCGCAGCGGTAAAATCGCCTGGGTCTTTCTGTCACGGCCCTGTTTCGCGGTACCACCCGCAGAATCCCCTTCGACGATGAATAATTCGCATTTGGCCGGATCACGTTCACTGCACCCCGCCAATTTGCCCGGCAAACCGCCCAGTTCGGGACCGGTCTTTTTGCGGGATAATTCGCGGGCCTTGCGCGCGGCTTCGCGGGCGGTGGCGGCTTCGATAATTTTATCAATAATGGTTTTGGCAATCGCCGGATTTTCGTCCAAGAATTCATACAGCATTTCCGACACAGTGCTTTCCACAATCGGGCGCACTTCGGACGACACCAATTTATCCTTGGTCTGGGAACCGAATTTCGGGTCCGGGATTTTCACACTGACAATGCTGGTCAGACCTTCGCGGAAATCTTCGCCGGACAGGGCGATGTCTTTCTTCGTGACCTTTTCCCCGATGTATTTGTTAATCGCACGTGTCAGACCCGCACGGAACCCCGCCAAATGCGTCCCCCCGTCGCGGTTAGGAATATTGTTTGTAAAGCACAGGGATGTTTCCGTATATGCCGTCGTCCATTGCAGAACGATTTCAACATACGTGTCATCGGATTGCTTTATCATCTGGATGGGGTCTTTGTTCAGCAATTCCTTGGACCGGTCCAGATATGTGGCAAATCCCTTTAACCCGTCAACAGAATGGAATTCACGGACTTTCTTTTCGGGGCCGCGCAAATCTTCCAGAATGATTTTGACGTTCGCGTTCAGGTATGATTGTTCGCGCAGCCATGTTTCCATGGTGTCGAAATTAAATTCGGTGCCGGTAAATGTATCGGGGGACGGTTTAAACGTAACCTCGGTCCCGTGTTCAATGCCGGTTTTGTTTTCTGTGATTTTCAAATCCGATGTCGGCACCCCATCGGCAAATGACATTTGCGCTTCCTTGTCGCCGCGCCAAACGCGTACCTCTAACCAGGTGGACAATGCGTTCACAACGGATACACCGACCCCGTGCAGACCGCCGGACACCTTGTACGCGCCGCCGCCTTCGTTGTCAAATTTACCACCCGCGTGCAGTTCGCACATAATCAGTTCCAGTGCAGACCGCCCCGTTTCATGATTGATGTCAAACGGCATCCCGCGCCCGTTATCACGGATGGTCGCAGACCCGTCCGCATTCAGCGAAACATAGACCGTATCGGCATAACCCGCCATGGCTTCGTCAATGGAATTATTGACGACTTCGTAAATCATATGGTGCAGACCGTTGCCCCCTTCGCCGACGTCGCCGATGTACATCCCGGGGCGTTTTTTAACAGCTTCCAACCCCTTTAACACCTTAATCGAATCACCGGTATATTCGTTATTCACAGCCATTTAAATTCCTTTCTTTTTTCTATGCGAAACATAGCAATTTCTGGTATAATTATCAAGAAAAAAGGATATATTCCATGAAGTTTAAATTACTGTATTTTGGTGACATTTTGATTAACCCGAAAAAGCGGGCCCAACACATATCCGATATTCGGATGCAGTTTCACCCCCAATTAAAAAAACTGGTGGAACACCGGCCCTGGGACAATTTGACGAAATATATGATGCCGGGCGCCACAAAAAGCCCCATCGTCACAAAACATATCGGCGGCATTGACTGGAACCCGATTATCACGCCAAATCTGAAATTATTGGCGGAACTGGATATCCAAATGCTGCACCCGGAAATTGTGGGCGTGCCGCATTCGGACATCGACAACCGGGTTAAAACATTGCTGGACGGGTTGCGGTGCCCACAAAACGAACACGAAATCGGACAAAACACCCCGCATGATGCCGGCCCGATTTACACGTTGCTGGACGACGATTATCTGGTGACCAAACTGTCGGTCAATACCAGCCATCTGTTGTCGGCGGACATGTTTAAAAACGATATGTGTCATACGCCCGACACCGTGTTTATGATGATTGACGTCAACGTTCGCGTCGCCGAAGGAACACTGGAAAATCTGCCGTTCATGGTGTGATGGGCAATTCTTGATTTTTTTGGGGATTTGTGGTAAAATAATCCCATAAACAATACGGCCGCAGATGCGGCCTTTTTTTTAATAAAAAATGGACATCCAAGATGAAACAAATCTGTGACAATATTTTTATCGGCAACGACTGCGATTGCGCCCACCAATTTAATAACCCGGAAATATCCATCATTCACGCATGCAAAACATGCCATCAGCGGACATTGATGTACCGACGCCCCCTGCCCCAGGACCACCCGAATTATCTGATTTTACAAAAAGACAATCACCTGTACCTGAATATGGTGGATGCACCGATTGAATTCATGCCCCGGTTTGCGCATCCGATGTTTGCGGCCGCCATGGAATTCATTGGCAACCGCCCCGTTTTAATCCATTGCAACCAGGGCCGGTCACGTTCCGCATCGATTGCAATGCTGTATATGGCCATCCAAAACAAAATCCCGCAATCATCATACGCGGACGCGGCGCGTGAATTTGCGTTGATGTATCCCGAATTTGGACCGGGCGACGGCATCCGAAAATACATGCAAAACAACTGGGATTACTTAATCCGTTTAAAAGCGTAAATGTTGCGGATATGGCGATGAAAGTATTTCCCATGGGACGGCGCCGCCATCAACGCGTCAAAAACATCACGCGGCACATCGTCATATTCATATACGGCGCCACTTTTGAATTCGATAACCAAAACACCGCCATCATAACCAACGCGATTTAAATTACTGGATTGGACAGGAACCATGGCGCCATGTGCGCCAATGCACCAGACACAGACCAGAACACACCAAATTCGTTTCACATCAATTCATCCATGGGGATTTTTTTCGCCGCAACCAAGGCATCGGTTAAACTTGCAATAACGGCGACGCGTTCGGGGCTCAGTTTATACAAATTCATTATGATTTTGGTCACACGGGGGTCGTGGGTGTATGGGGCGTCGGCTTCTTCCAGAAACTGGCCCGGGGGGATTTGCAAAAATTCGCACAGCGCGTGCAATCGCGACACAGACATGCGGTTGGTTGCGGCTTCGTATTTCTGGACCTGTTGGAACGAACAATCCAGGGCCGCCGCCAAATCTTTTTGGGACAATCCGAAACGGGTGCGATGAATGGTTATTAACCGCCCCAACCGTTCGTCAAATCTGGTTAAACGTTGTACTTTCCCGCCCATAGCGCCCCCCGTGGTTCAATAATTCAAATAAAAAATGGGGCCGCCATACAAGTATAGGGCGGCCGGGGCGTTCGAAAATCAGAAACAATCATGACTCTGTTGGTTTTTCGGGATAACCCGTATTTTATTACCAACAGCGCCCCGGCCATTTTTTGGCACCGGGGAACATAACGGTGCGATGGCACCGCTTATTCCTACTATTGACGATGCGTTACGCACCGATTGTTTCTGGGCTTTCGACAGCCCCGAACCCACATCCCTGTGGATTCATTCATAATTATATCATCGTGAAATGCAAATAACAATAAAAAACGGACCACACCGCCGCGATATTACATCAGCGCGGCGGTAATTTGGTCCTGCATCTGGAATGTGCCGAACACGACCCAGGCAATAATCACAGACACCAGCAAGATGCCCGAACTGTTTAAAATATTGGACACACGTTCCATTTTGCGGATGGATTCGTCCAGGTAATCGTTCGCGACATGTTGCAAATTCTGGTCAAAACCGTTCATTTCTGCATAAATCGCCAAATCCCCGATGATTTCGTCGTCTGGGAAATTACGGCCCGTGTGGGTTAACGCCATACCCAAATTATCCCCCCCCACGATATAGCGCAACGCCGCGTCCAAAATCCCGCGCAGATAACGGTTGGCATTGTCGGCCAGCATGCGCATCGCATCCGGCACCGATACCCCGGCAGCCACCATCGCCGACAATGACATCAGCCAGCTGACCGAAACGCGAATTTTGTATATATTCCACGGGGGGAATTTATCGAACCGCGCGCGCATACGCCCCGCCCAGTTTGGCAAACTGAACCAAATAATGGCGATGGCCATGACCAACGACATCAAAACAACAAACCAATATTTTTTTGAAAAATCCGCCAACCCAATCAGTGATGCCGCCGCCCCCCGCCACACAACACCGGGGCCGGCCGCATCGGCCAATGGCGGCACCAAATACAGCCCCACCATAACAATAATCCCGAACGTCAGTACCAACAGAAACAACGGGTACGTCACCGCCGACGCCATGGCGCGACGAATGCGCGTTGTCCCGTCCACCACGCGCCCGACATTTTCCAACGCCACCGCCAAATTTGCCAGATTACCCGACGTCACCAACAATGTTTCTTCGGGTGGGACCCAGCCGCGCGTTGCTTCGGAAAACGGCATCCCGCGTTCCAAATTCTTTTGCCATTCGCGCATCACGATGGCGAACGGTTCGTTTGGTTTGGTGCCCCCCTTGGATTCAATCATTTCCAGACGGCCCAACGCATCCATCAACGTGAAATCATTGCGCAACAACGACGCCAATTTACGGCACGTTGCCATACGCTTTTCCGTGTTCAGACGAAATACCAGTTTTGCATACAGCAGTTCCAGCCGGTTCATATCAATACACCCCCGGTTGGTCCAACAGCCCCACCCAGCGTTCCAATTCATCCACGCCGATAATCCCGCGCAGCATTAATTCCATGGCGGCTTCCTTTAACGTGCGGCCCGACAGACTTTCCAGCCAGTACCGCACCGCCCCATCGGTGTTGCCCGCCAGTGCCAGGCGTAAAAATTCGCTGTTGGTGATGATGATTTCGCCCGCCTTGATCCGGCCCAGTGTACCGGTACCGCGGCATTCTTCGCAGCCCGCACCGCGGACATACACCTGGCGCAGGCCCAATTCCCCAAACGCCGCCAAAACGCGTTTGTATGCCGGATGGTTCGGCTGGTCAATCAATCGTTCACGGCAATACGGGCACAGTTTTTTAAACAACCGCATCGATATCAGACCGCGCATCATGGTTTCTTCTTTTAATTTAAAACCTTCTAGGCCCATGTCCAGCAATCGGGTCAACGCCGCCATCGCGGAATTCGCGTGCAGGGTTGTCCACACGTTGTGACCGGACAGCGCCCCTTTGACCGTTAATTGCGCGGCGGCCAATGTGCGGATTTCCCCAACCATCAGTGTGTCCGGGTCACTGCGCAGCGCGGCGGCCAATGCTTCGGTAAATTTTTCTTCGCGTTGTTCTTCGTTCGACGCGTTTGTCACGGGCATCTGGTGGGCGCCAAAAATCTTTTGTTCGGCCGGGTCTTCCACCGTAATCAGGTTTATTTCATAATGCCGTTCTTTCAACATTAATGACATGTTGCGCACCAGTGTCGTGGATTTCCCAGAACTGGTGGGACCGGCAACCACGACCAGACCGGTTGGGAACGAACGCAAACGCATCAGTAAACGCTGTTCGTATTCGCCAAATTCCTGGGCGGTTTTGATGCCCTCTGACGGGTTGTCATACAGCAATCGCATAACGACATACCGACTGCCGAATGCGATGGGGTTAAACTGCATACGAATACCCAAGATGCCCGCCGGCAGGTATAAATCCTGGGTCCCGCGCAGGGGCGTGCGGCCGTCTTTTTGCGCGGATTGGTATTCATTCTGGGCATAGTTGGCGTTGGAAATATCGGCGGATGCAAAGGCCGCGCGGACAAACGCTTCGCCCCATTGGGTGTTGTATTCCAAGACCGGCTGCATACTGCCGTCAATTCGGAAATAAATGGTGGTTTGGTCGGCGACTTCGATATGAATGTCGGACACCTTTTGCGATGCGGCCTTGGCAATGATATCGACAAAGTCTTTCTGCATCTGGTTGTCGTAATCCAGACGCGAACGCGACCCACCGCCGCGCCGTTCGTCATAGATTTTATATATCGCCGCAACCAATCCCAAATCGGAATAAAACGCCGCGCGCATGGGGCGATTTTGCTTGGCCAATAAATCCAGGAACGCCAACACGCGCCCGTCATAGCGGTGCGTGCGTGATATAATAATCTGGCCGTCGGAAAAATACGCGATTAATCCCTGGGTATCCTTGGGCAATTCCAGCGCCCCGCCCGCCCCCGTCAGCAAACGGTTGTTGTTTGAAAACAGAAAATCAACAATATCCTTGGACGGGGCATTTTCCATGCCCGTCGGCACGGACGGGGTGTTCGTCAGGTTTGAATTTAAAATTTCTTTGTCTGTGTTTGCCATGCCATGCCCCGTGCGGGATTAATTCGCGCCGCCAATGTTCAGATTTTGGGTAACGCCGTCTTTGACAAAGACGACCCCGTCATCCAACGAAATGGATTTCACAATATATCCGTCCAGTGTTTTGCCCACGGACAAACGCTTGTTCTGGCCGGTGGTTAAATCTTCGATTGTGGCCTGTAACTGGGACCCGGCGCCGATAACGTTGATTAAGCGGTAATTGTCGGACAATGGGGCCGCGGACACATCATCGGCGATTGTCGCGCGCACGGACGCGGTGACCGCGCGGGTCGCGGCCGCTTCTACTTCGGATTCCAGGGTTGCCTTTTCACGGGCCAAACGGGCCGCTTCGGCTTCCAATTTGGCCTTTTCGGTTTCCAGTTCTTGTTGTTGCGCTTCGGCCCGGCCCGACAAAGTGTCGATTTCCATATGCAGCTTTATCTTTTCCGCCGCCAACCGGTCCAGTTCCAAATCCAACTGGGCGCGTTCTTTTTCCAACTGCATCAAAACCTTTTCCTGTTCCAGGTCGGTAATCTGTTGGAACAGCGAACCGTCCACCTGGTACGCGGCAACACTGTCCGCGGACAATTCTTCCATGGCGGTGGCATCGTCATCGGTGTTCGGCGTGGTCGCCCCAATTGCGCCGCCGCACATCACCATCATCCCCAGAAACGCAACGCCCCAGATGTTGAATTTATTTCGCATAGATTATCACCTCATAGTTCCAAGTTTTGGTCGCCGCATTCCATGCACAGCGCGTCATATACACCCCGCCAAAGGGTTCAAAGATTTGCATAAACTGCATCGGCACCAGTTTTGATGACGCCGCCACTTCGACCACGGGCAAATTGGCGGTTTCAATCCCGTTTGTAATCGTATCCACGACCAATTCAATGTCCACCGGGGTGTCAATTCCCTGGAACGCGGTCATGACGTCGCGCATAATTGTGTCGCCGTCACGTTCGTCAATCGACGCCACCGGCGGCAATGGTGGCAATTTTGCCCGAACGGAAATTTCGGATTCCGATTTTTCCTGGACCAGGGCGCCCGGCATCACCGTGTCACCGTATTCATAAAACCCGCCGATGGTTCCAAATGTCCGCTGTAAATCCGCCGACGCATGCGTTTCGCCGCATTCGGCCGATTTTTGCACCCAACCCGGCACGGGCTGCATTAAAAATCCGATGGCCTGGTAACATAACTGCGCCCGCGCGATGGGGTCCGGCAAATTGTCATACGGCATTTGCAATGGCTGGGGCGGCGGCGTTTTTTCAATTTCATATGCCGCATCCAGTTCGCGATTTTTTTCTTCGATGCGCCGCTTGTATTCCGCGGCCAATTCGGGGTTGATGGTCGATACCTGGGGGCGCGGGGTTAACATCTGGGTAATGGGCCCGCGAAAGAAATATAACAACCCCAGTGCAAAGACCGTAAATATCGCCAGCGATAACAAATTCGTGCGCACCCGCCCGATATAATGCAAGACCGCGCGGGCCCGACCCGTCACGATTTCATCCAACCGGCGCTGAACGGCGCGCGGCATTGCCCAGGATTCGGGGGCAAAAAACGCGCCCCAATCGGGAATTGCCGCCAATTCGGCGTAATGGGCGCGGGCCTGGTCTTCGCGGCGGAAAATCTTGTCTTCCAGAATAATGCCGTTACGCACCGCGACAATGTAATACGACCCGTCATCGGTCACAAACGCCGCCAGAAACGACGAAAATTCGGCAAAAGCTTCCATCACTTCGGCCGCGGCGCTGGGCATGCCACTGCGGTGGCCACTGCGTTTGGAACCCAACGCAATCATCGCCCGGTATTCGGTGAATAAATTTAATTTCTTGTCAACAGCAGACGCCAATTCACGCGCGTAATTGCGCGCCGCCGCATCAACCGCAACCGGTTGCCAAAACAGCCCGACGGCATATTTCTTTTTGTCGATGATGATATATTGATGTGTCAAACGCGGTTCTCTCTCTGCTGTTGCTGAATTATACCACAAAAACCGGGCACAGTGCAAACACAGAATGGGAACATCGGCGCAATAAAAAAACAGGGGGACGCACCCCCTGGAAAATATCAAACCGATTTTACTGGGCCACCGCCACCCCATACAGGCCGCCCGTTTGCGAAACCGGCACCGCCTGGACCGCGGTCGGTTGGGCCACCATGTATGCGCCGGCCGGCGCCTGGACCGGGACCATAATCATTTGCGGCTGGGCCGGGGTCACGTATTGATACATCTGCGCGGGGGCCGCGGTTGCGGTCTGTTGCATGACGGGGACGGTTGTCGCCTGGCCGTCATAGATGGGATATACCTGGCCCTGTTGGGTGGGGGTTAAAATCTGTTGCGCGGAATCGACGGTCTGAATCCGGCGGGGATTGGGGCAATCATAAACATTTGCCGCCAGAATAAACGCACGTTCCGGGCCAAAGACAACCCATTCATTGGGGCGGGTCCGCTGGCTGGTGATTAAATAGGCATTACCCGGCCGCGCCTGGTCCGCGATGCGATTTTCCAAATACCGGCGGGCATCGTCCGCGTCATAAACGGACACTTCGGCTTCCAGTTTATACAGGAACGTGCACCCAATGGGTTCGCCGTCCAGTTTCACCAAATATTCGCTGCCGTTCTGGTTCTTGATATATCCGCCGCACGCCGCCAGCGCCAGGCACATGCAATAAGGCATAAAACGCAGGTACTTTTTCATTTTCGCATTCTTTTGTTTTGTGTGTTTATCGTGTTGGTTCAATTATATCATAATTCGCGCGGTCGCTGAACAATTTTTTCAACACCAAATTATTCAGTGCATGACTGCCCTTGTACGAAACCAAATCGCCCTGGATAAATCCACCGCTGGTGAACATGTCGCCAATGGCGTCAATAATCTTGTGACGGACAAATTCGTCGGGCCAAATCAACGGATTCAGCGTGCCGTCGCCGGCGTTGTTCAACGCAATCACATTCGTTTCGTTGGCGCCGCGGGCCATGTGCCGGGCCTTTAAATATTCCCATTCGGAATATTTGCCGAACGTGCGGGCGCGGGCAATGTCGGCCACAAACGTGTCCACCGACGCGTCATCGCCGGCAAATCGATACTGGTACGTTTGGCTGCCGATAATCTTTTCCGGATAAACCAGTGTGGCGCGCACCGTCAACGCACCGCCGTCGTTTGGCGACAAACGCACATAACCGTTGCTGCGCCGCCCCGTCATCAGGTTATGCAGCCCCAGCATCAATCGCGCGCGCCACGGCAATTTCTTTATCAATTCACGCTGGTGCGCGACGATTTCACGTTTGACAACGATGCTGCGCATGGTGCCCCCCACGATGCCCGCGCGCGCAAACGCATCCAGAAATCCGGCCGCACTGCCGTCCAAGATGGGTGTTTCGGGCCCGTCGATTTCAATCACCGCGCGGTCAACGCCCATTAAAAACAGCGCCGCCATCAAATGTTCAACCGTCTGGACATGGGCCCCATCACGGTTGCCGACGGTCGTGTTACGCAAACTGGTGTCGCCCACATTGTCAAACGTCGCCGGGATTTTTTCAGCCCCCGGGATATCGGTGCGGACAAAGAAAATCCCCGGCGCATCCGATGGATGAATGGTCATGTGCACCGGCGCGCCGGAATGAATACCGTGGCCGGAAATCTTGATGGCCTGTTTAAATGTGGACATTTAACTTCTCCTTTAACCAAACGTAAAAATTATCATCGATGGTGGTTTCCAACGGGGCAAACGGGATTTGCCTTTGCGCATCGGCGGGCAGTCGCACCCAATCCTTTTCCGTGGTCAACAATTTTGCCCCGCGGCGCGCGGCCCATGCCTGTAACTTGGCAATATCGGCGTCGGTGTATTGGTAATGGTCGGGAAAACTTTTTGTGCGCACGGCGCCGACCGCATTAAAAAACTTCTTTGGATAACCAATCCCGGCAAAGGCCGCAATCGCCGTCCCGGCGGCATACGGATTAACCGTTTTGTTCGCCGCGTAAAAGACGGGAATGTCGGCGGGGATAACAAATTTCTTTTTGGCGGGGGCGCCACGAATAATAATGACCGCATCGGCCCGGCGCAGGGCGCGACGCCCTTCGCGCAGGGGGCCCGCCGGCAACAAAAATCCGTTGCCAAATCCGATTTTTTCATCAAAAACCAAAATGGAAATATCCTTGCGGATGCCGGGGTTTTGAAATCCGTCATCCATGACGATGGGACTGCCCCCCTTTTGCCGGTTTAACAGCATCACGTTGCTTTTGCGGTCGCCGGTGTGAACCTGTAAATGCGCGGCCGCCAACATGGTCGCTTCGTCCCCGATGTTGCCGGTTTGCGCGCTTTTTTTATACCCGCGCATCACAACCGGGGCATCCAAAAATTTCGCAATTTCACGAACAATGGGGGTTTTGCCCACGCCACCGGCCAAAATATTTCCCACACAGATAATCGGACGCCGTGATTTAATCTGGCCCATGCGACGCATGCCGTACACAACCCGCCCCGCCCCATAATAAATCCATGATACCGGGACCAGCAAAAATGCCAGCGGTGTTTTTCGTGTGAACCACCATGGTGTCTTCATTTTCAATCCTTTTGCGCGGGGGCGGCGTTATTTTGCGGCGCGCGCCTGCTTTTTCGCCTGTTTGCGTTCGCGTTTCTGTCGTTTGAATTCCGTGGCGCGCTGGTCCTGTTCCACCTGGTACAGGCCGAATTCCGCATCCATTTCGCGCAATTGACGCACCATGAAATCTTCCATGTTTTTGCGTGCGGTTTCAAATTCTTGGGCACTGCAACGGGCCGGGATAAACACCGGCTGACCAATGTTACACGTTATTTTGGAAAAAGGTAATGCGACCAAATACCTATCCCAGCGGTCCTGGAACCAGGAATGACTGCATGAAAAACACACGGGGATAATCGGCGCGCCACTCATTTTCGCAAAATACAGGGCGCCATCTTGCACGCGCAACGACGGTCCGCCCGGGCCATCCGGCGACAGACACAGGTTGTATCGCCCATCGCGCAAAATCCGCACCCCCTGGCGCAGGACGGAAATCCCGCCCTCAGACGTGCTGCCGTAAATGGAACGCAACCCAAACAGACGCTGTAACTTGGCCATCATGCGGCCGTCTTTGTGGCGACTGGCGATGGCGTAACCACGCATGCCGCCGATACAAATAATCGGGGACAACATCATACTGCGCCCATGCCAAAAGATAAAAATCGCCGGTTTTTTGCGGTATTGCTTGAAAATATCATATCCCTTGATTTTCTTAAAACATGTGAAATACACGAACCAGATGGCGACCGCCATCAAAATCGCGACCACCCACTGAATCACGGGCAAACGCAAGATTGGTTCCCAAAAAGATTTCCAAATTTTTCTAAATGTCATTTTTTATATCCTAACATTATTCAGGCCGGATAATAGCAGCAAAAAATTCATATTTCAAGACAGATAGTACTTTGGCCCCGTCCCGTGCAAGCAATTTGGGGAAAATCCGGGAATTTTTTAATTGACAGCGTCATAAAATCATATATAATGCCAGTACTTCATCGCGGAGTAGAGCAGCCCGGTAGCTCGTCAGGCTCATAACCTGAAGGTCTGTGGTTCAAATCCACACTCCGCAACCAGTTTCATCCCGCCCTTTCTGGGCGGTTTATTTTTGATTTCTGGGTTATGCCGAAAAGTGATATGGTTCTGGATTTTAAGGAAATTTATATTAAAATGATACTCATCATAAGAAAAAAGGGTGATTTATGGCAAATAAACTTGTGACGTGTATTGAAAAAATTTTATCCCAAAAACCCGGTACACCCTTTAAAGCGACCGAAATTGCCGATTTAATTCTGCAAGATGAAAGTTATATCCGCATGCGCAAGGATTTTCATAAGAAATCCGAACAGGAACTAAGACAACAATTAATACGGGAAATTTATTCAGACAATGCTGCAGGATATTTTTCAGATAACATCCATGTGACCAGCGATACCCCCAAACTATTTTCTTATATTCTTGATTCACGTGATGATGTGGAAGACAAAGATGAAACATTTTATGAATGGGATCTATACCCACTATTATGCACATATTTGCATATAATGAAAAACATCTATCCCAAACGGATAAACGAAAAGAAATATTCCAGTGCACGTATCCGCGGACGAAATGAATGGATGAACCCGGACATAGTGGGTTTACAGGTTATTTCTGAACCCTGGTGTAAAACCATCAAAGACATGGTGAACAGCCAAAAGTTATTCCAAACATCACTGTGGTCATTTGAAGTGAAACGCAAACTGGATTTATCCAACGTTCGAAAATCCTTTTTTCAAACGGTATCCAATTCATCATGGGCCAACTATGCCTATTTGGTCGCAGTTGATATTGATGACAAGGCCATGGATGAATTGCAAATTCTGTGTCGGGGTCACAATATTGGTGTTATTCAATTGAACAAGGAATCCCCCCTGGACAGTCAAATCAGAATCCCGGCCCAAGACAATCTGGAAACAGATATTGACATTATGAATAAAATATGCTGCGACAACAAAGATTTTGCAGATTATGTAGAAAAAATTACTGAATTTTATCAAACGGGTAAAATTAAAAAATCTGAATGGGATTGCTAATAAAAATGCGCGTAGCGGGTCTGTGATTATCATTTGGAACGACGGTGGTTTAAGATAACAATGCTGAGTTTAATTTTTCACCGCCCCGTATCGTGTGGTGTCAACGTCGCGTGGAGTTAAATAAATCACCCCTCAATCCCCGCACGGCGTTGTTCCAACGACAATTCCCACAACGTGCGCCCTTGATAAATAAAATCCAATGCACCGTCTGGCAATCCCTTTGTATTATGCTCCGGATTTACCTGCTTGTGATATTCTCTGGCCGCAATGGACAGCGTTGTACGTTTCCCGCTCGGCATCACCACGCGCCGTGAATCATTATCCGTTTTGACTGTCAACCGGTTATCCTTGGCAAACACCAGTTCCGTGCCGACATGAATCTCCAGCGAACGAAAGGTTATCTTGTCCCGCTCTTTTTCCATTTTGGCAATGGCTTTTTTCTCTTCGGGCATGAAATGATTTTTTATGGGGACTTCTTTGGCGTCGCCGGTATCAATAAAGGCGGACAGCAAATTTATCGCCTCCTCTACACTCATCCGAAAAAATTCACGATGTGGGTTATGGCGCAACTTATCCAAAGCCTTGTGCAATTTACGTTCAACCTTTTGATAATCGTTCACACATATTGCGTATCTGGCCTCAAACGGTTGCGGCATGTTTTCACCACATGACAGCTCTTTACGACGACGTTCCACGTCTTTGGTGCTTGCCCCTTTGGTTATGCCGATTTTTACCATTTCCGGAAACAACTCGTTCCACATCACATATACAATACCGCGGTTCATATTTTATCCTTTGCGTCCATGTTTCTGCCCCAAAGGAAAAGTGCGGGATGGTTGAAAAATCATTGTGTGGAATGACTTGTGTTTTTTTGTATAAACCTTATATGCCACAGCTCTCCGTCTCTGCGGGATTATGTTTTAGGTGCAATCCCTGCATCTTGTAAGACGAAGTATTCAACTCTTCGGCATCCCTTGCGGATACAACATAAAAATTACCTTAAAACAGGCAAAAAGTCAAATTATTATAGAATATTTGATAAAAGAAGATAAACTTATCATAATACTAATTAAGGTGTATTCACTATGGGAAAAACAACAAAAATAGAAAACGCATATGAATTCATAACTAATTCTCAAGCTTTTACTATTGAAGAATTAGAAAAGGCTTCAGGCTGGACACATAAGACAGCCGAAAAAAGTTTATGGAAAATTGGTGACATGGTTGAAAAAGACGGTCAAACATATACACCAATACCAAATTTTGCTAAAAAAATATCTTTAACAAAATTCAAAGAAGCATTTTCACAAACAAGATTAAGAAAAAATCAATCTCTTAAAATAGAACGTTTGTTGGAAAAATCAAAAAATTCTGTATTATCCGCAGTACAAATGTATAACAATCCATTAACAACTTTCAGAACAGAAAGCTTTATTGTTTTGATGACCATTGGATACACATCCTTATTTCATGCAATTTTTGAAAAAAATGGATGGGCTTATTCGGAAAATAATGGATACCTTTACGGATTAGAAAAATGTTTTAATGTATTTATGGCAAAACCAGAATCACAAAAATATGAGTCTATCTTTTTAAAGTCATTAGATGCATTACTCAAGTATTTTAAAAATGCTCGCGATTTGATAGAACATCAATTAAATGAAATAGATGATTATACTTACGGACATTGTCAATCTTGGCTATTCTGTTATGAACATCTCTTAAGAACAGAATTTAGTATAGAACATTCGTTAAACACATTTCTAGCGTCAGCAATACAGTTCACAAATTCTTTTGTTACACCACAAAAAAACACCACCTTGGATGACTTTCATATGAAATTTTATAGCACTCTATCTTCTGATGTAAAAGATAGCCCATTTTTTAAATTAAAAATTCGCATAATACCGTACAAAAACATCACTGATGAAGATTTGAGACAAAACGCAATTTTTGTTAGTGATCCAAAAATAGCTGCAAAATATGCGGAAATGGACAAAGCTATTTTTGTAACAACACCCAAAAATATACCTCCGACAGAAATGACAGACTTAGTAAGACCGTCTATAACCGCAAAATATGGAAATATAAAATTCACAGCAAGCCATTTAGCAAAAGTAGCGATTTATATGAAATGGGTAAAAGACGGCAAAATCATAAACAAAACATTTGTTGATTATGTAACACTCGGAAAACATTCAAAAGTGCGCCAATACAAAGAAGGTGCCGAAAGAGAAATAGAAAAACAAATGAATAAAAATCCAGATGCCTTTTTAAAATCTTTTGCACCCAAATCATTTTATGAAAATTGGAAACAGGTAAAAAAAGAAGCTAATTAAATAGTATTTATATTTACCGCATCTCACTGGAATATATAACTAGCGATTAAAAAATATTCCTAATACCAGTAAGAACCGGTCATATGACCGGTTCTTTTACTATTCCGCTTTCCAATATTGAGTGTAATAACAGTTAGTTGTCCCATTTGCGGAAACAGTTGTTTTCCATCGCGGATAATCATTGCCCTTTGAACGATTGTTTTCCCATTGCAACGGCTTTAAGTTTGCCTCATTATCCGTTCCACCTTTTGACACAGGTTTTTGATGGTCTATTTCCCACCCATACTGAGAATCACAATTTCCGTATTCAGACTTCTTTATCCATGCACCTGCATAATCCTTACGCCAAACATTTGCCTGTTCAACGTTTACTACAGTTGCTTTTTTCCAAACATTGTTTATTGTTTTTTCGTCAAAACATGCCATTTTTTTATCCTTTTGGTTATGGCATTAACAACACCCTCGTCAAAAAAATATTTGACAAGGCACTACCAAGCAATGTAAGGTGAAAGCGTTGTGAGCTAAGCACTTATACATTGCTTAGGAATTGACCCATAAAAATGGGTCTTTCTTTTATGACGGTATATAAAAAGCAGATTCGGTGCAAGACAATTTTTATATATAACACACAACAAAAAAACATAATCTACTCAATAGATTATGTTTTTTACGATAATTTTTTAATCCACTTTCCCAAACTCCAACATCCTATCCGTGGCTTTTTGCATGGATTCGCGGATGGGGTCGGCGGACAAGCGGGCGTAAACCATCGTCGCGCTGGTTGATTTATGCCCCAGTGACTTGCCGATTATGTTCGTGCTGGCACCCGTTATGGCCTGATAACTGCCCATCGTACGTCGCAGGTCGTGCAGGCGCAGGTTTTCTATCCCGGCGCGCGCCAACAAATCACGCCATGGTCTTTTCGGGTCTTCCAAATGGCCGCTTTTGCTTTTATTACTTGGCAGAACCCAGTCAGATTTCGTGTTTTGTTTGATTTTTTCCAATAAATCCCTTAATTGACCGGTAATCGGAACCTGCATAGGTTCGCTGTTTTTGGTGTCGGGCAGGTACATAAACCCGTTATTCAAATCAATCTGTGACCAGCGCAGACCCAAAATATTACCCCGACGCTGACCAGAAAAGAGGGATATTAGAACATAATTCTTGAACACCTCATTATCTTCCGCGTCCAGCGCATTAAAAAATCGCTTCAGTTCGTCGGACTGCAGGAACCTGTCACGGCTTTTTTCGGCAAATTTGCGAATACCGGCCGCCGGATTCTCACGCCCTTTTACATATCCGTACTTCGCCGCGATGACATACATGTGCTTAATCAGCGACAAGACCCGGTTCGCCGTATAAGGACTGTGCGTCTGTTTGGTCTGGTTATGCAGTTTTTCCAGTTCGGACGTTTGTATGCTGTGCAGGTACCGGTTATGAAATTCCCCCAGCCGGTTCGTGAATATACTGTCGTCATTCGCAACCGAACGGGGCTTTTTATATACAAGCGAATATTCCGGCCGGTACACCGTTTCATAAAACTGTTTCAGCGTTATGTCACGCATCGTTTCACGACGCTTTTCGCCGGGATGCGTGCCATTTTGCGTGACGTTTTCCGACATGGTATGCGCCACCGCACGCGCGGCCGCCACCTTGAACTGTGGCCAGCGCCCTATTTTCGTACGCACGGGCTTTTTCTCAAAAAACACATAGTGATAAAAGGTTTTTGTCCCGCCATACGTCGCAATCAGCATCAGTCCGTCACGTGACCCGGAATCATAATAAATGGCCTGCCCGTCCTGTTTGGTCGGTATCGGCAACGCCGCAATGCCCTTTTCTGTAAAATTGATATGCTGTGCTTTCATTTCAATCACGTTCCCATTTCGCTATATCATCCCAATTTTCTACTAAATCCATAAATTCTTTAAATAAAGAACTCAACTTATACGGATATACGTTCTGATTAAATGTTTCAAAAAAGCCAGTTCTTAACAGTGACAATAAAATATTTGAACCTTTTGTTCTATCAACAGCTTTCTTTACAGCAAAAACATCTGCCGGAGATAACCTTATCATTCCAAATAGTTCCCGATGCTGTTTTGATATAGCAATACTTGTCATCGGGTCTTGGTATGCCTTGACTATCTCTGCCAGAAATAAAATTTGTTCATATGACAATGAGGACAGTATAGTATTGAATTTATGAAAACGCGACGACGATAATTGTTCTTTATTATTCAAACCGACTATCAACCTTGCCAAAAGTCGGATATTGTTCTTTCCAACACCTTCATTTATATCATTGAGCAATCTGTAGACAATGGACAGAATATCATCCTGATTAACCTGTGAAAAATCCCCGTCACGAACTTCTTGTAAAATGATATTTTGTAGTTCATTTTGTCGTCTTTGCAAAAAATTCTTGGCCGCCTCTGTTGGAACACCAATCAGAGAAGCCGCATCAGATATACAAGCAACCAATAAACTAGACATTACTCTTTATCAACCTTTGTCAGCAATTTTGCGTTTTGGCCGGTCACAACGGATTTACCCGTTTCCTGTTCCAGTGTCAACCGTGCCTGACGTGCGACATTGCCGCCACGTGATGCAACCTTCATATTTTCCTTAAAGCCCTGTGGGTTTTCCTTTCGTGCGATTTCAGTCGTGGATAATTCCGCCAGCATATTCAAAACCAATTCAGCATTGGTCATATTGTCGCGCAGAGATTCCTTATGCAGGCCCTTCATACGCTTATAATCGCGCGTTTTCATTCCAGACCATGCGCGCGTTATTTCGTCCGTCAAAAGCGCATATTCCAACCCCTGCTTTACACCGGCCTTGTCCCATTCGTTTGTTAATTCTTTGCGTACTTCAATAGACTTTAAGCGTTGCGCCACCCATTCCGGCGAATATCCCATACGCTGATAATAACGCAGGGCGCGTTGTATTGCGATTTCAGGGTCGGCGATTTCATCTATGCGCTGACTGCCAACACTGGCCAACCATAATTTAAAAGGTTCGGCCTTCTTTGACGGTATTGATTGAATAAGACGCAAAATCTGTTCAGTATCGGCAACATCAGTTAGACGCATTTTTCCGTCCGGCGCCGTCATTTTCAACTGTCCGATTTTTTCGGACACTTCACTACCTTCTTGATTTAACTGCTTTTTTAAATCACTCCAATATTTACGAGGTCTGTCCGTGCCGATCAATGCCGCAATAACATCAACAACAGAAAAATACCACTTCTCAGCCTCTTCATCCCAGCTGGTTCTGATATTCTGATTTTCAAACAGTTTAAGACTGGTATCCGCCATAATTTGTCTCCTAAACTTTGACCCATAACCCGTCCGCTTTTTGCTATGTATTTGCTATATGCGGCGTCTTTTGCTATGGATTTTCGTTTTTTGCTATTAACTTTTGTTAATTTTATGATATTCTGCAATCCGCGGAAAATCAAGGAAAATTTAGAATTATTTATCACGGTTTATCGCCTGACCCATTAACTGAAGGTCTGTGGTTCAAATCCACACTCCGCAACCAGATTCATCCCCAGCCAATCTGGGGATTTTTTATGTCTACGTTTCTTGATATATAGCAGTATCGGCAAATCTAGACAAAGTTTCACTCTCATAAATATCGCGAGATATAATAGAATAAAATCTATAAAAATCACACATCCATTTGCTTTTAGATGTTTTTTGATATAAATTATTTCCAAGGAATATAATATTATGATAGAAAACAACTATTTTACAATTATGTCCATTATAGCAGCCATACACATCGGTTTCTTGGCATTCGTATACCCAAAGATAATTGAGATTAAAACAGAATTTCAAAATAATTTTCCTGAGATATATAAAGATTTCTCTCGCAATTTCTCTATAAAATCTTATTTATATTTCATTAGTGGCTTTTTATTATTAAATATTTTATGTCTTATTATATCCGTCACTTTATCCCAACCAATTCTGATACATTTAAATCTGTTCTGTGCTGCGATTGCAATCATATTGAATGCAACTGTTGTTATTACAATTCAACAGTACAGATTTAATATAGATGATATATATTTGAAAAAATTAACTTCTATTAATTTTAAAAAAAATCTGTCCAAACATAATCTGCTGGACGGCTTTTGGACAATATGTGATTCCATTCAAACGCAAATATTATTCTTTGTACATAAGAATCTGTTTGACATGCAAAGAATCAGAAAATATCTGGGATATTATAACACAATCATCCAAAACTATATCAAATGGTGCAAAGATACCAATAAAAAGCATCATTCATCAAATGACGCCAATAATCAATATTATGAATATCCAATGAACAGAATGGGATATATCAATCAAATCGCCTGTAATACAGACAAGATAGATATTTCTGTTGCCATTGCTTATAATTCATTGGATTTATTAAAAGTTTGTAAAAAATCTGATGTCATTATGCTGTTTGGCGAATTCAAAGGCCACGCAAAAAGCATATACTTGTACGCCATTAATAATGATAAGTTTTCAACATTACATGTCTATCCTGCATTTGATTTTTATATTGAATTACTTAGCAGAGAGCATCGCGGTGAATTTAATTTTTTTGATGGCCAATATGCGGTTTCTTGGCTATGGGATATAACAAAATGTATGATTGATAACAATATTTCAGAAAAAAAATTTCTGTTTCTGAAAGAGAAATTAGAATATCTAGTATCTCCGCACATACAATCCTTAATAAAGGATGATTTGACGGATGTATCTACAAAAATTATACACCCGCATATCCACAGGTCGACACTTTATAAGCTTTACATTATACTGCTGACCAGATTAAATTCTGTGGCATATAACAATTATGTGCAATTGCATATCGAAAATTTCAATGATTTGCGTGGGTATATTCATAAATCCACCCAAGAACTTTCGATTAAAATAATCGCCTATTTATTATTTAAGCGAAAACTAGAACTTTGCAAAAAGTTTATCGGTTCAACAAATAAAATTTATCCTTTGATTCCGAAAAATATTAATACCATCATCGAAATATTTTTTACTGAAAATTTTGTACGGAAACACAAAGATAATTATAATGATTATACCCAAGATACACTGTGGATATATCATGCAATGTTCCTGTGTATGTCAGTTATCGCAGATAAAGTGTTTAAATGTGAAAAAATTGTAAATGGTAAAAAATCTGCTGATTTTGACAAAAAACATTGTAAAAACAATATTGACATATATACATCCACAGAAATTATAAAATCTAATAAAAATAATTTTATTTGTCTGTCCCATACAGAAAAGTATATAAAAGAACAATTAGATATATTTCTTGACGATAACGAACTGATGAAAATGTTCAATCTGAATTATTCAAAAACAAAATACAGGGATTTCATTTTAAAATATATAAAAAAGATAAACAAAGAAATTAAAACCCGCATTTAGGGTCTGCCCCAGATGTCATGTTTTAATATATTCATTAGGTGCTATCATTTCTATATATAATTTACACTAACCAAAAACACAACCGTTGGTTGTTGGATGGGGTGCACAAGTGACAGACGCACACGCGCCGTGGTGATACCCGATGAATTACATTACCCGAACCGTGGAAGCCCCCATTTACACATATCCATCATGGACATATGTTGGTTATTTTTCGTTCAGATAACACATTCTGAGTTCAACAATGCGACCATCTGTGACGGCGTCTGGCGTCGCAGTCTGGCGAATCCGGCGATAGTATTCCATATCGAATCCAATCGACATCACAATTGCCGCCCACTGGGCACACAAATATTCACGTGCGACAGATTTCATTTCCACCGTCATCGTCATGTTCAGACATGTCAGAGCTTCACCCAACTTTTTTCGCATGGCGGTCAAAATCGGGTCGTCGTCGATATCCGACAATTCAATTCTGGCCATCATTCTGTCAACCAGATCGGTAACATACGAATTTGGGCGCGTGTGTTCATGTGACACGTTTAACTCCTTTTGTTCATTTGGGATGAACCACAAAGAAAAAACCGCCAAAGATAGGCGGTCGGGGAGTTTAGAAAATCAACAGTTGAGTGACCCCGTTTGCCTTCAATATATAGCAAACGGCTCCCCGACCAAAGCCAGGGCAAAAAACGGCACGAAAGGCACCGCATGGAATAACGATGCTTTCGCACCGCAACTGTTGGACTTTCTAAAGGTCCCAAACCCACATCCCTGTGGATTCAGTTACAGTATAACATCACAAAAGCGGAAAACACAAACTTATTCAACATATACAAGAAAAACTTGCCATAGGAACGTAAATCCATACAATACAAATTCCATGTATGCGCATCAAATTTCTTTGTCATTTGGTGGCAGCGTTATCTATGATAACGCTGAATTTTCATTGTCCCCCCGGGCCAAGGTTGGCATTGTCGGCGTCAATGGTGCGGGCAAAACGACGCTGTTTCGTGTTATGACCGGCCAAATCCCGTTGGATGCTGGACACATTGATATGGGCGGGGCACGTCTGGGATATCTGCCCCAGACAATCACACTGGACAATCCCGATATGACGGTATGGGATTTTTTAATGTCGGGCCGGCCCATCGCCCGGTTACAGGATGAATTAAACACCGCATACGTATCATTGGCCGACAATCCCGACGACGCGACAATTGCCCACAAAATTGGCGAAATTCAGGATGAATTGGAATACTTTGACGTTTATGGCGCCGAAGATGCGTTGTTGGAATTAATCGAAAACATGCACATTGACGCCGCGTGGCTGGACATGCCGCTGCGTCATTTGTCGGGCGGCCAGAAATCGCGCGTGGCATTTACACGAATGCTGTATTCCATGCCGAACGTGTTGCTGTTGGATGAACCGACAAATCATCTGGACGCGGCGACGCGCGAATTCGTGACGGCATATTTGAAAAAATACAAAGGCACGGTTTTAATCATCAGTCATGACGCCCAATTTTTAAACAGCGTTGTGGACAAAATCCTGTTTATTGATAAGACAACGCATCAGATAACCGTGTTTGACGGCAATTATGACGCATATCAAAACACCATGGCCCAGCGGCGCCGGGCACGCGCCCAACAGATTGAAAAACAAGAACGCGAGATTAAAAATCTGGGGCAATTTATACAACGGGCCCGCGACGCCAGCCCCACCAACCACAGTATTAAAAAGGTCGGCCACACCCGCGAAATTCAGTTGAAAAAGATTCTGGAAAATCGCGTCACGCGCGAGCAGGTGTATAAGAAATTAAAAATGGATTTGCGCCCCCTGCGCGATGGCGCGCGCACGCCGATAATTGTGGACAATCTGTGGTTCCGGTTTCCGGGCGCGCGGTTGATGTATCGCAATTTATCGTTTTATTTGACGCGCGGGGAACGCTTTCTGATTGTGGGGCCCAATGGGGCGGGTAAATCAACATTGCTGAAATTAATCATGGGATTGCACCGCCCCGAACGCGGCGAAATTCAGGTAAACCCAAAGACCGACATCGCCTATTACGCCCAGGAACTGGAACAATTGGATTTGGATAAAACAGTATTGGAAAATGTTGCCCATCCGGATTTTACCGACCAACAGTTGCGCGCGGTGTTGGGCAATTTTCTGTTTTATGACATGGACGTGTTTAAACTGGTATCGGTACTGTCGCCCGGGGAACGCGCGCGCGTCGCGCTGTGCCGGATGTTGCTGAAACGGGCCAACATGCTGATACTGGACGAACCGACGAACCATCTGGACCGCGATACCCAGGCCATTATCGGCGACAATTTTCGCGATTTTGACGGCACCATTATCATGGTCAGCCATAATCCGGAATTTGTCGAACAAATCGGGATAACGCGCATGCTGACACTGCCGACGGGGGGAATTACCGATTATTCGCACGACGCATTGGAACATTTTTACCAAATCAATACGGATGATAAAAAATAAAAAAAGACCGGGGAAAGCCGGTCTTTTTAATTTTCAAAACACGCCCGCAGCGCCGTTCCGTCGTCGTGGGAATCCACGGATTTGTTGCGGATTTCTTCGGCGGCCTTTATCTTTTGACGGGCCAAAATCAAATCCGGATGCGATACAAATTTTTGATGCAGCGTGTCAATCGCATCGTTAATATCCGATTCCATCGGGACAAAGATTGGCATTACAGATGCGGCGGCGGAATAAATGGAATTCTTTAAATCCGCGCGCAAATCATCCATCACGGATAAATAGGCACGGATATGTTCATCTTCGTGTGCCAAAATCGCGTTGTACGAACATGTATCCGAGCGATGGCGCATATCAATCTGGACCAAGAAATTTTCATACCCGACCGTCGCCGCCACATTTTTCAGCGCCACGCAATACCCGTCTTCGATTGGGGTGACGTCGCCAATAATTTCATAGTTATCCACCATTGTGGCAACCACGTTGCCGTGCAACAAATCCATCGGCGCCAGGGGTTGAACCACTTCCTTGGTCCATTGGGGGGCGTCCAGCGTGATGCGCGGTGTTAATTTATAGACCAGACAATCATCCGCATGCGCCGCGCCCACCACGCACCCCAGGGTTATGATTAAAATCGTTAACCGCGCGCGCATGGATTACAGATTGCCGCCCCCCTGCTTTTTCAAGTATTCGGCCACAAAGTTATTGCCGTATGTCTTATACAATTCTTCGGCCAGCAACACCGACGACCGGCCCGATTCAAACAGTTTCAGCAAATTGCCCAGTCCCCCCAATTCCGTGTTTAAAATTACAGATTCGCCATTGACGGGTCGGGATAACAGAACCGCACGCTTTAAATTCGGATATGCTTTGCCCTGGATAAATGCCATTTCCAGCGGGTTCAAATTCCAATGCGCGTAATCGTTGGCGTCGGCCGCCGGATTGCGAAAGAACAAGACCGTCTGGGCCTGGCCACGGACAACGTCGCCGATGCCCAGTTTGTCCAGAACGTTTGCACGCTGGAACGCGACCATGTATGCCTGGCGGTTTTTGCGCCCTTCTTGCAGGCCGGTGATAAAGTTATCGCGGAACATTTTGTTTTCCAGCATCGGCGCCGTTTCGTCAATCATAATCAGCGACGGGTTCCCACCCGACACGGTGATATTGTTAATCCGGTGCAAGATATAGGATATGACAGCCGGGGCCAGTGTTTCATCCTGTAAAATTTCTGTAAAATCAAATGTGGTCAAACGCGATTGCAGGTCCAGTGTATCCGCGCTTTCGTTAAATATTTCGCCGTACTGCAACGGGTCAACCCATTTTTTCAGCGCCGCGCGCATGGGGCCGCTGGATGAAAAACAGCTTTCCCACAGGTTTTTCAGCAATCTGTCGCGGTCGGACAAATAATCAAAATTCACCGACACCGCGCGCGCAATTTCATCGGCCGACATGGCGTCCGTTTGCCCAGAAATCATGGCCAGCCACCGGCGCAAGAATGCCCGGTTTGCGACCGTGTCCGGCATTTTCAGCGGGTTTAAGTGCGTCTGGAACGAAATGCCGTCGGTTTTATCCTTGCCCTGCATGGTGACGTATTTTCCACCAACCGCCAGGGTGAAGATTTCCGCCCCCTTGTTCCGGTCGAAAAAGAACGCCTTTAACTTCTGATGGCGCATCGATTGCGCGATTAAGAATGAAAACAGTGTGGTTTTCCCGCCGCCCGTCGGCCCGATTGTCAGTGTATGACCAACCGCCGCCGGCGCGTCGGACACATGAAACTGGAACTGGTACGGGGTGCCCTGGGCGGTGGGGAACACAACCAGCGGCCCCGGTCCCCAGTCGGAATTTTCAACCCCGCGCGGGGTGCTGGACATCGGAATGCTGACCGCGGCGGTGCGGGACAACATTTTAAAGCTGCGCGGGAAAACATCAAATCCCGGAATCAATGAAAACCAAGAAACCTTGGACGCGAAATCTTCGACAACGGGGGAAATGCCGTATGATGCGCAAACCTTCTTAAAATCGTCGATGTTTTTCTGCAATTCGTCAACCGACGCCCCGAACAACACAAACAACGGATAGTAATTGACCAGGCTTTGCGTTCCGGAAATGTTTTCGTCCATCGCACTTTGGGCCTGGGAAATTTGTTCTTCGGCGGTGTCTTCGTTTTGGTCGGCCGTCGCGCGGCGTTGGCGAATAACCGTGTTGACGTCGGCGGCCCCCATAATGCGGAACCCGTTCATGCAAATCATTTCCGTTTGAATGGTGCCGACTGCGTTAAAAAATTCTTCGTCCAGATAATCGGGCGATACCCGGAACGACATCATTGCGGCAAACGATTGCGCGGCCCCACTGGTATAGCGCACCAGGCCGTTTTTCATAAAATCAACATCATCGACCGTCGTCAATTCCGCAATCCGCTGGTCACAGACGCTGGGCTGGGGCTTGGTCACGGGGGACAAAATCCGGCCAAAGAACCGCGCCATGTTATCGCGTGCATCGTTGCGCAGAACGGCCGGCTTGTACGGGGCCAAAATGGATTCGATGTAATTGCCGTACTGGTTCAACTTTTCACGCGCGTCACGACCGCCCACCGTCAACACAATATAATAATTGTTCAAAAAGATACGCAGCCCCTGGTCGCGCCAGCGGTCATAAATCTTTTGCAGGACGGGCTGATGAAATTCGTAATCGGTGCGTTCGGCGGCCGCGTCACGTATCATAAAAAACCGCATTGTGACGTTCGGGTCGCGGATTTGGTTAAACAGTTGCGCCCGCAAATCCAAGAATTTTTCCCGTGTGGGGCCGTCCTGCATACTGGTCTGGACACCGGCGACGCGGTAAACCCGCACCAACGCCCCATCGGTCAACCCAATGGAATTATCACTGTACACCGTTTTGAACGGCAAATAATCGGCATAGTGTTTATATCCGAATTTCGGAAACACCCAACGCGTGATGGTCGGCACATAAATCATCAAGACAATAAACACGAAAACCGCGGCCATCGCCAAAATGACCGAAGTTATCGGGAAACCGCCACCTGCAAAATAATTAAAAAATTCATTCATCTTTATGCCGCCAGTCGTCTGGGAATACGCAGTTTAAACAGTCTGATTTTTGCGGCCACAATCTGGCCCAATTGGGGTTCTGATTTCGACACCGTCGCCAACAAGAAGTGAACCACGCACACCGATATCAGAAAAATCAGCGGTTCGGGGTTCGCGCGGGCGCCATAAATCATCAATTGCACCACAAAAAAAGCCACAAAAATCAGAAATTGAATTGCAAAGTTTGCCACGGCCAGCGAATACGGCACATAAAATATGCGCGACGGGTTTGCCAATGCCTTTAAAACCTGCTGTTTCACTGCCCCCTCCTGCTGTGTTAACAATTATAACAATTTCAACATTTTTCAACAAGTATAAAAAGCAAATCGGGGAACAGTGTTAAAAACGTTAAAAACGGCGATTTTTTCAACTGTTAATTACCGGGGGTGATTTTTCAACATTTTTCCAAAACGCCCGTAAATCCCGGTTTTTTTTGTTGAAAACCGGTTGATAAAAATTTAAGAACCGTTTTCAACAAAACTAACCGTGCCAACAAAAACAACAAAAATATTAATAAGTATTTGATTTTTTAGAAAATGCGTTTATAATGGCCGCGTAATAAAGGATTTTAAGATGAAATTTTTAAGTTCATTAAAGGCTTGGAAGAAACGCGGTAATGTGAAACAAATTCGCCGTGGCAAGCAAATCATTTTGATTGACCCTGATAATCCGAAGTTCAAGGCGAAACAGGGCTTTAAGAAAAAATAAGTTTCGGCTTATGGCTTTTGGGATGTCCATGGAATGCGTTCTGTGGACATCTTTTTTTTATATAAATTTCACGTTAAATATTCATGCAATCCAATTCGGCGGCGAACGCTTCGCGCAGGGCGGATTCAACCTCTGCCCCCGACAGGCCCGCCATCCGCAGAAACTGAACCTGGGCATCGGTTGGGCGATAAATGGATGCACTGTGATCTGCGGATTTGGGGGCCGACGATATCCGCTGGGCCGGGGTGAATTCAATCCGCGCGGTGTCGGCCGCCATGGCGGAAAATGAAATGTCGGATGTGCAATCGGGACATGCGTTTTCAATGCGGGCGGTACCGCGCAATTTCGATTGCGTGTGCGGGCCGGCAATTAATTTTGTGCGTATGGTTACGGTTGTGTCCGCGGCCCCGTGATGCGCATCGATATCAATGTTTAACCGATTGTCATTTTGCGCAAAAACGCCGCCCCGAATTTCAGAATTTTTCCCGGTGTTTTTGATAAAAATGTTTAAAAAGGCCGGTTTTTTATTTTTTATTTTTGCCGATAAAAACACGCGCATATTTTCCCCCGCGACATCAATATCCAACCGGTTTTCGCCGGCGATTTCACCGACATAAATAATGTGCACGGGTAAATCGGTGTGGGATGGAATTTGTGTGGACGGCAATGTCGATAAATCGGGACAAAACACCCCGTCGCGGTACACAATGGTTTCCGCCGCAAAGGTTTTTATATTGAATTCTTCCCACAGGTATGACATATTAAGCGCATTATAAAGGATTTTATCATGGGATTCAATTGCGGAATTGTGGGATTGCCGAATGTCGGAAAATCCACGTTGTTTAATGCCTTGACACAAAGTGCGGCGGCCGATGCACAGAACTATCCGTTTTGCACCATCGAACCGAACACGGGTCGCGTGGTGGTGCCGGATGCAACGCTGCATAATTTGGCGGCGGTATCTGGCGCGCAAAAGATTATACCGACGCAACTGGAAATTGTGGACATCGCGGGATTGGTGCGTGGGGCGTCCGCCGGCGAAGGGTTGGGGAACAAATTTCTGGGCAATATTTTATCCACAGATGCGATTATTCACGTGGTGCGTTGTTTTGAAAATGACGACATTGTGCACGTCAATGGCCGGATTGACCCGTTGGCCGATATTGAAACAATTGAAACGGAATTAATGCTGGCCGATATTGAAAGCCTGGAAAAACAGATTAAGAATCTGGAAAAAAAGGCCCGCGGTCTGGACAAAGACGCGGCAAAAATGCTGGCCGATGCGATGACGTTAAAGGGTGGACTGGAAAAATCCATTCCCGCCCGGATGCAAGATGTGGATGCGTCGCCGTTTAATCTGTTGACGGCAAAGCCCGTGATTTATGTCTGTAATGTCGAAGAATCCGCCGCCGCCCGCGGGAACAAGTATTCGGACGCGGTGCGTGAAAAATTCGGCGCAACCAATGCGGTTTTGGTGATTTCGTCACAGATTGAAATGGAAATATCACAGATTGTGGACCCCGCCGAACGCAAGATGTTTTTGGATGAATTGGGCCTGACGGAATCCGGCCTGGACCAGGTTATCCGTACAGGTTACGACACATTGGGGCTGCAAACATTTTATACCATCGGCCCAAAAGAAGCGCATGCCTGGACCATTACCAAGGGATGCACCGCCCCCCAGGCCGCGGGTAAAATTCACACCGACTTTGAAAAGGGATTTATCCGCGCGGAAATTATTTCACCGGCCGATTACATTTCGCTGGGCGGCGAAGTTGCCGTCAAAGAAGCCGGCAAAATGCGTCTGGTCGGGCGTGATTATGTCATGGCGGACGGGGATATTTGCCATTTCTTGTTCAATGTGTAAATATGAAAAAATACCGGCATTTGCCGGTGTTTTTTTATGCGTCGGCGGCCAATAATTCCATCCGCGCATTGGATTTTTCAATTTCTGCGTCAATGGCCGTAATTTTGTCCCGCGCATCCGTATCCCCCGCCAGCAATTGCCCCACCAAATTTTTACGGTCATCGTGCAGACGCTGGATATATTTTTTCAGTTTCAGCGATACGATAAACTTTTCCGCGGCCGCCAAGTCAAAGTTTTGACACGACATCGGCCCGTCAAAGGAAATGTTCAGCGTTGCCAAAAATTCCCCATACCGTTCCGCCAATTCGGGATGCGCATCAATCAGACCGCGCAGTGTTTTCGCCGTGATTTCATCAACGTTGGGAACCGGGGCCGCGGCGGCATCTGTTTTTTTTACGCGACGCCAGGTGTGGAAAATACGGTTGCGGTATTCCGCGTCATATTCGCGGCGCAGTGCGTCATCGGTGATTTTTTCCGTTTCTTTTTTCAGGAATTTTTCCGCCTGGGCCCGTCCCCCCGGGGTCGATGTGACGTATGCGGTATTGGCCAATTCCCACAGAAAATCGACCAGGGATGTCGCCCCATCAATGATTTGGCGCATGGCATCCGCCCCGCCCGTTTTCAAGACTTCGTCGGGGTCTTTGCCGCCGGTGACAAATGCAAACCGCACGTCCGACGTATCGCGCACAAACGGCAGAATTAATCCGCATGCGCGGGCCGCGGCCTTTTTCCCGGCGTTGTCCCCGTCAAAGCAAAAGATGATGTTGCGGTTTAATTTACATAAAATCGCAATATGATCTTCGGTCAGGGCGGTGCCCAGTGGCGCCACCGTTTCGGGAAATCCGTTGCATTGCATTTGGATGGCGTCAATCTGGCCTTCGACAACGATACTGCGGCCGGCGCGGTAAATCGCGTCGCGCGCAAAATTCAGACCGAAAATTGTTTTACGTTTGTGAAACATTTCGGTGTCGGTGGTGTTGATGTATTTCGGTTCCGACCCGTCCATTGAACGCCCGGAAAACGCCACCACCGCGCCGGCCGGATTCATAATCGGGAACATCAATTTATCGCGGAAAAAATCATACAGACCATAATCGCCCCGCCGGCACAGGCCGGTTGCAATCACGGCATCTTGTTTGGTGTTGGTGAATTTGTTTGCAATGATGTTGCCGCGCGGCGCGTATCCGATGCGGTATTTTTTTATCATTTCATCGCTGAACCCGCGTCCGCGGATGTAATTCAGCGCCGCCGCGCCCGCGTCCGTCATCAATTGGGATTGAAAGATTTTGGCGGCCGTTTCGCTGATGGATGTGTATGATTCTTCGCGGGCAACCTGGGCCGCGGGTTTGGGGCGGTAATCGGGCATTTTGATGCCGGCCAAATTCGCCAGTTCCTGTAACGCGTCACGGAATTCCATGTGATTGGTTTTCATCGTGAACGATATGATGTCGCCGTGTTCCCCGCAC
Organism: uncultured Alphaproteobacteria bacterium; assembly: GCA_949082785.1. GTDB lineage: Bacteria > Pseudomonadota > Alphaproteobacteria > Rs-D84 > Rs-D84 > Enterousia. The sequence continues at coordinate 232,952 of CARVLU010000002.1, forward strand.
CCGAAACAGTGATAGAATCCCTTTTGTTCGTTCACGGAAAAGCTGGGCGTTTTTTCATTGTGAAACGGACAACAGCCCCAGTAATTCAGCCCCTTTTTCGTCAGGGGGACGCGGCGACCGACAACGTCCACAATCGACAGGCGTTCGCGCAATTCATCGGTAAAGTTGTTGTTGTATGACGCCATTACTTCTTTTTTGCAAAGCCGCGTTTTGCAGATGGCTTCTTGTTATTAATCAATTCAATGGCGGTGGCCAGGTCGGGTTGTTCTTTGACCGATACATTCACCTTGTTCGATGAAATGTACGCCCCGTACCGGCCCGTCGGATAATACAGGATTTTTGCCCCCGTCGCCGGATTTTCGCCGATTTCAATGGGCTGTGCCTTTTGCGGGCCGGCGTTTAACAATTCGCGCGCAATGTCGGCGGTGATTGTTTCGGCCGTGTATTTTTTTGCCGGCGCGTTCTTTTCCCCGTTTGTGACATACGGGCCAAACCGGCCGATTTTAAACATAATGCCGTCACCCAAATCAACGCTTTGGGAACTGTCCGCGGGGGCGGCGCCATCGGATGGTGTGGCGTCCCCCAGTTTTTTTGTGTAATTGCATGTGGGATAATTGCTGCACCCGACAAAGGCCCCGTATTTGGATAACTTAATCCCCAGAACGCCATCGCATTTCGGGCATTTGTTGTCGCCGTCCGGGAACAGATGCGCATTCATTGCGGCGTTAATTTCGTTGATGATGTCGGTTGTTTTAATCCCGCGTGCGCCGTCAATCATGGATTGTGTCGGTGTCCAGAATCCCTGTAATGCGGGCACCTTTTCTGCGCGGCCGTTGGATACATCGTCCAGCATGTCTTCGGTTTTGGCGGTGAAATTGACATCGACCAAATCCGCAAAGTATTTCGATAAATACGCCGCGATAACCCATCCGCCGGGCGTTGGGTGGAAACGACGCTGTTTGTCCTGTTCAACGTAGGCCCGGTCAACAATGGTGGACATAATGGTCGCGTATGTTGACGGACGGCCGATGCCCAATTCTTCCAATTTTTTGACCAGTGACGCTTCGGTATAACGGGCGGGCGGCTGGGTAAAGTGTTGGTCGGGTGTCAATGCCGCGATATTAATCGCATCCCCCACCGCCAGCGGCGGTAATTTTGTTTCCGCATTGTCATCGGCGTCGTCGCGGTCTTCGATATAGACTTTCATAAAACCATCGAATGTGCGCGTTGTGCCCACCGCATGGAATATGGCGTTGACCGTATTCGGTTTGATGTCCACAGACACACTGTCGAATTCGGCGTTGGTCATTTGGCACGCGATGGTGCGTTTCCAAATCAAATCGTACAGTTTGGCTTCGTCACCGGTGACCGACGGCGCGGCCCCGTCAAAGTGTGTGGGACGGATGGCTTCGTGCGCTTCTTGGGCGTTCTTGGATTTTGTGACATAGATGTTCGGTGATTTGGGCAAGAATTTATCCCCGTACGTCCCGGCGATGTATGCGCGGATATCCGCAATGGCGTCGGCCGACAAATTGGTGGCGTCGGTTCGCATGTATGTAATCAGCCCCGCTTCGTACAATTTTTGTGCGGCGGTCATGGTGCGGCGGGATGAAAAGTATAATTTACGCGCCGCTTCCTGTTGCAGGGTACTGGTCGTGAACGGGGCGGCCGCACGGCGGGATGTTTTCTTTTTTTCAATGGCCGCAACCTGGGCCGCCATCGGCACGGCCATCCGGGACACAATACCGTCCATCTGGGCGCGTGACGCGATGGTCATTTTTTCAATTTTTTGCCCGTCCAATTGCGACAACATGGCGTTGAACGCGGATGTATCTTTTTCGCACCCGGCGGTCAGCGACCAGTATTCGACGGGTTTAAACGCTTCTATTTCACGTTCGCGGTCAACGACCAGTTTCACCGCAACCGATTGCACGCGGCCCGCCGATTTTCCCAAATTGCGGCGCCACAGCAATGGCGAAATCCCAAACCCAATCAGATAATCCAGCGCGCGGCGAACCAAATACGCATCGACCAGGTTTTGGTCAATTTCGCGCGGATTTTCGATGGCGGACTGTACCGCCTTTTTCGTGATTTCATGGAACGCGACGCGATAAACTTTTTTCCCGGCCAGCAATTTTTTCGCGCGCAAAATGTCCAGGATGTGCCACGCGATGGCTTCCCCTTCGCGGTCAGGGTCGGACGCCAGATAAACCGCATCGGCCCGTTTTAATTCATCGGTAATCAGTTTAATTTGCTTTTCCTTGCCCGGCATAATCTGCCAGCGCATGGCGAAATCGTTTTCGGTATCGACACTGCCGTTTTCGGGAACCAAATCACGGACGTGGCCAACAGACGCAACAACGCGCCACCCAGACCCCAGATACTTTTCGATGGTCTTGGCCTTGGACGGGGATTCAACTATCAACAGATTCATGATTTAACTTCCTTTGGCGGATAATTGTTGGTCTTTGTGAATATGGGCGTTCTGGCACAGGCCGAATCCAAACATCAAGGATAACAAGCTGCTGCCACCAAAAGACATTAATGGCAACGGCACACCAACCGTCGGCATCAATCCCAAAACCATGGAAATATTTATAAAATAATAAATAAAAAAGTTCAACATAAAACCAAAACAAATCAGCTGGCCGAATCTGTTCCTGCACGTCTTGGCGCACCAGAACAGCACCATGACAATAATCACATACAACGACAGCAGCCCAATTGCCCCGACGAATCCGAATTCTTCGCCCAGCATGGTAAAGATGAAATCGGTCTGCTTTTCCGGCAGGAATGATTGCTGGGACTGGGTGCCGGCCATGTACCCCTTGCCAATCAGGCCGCCGCTGCCGAATGCAATCTTGGCCTGGTTAATTTGGTACCCGGCGCCGCGCGCGTCGTGGTCGGGATTGACGAATGTAATGATGCGCTGGCGCTGATAATCATGCAGACCGCCAAACCATACCATGGGCGCGGCCATCACGCCCAAAATCGCCGCAATGATAAACCATTTCTTTTGCGCGCCGACGATGTAAAACACGCCGACCGTAATCATCCCCAGTGACAGCGCCGTGCCCAAATCCGGCTGCATCACAATCAGACCGAACGGCACCAGCAGCATGGCCGCCGGCACCAGATAATTTTTCAGCTGGGACAATTCCACCGAATTCATCCAGGCAAAATATCGCGCCAGCGCCAGCACCAGCGCAATCTTGATAAATTCGGACGGCTGGACATGAATAATCCCCAGGTTCAGCCATCGCTGGGCCCCCATGCCGGTATGCCCGACAAAGGTCACCATCACAATCATAATCAGCGCGATGGCGTAAATCACATATGCGGATTTTATCCATGTTTTGATATTACTGAACGCGGCGATAAAAAACACCACAAATCCCATCAGGATTTTCATCGATTGGGACAATGCGAATGGGCGCCAACCGCCGTGCCCCGCGGAATACAGAACGATAATGGAAATCGCCAGCACCAGGCACATCGGAATAAACAGCCCCCACGAAAACCGCGACAGTTTTTCGTGAAATGTCATCATGTTGGCGTTGGAAACGCGGGTTTGGCGGGCCATGGTTTTATTTATCCCCCTTTAACAATTCGCGCATGACGGCGGCCGCACTGCGGGCGGCGGGACCACTGCTGCCGGAATGTTCGGTCACGACACAGACGACGTATTTTGGATTGTCGGTCGGCGCGTATCCCACAAACAAACCGTGGTTGCGCATGTTCCATTTCAATTGTTCGTTGGTTAAAACCCCGCTTTGACGTTCGGCGCGGGAAATGCTGCGCACCTGGGACGTGCCGGTTTTGCCGCCCATGCGCCGGCCGCCAACGTTAATCGCACTGCCCGCGGCGGTACCGCCGGGACGCGTCACCTGTTCCAGACCGGCCAGCACGGATTTAATATTCTTTTTCTGCAAATCCAAATGGGCAAAGGTCGGCACCGTCCCGTCGTCAATTAATCGCGGCGTCACGACGCGGTTGGACGCAACGCGCGCCATCATCACCGCCAATTGCAGACAGTTGGTCAGAATAAATCCCTGGCCGATGCCGGAAATAATCGTGTCCCCATGGACCCAGCGCTGGCCGACCTGTTTTTCTTTCCATTTGCGGTCCGGCATCACGCCCGCCATTTCCCGCGACAGGATGTCGTCCATATATTTTTCCGTCAGCCCCAGCTTGGTCGCCATCGCCTTGATCGCGTCAATCCCGATGCGCAGCGCGATTTGATAGAAATAAATGTCACACGAATGCTTTAACGCGTCGGCCATGTTGACCCAGCCGTGCCCCTTGTCTTCCCAGCAGTGGTATCGGCGGTCCCCGTAATCCCAGTGACCCGGACAGAAAATTTTTTCATTCGGGGTTGTCGCCCCGGATTCCAATGCGGCCAACGCCACGACGATTTTAAATGTGGAACCGGGGGGATACAGACCTTCGATGGTTTTGTTCATAAACGGTTTGGCAAAATCGCGCCGCAATCCCGCAATGTATTCGTCCGCATCGTCGTCCGAAAACATGTTGGGGTCAAAACTGGGCGTGGACACCATGGCCAAAATGTTACCCGTTTCGATTTCCATTGCAATCCCGCATCCCGACCGGTTGGCCGCCAAGGCATCATACAGCGCGCGTTGTGCGCCGTCGGAAATGGTCGTCTGTACGTGGGTGCCGGGGGTCGGCGGGACGTGTTGCGATTTATCTTCGCCGGTGACGCGGCCAACCGCATTTGTAATCATCACGGTTTGACCCGGCACCCCCGACAGCGCGTCATTAAACCGCCGTTCCAGTCCCGTGATACCAGTGGTAAAGAACGGCGCGCCGGCAACCGGTTTATCAGGTGCGCCGACATATCCGAAAATCTGGGCGCCGGCCGGCCCCAATTCATAAATCCGGGCAAACCCCGCCCGAATGTGCAGCCCCGGCAGATTTTTTGCCTGTAACTTGGCCAGGGTTTCCCAATCCAAATTTTCACTGACCAGTGTGGGTTGAAATTTCGGTTGCTTTTTAATCTTGGACTGAATGCGGCGGACAGATTTTTCTTTCAGATTTAATTCAGTGGCGACGGTCTGGATTAATTCATCGACGTTATCCGCTTCTTCGGGAATGATATAGATGCGATAAATCGGCGCGTCGCGCGAAATGGCGGTGCCGCCGGCCGACATAATCTTGCCGCGTTCGGGAACATTCATCTGGATGCGGAAAGAATTATTTTCGCTTTTGCGTTTATAGGTTTGGTAACTGAACACCTGCATTTGCAGCATGCGCATCACCAGGATGGATGTCAAAACCGCCCCGCCGGTTAAAAACAGCGCGGCGCGCCGGTCAAATACGCGTGCGACTTCGGTATCAATCATGGCTTATCCTTTTGATACAGGTTGTAATCGGCGTGTACAGCACCGCCCCCCATGCGAACAGCCACAGCATCCGCGCCAGATTGCCGAAATCAAATTGCAGAAAGAATAAAATTCCCAATCCCACGCCCCAGAATATCAGGAATCCCCGCAATCCGTTCTGGTCCCAGCGGGTCATGTCAATCACGCTTTGGAATCCGATGGCGGCATACGTCACGCAATACAGCGCCGTCCAAAACAACAGCGTGTCGGATTTGTAATCAATCAGAAAACACATCAATACCGAAAATGCGGCAAATCCGGCCGTCGGCCGGATGAACGAAAAAAAGAAAATCGGAATCAACGCCAACGCCCCGCCCGGATTCCAAAACGGGGCCGATAACCGCCACAGGGCCAAAGCCACAATAAACGGGCATGCGGCGCGCAGAAAATTCACAATTGTTGTTTTCATTTACTTGTACTTGTCCCCGTTGTCGAATTGCAGAACCATGACCGACGACAACCGCGACGGCAACAAAGTTTTGACGTCGGTTGCACTGGTCATTTCGCCGACGGGAATACCGCTGGGTAAAATACCGCTGATGTTGCTGGTGACCAGACGCAGGCCCGCGCGCGGTTGAAATTCGGGGTCACTGAAAAATCCCATGGTCGGGTGGCGCGACCCGTTGCCGGCCAAGAAACCATAGACTTCGGACCCGGCGATGCGAACGGCAATATTGCTGGCCCCATCGGACAGGGAACGCACCTTGGCAAAATGGGGGGCGGTGTCCGCGACAACGCCGACCAGTGTGCCGTCCATCGACACGACCGCCATGCCGTTTTCAATGCCGGCGTCCAATCCCTTGTTGATTAAAAACGTGCTGTGATGGAATGCGCGGTTGTCGTATGTCACGCCCGCCATAATGGCCCGCTGGGGCGATGCGCGGACAATATCCAGTTGCAGCGCCAGTTTCTGGTTTTCCGCAATCGCGATATCGCATGCGGTTTTGTTCGCCAATGCCGCGTCCAGCCGGGCGCGCAATTCTTCGTTTTCCGCCCGCAGGGTTGATAATTCCCGTATGTTTGCCGCCGTCCGGCCCACGACCCGCACCGGCCATGTTATCGCGTCACCGACCGCCGATGCCACCGGCACCACCACGTGCGCCGCGGCGTTCATAATGCGATAATCAGGCTTTGCAATCATGATATAGACCAGAAATATCGGCAATGCGGCCGCGGCCGCGGCCGATTTAATCAAAGTATAGACGCGTGAAGATAATTTATTCTGGTTCATCGGGGCACAGTTTAATCCTTATAAAGGCAACATTCAATAAAAACTTGATTTTTTGTTTTTATATGCCAAAATACGCGGGTGTAAAAATCCAAAGTGGCAAGGCATTGCCATCCGGATGATGTTAAAAAAGGATATAAAATGCCAAAACTGAAAACAAAATCGTACCTGAAAAAGCGTGCGTCTATGACTGCAAACGGTAAAATCCGTGTTGCCAGAAACGCCCACAAAAAACTGCTGCGTAAAAAGTCCAAGCGTGCAAACAACGCCGGTTCCAAACCGCAGTATCTGAATGACAACATGGTGCCACAGGCAAAAATCCTGGCCCCATATGGACTGAAATAATTTTGGGGGTATAAAAAATGGCAAGAGTAAAACGCGGGACAACCGTTAAACAAAAGCATAACAAGATTTTGGCGCGTGCCAAAGGTTATCTGGGCCGTCATCATTCCACATATCGTGCGGCGCGTGAAAAGACCGAAAAAGCCGGTCAGTACGCATACCGCGATCGCCGCGTGAAAAAACGCGACTTTCGTTCCCTGTGGATTGTTCGCATCAACGCTGCGGTGCGCAGCCATGGTCTGACTTACAGCCAGTTCATGAACGGCCTGAAAAAGGCGGGTGTTTCCCTGGACCGCAAGGTTTTGGCGGAAATGGCCTATGCCGGGGATGCCAACTTCGACAAATTGGTCGATACTGCAAAACGATTTACCACCGCTGAATCTAAATAAGCCTTGGCGGCGGGTCTTGTTTTGTTATAATAAAAGCCGGTTTATGCCGGCTTTTATTTTTTATACCAATGGGGAATAAACGTGAAAGAACAGATAAAGCAAATTCAAACACTGGAAGAATTACAGGCCTTGCACACGGCGACGTTCGGTAAAAACGGTACCATGACGGCGCGTCTGCGGGATATGAAAAATCTGGATAATGATGCGCGCGTGGCGCTGAACCGGGAAAACGCCGAACTGCGCGAATTATTTAAAACACGCCAAACAGAAATTGAATACGCCGTCATGATGGCCAAATTACATGACCAGAAGGTGGATGTCACCCTGTCCCCGGAACCGGCGGCGGTGGGGCGTCTGCATCCGTTGACAATGGCGCTGACCGAAATTTCGGGCATCCTGGAATCATTCGGGTACAGTTTGTGGACCGGCCCCGAAATCGAAGATGATTGGCATAATTTTACCGCGCTGAATACGCCGGCGCACCACCCTGCCCGTGATATGCAGGATACGTTCTTTCTGTCAAACGGCAACGTTATGCGCACCCAGACGTCGGCCATCCAAATCCGCGCCATGGAAAAATGCGGCGTGCCGGTCAAAATGTTCGGCATCGGCGCCACATATCGCAAGGAAATGGACGCCACCCATTCCCCCATGTTCCACCAGATAGAAGGCTTGTATGTCAACAAAGACATCACCATGTCGGATTTAATCGGGGATATTCGCGCATTTTTGCAACGCTTCTTTGAAATGGATAATGTCGAACTGCGTATTCGGCCGTCTTATTTCCCGTTCACTGAACCCAGCATTGAAATCGATATGAAATGGCACGGGGACAAATGGCTGGAAATCATGGGGGCCGGTATGGTACACCCGGACGTTCTGCGCAACTGTGGCATTGACCCGGACGTGTACCAGGGGTTTGCGTTCGGATTCGGTTGGGACAGACTGGCCATGCTGAAATACAATTTGCCCGACATTCGTAAATTCTATGACGGGGACATCCGCTGGTTGGCGGCAAACGGTTTCTAAAATCGCGGGGGAATATAAAATGAAATGGACTTATGATTGGTTAAAAGATTATTTAACAACGACGGCGTCGCCCGACGTGATTTCTGAAACGCTGACCCGTATCGGACTGGAAGTCGAAGATGTCGATGCCCCCGTCGCCCCGGTTGCGGCCCGAATTGTTGAATGTCGCGCGCATGAAAACAGCGACCATTTGCACGTGCTGATGGTTGACGACGGGTCGGGCACCCCGCGCCAGGTGGTGTGTGGTGCGCCCAACGCCCGCGTGGGCTTGGTATCTGCGCTGGCGCGGCCCGGATGCAAAATCGGCGGCAATGAAATCAAAAGCGGCAAGTTGCGCGGCGTCCTGTCCGACGGGATGATGTGCAGTGCGCGCGAATTGGGTATCGGTGATGACCATGATGGTATCATCGAATTGCCCGACAGCACGGTTTTGGGCATGCCGGTGGTGGATGCGCCGGTGGTCTTTGACGCGGGGATTACCCCCAACCGGCCTGATTATCTGTCGGTGATGGGCATTGCGCGTGATTTGGCGGCGGCCGGCGCCGGGACATTCCGCGCCCCGTCCGCCCCGCACCAGTTCCAGGTAAAATCCGACCGGCATGTGGATATTCAAACGCCCACGTGCCCGACATACCGGTTCTGTGAAATTCATGGGATTAAAAATGTCAAAAGCCCCCGTTTAATCGCATCGCGATTGGCGGCCATCGGCATTAATCCCAAAAATGTGGCGGTCGATACAACGAACTATATCTGTTATGACATGGGCCAGCCGATGCACTGTTTCGATGCGGATTTGGTGCGCGGCAACATTGTTGTGCGTATGGCGCGCCCCGGTGAAGAATTCACCGATTTGTTCGGCAACAACCACACACTGACCGATGCGGACATGGTGATTGCGGACGATGCCGGTATTTTGGCGGTCGCGGGTGTGATTGGCGGCGCGCGCGCCATGACGGGCGACGATACCACCAATATTATTCTGGAAAGTGCGTATTTCGACCCGGTCTCGGTTCGCAAAACGGCCAAGCGGATGGGTCTGTCCACCGACGCATCGTACCGGTATGAACGCGGGATTGACCCGACGATAAACGGGGCGGCATTGGCGCGCGCGGCAAACATGATTATGGATGCGGCGGGTGGTGAAATTGTGGGGTCGGGCTTTGCCGGCAAAATGGTGACACCCAACGTCAAAATCGAATACAATCCGGCATTGTTACGTAAAAAGACCGGCATTGACATGGACCCCCAAACCCAGAAACAGATTTTGTCTGCGCTGGATTTTGTGGTGCGCGATGATGGCGGCGTGTGGACAATTTATCCCACAACCGCGCGCGTGGATATTCAAATTCCCGAAAACATCGTGGCCGAATTGGTCCGTCTGTACGGATATGACCAGATTGCGGGCGCAACTGCCCACGGCGCGGCGCCCATGGCGGCGGCGGCCCAGGAATTAAATCTGGGGGTGAAACGGCAATTGGTCGCGCGCGGTCTGTCTGAATGCGTGTCGTTCGGGTTTGGCAATGCGGCCGCCGAAGCGTTGCTGTCCGAAAAAGCGTCGGTGATGGTTGCCAACCCCATTACGGCCGATTTAAACACCGCACGCAACGGTTTGCTGGGCAATATGTTAAATGCCATTGCCAATAACGAAAAACGTGGGTACGGCGATTTAAACCTGTTTGAATTGGGGACCGTGTTTGATGGTGACATGCCCGGCGACCAGCATACGCAATTGGTGATTGCGCGCACCGGGATGACGGCGCCGCGTCACTGGCTGGGGCGGTCGCGCGTTGTCGATGTTTTCGATGCCAAGGCGGACGTTATCGCATTGATGCAGGGACAAAAAGTCACTGTCGTCACCGACAATCCGTCCAAATGGGCACATCCGTTCCGTTGGGGCGCCGTGATGCAGGGAAATAAAAAGATTGCCGAATTCGGTCAATTGCATCCGAACATCGCCCGCGCGTGGAAGATTAAAAATCCGGTCATGATTACCATCGTTGATGACGTCGCGGCGTTGCCGAAAACGCGTCGCCGGGGTAACGTCACCCTGACCGATTTTCAGCCGATAACCCGCGATTTCGCATTTATCACCGATGCGGATTTTCCGGCGGCAACACTGGTGGCGACGGCGGCGGCGGCCGATAACCGTATTATCGATACTGTTATCTTTGACGCGTTTGATATGGGGGATGGGAAAAAATCAATTGCATTTACCATCACCATCATGCCGCGTGAAAACATGTCGGATGCCGATTTACAGCAATTGCAATCGGCCGTTATTGACCGGGTGGAATCCAAGTGCCCCGCCCGCATCCGCGACAAATAACGATTGCGCACCACAAACAGAACCCGACATCCGTCGGGTTTTTTTGTGGGATGCGGCCCCTTGCTTGCTATTTGCAAAAAATTCCCATATAATACGGGTGTGATAGTCTGACCATCTGTCATGAGGTGTGGAAGCCTCCCAGGTTATTTGGTATCTCGTGGACCGATATTAAATGTAAAAAAGACATGTCCCTTTAACCCCACGGTTGGAGGGCGTCAAAATACATACGGTATTTCATGCCGTTAATATGCGCACAATCCTGGATTGCTTCTAACCTCCAACCGCCTTTTGGTCATGGCGGTTCTTTTTATTATCTAATCTGAAATCGGGGGACAAGATGGGTAAGAAATTTGACCAGGCCAACATGGACTTTAACAAAGCATTGGGGAAAACAATTCGCATGGCGCGCCAGGGGGCGCGGATGACGCAACCGGATTTGGCGCGTAAAATCAATGTAACATTCCAACAAATTCAAAAGTATGAAAGCGGGGTGAACAACATTTCCGCGTATAAGTTAAACCAGCTGTCGCGTGCGCTGGGGGTGGCGTTTTCGCCATTTGTATCCACCGCCGACGGGTTGGGGCCGACGCATATCGTGTGCGATACGCGATTGCTGAAATTAATGTCAAAACTGGGGCGATTGGACGGGCATCTGGTGCGTCTGGTCGAATCCATTGTGGACGAATTATAAGAATAAAAATCGGCCCCACTGCGGGGCCGTTTTATTACGACAACACCTTGGTTTCCTGGGTCGCGGGATAATATATCTTTGGCGTACCCGGATACCCCAGTGCCCGGTGATGGCTTGGTACCAGGAATTCCGGCAACGGGGGCGCTTCGCCCATTTTCACCTTGGCATATAATTTCTTTTCGATTTCCGATTTGTTTTTAAACCAGCGTTCCTGGGACGCTTCTATCGGGCGGTTATAATGACCCTGGATGATGACCAATTGTTTTCCTTCGGGTAATTTCATGATGTCCATCGGCGAAAACAGCAATTCTTCGGTGGTGGTTTCTGTTTCCTTGCCATCGGCCCCCTTGGACGTTTTCTTTTTCATCTTCATTCCAATCATCTTGGAAAAGCGGTCGGCCGTGTCCGGGTCGTTTTGGCGCAAAACGATTTTCGCCGCCGTGGTCGATATGATGGTCGATGCCGCGTCGTTGCCATATTTTTCGGCAATCTGGTGCAAGTCCTGGCCGATAATCAGGTATGAAATCTGTTGCCCACGCCCCAGGTCTGGTCCCTGGATTACGGCGTCCAGTTTTTGCATTTTCGGCATTTCGTCCAATATAAACAGCGTCGGGAACGGTCCCATTTTTTGCCCGCTGGCGTTCGTGCTGTTGGGGCTGTTGGCCAACAGGAAATTCGACATCAATTCGATAAAGATACCCGTGATGGGGTTCAATGCCTGGGCATCGACCATGTTAATGGACAGATATACCGTTACCGGCTTTACCTTGCCATCGCGGGGATCGCGCAACCCGCGCAGGTCGGAAAAGTGGAAATCAGAATGGCTGGTACGGTTGCGGACCGCCGCATTGCGGAATATCCCCAGCCCCGACAGAATGGTGGATAAAATGGACCCGCGTTCCTTGTCCGGGGTGTTGGCCAACTGGGTCAATTCCAAAATCGCGCGGTGGGCGTATGCGTACTGGCGCGCTTCGTTAACGGCGTCTGTGAACAAATCTTTCATGGGATCGGCCATCATGACCATCTGGTCCCCCTGGCGGCGGCGGTTTTCCATTTCCTGGGCAATGCGAATCTGGTTCGCGTTCAGCCAGTCCAGAATCATCGACAGTGACGCTTCGCGCCCGCGCCACGCGTCGGGGATGCCCGCCCATGTGCCGATGTGAACGTAATTGGTCGCGTTTAATTCCCCACGTTGCAGCAATGCGTGCGCCGCGTATGCGTTCGGGTCGTGAATCATCGACAAATAATAATCCGACAGCACCGCCGCATCTTCGGCGTCAAACGCGCCGGACGTAATGCGTGCGTGGAAATAATCATCCGCCTTGGCCCGTTCAATCTTGGAAATAATAAACTGAATCAATCCGGACAATCCCGCGCGCCCGGTTAATTGCCAGTGCGGGTCGGCCGATGATGACGTGTTGTCTGGGATTAAAACCTTGCACATGGAATCGACGTACAAATCGCGCATTTCCATGTCAAACGGCACGTGTTCGGGCGACAACGGATTCCACGACGGGTAATAAATGCCGCGTTCGGGGTCATCCTGGCCGGCCCAGTTCATGATAAATGTTGGTCCGACCGTCGCGCGGTATGCGGACGTCAATTGCTTTAATTCCGGTTTCGGGTCGTTGATAATCATCGATACCGTGTCGCAATCCAAAATGGTCGGAATACAAACACCGGCGGTTTTCCCGGTCCCGGGGGGCGCCACGCACAGCGCCGACAGACATTCGTCAAACATCAGCGGCATCATTTTGCCCCGGTTCTTGAAATACCCCAGAACCATCATAAATCCGTTGAACAGACTGCCCCCGCCTTTGCCCATCTTGGAAATGTCTGCGGCGGTCGCCTTGTTCGAAGATTTTTCGTCGAATTTGTCGTTGCCATGCGGATTGAATTCCGACACCAACGTCGCATCGGCCAGGAAATAGTACGCAATAATCGGCAACAGTGGCGTCAAACATGGCAAATCCGTGCGCAGCAACGTGCGTGAAAACCAATACGGAATTTCGGCCAAGACCGACAATCCCCCCGTCGTCAGCATATGCGACAGGTATATTTTCGTCCATGTAATCGACGCCGGGGACCACCCATAACGCCAAATATGTTCAATGATAAAAGACAGACCAAACGCCACCGCGCACGCAATCCAAATCCCGCACGCCCACCGGATGCGCCAGAACAGCGCCGCCATCGGTTTTTGCAGGTGCGGTTTATACGAACTGGACTTGAATATATTCAAGCCCTTGGAATCGCCGCCGGCGGATAAAATCTTGAACTTGGCTGCCATTGTGTTATGATTATACCAGAAAAAATCATAATGATAAATACAAGAATTATCGCGCCATGAAAAATATCCCGCGAATTTTTATTGATGCTGATTTACAAACTGGTATTCAGATACCGGTGTCGCGTGATGTCGCCCATTATCTGGGGCGTGTGATGCGCACGGATGTTTGCCGCGTGTTTGGGGGCGGCGTCGAATTTGATGCGCGTCTGGGGGCGGACGGCAAAACGCTGCACATTGGGGCGGCGACGGGCCGACCCGACCCCAGCAATAAATTGACATTATGCTTTGCCCCGATAAAGCGGACCGACGACATGCTGAACATGGTGACGCAATTGGGCGTTGCCGCGTTCCAGCCCGTTATCACTGAACGCACGGTCGCGCACCACATCAACTGGGACCGCATGCACAAGATAGTGGTAGAGGCATCCGAACAATCCAACCGTAACAGTGTGCCGGTGATTTTGCCCCCGGTAAAGTTATCCGAATTGGACATGGGCGGGTTGGTATTTGCCGATGAACGCGCGGCGTATGGCCGCGCCACGCCCGAAATCCAAACGCCCCCGCGCGCCATCCTGATCGGGCCAGAGGGGGGATTTTCCGACGCCGAATTTGCCATGTTGGATGCGGCCGGCGCGCGCGGTATGTCATTGGGGCCAACCATTTTGCGGGCCGAAGTTGCGGCCGTTGTCGCCGCCAGTCGGGGGGTGCAATGACACGTGTGCGTCTGGCCAAATTTATTGCGGATTCGGGCGTCGCATCACGACGCGCCGCCGAAGAATTGATTGTGTCCGGCGCGGTTGCGGTCGGGGGCGTGGTTGTGACAACACCGGTTTTCTTTGTGGATGACGGGGACGTGGTCACGGTTCATGGCCGGCGCGTTGAACCCAAAACCGAAACCCGGCTGTATATATTCCACAAACCGATTAACGTGATGACCACCGCCCATGACCCGGCGGGCCGGCGCACGATTTACGATGCGCTGGGGGCGGAATACAAAAATCTGAAATACGTCGGGCGGTTGGATTATAAAACGACGGGGTTACTGTTGCTGACCAACGATGGGGTGTTGGCGCGTAAATTAACATTGCCGTCGTCCGAAATTCCGCGCACGTATGTGGCGATGGTGGGCGGCGCGGATATGTCCTCACTGGACGCGGCGCGGCGCGGGATGACGGTTGACGGCATCACATACCGGCCGATGGAAATTGATGTCTTGGGTCCCGATACCGTGCGGGTCACCGTGCGCGAAGGTAAAAAAAACGAAATCCGCATCGTGCTGCGCGCATGCGGGCATCCGGTGCGCAAATTGCATCGCATATCGTTCGGACCGATTGAATTGGGAAATTTACCCGTGGGGCAAATTCGGGTGGTACCGCAGAAAAGCATTGACGCGCTGTTGAAATCTCTCTAAAATTCAAAACAAGGAAGGGAGATTTCCATGAAGCAAAAGCAAAACCTGAAAAAGAATTCCAAACAGGCGGTCAAAACCGCACGTGCCAAGGCCGCGCCGACCAAGCCGGTCCGCACAACGGACGCCGCGCCGCGTTTCAGCCCGTGGTCGCTGTCGATTTATCTGTATTGGTTTATCATTTTATTCTTTATTGCGGCAACGTTTTATATCCTGGGGCGCAGTCATGGTATCTTGCACCCGACCGTCAATAATGTGGAAGTGACAGAAGAAGCGCTGTTACAACCCGCGGATTATTTTGAGGCGGGCAAAACAAAATTATTGGCCGGCAATATTGACGAAGCCATCACCGATTTGACCGCCGCGGTGCAGTCGGAAAAACCGTCGGTCGATGCACTGATTCTGCGGGGCGAAGCGTATATGCAGTCCGCCGCATACCGCGAAGCGTTGGCGGATTTTGACGCGGCGCTGGAACTGGATTCGATGAACACGGTGGCGTTTTACGACCGGGCGTTGTTGCACATGCGTCTGGAAGATTATGCGGCCGCACTGAACGATATCAACAACGCATTGGCGGCGCGCGCGGTGCGCCCCAGCGACGCGGTTCAATTGCGTGATTTGTATGCCAAACGCGGCCAGTTGAATTTGTGGATGAAAAACTGGAACGGCGCGATTGCGGATTACACCAATTCGTTGGCCCGCCCCGAAGGGGTGGTGAACCCGACCGTTTATGCCGAACGGGCCGAAGCGTACACCGCACTGGGCCAGTTTGCCAACGCCATCAACGATTACACATCGGCGGTGCGCATTATTTCCGAACAGATTCAGGGCGCGACCACGACCGCCGCGCGCGAAGATTTGTCGAACCGGGCGATGTCTTATTTTGAAAAATCCGCGGCGCTGAATTTGCAATTGGGTAATGTCGATTCCGCACGTGTGGATTTACAGTCGGCCTTTGCCATTGCGGCGGCGCTGAACGATGGGGAAACAACCGCCCGCCTGCAAGGATTGATTTCCGAATTGGGCGAATAAAGAAAGACAATGCGCCAACAACAAAACGCCCCGTCCGGGGCGTTTTGTTATTACGAGATGATGGTCGTGCATTGCAGGCATCGTTTTGCATCTGCGGGATTACTGCTCAGTGTACAGCATTGGATATTTCTGGCCGTGGCATCACACGACCCATATGAATATTCAATGGTTCCGGTTTCGTCCGACCCGCTGGTCGTACCGTTGCGCACGCACGTGGTGCCCGACAATGTCCAACCAATCGGACATGAATACACGGTTTCTGTCTGTCCGTTTGGGCAACAGTATTGGGTGATTGTTGAACAATATTTTGTATAATTCTGTACATTTATCGTGCATGCCGCATGGACCGCCCCGCCCCATAAAACGGTATTGCCCCACATCCAGATGACCGCCCCCAACCCACCGTTTAGATTAGGCATAAATTCACATGCAAAAAGGGGCAGAAAATGGGAATTTTAACAAAAATAAAAACCACCAAAAAAATCGGTGGTTTATTTTGGGCATATTTTTCAGTATGGATTATACAGGAAAATTGCCCGTTTTTCAATGCTTTTATACGGGTTTGGCCGGCGCGTTACATATCGCGTTCAGCGGACACTGGTCGCATTTCGGACGCAATGCCCGGCATGTGTACCGGCCGTGCAAAACCATTACATGATTGGCCATTGCGTGATACTTTTTCGGAATGATTTGTAACAGTTTGGCTTCGACCTTTTCCGGGGTGTTGTCGTCCGCCCCAACCCATCCGTAACGGTGCGCATTGCGGAAAACATGCGTATCGACGCCGATGTTCGGCGCGCCCCACAAAACATTCATGATGACGTTTGCGGTCTTTTGCCCGATGCCCGGCAATTTCATCAGGCTATCCCGGTTGTGATATTTATCGGGGAATTTGTAATCATCCCCGTTTGTACCCGTCCCCGCCAATTGCGCGGCCAGACCCATAATGCTTTTCGCCTTGTTATTAAAAAAAGACAAGACACAGATGTGTTTTTTCAGCCCGTCCATGCCCAGCATTAACATCTTTTCCGGTGTCGGCGCCACGCGAAACAATTCGGGGGTGACTTCGTTCACCTTTTTATCTGTTGCCTGGGCCGATAAAATCACCGCAACGGCGAAATTGAATTCGTTTGTCGAATACAATTCCGACCGGATGTTCATATCGACTGTGGGTGGGACCAATGAAAAATACTGTTCCGGTGTCATTATTTTTGCAATTCTTTTAATTTGCGTAAAATTTCTTCCTGGTTTTTCAGGATTTTGGTCATGTATCTCAGATACAGTTCTGATGCATCGCCGATTTTATTTGGCACGTATATTGCAAATCGACACGTCTCTTCGTATGGACCAATACAGCGACCATCGTAATATGATCTACAGTTAATATCTGCTTTTGAACAAATTTTCATACTTTATCCTGTTTGTTGTTATGCTTTTTCAATATGAATGGTCAATGCGTACCCTTCGATTTCGGTTTGGTGTTCGCCGTCGCCGGGCTGCATATCCACAATCAACGCTTCGCGCATGATGTGGTCGCGGTGGATTTCGATGGCGCGCGCCAATGCGGGGTCGGCCGCATAACGCAACCGGATGCGGTCCGACACGTCCAGGTCAATTGCCTTGCGCGTGTCCTGGATATGACGCAGGGCGTCGTTCGCCAACCCTTCGTTAATCAGTTCGGAATTGATTTCCGTATCCAGCACAACCACCGCCGTGTTGTCCGGCAATGCCGCGCCGGTCACGCCGTCACGCATGTTCAGACGCAGTTCGAATTCATCACCGTTTAATGTGTGGCCCGCCGCGGTCAGCGTGCCGTCATTGATTTCATAATCGCCCCGCTTTACCGCCGGGATAATATCGCGCAACGCGCCGCCCAGACGCGCGCCGATTTTCGGTGTAATCAAATACACAAAGGGTTCGGCCACCGCGTCAATGGAATCGGTGAATTCCAATGCCTTGACATTTAATTCTTCGCGAATGATGTCGCTGTATTCGGGCATAATGACCCCGGCAATCGTCGCACGGTTCAACGGCAAACGATTGCGCAGTTTGTATTGGTCGCGCAACTGTTTCCCGACCGAAACAATCATTTGGACATGACGCATGTCATCGACAATTGTGGTATCACATTTTTGGATTTCCGGGAAATCCGCCAAATGCACGGATTGCCCATCCATCAGGTTTTTGTAAATGTATTCCGTGATAAACGGTGCGAACGGCGCCATTGCGCGGGTCAGCGTGGTCAAAACGCGGTGCAGCGTGTTAAACGCCATCTGGTCTTCGTCCCAGAAACGTGTGCGCGACCGGCGGATGTACCAGTTGTTCAGCACGTCCAGAAAACGCACAAATTCCTTGATCGCGATATCGGGCTTGTACTGGTCCAGGGCGTCGCCGGTAATGCGCACCAATTCGTTTAATTCGGCCGTGATATATTTATCCAGGCGTGCATCCGACACCAAATCTGTTGCCGTAATATTTGCGGCGTTCGCGTATAATGTAAAGAAGTGATACGCATTCCACAGCGGCGTCAGGATGTTTTTGATGGTTTCGGTGAATACTTTGCCCGCCTTGTCCACGGAAACGGGTTCGGCCTTCATAAAATTGGACCCCAGGATAAACAGACGAATGGCGTCGGCACCAAATTGTTCAATCTGGTCTTCGGGATTGGCAAAGTTTTGCAGTGATTTTGAAAACTTCTTTTTATTTTCATCAACCACCATCCCGTTGGCGGACACGGTTTTGAATGCCGGCCCATCCCACAGCGCGGTTGCCAGCACCATCAGGGCATAGAACCAGCCGCGGGTTTGATCTTGGCCTTCGATAATATAATCGGCGGGGAATGTGGCGGCAAATTTATCCGCGTTTTCAAACGGGTAATGCAGCGATGCCCACGGCATCGACCCCGATTCCACCCAGCAATCCAGAACATCCGGAATGCGTGTCCACCCGTCGCGGGTCAATGCGTCCAATGTCGGGCGGTGCAAATCGTGAATTTCCACGCCAAAGAATTCCTGTAATTCGGCGATGGAACCAAAAACTTTATATTCGCCATCGCGCGTCCAAATGGGCAGTGGTGTCCCCCAGAACCGGTTGCGTGAAATTGCCCACGGGCGCGCATTTTCAATCCAGTTGCGGAACCGTTCCCCCGCCGATGTCCAATGCACGCGCGCGTTGTTGGCCAACAATTTGTCTTTGATTTTCGGCACGTCAATGTACCAAGAATCCGTCGCGCGATAGATTAATTTTTCCTTGGACCGGTCGCCATAGGGATACGAATGCTTGTACTGTTCTTTTTTGACCATGTGGCCGCGGGATTTCAGCAAATCCATTATCCCCGCATTTGCGGCAAAGATGTTTTGACCCGCAAAATCACGCACTGTTTCGTCAAAGTTGCCGTAATTATCCACATTTAAAATAACCGGGAATTTTGGGTCAATCGCCTTGGCCGCCCAGAAATCGTCCGCACCGAATGCGGGCGCGATATGCACGATGCCCGTCCCGTCGGAATCGGACACGTATTCGGCCGGGATAACGCGGTACAGCAAATCGGACGTCCCCGCGTAATAATCAAACAGCGGTTTGTACGTCAAACCGACCAAATCCGCGCCGGTGATTTCACCAATTTGCGTGGCGTTGGCCAATTGCTTTTCATATGCCCCCAGACGCGATTGTGCGATGACATAGACGGCGCCATCGCTGTCCTGCATCCGGGCGTATTTCATCGCGGGATTCACCGCCAGCGCAGAATTCGCCGGCAATGTCCACGGCGTTGTGGTCCACGCCATCACGCGGTCCCCGTTTTCCAATTCGAACCAGACGGTCACCGCGTCATCGATAACGTCGCGGTAATCCTGGGACGCTTCGGAATTGGACACGACCGTACCATTGACCCAGTCAAACGGATTCACACTGTAATCTTTGTACAACAGGCCGCGGTTATACAGTTCCTTTAACGTCCACAGCATGGATTCCATGTAATTTTTATCCATGGTTTTATATCCATACCCGTCGCCCACATCGACCCAGCGACCGATACGGGCAATAAATTTTTCCCATTCGGTGGTGTATGTCATAACGTCCGCACGGCACATGTCGCAAAACGCCGCGATGCCATCACCGGCCACGATATCACGCGCGGTGCGGCCCTGTTTCTTTTCCACGGAATTTTCCGCGGGCAACCCGTGGCAATCCCAACCCAATTCGCGGCGGACATGGCGGCCACGCATGGTCTGGTAACGGCACACCATATCTTTGACGGCCGATACCCCCAAATGCCCCCAGTGCGGCAATCCATTGCCAAACGGCGGCCCGTCATAGAAAGAAAACGGATGCCCCTGTTTGGTTTTTTCCAATGATTTGTGGAACGTGTCGTCCGCGCGCCAAAATGCCAGGATTTCCTGTTCCATGCGCGGAAAGTCTGCACGTGGGTCTGTCTTTGGGTATGCCATTTACATAATCCTTTGGTCGTTTGTTCTAATAAAAACGGGCGCAGTGCGCGCCCGGGCAACGTGCCAAAGCGCGGTTGCCATTTATTTAATAATGATTATGGTCTGCTGTGCCATTTTTTATTTCTGGTGCCGGTGACAGGACTTGAACCTACGACCCCCTCATTACGAATGAGATGCTCTACCAGCTGAGCTACACCGGCGTCGGATGCCAGTTTATACTATGTTTCTGGAAATTTCCAGTACTAAATTAACAAGTTTTGGGATTTGTATCATGTGGCCCGTGGCGCGTCGGCGGTGTATATTGTGTCGCGGGGGGAACAGAAATGACATGGGATTTCTTTATCAATTATGGGATGGTCGCCATTAAATTGGTCATGGCCATCGGGGTCGCCGCCATTTTTTTAAAGTTCTTTAACATGAATAACCAGTTAAAGCAGATGACGCCGCTGGATATTATCTTGAACTTTTTGCTCAGTGCGATTTTATCGAACTTTATCCTGGATTCGGATGTCACGGTGACCGATTTTACGGTGATTGTCGCGATTTATGGGGGATTGCTGTATATCTTGAACAAATTCACGTTTGGCACCGATATCGGGCGGCGAATCTTTGTCGGGACCCCGCGGGTGATTATCGACGACGGGCATTTTGATGCCAAAATGATGAAGCGGTGGAAAGTCAATGCCCGCGATGTCGCGGCCGCCATGCGTCAACAGGATATCCATTCCCTGCGCGATGTGAAAACCGCGCAAATCGAACCGAACGGCAATCTGACGGTGATAAAGCGCGGCACATACAAATACCCGGTTATATTAATTGACAATGGTGTTGTTGTTGCAGAAGGGTTAGAGAAAATAAACCGCGATGAAAAATGGTTGATGCGGCAACTGCGCGCCCATCGGGTTGCCGATGCCGACGACGTCTTTATCGCACAGTGGGATAAAAATAAAATGGAAATTATCAAGAAAGATTAATCCCCCATCCGGGGGATTTTTACAATCGTGTGTTTTTGGTGCGCAGAATCATGGATTCCACAGCTTTGTTGGCGTTAACCGGAAATATTTTTGCATCGGGATGCGCGTTTGTAAATACCCGGAAAATTTCATCGGCAAATGCTTGGCCGATGCTGTCCACGCCCCGGAAATCCAGAAACACTTTGTCAAATGTTTCCAGTCGGGCCAGCAATCGTCGGGCTTGGGACCGTGATACGATTCCGTCGCCGTTGGATGTCATTAAAATCACGGGAATGATGGTGGTGTTGAATGCCTGTTCCCCGTATTTATCAAATATTTCCTGTTTGGTGCGTTGTGTTGCATTGGACAGTTCCATGGCCACCCGGGTGCCGTTATATTCGCTTTCACTGTTTTCTTCAAAAATCCAATCAGCTTTATCAAAATCGTGAATCCATGAAATACCGTATGATAAAATTAAAAAACGGTCCAGCATGCGTGAAGAAAAGAAAATTCCTTCACCGGTATGATTTTTCTTGTCTGTGGTCATTTTTCCCTTGGCAAGCTCAATGGCAACTTCCCGATTGTCTTGCAGGTGAAAGGTATCACGAATATTGTTAAAGATTCCAATGCCGTTGTCGCTGATAATCATTCGTGTTTTCAAGAAGCTTTTATAAATAATAACACTGACGGATATGCCGCGTGAATGTTCAATCGCATTGTTAAAAATTTCACTGAAACAATGTTCCCAAATCCCCAGTACATTGGTGGGCAGATGTTCCAGATGCTGTTTGATATCGCGCCGCCAAATGACATCTTCGCTTAGACTGTCTGTTATTTCATAGCGGTAAACGCAGGGAATTTCTTTAAAATTATATTTGCGTCCCTTTGTTTTACCGGTCGCTTCTATAATATTTTCATCCATCAGTTTTTTCAGGTGGCGATTGACCCCCTGGACGGTCATCGAAAACATTTTTGCGGTAAAACTGGCAATATCACTTTCGTGATTGGGCAAATTTTCAATGATAAATTGTCGAATGGCGACGTTTTTTAAACGCATAAATGGCCTTTTTAAACATTTTTATTCATTTTCTTAAACATTATAGGTGTTTATTTTAAACTTTTCAAGGATTTATTTTAAACATTTGATGTAATTATTTTAAACTTTTGATGGATTTATTTTAAACAAAATCCGTTAATTATTGCGGATTTTACGCAAAACAACCATGATGCCGGCCGGGGTCATGCCCGGTATCCGGGACAGTGCCGCGATATTTTCAGGCCGCGCGGCGGTCAATTTTTCAATCAATTCGTTCGTCAATCCCGGCAGTCCCGCATACACGAAATCGGATGGGATTTTCAGTGCCGCGTCGCGCCGGTACGCATCGATTTCGCGCGCGTTGCGGGCAATGTAACCGGCATAAAATTTGTCGTTTTCAGCAATTTCATCGCGCCGGTGTTCGTATTTTTCGCGCCGCGCCCTGTCCGTTATTAACCCCAGTTCCACCGCCATATCCCCCAGGCGCGCAATCGCGTTATCCGCCCGCAGATGCAGACGATATTCCGCGCGCGACGTGAACATTCGGTATGGTTCATCAACCCCCAGTGTTGTGATGTCGTCAATCATCACGCCAATCATGGAATTGGTGCGGTCCAGTTTTAATTCCGCCGATTTCATTGCGTATGCCGCGGCGTTTGCGCCGGCAACCAGACCCTGGGCGGCGGCTTCTTCGTATCCGGATGTGCCGTTGATTTGCCCGGCAAAGAATAATCCCGGCGCGATGCGGGCCTGTAACGTTGAATGCAACGCGCGCGCATCAATCGCATCATATTCAATGGCGTAACCGTATCGTGCAATCCGCGCATTTTCCAGGCCCGGTATGCTGCGAATCCAAACATCCTGGATATCGGCGCCAAAACTGGTCGATATCCCGTTGGGGTATATCAGGGGGCTGTTTAATCCTTCTGGTTCCAGAAAGACGTGATGCGACGTGTGGTCGGGGAAACGCATGACCTTGTCTTCCAGGCTGGGGCAATATCGCGGACCGGTGCCCGTGATGTCGCCGTTGTACATCGGGGCGGATTTGATGTTGTCGCGAATAATCTGATGCGTTTGTTCGGTTGTATGCGTGATAAAGCAATGCGCGTCATGCGTATTTGCGGCCCACCCCCCACTGAACCAGTCATGCGGGGCGTCGCCCGGTTGCACTTCGCATACGTCAAAATTAATGGAATCGCGCCAGATGCGCGCCGGCGTTCCGGTTTTCAGCCGCAACAACCGGAAACCGGCCGCGCGCAGAATGCCCGATATATGTTGGTCGGGCGCCTGGTACGTGCCGTCATCCAGCAGGCGTCCCGACGGGATTTTTTCCGCCCCGCGGGTGACAACGCCCCCCAAAAACGTGCCGGTGGTTAAAACAATGGCGGCGGCGCTGTATGTGTTATTGACGGTTTTGTGCTGTGTGTCCAATGCCGTTACGGCGTCAAAGACAATATCCAGATTGTCGTATTCGTTTAAAATATCGACAATCGCCGTGTGGTATAAATCGCGGTCGATTTGCGCGCGCAGTGCGCGTGTCGCCGCCCCGTGTGACGCGTTCAGCGTGCGCCAATGAATGCCGGCCCGGTCTGCGGCGCGCGGCATGACGCCGCCAAACGCATCCATTTCGGCAACCATTTGGGATTTGCCCGGCCCCCCGATACTGGGGTTGCATGACAAAGCCCCCAAATCAGACGGCGATTGCGTCAGCAACAGTGTCCGTGCCCCACGACGGGCCGCGGCCGCGGCGGATTCAACCCCCGCGTGCCCGCCCCCGATAATGATGACGTCGTAATGCTGCATGGATTAAAAGCGTCCCATACCGCCATTGACGTGCAGTGTCTGGCCGTTGATATACGATGCTTCGTCTGATGCCAAAAATACGCACGCATTGGCAATGTCATCCGGTTCGCCAAAGCGGCCGGCCGGAATCTGCGCCAGGTATGTTTTTTTCAAATCATCGCTTAACACGTCGGTCATGGGCGTTTTGATGAATCCCGGTGCGACACAGTTCGCGGTGATGCCGCGCGATGCGACCTCTGCGGCGATGGATTTGGTCATGGCAATCATGCCCCCTTTGGACGCGGCATAGTTCGTTTGCCCCGCCCCGCCGATGGCACCGATAATGGACGCCATGTTGATAATGCGGCCATGGCGGTTCTTCATCATCGGCATGATAACCGCGCGGCACATTTTAAACGTACTGCGCAGATTGGTGTTAATCACGTCATCGAATTGTTCGTCGGTCATGCGCATCATCAGCGTATCTTTGGTAATACCGGCATTGTTGACCAAGATGTCGATTTTACCCGCCGCTTCTATTGTGTTCATGATTAATTCTTCGGGGCCGCCGGCGGATGCCAAATCAGATGTGATTTTAATGTATCCGTCGCCGAATTCAGATTCCAGTTTTGCCGCATTTCGGCCCGTGACAACAACGGTCGCGCCGGCCTGCTTCATCTTTTTGGCGATGGCGCCGCCGATACCACCGGTCGCGCCTGTAATCAAAACAACTTTGCCTGTTAAGTCAAACATATCTTAAATCTCCAATTTCTTTGCGGTTAATTCGGGGCAAATGCGCGGGGTCAAACCCGTCAGTACCGCGCCAGGCCCAACTTCGATTGTTTCGGTAATGCCCAGTTGCGGCATACCCAAAACACTTTCGCGCCAACGAACGCCGTGCGTCATTTGATAGACCAGGGCATCCTTAATCTCGTTCACATCGGTCATGGGTGCGGCCGTTTTGTTTGAAATAAATGTCGCGCGCGGTGTGTTGAATGTGACATTTTCCAATGCCGCGCGCATGGCGTCGGCCGCGCCTTGCTGCATGCGGCAATGAACCGGCACCGATAACGCCAACGGCATGGCGCGCTTGGCGCCCGCGTCTTTGGCGGCGGCCATGGTTGCTTCGACCACGGTGCGGGGACCGGAAATCACCACCTGGGCCGGGCAGTTGTCGTTCGCCACGTCGCAATCGGTTTTCGCGCAGATGTCGCGCACCACGTCAATGTCCAGACCCAAAATCACCGCGGTCAGACCCGCGCCGACCGGGGCGGCCGCCTGCATCGCGTTGCCGCGTGCCCGCAGCAATCGCGCCGCATCGCCCACCGACAATGCGCCCGCCGCGCACAGCGCCGTATATTCACCCAGCGAATGGCCCGCCACATACGGTGTCAGTTCCGCGTTCGACGCCCGCAGCATCGCAATCGATGTCGCCATGATGGCCGGCTGTACATTCGCGGTCAGCATTAATGTTTCCGCCGGACCGTCGAAAATAATATCTGATAACTTTTCCCCCAGTGCATCGTCCACTTCGTCAAAGACGGCACGTGCGGCCGCGCAATTTTCATACAAATCGCGCCCCATCCCGACGGATTGGGAACCCTGGCCTGGGAATACAAATATTGATGACATAATGTCCCCCTTGTTAAATTCTGATGGGAATTATAGACGTTATTTATTCCAATCGCAAATATTATCATTGTTGGGCGATGCGCGTGGGCGCACAGAAAAAAGGTCGGGTTTTGCCGGCTTTTTTTATACCTTGCGTATTGAAAATTCGCATCCGCAATAATTTTGCCGATAAAAATCCGACGCGCGTCCGATTTGCACGCGCAATGCGTCGTCCCATTTGATGGGGACATAACAGACGTCCGCGTTGCATGCGGTGGCGCCGGCGCGGTCCACTTGGGCCTGGTCCTTGTGACGGGAAACGCCCAGGACGGACGCCACCGCATCAAATCCGTTTTCGCGGGCCCACTGCGCCGCGCGGGCAAACCGAAATCCAAAGCATGCACTGCACCGCGGGCCGCGTTCGGGCGCATCTTCCATGCCACGAACCGCATTGCGCCACGCGTCATGGTTATATTCCAATTCCACATGCCGCACGCCATGCGCGTCACAATATCGGATTTGTTCGTTCATACGCTTTTGATATTCGTCGGCGGGGAAAATATTCGGGTTAAAAAACAGCACGACAAACGCGTCAACGTTCGGGATTTTCCCGTCCGCCAATTGTTTTATCGCACCCGCACTGCACGGCGCACAGCAAGACACCAGCACCAGTTTCATTTTATTTATATTCCGTGCCGATTTTGGCGTTCGCGTCCAATTCAATAATGTTTTTATCGTCGTCGCCCGCCGCGCCCAAATCCGCCGCGCCGCACATCATGCCAAAGCTTTCCGTGCCGGCAACGGTACGCTGGGAAATGGGTTTCTTTTGCCCGGGCAATTTGCACCCGACCGGCGCCAGGACCGAAATCATCCCCGCCCGCGCATTTGGCGCCGCACAGACGATTTGAACCGGCGCGCTGCCCGCGTCAACCGTTAAAATGTGCAAATCATCACGCACGGGATGCGCCGCGCATTCGGTGATTTTGGCAATAACGGGCCGCGGCGCGTCGTCCGATTTTTTTGCGTATTGCTGGGTCAATTCCGTGACGCGCGCGTCATCAATACGTTCAAACAGGTTTTCCGGCACCACAAATTCGTCGCCCGCCGCAATGCGGTAATCAAACGCATCCGGCCATGACAGGTCGCGCGGCGTTACAAAGACATTTTGGATTTTTTCTGCCGCGTTCGGGATAAATGGGGCCGATACGCGTGCATACAAATCAATCAATTGGAAACAGTTGTTTAAAACCGCGCCGGCCGCCGCCATGTCCCCGTTTTTGACCAGTGTCCAGGGGGCCATTTCCGTCATGTATTCGTTGCCGATGGCATACAAGCCCCGCAACGCGACAATTGCCGCGCGGAATTCGCACGCGTCCAGGGCCCCCGTCAATTCCGCGATTTTTTCGTTTACCGCCGTGGTCAGTTTTTCGTCGCGCGCGCCGGATGCGGGGACACGCAATCCAAAGTTTTTATCGGTCAGCTTGGCGACGCGGGACACAAAATTGCCCAGCATGCCGTTTAAATCCTTGTTCACGACATCGGCAAAGCGCGCAAATGTGAAATCCGTATCATCCGTTTCCGGGGCGGACGCCATCAGTGCATAACGCCACGCGTCAGCCGGCGCGATTTCCAACGCCGCATCCAGAAAGACGCCACGTTTTTGCGATTTGGAAAATTTGCCGCCTTCGAAATTCAGAAAGTTCATGGATTTCAGCATGTCCACCGTTTTCCATCCGTCATCTACGGCCAATTGTTGTTCCGGGAAAAAGACGGCGTGGAATTTCACATTATCTTTGCCCATAAATTGTGCGTAATGGGTGTCCGGGTTTTTCCACCATGATGCCCAATCGGGGGTCGCCGCCTGGGAAATTGAAACGTATCCCCATGGCGCGTCGAACCAGACATAGAACACCTTGTCTTCGTAGCCCGGTTTGTTCACCGAAATCCCCCATGGCAAATCGCGCGTGATGGATGTGTCAAACAATTCATCATTGGCCCAACCCTGGGCAATGGCGCCGGCCGTTTTCGACCATTTGGGGGCGGCATTCCGCAACCATTCGCGCCATTGGCGCTGTACCCGCGACGCCAAAAAGAACAGGTTTTTTGTCGGCCGCATTTCAATTTTGTCGGACCCGGAAATGGTGCTGCGCGGGGTCAGCAGTTCTGTCGCCTCGTACGTGGCGCTGCATTTATCGCACTGGTCGCCACGGGCGCCGTCATATCCGCATTTTGGGCATGTGCCGACCAATTGCCGGTCCGCCAGAAACATGTTGTCGTCCACCGAAAACGGTTGGATGGTTTCGCGTTCTTCGATTAAGCCGCGTTCGTCCAGACGCGCAAACAATTCGTGAATCAGTTTTTCCTGTAATTCCGTGTGCGTGCGGCCGTACAAATCAAACGACAGATTAAAATCCCGCACCGCGCGCAGATGTTTTTCATAATATTTGTTGTTGTATTCGATGACGGGGACGCCTTCTTTCGCGGCACCGACAACGGCCGGGGTTCCGTGTTCGTCCGCACCGCACACATACAGGACATCCCGCCCACGCGCGCGGCAAAAACGTGCATACACGTCCGATGGCAACCAGCATCCCACCAAGTGCCCCAGATGCAGTTCACCGTTCACGTACGGCAGCGCAGATGTAATCAGAAATTTTTTCTTTGTATCGGTCATGTCAAATGCCCCCGGTTCATATAAAAACAGACGCCAATTGGGCGCCCCGTATTTACAAATCTGGTGGGTGGTATTGGACTCGAACCAACGACCTTTACGATGTCAACGTAACGCTCTAACCAACTGAGCTAACCACCCGCAAAGCCCCTGCATTATAACAAAGAAAAATAGGAATGCAATATGAAATTATTATGAATTTGTTATGTGCGGGGGCGTCTATTTCTTGGCATTGTTCAGCCGCAGTTGTCCACATGCCGAACCGATATCCGTGCCGCGTTCCCGGCGAATGCGGGTATGAATGCCCCGGTTTATCAGGATGTCTTGAAACCGGTGCACGGCGTTTCCGGATGGGGACGCAAAATCGCGTTCATCGACCGCGTTCCACGGAATCAGGTTCACCATGCAATTGCGCCCCGCCAGCAATTCGGCCAATTTTTCCGCGTATTCGGGCGTCGCGTTATACAGAACGGTTTCGTCCGCGTCATTCTTTTTCCCCAGTAAAATGTATTCAATCATTAATTGACGGTTGTGCGCCGCCATAAATTCCCAGGCCGCGTCCAAAACCGCGCTTAATCTATATTTATGATTAATCGGCATGATTTGGTCGCGTAAATCGTCGGTCGGCGCATGCAGCGATATCGCCAGATTAATCGGCCGGCCCCACGTGATTAATTCGTGGATGCCCGGGACAATCCCGCATGTCGATACCGTGATGCGGCGCCATCCGATGCCCATGTCGCGGTTCGCGCGTTCCATAAATCCGATAACGTTTTGCGTATTTTGCAACGGTTCGCCGGTGCCCATAATGACGATATGGGACACGTCCCCGTTGTTTGGGTCGCCATTGGGGCGGATGGGCCGGTCGGTGGTTCTGTCGGTGCGCAATTCCCACTGGGCCACCAAAATCTGGGCAAAGATTTCGTTCACCGTCAAATTGCGTTTTAATCCCAACAGCGTACTGGCACAGAATTTGCATCCCATGGCGCATCCGGCCTGGGAACTGACACAGACGCTGTTGCCATAACTGGTGCGCATTAAAACGCATTCGATTTGTTCGCCGTCTTCCATCCCCAGCAAGAATTTTGTCGTTTCCCCGTCGCGCGATTCCAGTTTCTGGATAATTTCAACCGGCAATGTGCGCGCCGCCGCGTCCAGTTGTGTGCGCAGGGCGTCCGGCAGATTTTTCATCACCGCGAAATTCGGTGCGCCGCGGTTTAACCATTCGCGGATTTGTTTGGCACGGAATTTGGGCTGGCCCATGGATACGACAAATTGTTCCAATTCGCCGTCGGTAAAGTTGAATAATATCGGTTTCATAATTTATACCGGTCGTCGTTGATGACCACGACCGCCTTGCGGCGCAGTTGTTTTAATTGTTGATCGGCCATAAACATCGCCTTTTGAAATTGGGCGTTTTGGCGGATGATTTTGTCCAGGTCGCCGTATTCCTTGGTCTTTTTGGTGTCACAGACCAGCAATACCGAACCGTCAACGCGCGGCGACCATGTCAAACGCGCCAGCCCCGCCACGCGGTCGCGGATGTCGGGCGCCAATTCATATTGCACGGCGGTAAATTTTTGCGGGGCCCCACCCAGTTTTTCGGCCATTTCAACGGCATCGTCGCATGATTTGGGCCGCGTCAATTTGTCGGCAACGTCGGCCGGAATATCGACCAGACGAACCAACGTCATTTCAATTGGCAACCCGTGTTCGCGCGCCAAAGAATTACGCTGTGCGGTGATGTCGGCTTCTTCGATTTCAACAGTTGGCAAAATGGTGCGCGCCACGACAATCTGCCATGCGATATCGGCGCGCAGCGCACTTTTGGCCATGGTTCGTTCGGTCGCGGTTAAATCATCGCCCAGTTTCATTTTTTTGAATTCTTTGTCCACGTCGGCGTCCGACGGCACGGCCTTGAAATTCGTGGCGTATGTTAATTTGACATGGTCGTCGATAATGTTTTGCAATGCCACCCGGCGGTTGTCGGTACCGGTTTTTCCCTGGCGCGCCATCAGTTTGGTTCGGGCGGTGATGTCCGCATCCGTCACCGGTACGCCGCCAACGGTCGCGACAACCGATGCGCATAACGCCGGCGCCGCCCACAGGCATGTACAGACAGTCATCAATCCAAACAGTGCTTTTTTCATATGGTGTTCCTTTGTTCTCTCTCTATCTTTCTTGTAACGGTTTAATATTTTTGGCCATCAATGCTCATCCCAAAGCGGAATTGGAACGTGGTGGTGCCGACATAGTCATCCTTGATCGCGTTATCGCGGCGGTATTCAACAGAAAAGTAGTAACACGGATGCGTATAAAACACCCCGCCCGAATGCCGCTGGAAATGTTCGTCGGTCAGATTGTATATCCCGTTCCACCGCAAGCCCCAGCGTTCGGTTAACTGAATCCCGGCGCCGATGACAGCTTCGTGAATATCGTTGCCCATGGTTTGGGCGTCAATGAATTGGGCGCTGTAAATATGGCCGATGTTGATAAAGTTTTTTGACGTGCCGATATGCGCCGATGTTTCCATATGGCGCAGATTCATATCCGTTTGGGCAAACCGGAACCGCGCCGCCACATCCAGCCATCCGCCGTTATTATACGCCACGCGCCCCACATAGTCCGACAGGCCGTCGTGAAACCCGCTGTTTAAATCTGTGGCCATTTCATCGGCAAAGTTATCGGTGAAATCGTACGATTGGCCCAAAAAGATTTCCACATTCTGGTTATTGTCACCGAACGCCGCCCAGCGCACGCCGTAATCGGCAAACGTGCCGTTTTCCCAAACGTCCAACCCGGCAAAGCGGTTGTCTGAAAACAGTGTCGTATCCGACAGGAATGTCCCGGCCGAATCCGTGTTTAATGCAAATTGGGCATCGTCGGTATGCTGCATCATGGTCAGACGCGCGCGGGGTTCAATCACCTGGGACCAGGTGGTGCCGGTTTTCAGCAACGGCAATCCCCATTCCACATACCCACTGGGCAGAAAGCGTGCCTTGACCCCGGAAAAGTTTTCCCCGCCGACCATTTCCGTGTTGCTGAAATTATACAAATCGTATCGCGCACCGACGTTCGCCGTTAACCGGTTGCCCCACGGCAATGTCCACGGGGATGTCACCGACACCATGCCAATCATGCGCTGGTTCGATGTTTCGGACCCCGAAATGCCCAAAATGTCGCCCGAAAAAGTGGCGTATGTTTCATGGAAAAACGGCCGCGTTTGATATACCCCCCGGATGTTGGGCAAAATGTCGCCCGACGGGGTGGAATAGAAATGGCTGGTGCTGCGCAATTCCTGGAACACGTGCATGTCCGCCACCGCATAGCTGGATTGGCCAAACAATTCAACGCGCGCCCCTGAATCCAGGTACGGCTGTTCCCCGTAAAATCCGTATTTCTGTAAATATGTTTTATCCGACGCGCGTTCCAAATACACGGTTGCGCGGGCGTATTCGCCCAATTCGATGACGTCGTCGTTAAAGATGTGCCAACGGTTTTCCCCGTCGCGGTTATGGGTGAACGACCCGGTTGTGCGGAATTGTCCGTGACGGGTGTTCAAACGATGTTCGGCATGGAACAGCGGGTTTTCCTGGGTCAAATAAGACAGACGCAGCGTCATGTCGTGCATATCTGAAAACGACAGGTACACCGGCAGATTAAACTGTGTCCCCATGTTGTTGGTGGATTCAAAATCCGGCATCAACAGACCCGATTTGTATTTCACCGACGGGTCGGGCATTTCATAAAACGGGAACCACATGACCGGCAAACCGTACGCCCAAAAGACCGGGTTATAAAACTGCATCATGCGGGTTTGGGAATTGTGGACGAATTTGCTGGTCGTGATTTCCCACGCATTGCCAAAGCAATCGCACCCGTCGCATGCGGTGAACATGGCGTCATGGGCAACGGTTCTGTCGCCGTCGCGGTCAATCGTTTCGGCCGTGACATAGACATGATGCCCCAGCCATAATTCAATATCTTGGCCGGAAATGCTGTCGCCCGTTTTGGACAGATACGAATCCGTCAGCGTCAAGCGTTGGCCCGACGTGTTGACGATTTCCGTTTTACCCGATGTCTGGATTGTTTCGGATTTGACATCGTATTCAATTTTGGGTGCGGTAATTGTTTTTGGCGTATCCATATCAATGGCCGCACCGTGTCCCGCCATTGGAACCGTCAACATCATTAAAAATGCGGTGTGTTTTTTCATTTCTTGGATAACGCAATCATAATCCCGGCCAGCGCCACCATCTGGGCCAGCGCCATCAGCCCCAATTCAGTCAAACTGCCAATCATGTTTGTTGCCGACATAAACAGTGCCATCACCGCGGCCATGGCCCCAACCGCCACCGCGGGGGCAAAGCTGGCGCGGCGGCGCAGCAGTGACGACCGCAACAGTATCAGCGCGCACAACGCCGCCAAAATCAAATTCATGACCGGGCCCAAAAACCGGGTGCACAATTCCGCCAGCATCAGTTTGTGCTGTTTCTGGCTGTCCTGGGTGGCGACGGTTTTAATCAGTGTCCATGTCGGGATGCGCCGCACCTTGAATACGGAATTGCCGGATTTGTCGGCGACGTTCAAATCCATATCGAAACTGTCGAATGTTCCCGCCGTCAGGGTGTCGTTATACGCTTGCAGGGCACCATTGGTCATCACAATCGACAGACCGCGCGCGGTGGCGATTAATTTCCCCTTTTCCGCAAAGATGGTCATTTGTGATTTTTCATCGCGCGTATCGGACAGCATCACCTGGGACAGGTCATGGCCGGACACCTTGTCCACGTAAACAACCAAACCGTCCGCCATTTCTGTGAATGCGGATTCCTGTAATTTCATATGTGCCAGACCATATCGCAGGTTCCACTGCGTATCATAAAACTTGGCCTGGGACGCGGGCACAATCCACAGATTTAACAATAAATGAATCCCCGTCAGCACCACCGCCAACCGCAACGCAGGCCAGGCCAATTGCCGCGGCGACAAACCGGACGCGGCCATCACGGTGATTTCGTTGTCGGAAATCATTTTATTATACACAAAGATGACGGCGATAAAGGTCACGAACGGGACGATAATCGACACGATAAACGGCACCATCAGCACCGTTAATCCCAAAAAGCTGCTTAATTCCACGCCGTAATTCAACAGAAACTTCATCATGGACATGATTTGCACCATCCATGCCAGTCCCGTCAGTACCAGCAACAGCATGACAAAAATCGCCACCAGTTGCCGAATAAAATAATGCGTGATAATTTTCATGATTTGCAGTATAAAGCCCAAAACCCGGGGCGTCAAATATATTTCATATAATATAATGTGGTCGCGTGACTTTTTTCTTGCAATGTGACGATTCGTGGACCATAATTGGTGTGTTCTTAAAAGTTTTTTTAAGGGCGGGGTTGAAAAAACCCCGCCCTTTCAGTAAGAAAGACAGGTTATTAAACAAGGAGAAAACAAATGTCTTTTGTTTCTATGCCCCGCCAGGATTTGCTGTTGGCGATTGATTCTTTGGCCCAGGAAAAGCAGATTGACCGCGAAATCGTCATTGAATCACTGGAAGCGGCGATTGCCAAAATCGCAAAACACAAATATGGCGAAGAATTTAACATCGTCGCGAATATTGACCGTAAAAACGGGGCCATTTATGTAAAGCGTTTGTTTACCGTAATCCAATCCCCCGAAAGCGCGGGCGAAGAATATGACGCCGGCACGATGCTGACCGTGGCCCAGGCGAAAAAATATGCCAAAAATCCCCAGGTTGGTGACACGGTCGAAGATGCGTTGCCCGAACCCGAATTTGGCCGCATGGCGTTTCAGACCGCAAAACAGATTATGACCGGCCGCGTGCGTGATGCAGAAAAGGGGCGCCAGTACGAAGAATTCAAAGACAACATCGGCGACATCGTGTCGGGTGTGGTCAAACGTATCGAATTTGGCAACGTCTTTGTCGATATTAATGGCAAGGCCGAAGGTTATATCAAGGGCACCGAACTGATTCCGGGCGAACGTCTGGCGGTGGGTGACCGCGTGCGCGCGCTGATTATGGACGTGGCGCGCAGCAATTCCGGCCCGCAGATTTTCCTGACACGTACCCATCCGATGTTCATGGAAAAACTGTTTGTCCAAGAAGTGCCGGAAATCTATGAAGGTATTATTAAAATCAAATCCGTTTCCCGTGCGCCGGGGTCGCATGCGAAAATCGCGGTCGAAACCCAGGATCCGTCCATCGACGCCGTCGGCATGACCGTCGGGATTAAGGGGACACGTATCCAGCCGGTTATCAACGAATGCCACGGCGAAAAAATCGACGTTATTCTGTATTCCGAAGACCCGGCGGTCTTTATCGTCAACGCGATGCAGCCGGCCAAGGTTGCCAAAATCATCGTTGACGAAGACACCCGCACCGCGGCCGTTGTCGTGAACGAAGACCAACAATCGTTGGCGATTGGTCGCCGCGGCCAGAACGTGCGTTTGGCGTCGCAATTGACGGGCTGGAACATCGACGTTATGAACGAAGCCGAAGAACAGGAACGCCGTGCCAAGGAATTCAAGGAAAAGACAGAATTGTTTATCCGCGGTCTGGACGTTGATGAAATGATTGCGCACCTGTTGATTACAGAAGGGTTCCGCACCATCGAAGAAATCGCGTTCGTGGACATCGCCGAACTGGAAAGCATCGAAGGCTTTAACCCGGAACTGGCCACAGAATTGCAGAACCGTGCGAAAGCATACCTGGAAAAAATCGAACAGGATTACCTGGACCAGGGACACAAACTGGGCATGGCGGACGATTTGTTGGGCTTTGACTTTATCAAACGTCCCACAATTATGCAGCTGGGGGCGGCGGGTATTAAATCCCTGGCGGATTTGGCCGACCTGGCATCTGACGAATTGATTGAAATCCTGGGCGAAGATACGATGTCCTCGCGCCTGGCCGCACGTGTCGTGATGAAGGCACGCGAACTGGCCTATGGCATTACCCAGGGCGAAGAATAATTTTCCGGGGGGCCATCCCCCCCAGAAAATAACAGAAGGTTAAAATATGGCAACATTAACACTTGGAAAATCCGTGACTATTGACCAGGTCGCCAGCAAAAAGGGCGACGCGGTCTTTGTTGAACGCCGCCGTCGTGTCGTGGCGCCTGGGACGCGTGAATTGCGTGATGAACCGGCATCCCCGGCCCCCAGCCGCACCAACGCCGCCGATGAAAAATTGCGGGCTGTTCTGGCCGCGGCCAAGGCGCGCGACGAAGAACGCAGAAAACGCGAAGCCGCCGAAGAAGCGCAACGTGCGGCGCGCGCGGCTGAAATCGAACGCGAAACCCGCGAATACGAACAGGTCAAAGAACAACTGGCCGCACGCGAAAACACCGCCGCCGCCGAAGACAAGCCGGCAGAAAAACCGGCCGTCGCCGCCACCCCGGAAAAGCCCAAGTCGTTTACCACCGCCCCCGCACCGCGCGCCAAAACACGCGGCGAAGACGAAGACAACCGCGGCAACAAATTTGCCAAGGGACAGAAAGACTTTAAAAAATCGGGCAAAATTTCCCTGCATGACATTGTTATCGGCGATGACGACGATGAAATCGCGCTGCGTGGGGCCAACCGCCGCCGGTCCGAAGCGTCCCTGAAACGTTTCCGGGAAAAGGCGCGCGCCATGTTTTCCGCCCCGCAAAAGGTGGAACATGTCGTCACATTGGGCGACACCATCACGGTCAAAGACTTGGCCGCGGCCATGGCGGAAAAGGTTGGTAACGTTATCAAGAAATTAATGGAAATGGGCATGATGGCGTCCCAGAACCAATCGATTGACGCCGATACGGCTGAATTGATTGCGACCGAATTTGGCGCAACGGTTAAACGCGTGGATGCAAAACCGTACGCCGACCAAATCGAACGCCAGCCCGACCCTGCAAAAATGCAACCGCGCGCACCGGTCGTGACGGTTGTGGGTCACGTTGACCATGGGAAAACATCGCTGTTGGATGCGTTTCGCAACGCCAACGTTGCCGCCGGCGAAGCGGGCGGTATCACCCAGCACGTGTCGTCATACGAAGTTAAAACGAAATCCGGGCAAATGATTACGTTCCTGGACACGCCGGGTCACGAAACATTCACCGCCATGCGCGCCCGTGGGGCCCAGATGGCGGACATTGTGGTCTTGGTCGTGGCGGCAAACGATTCCATCATGCCCCAGACAATCGAAGCCATTAATCACATCCGCGCGGCCGGCGTGCCGTTTATCGTGGCGATTAACAAGATTGACCTGCCCGAAGCGAATGCCCAGAAAGTGAAACTGGACCTGTTGCAACAGGAAGTCCAGGTCGAAGAAATGGGCGGTGATGTCCAGGCGGTCGAAATTTCCGCAACCAAGAAAATCGGCCTGGATAAACTGGAAGAAGCCATCTTGTTACAGGCGGAAATGATGGACCTGCGGGCCGACCCGGAAATGCCGGCCGTCGCCCACGTGGTCGAAGCCAAAATGGAAAAAGGCCTGGGGGCGGTTGCAACCATCCTGGTGCGCCAGGGAACGCTGAAAATCGGCGATGTGTTCGTGGTCGGTGAAACATTCGGACGTGTACGCGGTCTGATTAATTCTGCGGGCGTGCGCGTTAAATCGGTAAAGCCGGGCCAACCCGTTATGGTGTTGGGTCTGGATGCGGTGCCGAACGCCGGGGATGATTTGCACGTTATGGAAACGGACGCCCAAACCCGCGAAGTCGCCGCGTACCGCGCGCAAAAGGCCAAGGATAAAGCCAACGCGATTAAGCGGTCCAGCCTGGAAGAATTGTTCGCCCGTCGCGACGAATCCAAGAAGCTGACATTGCCGATTATTCTGCGCGCCGACGTCCAGGGCAGTGTCGAAGCCATTGTCGATATGTTAAAAGATATCACTTCGGACAAGGCCGGAATTGAAATTCTGTCGTCTGGTGTTGGCCAGATTACCGAAGGTGACATTCGTCTGGCGGCGGCATCGCACGCGGTTATCATTGCGTTTAACGTGCGCGCGGATGCGGCGGTGCGTGATATGGCGCGTGGAAACGGCGTTGATATCCGTTACCACAGCGTGGTGTACCGTATTACCGATGAAATCAAAGAAATTCTGTCGGGTAAATTGGCACCGGAAAAACGCGAAACCTTTATCGGGTACGCCGATGTTATCGCCCTGTTCACCGTGGGCAAGGGTGTACGCGTTGCCGGTTGCCGCATGACCGAAGGCACGATTAAAAAAGACGCCTTTGTCCGTTTGTTGCGCAACAACGTTGTGATTTACGACGGCAAAATCGGCGAACTGCGTCGTGAAAAGAACGAAGTCAAAGAAGTATCCGGCGGCGTTGAATTCGGGATGAGCTTTGATAAGTACAACGACCTGAAAGAAGGTGACCGGGTCGAATGTTACGAAGTCGAAGAAGTTCGCGTAAAATTATAAAAATCCCCCCGCACGGGGGATTTTTTTTAAGACTGGGCACTTACACTCTCTTGTCATTGCGAGCAAGCGTAGCGCGCGCGGCAATCCAGAAAAGTGGCAATGTTCATTATTCACTGGATTGCTTCGTTACACTCGCAATGACAATGGTGTCTAATTTCCAGGAACTGCATCCCCTTTGTCATTGCGAGCAAGTCGCGACGTAGCGCAGCGAAGACGGACGCCGCGTGGCAATCCAGATAATAAGGAACAGACCACTATTCACTGGATTGCTTCGTTACACTCGCAATGACAAGAGAGAGTAAGTGCCCACCCCCAAAAAAATCCCCCATGTGGGGGATTTGGATTATTCATAGCGCAGGCTGTCGATGGGGTTCAGTTTTGCGGCCTTCATCGCGGGGGTCACCCCCGACGCCAGGCCCACAATAACCGCCACACTGACCGACAACAGGACCGGCCATGCCGAAAACGGCACATTATAATGCAGTATCAGGCGCCCCACCCCCTGGGACAGGCCCACACCCAAAATCAATCCGGCCATCGACCCGATAAAAGATATCAAAATCGATTCCGACAAAAATTGGGTGATAATATGGCGTTCGCGGGCCCCAATGGCCTTGCGGATACCGATTTCACGGGTGCGTTCGGCGACCGACACCAGCATCATGTTCATAATCCCAATCGCCCCCACCAGCAGCGATACCGCCGCAATCGCAATCAGCAACAGTTTCATATAACCCGTTACCGTGTTCATGGTTTCCATGACCTGTTTCATGTCCATAATCTGGAAATCGTCGGGGTCGGAATCCTTTAACTTGTGCCGGTCGCGCAGTAACATTGTTATCTGTTCGGTGGCAATGGTATTGTCTGCATCCGGATACAGTTTCAATGCAATCATGCTGACCGAATTTGGGAAACGGCTGCCTTGCAGACGCTTTTTCAATGTCGTGATGGGGATGATAATCATGTCATCTTGGCTGCCCATGGCGGAATCCCCCTTTGCCTTGGTCACGCCAATAACGACAAAGGGCGTGTTTTGCACACGGATAACCTGGCCCACCGGGTCGTCGGGCAGCCCCAGTTCCGAGGCAGTGGTCGGGCCAATCACGGCATATGTCGCCGCATTGCGTACCGCCGATTGGTCAAAAAATGTTCCCTGGGCCATTTCTATGTTTTGAACGGTGGTGTATGCCGGATATGCGCCGACCATCGACGTCGCCCAGTTTTTATTGCCGTAAATCGCCTGGGCCGCGCTGTTTTGGACCGGCGTTACCGCCATCACGTCGGGCAATTTGCCGATAAATTCCGCATCATCAATGGTCAAAGTCTGGCGATTACCAGTGCGCACCCCGCCCGTTTGCGCCGCACCCGCACGTATCATAATCGTGTTCGTCCCCAGTGATGAAAACTGGTCACTGATTTGTTTTTGAACCGTTTCGCCGACGGCAACCATAATCACCACCGCCATAACCCCGATAATAATCCCCAAAACGGTCAGGAATGAACGAATTTTATTCCCGCTGATGGACAGCCATGATTCTTTTAAAATATCGTTGAATGTCATTTTTGCCCCCTTTTTATTGCAAGACGCGTTCGTCGCGCGGCACCGGGCCGTCGTAATTAATGCGCCCGTCGCGGATGTGAATCAAACGCCCCGCATATTTGGCGATATCAAATTCGTGGGTAATCATCACGATGGTGATTCCCAAATCCTGGTTTAACTGTTTAAAGAATTTCAGAATTTCGTTGCCCATCTTGCTGTCCAGTGCGCCCGTCGGTTCGTCCGCCAGAATCATTTTCGGGTCCCCGGCCAATGCGCGCGCGATGGCAACGCGTTGGCGCATCCCACCCGACAGTTGCGTTGGCAAATACGATTCAAATCGTTCCAATCCGACGCGTTTCAGCATTTCACGCGCCCGACGCACCCGTTCATCCATGTGCATCCCGCGGTACATCAGCGGCAACATCACGTTGTCCAACACGGACCGTTTGGATAACAGGTTAAAGTTTTGAAATACAAATCCGATGTGTTCATTGCGCACGCGGGCCAATTCATCGGCCGAAAAATTGGTAATGTCGGTCCCATACAGTTCATATGTCCCCGACGTCGCCGTGTCCAGCGCGCCGATAATATTCATGCACGTGGATTTCCCACTGCCCGACGGGCCCATAATGGCGACAAATTCCCCGGCATGAATTTCAAACGTGATATCGAACAAGACCTGTTGCACCCCCCCCATTTCCAAGGGAAAGCTTTTGCAGACATCGCGCATCGATATGATAATTTCAGAATTCTTTTTATTTTTCATATGATTTATCCCCATTTGTCTGGTTAATAAAGGCCGGGGTTTCCCGGCCTTTTACCACTTACATCGGTCCGCCGGGGCCGCGCATGCCGCCGCGCCCCTGGGAATTGGTGGATGACGTTGCCCCATGCCGGCCGACAATGATTTTGTCGCCCGATTGGACGCCATCGGAAATGATTTCTGTTTCGGTCGCGGTGGACAATCCCTTTTGATACGGGACCAATACAGCCGCCCCGCCCCGTTCAATCGCCAGATGCGTTTTCGGGGTGGCGTCGCCCGCATCTTCGATAATATTGGCAAAGCTGCGGATTAAAAATGCGGCATTGGGGGCTTTCCATACATCATCTTTTTCAGAAATGACGATGGTCACAAATGCGGTCATCCCCGGCATCAGACGCAAATCCGCGTTATCCACGTCAATAACCACGGTATAGACGACAACGTTTGATGTTGTGGTCGGCGACAAACGGATTTGACGGACCACGCCTTCGAACGTTTGGGTGGGATACGCATCAACGGTGAACGTTACACGCTGGCCGTCGGTAATCATGCCAATGTCCGCTTCGGACACAGAAGTTTCGATTTGCATTTTGGATAAATCTTCGGCGATTTCGAACAAATCGGGCGTCTGGAACGATGCGGCGACGGTTTGGCCCTTGTCCACTTTGCGCGATATGACCGTCCCATCCACCGGCGACACAATCGTGGCATAGCCCAAATTGGTTTCCGCGCGTTCATATTGGGACCGCGCCCGCAGAACGGATTGTTCGGCCTGTTCGTATGTTGTTTGGGACTGTTCCATTTCGGCGCGGGCAATATACCCGTCGGCGTACAGTGTTTTGTTGCGTTCGTATTCGTTCTTGGCATAGTTGCGCTGGGATTCGGCACTGACCAGCGAAGCCTTGGCTTCGTCAACGGACGCTTGTAATACGGACGGTTCGATGGTTAACAAAACGTCGCCCTTTTTCACCTTGGTATTATAATCGACGAACAATTCGTCAATGGTGCCCGACACCTGGGACCCGACGTTGACGGTGTTAACCGGCTGGATTTCACCGGTGGCGGTCACCACCTGGCGCAGGCCGCCGCGCGAAATCGCAACGGTCGCAAACTGGCCGTTTTTATCACCATCGCCGCCGCCAAAAATCATCATCGCGCCAAAGACCACCACGACCAGTGTCACAATCCACCATTTTTTGCGCCAAACCCAGCGCATCATCCGTTTAAAACGGGAATCAGTCTTCATTACTATCTCCTTGTTGTTCTGTGCGAATTAAACCGGCCTTGATATCACCGATGGCCAGTGCCACCGCCGCCCGTTTGGTGAACAAATCATATTTGGCGGCATTATTTTGTTTCTGGGCGTCAACCAGTTCCGATTGCGCCGTTTGCCAATCCAGCATGGTGGCGCGTCCAACCTTGTACATGCCGGCGGTGACGCGTTCGCTTTCCGTTGCGGATTTCAGCAAAGTTTCACTTTGGGTCAAAACCTTTTGCGCGGTCTTGTAATTCTGGTACGCGGTAAAGACGTCCAAGACGGCGTTGTCCTGGGTGGCGCGTTCCTGTTCGATGGCGCGGTCATAGTTCGCCTGGGCCGCGCGCACGCCATATACGTTTGCAAATCCCGCAAAAATCGGCATGGATGCGCGGATACCGATGCTGCCGCTGACGTGATTGCTGCCGACATTAAAAGATTCGGCCGGCGTGTCGTTCCATGTCAATGAACCCGATGCGGAAATGCTGGGCAAATTTTTCAAGAACGAACTGTTGCGGCGGTGCCAGGCGGCATCTTTGTTCGCGGTGGCGCGCAATAAATCGGGCCGACGCTGGCGCGCGGCGTCAATCAATTCATCGATGCTTTCGTTTTCGGACGCGCTGCCGAATGACGACGGCATGTCCGCGATTTCAATTTCATCGTTTGCGGCAAATGACAACTTGCTCAGCAGTGTTCCCTTGGCAATTTCACGGTTGTTTTTCGCGCGTTCCAAGTTCAAATCGCGACTGGCCAGTGTGGTTTCGGCCTTTAACACGTCGGCCTTGGCCACGGCGCCGGCCTTGAACTTCTTTTGTGCAGTGTCCAGCGCCGTTTGCGCCACCGCCCGCAGGGCCGTTGCAGATTCCACGTCCGCATCCGCGTTCAGCAATGCGTAATACGCGCCAATCACGCCATAGACATAATTTTGCACGGATTCATCATAATCAAACCCGGCGGCGCGCCATGTGGCGGCCAACGTGTTTAAATCGGCCAACCGCTTGCCAAAATCGAATATCAGATACGATGCCGACAGCGACGCCCCCCATGACCAGTCGCCCCATTCTTCGTTTCGGTACGGCTGACTGCCGGATGCAGACGCAGAAACGTTGGGCAAATAATTGGCATAGCCCGCATTCTTGGACAAACGGGCGGATTCGGCCGCCAGATACGCCGATGCGGTTTGGGGATTACGACATAATCCCAGATTAATAACTTCTGTCAGTGTTAATTCGCCGGACGGCACATGCTGACGCGTCATGCAATCATCGGCGCCAAACGCCACAGACGGCAGCAAACACAGGCTTAATAATATCTTTTTCATGCAAAACTCTCTCGCACATGGGATTATATCATATTTTTGTAATTTTTCTATTGAATTAGATTCTTTTTTTGCCTAGGATAGGCACACATATGACAACGGCCTGGTGGCAGAGTGGTTATGCAGAGGACTGCAAATCCTTGTATGCCGGTTCGATTCCGACCCAGGCCTCCAATTTCTTAGTATGATTGAAACGCTGACCCTGACTGATTTCCGAAACCATTGCGTGGGACGGGTAACGACCCGTGGGCGTCGCAATATTATCATCACCGGCCCCAATGGTGCGGGCAAAACCGCAATACTGGAAGCGGTATCGATGCTGGGCGGGGACCGCGGGTTGCGCGGCGCGCCCATGGGCGATGTGGCGCGATTTGGCGTAACCACCGGGTTCAGCGTGTTTGCCAATTTAACCGACGAAACCGAAATCGCGGTGTTTTACCCCGGGGGCGATGCCAACCGCCGGGCAAAAATTGACGGGGATGCGGCATCGCTGTCTGATTTGTCGGCGCGTGTTCGTGTGGTGTGGCTGACCCCACGCGAAGACCGTCTGTTTGTGGACGCGGCGTCCGACCGGCGCGCGTTTTTTGACCGCTTAACCGCCAGCTTTGACGCGGCGCACGGCGGTCGCGTTGCACGATTATCCAAATTAATGTCGGAACGGGCGTTCGCACTGAAACGTGGCGCGGACGGCCATTGGCTGGACGCAATCGACACACAAATCGCCGGGACCGCCGTCGCGGTGGCCGCCGCCCGCATACGATATGCCGGGGAAATTAATTATTTTCTGAAAAACTGCGCGGTGTCCGTCATCGGCCAGGTCGAAGAACAAGTTATGACATCCACCGCCGCCGCCGCAGAACAGGCATATTTAACCTATCTGCATGAAAACCGGGAATTGGTGGGCGACAAAATGGTTCTGGACGGGCCGCATAAATCGGATTTCGGGGTGTTTAACACGGTCTTGAAATTGCCCGCGCATTTGACCAGCACCGGCCAGCAAAAGGGGGTGTTAATCGACCTGATACTGGCGCACGCCAAACTGGTCCACACGAAAACCGGCGCCCGGCCATTAATTTTACTGGACGAAGCGGCCGCCCATCTGGACGCGGATGCGCGCGCGCGCCTGTTTCGCGAACTGGGCGATGCCCACGCCCAGGTTTGGGCGACGGGACTGGACGCGGCGATATTCCGCGATGTGCCCGACGCCGCATTTGTTGCTTGCAACGATGGGATGATTAATAATATACTGACCCCGGGAAGTATTGAATATGAGCAAGATTGACTATCAAAAATTACTGGATAATGCCCTGAAATCGGTCGTCAAAGATGCACTGATTCACGCGCAATTTAACGGTCTGGGGGATGGAACGCATTTCTTTATCACGTTTAAGACACGCGACCCCGGGGTTGTTTTGCCGGATTTTCTGCGCATTCGATATCCCGATATCATGACGATTGTCTTGCAATATTCTTATAACAATTTAAACGTATCGGACAAAGAATTCGGGGTTCAATTAACCTTTGACGGGCGGCCGTTTTTCATTCGCGTGCCGTTTTCGGCGCTGGTCGAATTCAAAGACCCGTCGGTCGATTTCATGTTGTCGTTCCATCCGCGCGTGGCGCCGTCTGCCGGCAACGATATGGAATTACCC
Source organism: uncultured Alphaproteobacteria bacterium (assembly GCA_949082785.1). Lineage (GTDB taxonomy): Bacteria > Pseudomonadota > Alphaproteobacteria > Rs-D84 > Rs-D84 > Enterousia. The sequence goes on from CARVLU010000002.1 coordinate 277,560, forward strand.
CTGGAAGAAAAGCCGGGCACCGTCCCGGACGAAAAACGGGTTGTGTCACTGGACGAATTTCGAAAAAACAAAAGCAAATAAAAAAACACCGGCATTTGCCGGTGTTTTTATGCCATTTTCAGGCGCGCGCACATATCGGATAAAATGGGAACATCCACATTTAACGCCGCCGCGCGTTGGATTAACCCGCGCAGGGCGAATATCCCTTCTACTGTGCCAACAATTTCACGATTGTTTGCGATGGCGACGCCGGCCGAAAAATTACGACTGGTCGGGGATGTCGCGGACAAAAACAAATCCCCAATCCCGCACAGCCCCAAAAACGATTCCAGCGTTGCGCCCATCGCCTGGCCCAGACGCGTCACTTCGCCCCAGGCGCGCGTGAATACCATCGCCCGTTCGTTTTCGCCGCCGGCCATAACACTGGTGTATCCGCAAATCAATGCAACCGCATTTTTACCAACCCCACAAATTTCGGCGCCAATGACGTCGGTGCTGTCTTCCAGATACATCTGGGACAAAATTTCACGGCCCGCCGCGCGTGCGCGCGCCGTCCCGGCCAGCGTGCTGCCGGTGGGAACGCCGTGGGCCACTTCGGCGGCAAACTGTGGGCCGGATAAAACACCGCAATCGGTGTATTCCGGCAATTCTTCGGCCAGAATTTCGGACATGAATTTATGGGTTTGGGCTTCCAATCCCTTGGTACAGATAATAATCGGTTGGCCATGATAATGCGCGCGCGCGGCGGCAATTGTTTGACGGAAAAACGCGGCGGGCGTCACCACCAACCACGCGTCCATGTCCGCCATGTCCGCCATATTGTCCGTCAAACGCATATCGGCCGGAACCGGCACGCCGTGAAAATTATCGAATTCATTGTTATATGACCACGCGGTCACGTTGCATCCGCCGCGGTGCGCCAACAAAGACAGCGCACTGCCCCAGGCACCGGCGCCCAATACCCCAACCTTCATTTTAATTTCCTTAATTTCTTTTCCAGAACCGGGACGATTGTCAATCCATCAGATGATAAATCAATTGCACGTAAATATGCGTCCCGTGCCAATTTTTGATTGCCCGCGGCGACATGCAAATCCCCCAGGCGTTCAAACAACGATGAACACGAACCGGCCACATCGCCTACGCGTTCCAAAACTTCCAGTGCGGCATCCACCCCTTCGCGGGCGGTGACGACCGTGCCCAACGTATCCCATGCGGCGATGTCGGTCGGGTTTTGACGCACCAACGCAATGGCGTAATCATACGCATTGTCCAATTCGCGATTTTGCCCGGCCCAAATCTTGGCCTGGATGGACAGAATGTCGCCATCCATCGGCAAAATGGCGGCGGCATCGTGAATGTCACGCTGGGCATCGTCCAAATCGCCGAATATCAGATGGACTTGCGCCCTGCTCTTTAAGAAAAAGGCGCGGCCAATCCCAGACAAATCGTCCGTATCCAGCGCGCGGTTCAGCACCCGCAGGGCATTTTTCTTTTCCCCGGTGGATACATAATTCGCCACCAGTTTATTAATCCCCGGCACAAACAGCGGATTGTTCGCCACCGCCTGTTGCAGCAGTTTCATATCCCCGTTTTTGTCTGCGCGGCGCAATTGACCGAATACAAAGAACGGACTGTCCGCCGATATGGCCGAAAAATGTTTGTTGTAATCGCCGTTATTGTTATAAAAATACTGGCCCAGATAATAATTGATGGTGTCGTTAATATCGCCCGCGCCGGTGTGTGTCATCTGGGCAAAGCGCAACAGCAACAGCGCCAAATCAGAATACATCATCACCTGGGTATGTGACACGTTTTGCACCAAACTGAACGCCAATTGATTGCGCGTGCCGGCATATGTTTCCCATGCCGGAACCGTGCGAAACGTCGCCATAAACATGCTGCCGGGGCGTTGGGAAAAATCGGCGCGCAATTTATCCGCCGCATCCGCCATATCATGCGTGGTATAAAACGACATCAAATACTGATAATCATGGATATTCATGAAATCGGTGCGCACGCGCGCAAACGCATCGGCCGCACGCTTAACATCGCCGGTTTCAACATAAATCTGGCCGCGGACAAAATCCCGCCAAGAATCATTGACCGGCAATTTTTCGATGAATTTCAGCGCATCCTTTGGCCGGTCGGTTGCAACCGACGACCAAACGCGCAGTGGCGCCGCCAGTGCGGATTCATCTTTCTTGTGCCGCTTGTACAGGGCGTCCCAATCATCATTCAACACCAATTGCGCATCATAAATCAGGCGCGCCGGCGTACCCTTTTCGGACCCCAGTAACTTGGCGGCGTTGGGCATTTTGCCACTTAAAAATTCGGCCAACATGCGCGTGTTTTGCACGACGGTGAAATCTTCGTCCGGCACGGCGCGCATAAATCGCGCCGCAGAATCAAAATCATTAACATAAATGGCATGCTGTGCGGCCAAAAATGCACCGTATTTCGTGGTTGGCTGGGGCGCGGAAACGCGCGCCGCCGGCTGACGCACATTTTGCCAAACAATCACGCCCGCCGCCGATACGGCCGCCAACAATCCAGCGCCAATAAACAAACTTTCTATTTTCTTCATGGATAAAGTTATGCTACAATAATCTTTATGAATAATAAAGCGAAATTTGAACGATACGCCGCCCTGTTGACCGAATGGTCGGGGCGCATGAACCTGGTTGCGCCCAGCACGTTGACCGATATCGAAACCCGTCATTTTGCAGACAGTGCGCAATTGGCCGACATTTTGCCGACCGACGTCCGCATTGTCGATTTGGGCAGTGGTGCCGGATTTCCCGGGGTTGTTTTGGCGATTTTGGGATGGAATGTGACCTGTATTGAATCGATTGGGAAAAAGACGGCATTTCTGAACGCGGTCAAAGATGATTTGGGGCTGCCCAACCTGACGGTTTATCATGGCCGGGTCGAAGATTATGTTCGCACCCTGCCCCGGCGGCCCGCGGACGTGGTTTTTACCGCACGGGCATTTGCGCCATTGATTAAAATTCTGGATTATGTTGCACGAACAAAATGCCGGCTGTTTTTATTAAAAGGCCGGGAAATCGAATCCGAAATCGCAACCGCACAAACCAAATATAAATTTGATTATAAATTAACCCCATCCAAAACCGGCGACGGATATCTGATTCAGATTGAAAACATCCGGTAATTTCATGTGAAATTACCGGTAATTTATTGGAAATACTTCATTTTGATTAATTTGGCATGATTTTGCCGGTATTTACCGGCAAACGCGCGCAACAGAATCAACCAACGCCACCAGCTTTTGACGTTGCGCAGCGCTGGCCGCGTTCCACAAATTTACCAAACCGCGCGATGTGTCAAATTCCCACATTGGGGCCCAAAATCCCCATTGCGGGTTAAACATAAATGATGCAACAAAATCACATTCGTTGTGCGGAACATACCGCCAAAGTCTTATGCCACTGCGTTGTTTTTCGCGAATGGTATGATGATAAATCCCACGGTTAAATGATGACAAGAACGCATCCATTCCATACTGGATGGTTGCATCCGCGATTTGCGTATTTGTGAAATCAACCGGACCCGTCATATTGTTTTCCGTCATGATGCGACGAATCTTTCTGGATGTGGAAACCATGTTAACCTTTTGCCGGATGGGTGTGCCACGATGGCGATGGGCCATGTCCATCAATTCAATAATTTCGGACGACGGCGCCATAATTTCATTCATGGCCGCAACCGCCCCGCGCATATGACAGGGCAGATGATCCAAACGCTTGGTCATCAATGCCTTGCGTGCGTGTTCCATTTCATGACGACGATTTAATGGCATCACGGCATTGGCCCCATCTGCGTACACCTGAATCTTGGTGTTTTGGGTGTTGGCAATAAAATAGGTGACATGAACCGTATTGCTGTTGCAATTAAACAGACCGCCGGCCCCATGGTGACGAATATCGTCAAAGTTTTCATCGGTGATATAAACTGTATCAATAACCTGGCGCAGGGGCGGGCGAACAGTTACGGCCTTTGCCGGCTTTTTCGTGTCGTTTTCATGCGCATCCGGATTGCCCAGACCGCCCATCAACACGCCACCCACAACAATTGACGCCAATGATAAAGAATACAGTGTCTTAAATTTCATACGTTTATTATAATACAAAAGTATTTATTTGTCAATAATGCAGTTTGCATTTCACATGAAATTAAAAATAACATATTGATAACAGGTGTTTTTTAAATATCAAAATATTAATATCTTGACCGAATCGGTTGCTTTATCGTATGGTTTATAACGAAAAATATTCTGGGGAAACGGAAGATAAATGACAAAAATTATTGCATTTGCAAATCAAAAGGGTGGGGTGGGTAAAACCACAACCGCCATTAATATTGGCGCATCACTGGCCGCGATAAAAAAACGCGTGCTGTTAATCGATTTGGACCAACAGGGAAATGCCGGCACGGGCCTGGGGTTCGTGCGCGATTCGTATCGTCAAAGTGTTTATGGTGTTATCATGGGCACGGCGACGGCCGCGGATAATATTCTGTCCACCGCGGTGCCGGGACTGCATTTAATGCCATCGTCCCAGGCATTGGCCGCCGCCGAAGCGGAATTGATGGATATTGCCGGGTGCGAATACAGATTGCGTGATTCATTGGCACCGATTTGCGAACATTATGATTATATCTTAATCGATTGTCCGCCGGCGCTGGGGCGGTTAACGTTGAACGCGTTGACGGCGGCCGACGATGTGATTATCCCGATGCAGTGCGAATTTTATTCCCTGGAAGGGATACAAATGTTGACCAACACCATCCAAGCGGTCCAGAAACAGTTAAACCCGGGACTGAATATTCTGGGGGTATTGTTGACGATGTACGACCGGCGTTATGGTCTGACACGCGCGGTCGAAGACGATGTCCGCGGCGTATTTGGCGAAACCGTGTTTAAAACGGTTGTCCCGCGTAATGTCCGCGTATCCGAAGCGCCCAGCCACGGCAAACCGGCATTATTCTATGACTTTAATTCCAGCGGCGCCCAGGCGTATTTGCGCGTTGCAACCGAAATCGTACAACGAAGCGAAGGGGAACAATAAAATGGCAAACAAATTTGGATTGGGCCGCGGGTTGGCCGATTTAAAACAGGAAATGGGGACCATTCCCGACATTTCCATCTTAACGGGGGCGGAACGCGTCGTGGTCAAACAAATCCCATTGGTGCAAATTGGCGCCAACCCGGACCAGCCGCGCAAAACGTTCAGCGACGCCGAATTGGAAGATTTGGCCGCGTCCATCCGAACCCAGGGCGTTTTGCAACCGATTTTGTTGCGGGCCGTGACAGGGCGTAGCCATCAATATGAAATTGTGGCGGGCGAACGCCGCTTTCGCGCCAGCAAGATGGCGGGACTGGCTGAAATTCCGGCATTGGTTAAAACGCTGAGCACGGAAAACGCGATGGAAATTGCATTGATTGAAAATGTGCAGCGCGAAAACCTGAACCCCATTGAAGAAGCCGCGGCGTACAAAAATTTGATGGACAAGTGCCAGTATGAATTGACCGACGTATCGCGTTTGATTGGCAAATCCGAAAGCTATATCCGCAATATCATGCGTTTGGACACACTGCCCGCAGATGTCAAGGCGATGGTAGAGCAGGGCCAACTGTCCGCATCGCACGCGCGCACGATTGCGGTTGCGGAAAACCCGCTGGCGCTGGCGCATGAAATTATCGCCAACAAAATGACCGTTGCCGACACGGAAAAGAAGGTTAAAGATACCGCCCGTTCCAGCAAAAGTCGTTCATTTACATCAAATGGCATGGATGCGTCCCAGATTGCGGAAATCGAATCACGGATTTCCCGCGCATTGGGGGTTGGCGCCAAATTACGTGAAAAGCGGGGCGGGGCGGGGCAGATTACCCTGTCGTTTTCAAACCGCATTCAAATGCAAGAATTAATTGATAAATTAACCCAATAAAAACACCGGCAAATGCCGGTGTTTTTTTAATAAACAATAACCATTATTTAACGGTTGTTGTCGCGTTACGATTCCATTTCCATACGGATTCGCCGCTGCCCTGGACCAGGGGGCGTTCCTTGCCATAGGAAATTGTGGAAATACGTTTGGATTCGATACCGTCACGGACCAAAACGTCTTTGGCGGCATTGGCACGACGCGCGCCCAAGGCCAAGTTGTATTCGGTCGAACCACGTTCGTCGCAGTTACCCGCAATCTGGATTTTGACGTCTTTGTGGTTTTTCATATACAAAGACTGACCCAGCAGGTTGTCGCGCGCTTCGTCAGAAATTTCAGCAGAATTAAAGCCGAAAAATACGCGCTGATCGTTCAAGTCGGCCGGTTCTACAATCTTCGAAGAACCACCGCACGCCGCCAACAGGCCCGCGACGCCCGCCAACATAGCAAAGTTTTTGATTTTCATGAAAATACTCCCTTGTATTTCTGTTGCTCGTGTTTTAGTGTATAATAAAATGGGCGAAAAATCAAGGGAAAACACATATGAATACCGATGGACTGCGTGATTTGGAATTGGCCGGTGTACGCTGGGAATTGGCGGAAACACCCACATCCGGCGGGATTGCGGGGACGGTCGCAAACGTTAATGCCGATTGTGCGCCGCGATCCGATGTGCATGCACCGCGCGGGGTTGTCCCCCCGGCCGCGCCCATCACAATTGATGCGACGCCGGCGGCAAATGCGGCCGGTGATATGGCGGCGTTGCGCGCCGCGATTGCTGAATTTAATCACCCGTTGCGGGCAACCGCCACAAATGTCGTTTTACCGCATGCGGCGCCGAATCCCGGTGGGCTGGTGATTGTAACCGACATCCCGGGCGCCGATGATGACGCGTCGGGCACCATTTTGTCCGGCGGGGCGGGGGAATTGATGGACAAAATGTTGGCGGCGATTGGATTATCGCGCGACAACGTGTCGATTGTGCCCCTGCTGTTCTGGCGCACGCCCGGCGGCCGCAGCCCCAGCGACGAAGAACAAAAGTTGGCGCGGCCCTTTGTTGACCGGGCGCTGGAATTATTGGCGCCGCGGGTGATTTTGACACTGGGGACGTTGCCGGCGGCCCAGATTGGGGGCGTGCGTTTGCCGGGCGCACACGGCACGGCGGTCACACTGGAAAACGGGCGCCATGTTATGCCGATTTATCATCCCAATTTCCTGTTGTTAAAGCCCGCGGCCAAGCGTGATGTTTGGACCGCCCTGCAACAGGTACAAAATTTGTTGAAAACAGTGTAAAAATAATTAATAATCAACCCATAGATTATAAAAGGAGCCAACCATCAGACCAACATTTAACCGTGACACGCGCCGCGATATGGGCCCGCGTATGAATAACAGAATTTTTGCCAAGGCTGTCCAAGTCATCAGTGCAAACGGACAGAACCTGGGCACTATGCCGACGCCCCAGGCGTTGGCGATGGCCGCGGACGAAGGGATGGACCTGGTTGAAATCAACGCATCGTCCACGCCGCCGATTTGCAAAATCATGGATTACGGCAAATTCAAATATGACCAGAAAAAGCGTGCAAACGAAGCCCGCAAAAACCAAAAAACCGTAGAGTTAAAGGAAGTCTGGGTCAAACCGTTTATCGAAGAAAACGATTTGAACATCAAAATGAAAAAGGTGTTTGAATTCTTGGATGGCGGGAACAAGGTGAAAATTGCCGTCATGACCCGTGGTTCGAAAAAGGTTTTGGCCCGGGGCAAGGATGCCGTTCCCGAATTATTCGCCCGCATTTTGGAAATGATTGGCGACCGCGGCAATCTGGAAAGCAAATCCAAACCCGACGAACGTACGAAATCAATTATCGTCGCGCCGACCAAATAAAAAAAATCCCCCGTCTGGGGGATTTTTTTAAATGGTTTGATTACCAACCGATACCGGCGCAACCGGAAATCCCCGGCAAGAATTGCAATACCATCCCAATACCGAACAACAGGGTAAAGCCGACCAACAGACCGGTCCCCTTGTTCTGCAAATCATCCATTTTAACGTCGCCAGCCTTGATAAAGCCCCAGGCCCACGTCGCGATAAAGAACGCCGCCCCGGCAAACGCCAACGTACGCAGCGTTTTAAAGATACCCTGCATCCCGACAATCAGCGCACACGGGTCGCCATATGCCGGTGCCGCCATCACGGCGCCCGTGCCGGCAACAATTGCAGTCAATGCAAAAATGATTTTCTTCATGTTAAATCCCCTTTTCTTTCTTATACACGCATTGTACCACAAAAATGGGGCCGTTGCAACTGCAACAGCCCCGGGGGGAAACAGATTTTGAACCGGTCAATTACATCGCCGGAACAATGATGTATTTGCGTTTCAGAACCGGCTGGGTCCCGCATGTGGTGCAACCCAGATTCAAGACGGGTTCAACCATCACGGGCGCGGCCACCTGGGGGGCGACAACTTCGCGGGCGGCCGGAACAATCGCCGCACGGTCATGACGCGGGGCATTGCCCATATTGTCGCGCGCATACAGGTCGGCGCACATGGTGTTGCGATAAACAATTTTTTTGCCGTTGTTCATCCCGCCAATGCTGCCGGAAAAGTTGTTGGCATATTCGCCGGAATAATAAATGCAGTCTGTGCCGTTTTGGGTGTATCGCACGCCGCCCTGGTAATAATCATAGTACGAAGAGCATCCAGCCAAAGCCATCAAACCCAATACAGAAACCATAATTTTGTTCATTATGTCACATCCTTTGTATAAAACTCGTGTGCTCTCTGTGCTCCCCGATTCGCAATAGGATTGTTACACAAAATTTCACATTGTCAAGTTTTTGTGATGTTTATTGATGCAATTGGCAAAAATATGATATACTTTCCCATACGCAAAGGAGAAAATTGGAATGACTTACAAAGATTTTGGACTGGTCAACACGCGTGCAATGTTCGCGGACGCCATCAAACGCGGCTATGCGGTGCCGGCGTTTAATTTCTATAACATGGAAACATTGCAGGCGATTTGTCGCGCGACCACCGATACACACAGCCCGGTTATCCTGGCGGTGTCGGAATCGGCCATGAAATATATGACACCCGACATGCTGATGGGGATGATTCGCGGGATGGGCTTTACGCCGGGTAACGTGGCGCTGCACCTGGACCATGGCGGCAGTTTCGAAGCCTGTGAAAAAGCAATCAAAATGGGCTTCTCGTCCGTCATGATTGACGGCAGCAAGTTGCCGTTGGACGAAAATATCGCACTGGCCCGCCGCGTTGCCGAATACGCGCACCAGTTTGACGTCACCGTCGAAGCGGAACTGGGCACATTGTCCGGTATCGAAGATGAAAACACATTCAGCGATGTCAGCCATTATACAAACCCGGCCGACGTTGTACGCTTTGTCCGCGAAAGCGGAATTGATTCCCTGGCCATTGCCATCGGCACCAGCCACGGTGCGTACAAGCGCAAGAATGACAACGAAGAATTGCGTTTTGACATTTTGGCAGAAATCGCGCGCGAATTGCCGGAATTCCCGCTGGTGCTGCACGGTGCGTCCAGCATCCCCCAGCATTTGGTTAAAACCATCAACGAACTGGGCGGGGCGTTGAAAGATGCACGCGGTATCCCGGCCGACCAGCTGCGCCGCGCGGTGTCGATGAACATCTGCAAGATTAACGTTGACAGCGATTCCCGTCTGGCATTCACGGCGGCACTGCGCAAAAGCTTTGCCGATAATCCGGAAAACTTTGACCCGCGCAAATATCTGACCGCGGCGCGTGAAAACATCACGGAAAACTGCATCGCCGAAATCCGCGATATCATGAATTCTGAAAACAAAGCGATGTAATCAAAAAAATCCCCCGCACGGGGGATTTTTTAATATCAGAACGTCAGACGCATGCCGGCCGATAAAAACGCCTGGGACGTGGATAATCCGGTCGAAATCCACCCGTCAACATTCTGGCTGTATTTATATCTAAACGATGCAATGACCGTGTGGTCGTCATAATTCGGCGCATCGCCCCAAATCCCGGTGTCGGTGAACAAATATGACAACGACACACTGTAATTCAGCAAATCGTAACTGACCCCGGTGCCGGCGGCAATCCCGTCGGATTGCGGTCCAATCGGATTTTCATCATAAATCACACGCGCCGACACGCCCCAAATCCAGCTGTTGTATTGCAAATTCATGCCCGCAGACACCTGGGCGCGCCAATCGGCCGTCACGCGCGGCGCGTACATTTCCGCGCGGTAATTGTCGGGATTTTCCATAAATGACGCACCCAGCGCAAATGCCGTCTTTACCTTGCCCCGGGGGCGGCGGATTTTTAGACCCGCGTCCACCACAAAATCATAATCATCCGTCAATCCCGCGACCGACAATCCGTATTGCACCCCGCGCGTCGGCATGGACGCCAAATTCATGCGCAGCGCATATCGCCCGCTGGACAATGTGGTGTCGGAAATAATGGGGCCGTCGGGCGAAATCTTTTTATACACCAGCGACTGGTCGTTAACGCGCAATCCACCGACATCGGGCAACCCGACCCCCAATTTGCGCGCGATGGAATCGGTCATCCCCAATTCAATGCGGCCATAACGCGACCATTCCCAGAACGCAAACGCTTCGCGCAGGGGTTTGTCATAATCCAGCGCCAGCGCATCAATCGCATACACCAGCCCCAGTGACTGGCCGCGCGCCACCGCATAATTCATTTGGGCGCGTACACGCCAATCGCCAACAAAATCCGGGTCGGCAAAGTCGGGTTCAAATATCCCCGCGGTCCCGTATCCGGTAATCTTGAACGCGGTGCGCCCCCGGTTATATTCCCACGCCGATGCGTCGGATGCGGCCGCAATCGCCGCACAAACCGCCGCCGCGCGGCACATAAACTTGGATATCTTTGACATGATTTTCCCACCCGTTGTTGTATTTACTGTTGCGCATCCGCCAAGATTGCCGCCCGCAGTTTGTTGTACGCCCGTTCTTCGATTTGGCGCACGCGTTCACGCGATATGCCATATTTCTGGGATAAAATTTCCAATGTGGCGGCGGGCTGTGTCAGACGGCGCGCCTGTAAAATTTCGCGGTCACGCGCCGGTAAATCGGCCATGTGCCGCTGTAATAATTCATATCCGCGACGACGGAATTCCATCTGTTCCACCGTTTGGTCGATTGGTGCGCGGTTGTCCGGCAAATTGGACAAGATGTCCGTCGCCCCATCTTCGTCATTAATTGGCGTGTTCAGTGATACGTCGCGTGCGCCCATGCGCGTTGCCATGCGTCGAACATCGGCCGCGGGCACCTGTAAATAATCGGCCACGCGCGTTGTCTGTTCGTCGGACATATTGTTGTCCATAATCCCCAGGGCGCGTTTCGCCCGCGACAGGTTGAAAAACACACGCTTTTGATTGGCGGACGTGCCGATTTTAACAATGGACCAGTTGTTTAAAATGGTTTCATAAATCTCGGCCTTGACCCAGAACATGGCGTATGTGGAAAACCGGAATCCCTTGTCCGGGTCGAATTTCTGTAATGCCTGCATCAGGCCCATGTTCCCGCTGGCAATCAAATCGCCGACCGGGATGCCGTAATTGCGGAAATCATACGCGACCGACACCACCATCCGCAGATGGCTGGCGACCAGTTTTTCAGCGGCGACCTGGTCCCGGTCATTGACCCACTGGGATGCGTACTGATATTCCTGCTGGGCGGTCAGAACGGGAATCTTTTGCACCATCTGGATATACTGGGCCAGGGACACATCATCGCTGACGCCGCGCGCCGCGACCAAGGATTGGTTTTGGGCGGTCGGCAATGCGTTCTTGATTTGCTTTTTCATAACTTTTATAGTATAGCAATAAAATATGAATTATCAAGACAGGAGAATTTTCCATGGCCACCATGTTGGAAAGAAACAAGAAAGTCAAAGCCCCGAAAAAAACGCGTGAAGATTATGCCGAAGATGCCCTGTACCGCGAAGTCTGGGAAGAAGTTAATAATGAAAAAACGCAGCGTTTCTTAAAGAAATATTCCCGTCCGCTGATTGCGGGCGCGTTGGCGATTTTAATCGTCGCAACCGGTATTCAAATTGGTGTGCATTCGCACCGCGCGGCCAAAATCGCCGCCGCCCAGAATTATGAAACGGCCATCGAAAACCGCGACGCGAACGCGTTGGCGGCATTGGCGGAAAATACATCCGGGGCGACATCTGATTTGGCCCTGTTCCAGGCGTACCTGTTGGATGGGGACGTGAACAAATTGGAAAAATTGGCCAACGACGGCCATACGCGTGATTTTCGCGATTTGGCCCGAATTCATATCGTTAACATCCGCGGCGACAAAATGTCGGCCGATGACGTGGAAAAATACCTGGCGCCGGTCGATACAAAAAAATCACCGTATTATTACACGGCGCGTCTGACCGTTGCCCAGAAATATCTGGCCGATGGCAATCGGGATGCGGGGATGAAAATACTGGATAAAATTGTCGCGGATAAAAACGCGCCGCAATACGTGGTGGCATCGGCCGCGGCGTTGCGATAACGGGGCGGGGGGGACACCATGCGCAAATCGGCATTATCTTTGATGACGTTGGGGACAATTTTGGCGGCGTGTTCATCGCACGACCCGATTTTACCGGGTGAACGCAGTGCGATTTTCGGCGCCACCGAACTGAATATTTTAAATACCGAAATTCCAAACGCGCCAATCAATGCACCGGTTGCCGAAAATGCCGAATGTCCCTTTGTCCGGGATACGTCGAACGTTATCTGGAATGGCGACCGCCGCGTGTTCAGCGGGTTTGCCACACCGAACTTTGTCAAAACAGATGCCCGGCCGGTGTGCCGCGGGGGATATGTCTATGCGGGGCTGACCACCGGCGAAGTGGTAAAAGTCGCCGCCAAATCCCGTCAAATCGCATGGATTGCCGACATTTATCGCCCCAGCAATATGACCGGCGGCGCATCGGTACTGGATATTGTTGCCCCCGTTGTTCTGACGGGCGGGTCCGTGTATGCCGGCGGCCTGGGGGATGCGTTTTGCAAAATCAATGATGCGACCGGTAAAAAGACATGGTGCGTGGATATCGGCGTGGGATTACCGTTTATCGTAACGGATGCGGTGTCATATGTCGTTGCAACCGACGGCCATCTGTACGCGATTAAAACCCAGAATGGGGATATTTACTGGCGCACACCGGTCAAAGCCCAATCTGCCCCCCAATTGCGGGATAAAATTATCACCGTCGGTCGCCAGCAATTTGACGCCGCGACCGGGGTCGTTCAAACATCTGGGAAATAAAATGTTGCGCGCCCACGGGGCGCGCGACTAAATTATTGCAAATTGTGAAAACTGTGCTAAACTTTTGCCGGCAAAAAGGGAAAAATATGACAATCGAAGAAATCAAACCGGGTAAAATGCCCCCCAAAAAGATGAACGCCATTATCGAAGTACCGGAAAATGGCTATGTAAAATACGAAATTGACAAAGAAACGGGCCTGTTGCGTGTGGACCGTATTCTGCACACACCGGTGGCGTATCCGGCGAACTATGGATATTTCCCGGGGACACTGGGCGACGACGGCGACCCGTTGGATTGCGTGGTGGTTTGCAATGCCCCGCTGCGTCCGGGTGTTATCATCGACGTGCATCCGATTGGCGCCCTGTTGATGGAAGACCAGGCCGGCGGCGACGAAAAAATTATCTGTGTGCCGCGCGACCGTATTGACCCGTACTATGAAAACGTGTCTTATACCGAAGAATTACCACAGATTCTGCGTTCCAAAATTGAATACTTCTTTGCGCATTACAAGGATTTGGAACCGAATTCCTGGTCCCGCATTATCGGCTGGGCCGACCGCGAAACGGCGGACAAACTGATTATGGAAAGCATCGAACGTTACCAGGCTGCCCATAAAAATTCGTAATTGATAATTAAACAAAAGGTGAACACATGGCATCCTATGTAGCAAATGATATGCGTGTCGGTTGGGTCATTTCCCACAACGGCCGCCGTTATTCCGTGACATCCATTACCAAGGTAAAACCGGGCAAGGGTGGCGCATTCGTCCAGGCGGACCTGCGCGATATTGACACCGGGAACAAGGGTGGCGACCGCTGGCGTTCCGAAGACAAGGTTGAAAAACTGATGGTCGAAGACATCGAATGCCAGTATCTGTATTCTGACGGTTCGGACGCGTTCTTTATGAATCTGTCGGATTATGAACAGTTCACAATGCCGGTGGATTCCCTGGGCGAACAGATGAAATTCTTGGCGCCGGAAATGCTGGTCAAGGCGAACTTTGTCGAAGGCCAACCTGTATCCATCACATTGCCGAAAACGGTGATTGCAATTGTCGAAGAAACCGAACCCGCGTTAAAGGGCCAGACCGCCACCGCCAGCGGCGGCAAACCCGCGATTTTGGACAACGGTGTCCGTGTCCAGGTTCCGGTTTTTGTGGAACAGGGCGAAAAAATCGTCGTGAACACGGAAACATTGGAATACGTGGAACGCGCAAAATAAAAATCCCCCCGCATGGGGGATTTTTTTTAAGACTGGGCACTTACTCTCTCTTGTCATTGCGAGCCACGTCAGTGGCGTGGCAATCCAGAAAACACACCAATAAATTTAAATTCCTTGAACATTCGCGTGGGATGCGATATAATTCAC